>JBFRWD010000078.1:0-112629 GCA_051439425.1 Synechococcus sp.
TCTCGTTGCTTGAGCCAGAGGTCGATGGTGTTGCGACTGATGCCGAACGTTCGACTGATGTGGCTTTTCTTTTCTCCTCGCTCGATTGCTTTGAGGACTTTCAGGCGTAGGTCCATGCTGTAGGCGGCTGGCATCAGCGAGATGACACTCTTCAATCCAACTAATATGTCCTAACTGCCTGTTCTCTGGCAATAGATTAGATTCCCCTCCTCAAGGTCGAAAAGAACCAGAACAGCCATCCCCTTACCTAGAAAGGCTTTCCTTGCAATAATCGCGACGTTCGGACAGAGATGGAGTTAACTTGTACAATTTTGCTCCACACCCCGACGTGGAAACAGTGATGGCCCAAAACAGTTCTTCCAATAACAGGTCCTATCCGTTCAATACCCGAGCGATTCCAACACAACCCGACACAGTTGCCCCCGATGGTTCTAATGTCAGAATTCTGCTGGCATTGAGTGGGGGCAGCATGGCTCATTTTGAGCTGTTGCCAGGGAAAGTTTCGACGGCAGTGGCCCACCGTACTGTTGAAGAGATTTGGTACATCTTGGAAGGAGAGGGAGAAATGTGGCGCAAACAGGGCGATCGCGAAGAAGTCGTGCCCCTCGCCCCCGGAACCTGCTTGACGGTGCCGTTGGGCACAGCATTTCAGTTTCGTACCACCAGCAATACCCCCCTAACCGCAGTTGCCATCACCATGCCCCCGTGGCCCGGCGACACTGAAGCCTACGAAGTCAACGGCTACTGGGAAGCACCTCAGTAATTCAGTAGCCCTCAATTGGGAGCAAACGTTTAGAGGTGTCATCCCTTCGGGGCATCAAGCACAGAAAGCCATTGATAGCTCGCCAATCCAAATGCTTAGGAGCGTTTTCAGGCACGGACCGATGCAATTTTTGCCGCCATTAGTGGAACGCTAAGGCATACAGCTTGGTACTTGCTTGTGAATGCTGAAGAACTATTAGCCGCTTATGCCAGTGGCCAACGAGATTTCCATCAACTCGACCTCCCACAAGCCAGTCTCACTCGCGCAGATCTGCAACGTGTCAACATCGTCGAATGTGACTTTTACAAAAGTAATCTTTCAGACGCCAATCTATCGAATGCAGTCATTCACCGTACAAATTTTAGGCGGGTTAACTTAAGCGGTGCCCTGGCAGCCCATTCAATCCTGCAACATACCAACTTGAACGAAGCCGATCTGAGCGGCACCGACTTCCGGAAAGCCAATTTAGTCGAGGTCGATTTAACCGGAGCCGACCTCATTAATGCTGATTTTTCAGGGGCAGATTTACAAGGGGCAGATCTGAGTGGAGCCGTAATCATTGGTGCCAACTTCAGCCAAGCCAACCTGCATCGCGCCAAAATGGACGACGTGGATATGGAAAACGTCACATTCGCAGATACCATCATGCCGGATGGTCAGTTGCACTCGTCAGAAGGCTAATCAGAGTCCCTTTTACAGCCAGTCGAAGTCGATTCAGTTTGGCTCAATCAGCCGCAAAATTTAGTCAGCGGAATACTGCAATGCAAATGTCCATAGTGAGAGAATTGGACATGCCCAGCATGGCCCTGTTGCATAGCGTTGCACAGCCGTGGAGTCTGCATCCAGGTGTTTGAAAAAATCCCCCAAGCAACTGTGGCTTGGGGTTGATCGATTCGAATGTCCCGATTGCTGTCGCCTCATCCTCCGAACGGGCAACGCATAGCAGACTATGCCTCGCTACTATCTCGCTCCAACTGAGATTCGATGGACGAGATTGTTGAGTTTAACCCCGCCAGTCGGGTTTCCATATCGTCACGCATCCACTTCAAAAACTTCAGCTTGCGCTCCTGATACTGACGGCGATCGACCTTTTCCCCACACATTGCAAAAAACGGGAACATAATCCTCTGCTCTAAGTAACTCTACTTCTATTCTGATCGAACAATCCGTGGATTGTCCGTATCTTTAGTACGTTCCCGATCGCGAAGTCACAGTCAGAAGCTAGCGAACATTGTGGTCAAGCATCCCACCTATTCCGAGCAGCACTCACTCGAAGATGTCATCGATCGGCAAAGACCATGCGACAAGCCTGGGGATGAGAGTCTCCATTCTGCTTGGTCGATTTGACAGAGGACTTAGGGCAACACTGTCAGCTCAGCCTGAATGGCCTCATCAAAATAGCGTGCTTCGACCATCCAGGTCCCTTCACTGGGAAGCGGGTACATCAAAAGAGCCGTCTCCTCCACCGAAATCGCCTGAGAACAGACTTCCCCTTGGCGGCCACCGACGGCCACTAATGTGACCCTGTGGCTCTCCTCATCAACAGCCCCTTCCAATCGTTCAAAATAATGGCAGCTATCGGGAAGAACTACCGATGCAGATATTTCCAGCGAGTCTTGTAAAGTCAGGCGATCGCTTGCCAATCGAATAGACTCCACCGGAAGTTCTACAGTCTCGGCCAATTCATGGCTGGAGTCATCTGGCTCAGCTCGAACTCCCCACCCTCCCGTCAACAGCATCACCAACGCAAGTATGGCGATCCCTTGCGATCGAAGAGAATCGAGCGCTTGTCGAGACGAATCACGATTGCCACTGCCACTGGTCATAGCTGCGTACCCAACACAACATTCAACAAAAAGGTGATGTCGACTCAAGTAAACACCACCTCAACCCAGGGTCAATATTGCTAATCGTGGGCTAGAGACTTAAAGTCGGGGCATTGTCCTCACCCTACAGGCGTCGTCCTTTTTGCCAATCAGTCTGAAAGAACCCAGTCAGTTTAGTAGCACTAGCCATTAATTTCTGCAGGCTGCTGAGGTTGGGTCCCTGGCTGCAACTTCAAGCGAATGCGCTCGGCGATCGCAGAACCTGTTAAGCCCAAATCTGCCAACGACTCTTCTGCCTTGGCATGGTCAACCAACTTATCCGGGACACCAATGCGCGTCACAGTTGCAGAGACCTCGGCATCCAAAATGGCCTCAGCAACTGCGGAACCAAAGCCACCCATCAGACAGCCTTCTTCAACGGTAACCACTTTGCCAATCCGTTCCGCCAGCGGCAAGATCGTGTCCGTATCCAGCGGTTTCACAAACCGAGCATTAACAACTGTTGCTTGAATACCGTGCTCGGTCAAAATTTCAGCGGCTTGCATGGAGGTGTGAACCATCGTGCCGTACGCCACAATCAACACATCATCGCCACTACGCAATAGTTCGCTCTTACCAATTTCCAGGGGCTGCCATCCCTCATCTGCCAGAGGCACACCAACGCCGCTGCCACGGGGGTAGCGGACAGCAATCGGGCCATCAGTATAGTTAATGCCCGTAACCAACATGCGTTGCAGCTCCGCTTCATCTTTAGGAGCCATAACAACAATATTGGGGATGCTGCGGAGGTAGGAAATATCGTAGAGCCCCTGGTGCGTAGGGCCATCAGCTCCAACGACACCGGCTCTATCCATACAGAAAAATACCGGCAGTTTTTGAATGCAAACGTCGTGGACAATTTGGTCGTAAGCCCGCTGCAAGAACGTGGAGTAAATGGTCGCTACAGGTCTCATGCCGTTATAAGCCATCCCAGCCGCCAGCGTAACGGCGTGCTGCTCGGCAATCCCCACATCCACGAACTGATCGGGCAGTTTTTCTTGGAAAGCAACTAACCCTGTACCGGTGGCCATCGCCGCGGTAATCGCCATAATGCGGGAATCGTCTTGGGCGAGGCGGGTCAGAGTGTTGGCAAAGACTTTGGAGTAGCTAGGAGGCTTGGGCTTAGTGGAAGGCTTGGGTTTACCAGTGGCAATATTAAAGCTGGATTGAGCGTGGTAGCCCACTTGCTCTTTCTCTGCCAGAGCGTAACCTTTGCCTTTGGTAGTTGCGACGTGCACCAAAATGGGGCCGCCAACATTTTGAACCAGCTTGAATACGTCCACCAACTCCTGAAGGTTATGGCCATCAACGGGGCCAACGTACGTAAAGCCTAACTCCTCGAAAATGATGCCCACCTTGTTGTTGCGCACGGTGGTCATCAGCTTCATATTCTCCTTCATGCGATCGATTTCAGGAGAAAGGCTGGATCCAACCAGTGGCAGGCTTTTGAGCTGAGCTTCCAGGTTGTCGGTAATCGACTGAAGCGGAGGGCTGATACGTAACTGGCTGAGGTAGCGGGTCATCGCCCCAACGTTGGGGGAAATAGACATGCCGTTGTCATTCAGCACCACAATCAAGTTGGTATCGGGCATATGACCGGCATGGTTAATGGCTTCGTAGGCCATACCTCCCGTCAGCGCCCCATCGCCAATGATGGCGACAACGTTGTAATCGTCACCGCGAGCATCGCGGGCCATCGCCATGCCCAGTGCTGCAGAAATACTGGTAGAGGCGTGACCAGCCCCAAAGTGGTCGAACTGGTTCTCAGTCAACTTAAGGTAACCAGCAATACCGCCCTTTTGGCGCAGCGTATGAAAATCGTTATAACGACCCGTCAGCATTTTGTGGGGATATGCCTGGTGTCCCACATCCCAAACCACCTTATCTTTGTCAAAGTTAAGGGTCTTGTAGAGTCCTAATGTTAACTCCACGACCCCCAGCCCCGGCCCAAGGTGGCCACCAGTAGCTGCGACAGTCTGCAAGTGCTTCTCGCGCATTTGCCGCGCCAGCTCTTTCAACTCGTCAACACTCAAATCGTTGAGTTGATTGGGATGAGAGATATCGCTCAGATGCATAAGGAAACTGGCAGGTTTGACTAATTCTCACTATAAAGCGCGTTCTGGAATCGCAACTGCGAAATATCGATTGAGAACCGCAAAGTAGATTCTGCTGACGATACGCCTAAACTTCGCTTCAGAATGTACGTAGCAAACAGTTTACTCTTTGTTCTTCGAGAGATGGCAAAGCGTTACATCAGTTTGCTGTGCTGCTTGGGGAGCAGCGCTTCAATGGGACAGCCAGACAAAACGAACATCGTCTGAAAAGACCACTACAGTAGTGCCAGAGGGCTCGCTCGTCCCGTACCTCACAGTACTAGACTGCGCGTAGATTACGGTTGAGATTGACTGACTTGCATTCGAACGAACTTCAATGTCACCAGCCTGAATTTCACAGAATCCACTCCATCCAATTGAACCTAGTACGATGAAACCTGATGGGCGAATCGTTCGCCACCTGGCTTACTACAAAGCACCTGTTTGATGGCATCCCCCCACAGCAAGCCTGACAAATCGCTAGTCCCGATCGCGCTCAGACCGAAGATTTCAGTCAAGATTTCAACCGATTGCTTAGAATGCCCCGAACTCTACGTTTGCTTCCACAGAGTGAAAATCGTCTGGAGCTAGAATCATCGATGTTTCTACTCGGACATGTTTGAGAACCTGTCTCTCAAACATGTCCGAGTAGAACTGACGAATAGCATACAGACCGGAACAGTCGCGCGATCGCCATGCCAGCTACCCCCTCAAACTCAGCCGCCCCCGCACAGTCAACGACCGAACGGATACCTGCTACTAAATCCAATGGTGTCAGCCAATCCAAACTTCTATTAATTGACGGTCACTCGCTGGCCTATCGCTCGTTTTATGCCTTTGCCCTCAGCCGCGATGGAGGATTGCGCACGTCTACCGGCATTCCCACCAGCGTGTCATACGGCTTTACCAAGTCGTTGCTGGATACGCTAGCCCAAGAAAATCCCACTCATGTTGCCATTGCCTTCGATACCCGCCAGCCCACCTTTCGTCATGAAGCGGATGATTCCTATAAAGCGGGGCGAGCGGAAACCCCAGATGAGTTTTTTGAAGACATCCAAAATTTAGAAGCGTTACTGCATATTCTCCGACTTCCCGTTTTGAAAGCACCGGGGTTCGAGGCGGACGACATTATCGGTACATTGGCCACCACCGCCCCTGCAGGAATGGCGGTGCGGGTTCTGAGCGGCGATCGCGATCTATTCCAGCTAGTAGATGACGAGCGGGACGTCAAGGTGATGTACATGGGGGGCTCGTATGCCAAGCGATCGAATGGATCGGCAGTGCGAGAGATGGACGAAGCAGCTGTAATTGAAAAGCTGGGGGTACGGCCCGATCAAGTGGTGGACTACAAAGCACTCTGTGGCGATAGTTCCGACAACATTCCAGGAGTAAAGGGAATTGGAGCCAAAACGGCGGTGAAATTGCTAGGCACCTACGACACTTTGGCAACAGTGTATGCCTCCTTAGAGGACATGAAAGGGGCTGTGAAGGCCAAGCTGGAAAGCGGTAAAGATGCAGCCGATCATTCGCAGTTCATGGCTCGCATCAAAGTTGATGTTCCTCTAGGTGTGCAGTTTTCCGACCTCATGCTGATGGGGTTTGACGATGATGACATCGTGCCGATGCTGGAGAAACTGGAGTTCCAGTCATTTTTGAAGCGGATTAATGCGATGCAGGAGCGTTTGGGGGGGCGGATACTCTCCAACAACGTTGCAAGCACATCCGAGGCTCCGGCCAAGTCCAGTCCGACCAATAGTAATGCTGGTGATAGCGGCGGCGATACTTGGTTTTTCTCCGCAGAAGACACGGCCCAGCAAGAAGCGCTCAAGCCCGATCCCATCCAGCCGCAGATTGTCGATACTTCCGAGGCATTGCAAGCGCTGCGAGATCGCCTCAAAACCCACACCAATCCTGCCACTCCCGTAGCTTGGGACACGGAAACGACATCGTTAGAACCGCGCGATGCCCAACTAGTAGGGATTGGCTGCTGTTGGGGCAGCGGTTTGGACGAAATGGCTTACATTCCAGTGGGTCATGCAATTGCGGACGGTAGCAGCGATCGGAATCTCGATTGCCAGATGGTATTGGAGACAGTGCGAGAGATTTTGGAAAGCGATGCCTATCCGAAAGCGTTTCAGAATGCGAAATACGATCGCCTGGTGTTCCTGCACCACGGCATTGAAGTGCGAGGAGTGGCGATCGACACCATGCTGGCTAGCTACGTATTGAATCCAGAAGAGAGCCACAAGCTGAGCGAACTATCGCAGCGCTACCTGGGAATTGTGGCTCAAGATTATGGAGATTTGGTACCGAAGGGGAAAACCATTGCCGATATCGATATCAATAACGCTGCTGATTATTGCGGCATGGATGTCTACTCCACTTACTTGCTAGTCTCCAAACTGAGCGAGGAATTGGCCGCCCATGGCAAGCTGAAAGAGTTGTTGGAGGGCGTCGAACAACCGTTAGAACCCGTGCTGGCAGCAATGGAAGATCGTGGTGTCCGGATTGATGTGGATTACCTGCAGGAGTTTTCCGTTCAGTTGGGAACCGATTTAGACGCAATCGTGAATCGGGCTTACAAGCACGCTGGTGAAACCTTTAATCTGGGATCTCCCAAGCAATTGAGCGAATTGTTGTTCGACAAGCTGGGTCTGGACACGAAAAAATCCCGTAAAACCAAGCTGGGCTATTCTACCGACGCTGCCACCCTCGCGAAGCTGCAGGGGGCTCATCCCGTCATCGATGACATCGTAGAGTACCGCACCCTCGCCAAACTCAAATCCACGTATGTAGACGCCTTGCCCGCTCTGGTGCGCTCGGACACTCAGCGCGTCCATACCGACTTCAATCAAGCGGTTACTTCCACCGGGCGGTTGTCCTCTTCCAATCCCAACCTGCAAAATATTCCTATCCGCACGGCCTTCAGCCGCCAAATCCGCAAAGCCTTTATCCCCGAACCCGGCTGGAGGTTGGTTGCCGCCGACTACTCGCAAATCGAGCTGCGCATTCTCACCCATCTCAGCCAAGAACCTGTCTTACTAGAGGCGTATCGCAATAATGACGATGTCCACAGCCTGACAGCTCGTCTGCTACTGGATAAAGACACCATTACGTCCGAAGAACGGCGACTGGGGAAAATCATCAATTTTGGAGTAATTTACGGCATGGGAGCCCAGCGATTTGCCCGCGAAACAGGCGTATCAAGCCGTGAGGCCAAAGGATTTATCGATCGCTTCAACCAACGCTATCCCAAAGTTTTTGACTACCTCAGACGCATGGAAAAAGAAGCGATCGCCCTCGGATACGTGGAGACCATTTTGGGACGTCGCCGCCATTTCACCTTTAATTCGGAGGTCTTACGTCGCCTGCAAGGCACAGACCCCGACAGTATCGATCTTGACAAACTCAAGCTCACTCGCTTCGATGCCGGTTCCTTACGTGCCGCCGCCAACGCCCCCATTCAAGGATCGAGTGCCGACATTATCAAACTGGCAATGGTGAAACTGCACGACATTTTGCAAGGGTACCGGGCGCGATTGCTACTGCAAGTGCATGACGAGTTAGTCTTCGAGCTGCCGAGCGAAGAATGGGAGGAGCTGCAGGAGGTCATTCGCGACACGATGGAAGGGGTTCTAGCTCTGGATGTGCCGCTAAAAGTGGATATCAATGCTGGTGCCAACTGGATGGAGGCAAAGTAAACAAATCTGGAGCTCGCGCTGCTTATGTTCGGTCGAACCTCTGACCTCACCCTGACAGGGCAATTCCTGAAGAGCAATCCCAAGCAGGGAAATCTTTGTCGCGCGGCCCGACGCTGGGCGGCTCAGCACCCTGAGTTCAGGGATGGGGTACGGTAACAGCAGTTCGTGTGCCCCAGCGATTAGACAGCATTATGGTGATTCGACTGTGCAGATGGCTGCTCCTCATCCTGAGCATGACTGTTTTGGCAAGCTGCAGTACTTCCCCCTCCAGCAGTCAGCTGGAAGGACAGGTCTTGGACATCATTCGGAGCAACCCCGATGTAGTAATCGAAGCCATACAAGCCTATCAAGCAGAGCAACAGGCTGAGGCCCAGTCGCAAATCCTGGCTCAGTACGAGGTGGCGCTGGAAGGAATTGCCGCCGATCCAACTTCCGAAATTGGCCAGTCTCCGATCGCAGGTTCGGAGGATTTACAATACGTCCTGTACGAGTTCTCGGATTTTGAATGTCCGTTTTGCGGGCGATCGCAACCGGTAATCTCGGAATTTTTAGACAAGCATCCAGACGTCACGTTGGTGTTCAAACACTTTCCACTGGTTCAAATCCATCCTCAAGCCATGCCTGCAGCCGAAGCTTCGTGGGCCGCGCAACAGCAAGACAAGTTCTGGGACTATCACGACGCTCTATTTGCCAATCAAGACCGTCTGGGAGATCGCTATTACAGACAACTTGCAACCGAACTCAATTTGAATATGTCGAGATTCGAGCGAGATCGGCAAGCAGCAGCAGAGTCCATTCGCAGCGACATCGAACTGGGAGAGGCGATCGGATTAAACGGCACTCCATTCTTTACTCTGAATGGCATTCCTATCCCCGGAGCTGTCCCACTTGAGGCCCTAGAGTCTGCATTACAGCAAGCGAAACAATCCTAATCGCTCATCACACTGAATCCCGTCTGCAAGCATAACCACTGTCCGGACCATCAAAACTGTTCGGAATACCAAGACAACGTCAGTTCGACGGTGCCACTTGTGTAGGATATGTTCCTCGCAGCGCGAGGGTTGGAGTCTCTTGCTGCCTTCACCCAATATGGGAGAAAGGGACTGGGGATGAGGGCTATCGAACTCAGGCCAAGAAAAAATATACACCTAAAAACAGCTCGCTAGAGTCACCCTCCAACGAGCTTCATGTGCTTCATACCGCTCTAGTTATCAATCCCCAAAAACGCGATCGATTGTGTTGATAATCCCGAATACAGGAACAACAGGCTCAATGGGTGAAACAATCGCTGTTAAGCCATCATTGAATGTGGCCAGACCAGACTTGCCAACAATCAAAATATCGTTGTCTTGTAGGGTGGGGTTGGACTCATTATTGACGTCCGCCGACAGATCGACAGGGACCTCTTGGCGTAAAACCGTGCCATTGGGATTGAGGCGAATTAGCCCAACCTGATTGGTGTTAGCACGGGGCCGCAGGAAATCCCCCGCTACAAAAATCGCCTGGTTCAGAGGAGTATTAGCAGGTACTTGAACCGGACCTGGGGTGTTAACTTCACCAACAATAATGATGTCAATCGTTCCGGGAGACAGATTTGAAGAACTGAGCAAAAAGACCTCATCGTCTGGAATGTCTTCAGAAGCGGTCGGAATGAAGACTGTATCGCCGTCAAACACAACCGGATCGGCGGACACCCCATCTCCTTGCATCAAAGACCAGAGGTCAACATCAATCAGCTCGTCTGGTCCATCGGTACTCGGGCGACGCAATTGGACATTACGAACATCGGCCATCGTCGTAATCCCCCCCGCCCTCTGGATCATTGAGATCACAGTGGGAGCGCTAAGGGCCGGGTCATCATCTAGGGGAGCAAAAATATGAGGACCAGGAGTAGACACTTCGCCAAGCACAGCAACACGCGGAGGACGTGCCGTGACCAAAATGACGTTAACGATAGGGTTGTTGAGAAACTCAGAGTACTGAGTGGTCAGTAAGTCGGACGCTTCACGCAACGTCAGCCCTTGTAGAGACACACTACCAAGCAAGGAAAGGGAAACAGTTCCATCCGTCAAAACTTGCTGTTCGCCGCTGAACTCGGGCACGTTGAAGATATCAACTGCGACTCTGTCGCCAGGCCCCAATCGATACTGCCCTTCACTGGCCGTTGTTTGCACGTCCAAGCGGGGAATCGACGGATCTCTCGGTGTGGCAGGAGACGGTAAAGTGGGGGACGCCGTACCAGGCAGCAAGGGTGAGTCTTCATCCGATGCAGATGCTGGCGGCGCGCTTGGCAGGGATGGTGTCGTCGTCGGAAGCGAAGGTGTCTCCGTTGTCGTGGGTTCCGGAACGGGAGGTAATGACTCCTGAGCACCCGCAGATAACGGCTGTGCGAAGGAGGCTGCCGTCATGAGGCAGGCCAAGGCTGTTGCCGAACGAAGTAGATTGAAGGGGTTTGATTGGATAGCCATGACCAAAGCTTCTGAACTAGTTACTGATGTTACAGCGTATTTTCGTTAGGGGTCAGACACGCATGTTAACCCCCTTTAACTTTTCTACAAACAAACTAGAGGGGAATTGCACGAGCGGCAAGACTCCACTGTTCCCAACCGGGCAAAGCAGTGATAGAGACGGAATGTTTTTATTCGCGACAAGTATCATTACTGACGCATAGATGAAAGCTAGCGCATCACCATTTACTGGGAAACGTTACTTCTCGTCTGTTTACAACAGCCATGAGGTTGCTCTCAAGCAACTGTTATTACAGCCATTCGTGCTGCGATGGGTTGTCGTCAATAGCCCATTAGCCACAGAGATCAATTCTGACAGCGTTAGCAGGGTGTCTCACGGTCGAGACCAAAGCACAGCATATATCCATCAAGATCAAGATCTGCGAACGAAGTTTGAATCGTTTTATCGAGCAGCGTTTTGCCCCGTATTTATAAAAAGCTAGATGCTCGCAAATTGGCTGGGAGCTGAAGTATGGTAGCGCCGACCGGGCAGAAGACTTGAAGCACTTAAGAAGGCTGGCTTATCGATCCGCATAAGCGCTGGGAGCTATGTCCTCGTAGGTAGCCCGTTCATTCCCAATTCGGATTTCATCGAGAAATAGCTTGCGCCTATCTACAGAAAAATCGGTTGCACCAGCTTCCTTCTGCTGATAGACCCCAGTTTTAAAGTAAGGAGCAATCAGATCTCTGTAGGTGTTAGGGCCTTCACGCTCAACAACAAGCTCGTCATCCTGCCAAAGCTCAAAGATCCCGGAGTCTCCTGCCGACCATTTGACGTGAAAGACCCAATCAGTCCACTTGCCGCGCTCGTATTTGCCAAGGGAAAGCCGCTCGCTACCCCCTCTCGGTCCAACTTTGGCATTTATCCAATCAGGATCCCAACGCCTTAGAAGCGACCATTCGTCTCCGCGGGTTGTCAGTGCCAATGGAGGCTGACGAAATTTTTCGCCCAAAAAGAAATCGGGAAAATCATGCCACTGAACTACAAGATTAGATGCATCAGCCGTTTCGTAGTCTTCTGGAAGGTAAGTGCTGACGCTATACCATCGCTCAGTCCCTAACCCAAACAAGCCATATCGCTTAATTTCAGAACGAGCTCTTTGCTTCGTAAGGGGTAAATCGTCATAAGTCCACTCGAACGCAGCCGCCTGAGACCCATTTCGGGTGGGGGAAGACACAAACTGCAATGAGTGATCGCAACACAAGTCCTCTTGTGACCACTTGGATAAGCTTCCCGATTCAAAATCTTCCTCGACTAGGATCGGACCACTTTTCACAACATCAATCTGGTGCGTAAGGATGTCGTAATACTGTGTAACAACGAACAGTACAACTGCTACCAGAGCAAGCACAAGCACCTGGAATAGTCGCTTAAAAATAGTTGATTTCTTAGCCATTGTTAGTTCTGGAGAGAGGGGAAGAGCAAAAGCGCTGAGGATTCCTTAAGGTGCCCCAAAACAGGCCAAGGCTGAAGCGACCTTGGTCAATGGTGCTTGAAGCGGACTGCAAAAATCAAAGCAGCTGCACGAGCTTGAATCGTCAGCAAAGACACATGTCTGTCAAGCCTTAGCAGTCGCACACAATCCTATCGTTAGGTCTGTAGATTTTCTAAGTGTTAGTTGAATTGTCTTTGAAAAACTTACCAATAAGTACGGACATATCCACAGAATCAAGGATTGTTTCTGGCGTCACTTTAATATCGAGATCGCCGTCGGTTGCATATGGCACCGTTCAATCGGTTTCAAGAGAAGGGGGCGCGCGATCGCTTCTTCAGCCATCTCGATGGCCATCTCGCTCGGTCTCTTAATGAGCATGTGGCTCGATGGCGGGAATGAGCTCGCTTCATCCGAAGCATGAGGAGATTGAGTAGAGAGTCACTCCAACATCTAGATAGAATGTGATGTACTAAAAGATTTTATTTTTTGCATCCTTCCCCATGACTCAATCTTTTCTAGAACGGCTGCAGGAACGCGTACTGGTATTCGATGGGGCTACCGGTACGTCTCTTCAAGCGCAGAATCTCACGGCTGAAGACTTTGGCGGGCCAGAGTTGGAAGGGTGCAACGAGTATCTGGTGTTCTCAAAGCCTGAAGCGGTTGAGAAAGTCCACGTGGGATTTTTGGAAGCAGGAGCCGATGTAATCGAGACGGATACATTCGGCGGGACTTCGATTGTGCTGGCGGAGTACGATATTGCCGATCGCGCCTACGCACTCAACAAAACGGCGGCTGAAATTGCAAAACGGACGGCTGCTCAATATTCCACTCCCGATAAGCCGAGATATGTCGCAGGGTC
Source organism: Synechococcus sp. (assembly GCA_051439425.1). Classification (GTDB taxonomy): domain Bacteria; phylum Cyanobacteriota; class Cyanobacteriia; order Thermostichales; family PCC-7336; genus PCC-7336. The sequence goes on from JBFRWD010000078.1 coordinate 13,225, forward strand.
GATGGGGCCGGGAACCAAGCTACCGACGTTGGGGCATATCGACTACGACACAATGGTGAGCGCTTACGTCGAGCAAGCGGAAGGATTGTACGACGGCGGTGTAGACCTGTTTATCGTCGAGACCTGCCAGGACGTACTGCAAATCAAGGCCGCACTGAACGGCATCGAGCAGGTGTTTGCCAAGAAGGGGCAGCGGTTGCCGCTGATGGTTTCCATCACGATGGAACAGCAGGGGACGATGTTGGTAGGCTCCGAGATTGGGGCAGCTCTGACAATTTTGGAACCGTTCCCGATTGATGTGCTGGGCCTTAACTGCGCCACCGGCCCGGATTTGATGGTGGAACACATTCGCTATCTGTCCCAACATTCTCCGTTCCACATCTCCTGCATTCCAAATGCCGGGTTGCCCGAAAACGTCGGCGGCGAGGCATTTTATAAATTGACCCCGGACGATTTGCAGAAGTACCTGCACCGGTTTGTGGAAGAGTTTGGCGTTAGCGTAATTGGCGGATGCTGCGGCACCCGCCCCGATCACATCAAATCACTGGTAGACACAGTTAAGAATCTCAAGCCAGCTGCTCGTACCCCCGAACGCATTCCGGCTTCAGCCTCCATCTACAGCCCTCAGCCTTACGACCAAGACAATTCCTTCCTGATTATTGGGGAGCGTCTCAATGCCAGCGGCTCGAAAAAATGCCGCACGCTGCTAAACGATGAGGACTGGAACGGTCTGATTTCTCTGGCCAAGAATCAGGTAAAGGAAGGGGCGCACGTTCTGGATGTAAACGTGGACTACGTGGGTCGTGATGGCGTCAAAGACATGCACGAACTGGCCTCGCGTTTGGTCACCAGTGTGACCTTGCCCCTGATGCTGGATTCAACCGAGTGGGAAAAGATGGAGGCTGGCCTCAAGGTAGCGGGGGGTAAGTGTCTGCTTAACTCCACTAACTATGAGGATGGGGAAGAGCGTTTCTACAAAGTACTGGAACTGGCCAAGATTTACGGTGCAGGCGTTGTAGTTGGCACGATTGACGAAGAAGGTATGGCGCGGACGGCTGAGAAGAAGTTCGAAATTGCCAAGCGAGCTTACGATGCGGCGATCGCCTACGGCCTCCCCCCCTACGAAGTGTTCTTCGATCCACTAGCGCTACCCATTTCCACCGGTATTGAAGAGGATCGCCTCAACGGTAAGGCGACTGTGGATGCCATTCGCCAAATTCGCAACGAACTCCCCGGCTGTCACATCCTGTTGGGGATTTCGAACGTATCATTTGGCCTCAACCCAGCTGCCCGGATTGCCCTCAACTCGATGTTTTTGCATGAGACCCGAGAAGTGGGCCTCGATGCTGCCATTGTTAGTGCCAGCAAGATTCTCCCCTTGTCTCGCATCAAGGAAGAACACCAGAACGTTTGTCGCGAGCTAATTTACGACCAGCGCAAGTTTGATGGGGATGTCTGTACCTATGACCCCCTCACAGAACTGACGACGATGTTTGAGGGGGTGTCGGCCAAGCGCGATCGTACAGTCGATGCCAACCTATCTCTGGAAGAGAAGCTCAAGCAGCACATCATTGATGGTGAGCGGATTGGCCTGGACGATGTCCTAGCAGAGGCGCTGGACAAATACCCCCCGCTGTCGATCGTGAACGAATATTTGCTGGATGGAATGAAGGTGGTGGGAGAACTGTTTGGCTCCGGTCAAATGCAGTTACCCTTTGTGTTGCAGTCCGCAGAAACCATGAAGGCGGCAGTGGCTTATCTGGAGCCATACATGGAGAAGGTAGAGGGGTCTACGAAAGGAAAAGTCGCGATCGCCACGGTGAAAGGGGATGTGCATGACATCGGCAAAAACCTAGTGGACATTATTCTGACCAATAACGGCTACACCGTTTACAACTTGGGCATCAAACAGCCAGTGGACAACATTATTGCAGCCTACGAAGAGCACCAAGTGGACTGCATTGCCATGAGCGGCTTGTTGGTTAAGTCCACGGCATTTATGAAAGAGAATTTATCCACCTTCAACGAAAAGGGCATTACCGTCCCCGTCATCTTGGGGGGAGCCGCATTGACCCGCAAGTTTGTGGAGAAGGACTGCCAGAATGCCTACAACGGTCGCGTGGTATACGGTCGCGACGCTTTCTCCGACTTGCATTTTATGGACAAGTTGATGGCGGCTAAGGGAGAGAAGAACTGGAACGACCTGCAGGGGTTCTTGGATGAAGAGCCGGTAGCGAATGGGGACAGCCACTCGATTAAGGTTGAAGAAACTGAAGTTCCAGAAAAGCCTACAGAACCAGAAGTTATCGACACTCGCCGTGCCGAAGAAATCGAGGCGGACATCGATCGCCCTCTGCCTCCGTTCTGGGGCTCAAAAATCCTGAGTGGTGCTGATATTCCGTGGGAAGAAGTGTTTGGCTATATCGACCGACAAGCGTTAATCGCCGGTCAATGGCAGATACGCAAGCCTCGCGACCAATCAAAAGAAGAGTTCGAGCAGTTCCTGAAAACGGAAATTGAGCCGATTTTAGAGAATTGGAAGCGGCGCATTGTTGACGAGGATTTGTTGCATCCGAAAGTGGCTTACGGGTACTTTCCCTGTCAAGCGGAGGGCAACACGGTTAAGGTATACAACCCGGCTAGTCTCACGGGATTGACCTCTGATGGAGAGTCTGCCTTTGCGGGCGATCGTCCTAATCTCTCGGGTGACGAAATCGAAATTGCTGCGATTGAATTCCCGCGCCAAAAGACCGATCGCCGCCGCTGCATTGCAGATTTCTATGCCCCTTTAGAGCAAGGAATAGTGGATGCATTCCCAATTCAGGCGGTGACTGTGGGAGAGGAGGCATCTATCCTCAGCCAGAAGCTGTTCTCTGAAGATAAGTACACCGACTATCTCTACTTTTATGGTCTAACCAATGCTTTGGCCGAAGCCTTGGCGGAATGGGCCCATGCTCGCATTCGCCGCGAGTTGGGATTTAGTGCGGAAGATAGTGACGATATCCGTCGCATTCTCCACCAGAGCTATCGCGGTTCTCGCTATAGTTTTGGCTACCCAGCTTGCCCGAATATGGCCGACCAGCATCACCTGCTAAAGTTGCTGGACTGCGATCGCATCGGTCTGATTATGGATGAGAGCGAACAACTACATCCCGAGCAGTCCACCACTGCTTTAGTGGCTTATCACCCGAAAGCCAAGTACTTCAACACCTAACCCAGTCAAGCGAGCACGGATGTTATCGACAAAGTCACTCCCGCTTGTTTAGGTGCTAGGACCTTGACATTCGTCAACTGTAGAGAACTAGCGTAACCATATCGAACGATGGAATTGGCACGTATGAGGACTTTTCCAGCTCTCAAGAAATGGGGATTAGGAATAACGGCATAAGCTGCAGCTAGACAATGGGATCTCACCAGTATCGGAAGTGAGGATTCCTATTGCCCAAAAAGGGAAGAAAGGGCTTTCCCTGCAGGAGATCCGAAGAACTCTATTCAACCACTACAATGTGTCGTAGAATAATTGCTGTGCAAGCCCGCATCGATGAACTGGGTTAACTAAGAACTTTTAGTTAATTGGTTTCATCGGTACTGACTCAGCACGAATTTAGTTTCGAGCCATTAAGAGAAACGTAATGAAGTCCATGTTTTCCATCATTCGTCGCCTGGGCGCTATAGTTGCAGCCGTTGCACTGATTGCAGCCTCTTTCGCTCAGCCCGCATCCGCCGAGACCTTCACTGTAAAGATGGGGACTGACACCGGCATGTTGGCATTCGAACCCAGCACCCTCACCATCAAATCTGGTGACACTGTGAAATGGGTTAACAATAAAGCATTCCCTCACAACGTTGTATTTGATGCTAGCGCTCCAGAGTCCGTACAAAAGCACTCTCACAAGCAGTTAGCTGCTGCTCCTGGCCAAGAATTTGTAGAAACGTTTGATGGTGTTGAGCCCGGAACCTACACTTACTACTGCGTTCCTCACCGTGGTGCTGGCATGGCAGGCAAACTCATCGTCGAGTAAATCGCGTGCTAAGTAACACGTAGTCTACTGAATCATTCGAGTTTTGATTGGAAGGTGACATCGCCTTCCAATCTTTTTTTGCAACAACTTCGAAGCCAACACTGCATCCCAGCATCCCTCGACCAGATAGCGTTTGGTAAAGAGTTTGGCAGGCGTCTCAATTCTCTATTGCCTCTCGAACGAAATCTCACTCCGCCACCACACTCCACAAGAAAGCATTCAGCACAACAACGTTCTCCACCCGCTTCCGGTGGGCTTAGACGTACAATGAAGGCGGTTTCCAAACTTGTTCGGGGGGACGCTTGAAGGGTTACAGGTGTTGAGTTTGGCATTTTTAATGCATAGCAGCTGCACTCACCAGTTGCGAACGCTCGTCAGTAGGAACGCTGTTTTCTAAGGAAACATCATGAGAGGTGGGCTCCGCCTGGGAAGCCTGTTTGGGATTCCCTTATACATCAACTACACGTGGTTTTTCATTGTGGGGCTGCTAACGCTGTCCTACGCAACCAATCTCACCCAAGAGAATGCTGAATGGACAGCACTTTCTGCCGCAGAAATTGGCCTAGCCACGTCCCTAGGTTTATTCGGCTCGGTATTAGTTCACGAATTAGCCCACAGCTTAGTGGCGAAATCGTTGGGCATTTCCGTCAAATCCATCACTCTGTTCATCTTTGGTGGCATGGCCACCATCGAGAAGGAAGCCGATCGGCCATGGGCGGCCTTTAAGATTGCGATCGCCGGCCCTCTGCTTAGCTTTAGTCTGTTTGCTGTACTGAGTGGAGTGCAACTCGCCCACTGGTTTCCTGAGGACTCGGGTATTGGCTTGTGGCTTTCCAGCGTGGCCTGGGCAAATCTCATCATTGCATCCTTCAACCTCATCCCCGGTCTCCCCCTAGATGGGGGACAGATTCTGAAAGCATTGATTTGGGCAAAAACCGGCAGTCGCCAGTCCGGCCTAAAGTGGGCAGCTCGCTCCGGACAATTTTTGGGCTGGGGGGCAATCGCCTGGGGATTGTGGCTGACCTTCTTGTACGGAATTTTCACCGGCATGTGGATCGGTCTCATTGGCCTATTTATTCTCAACAGTGCCCGCCGCTACTCTCAGTACCTGCAGCTGGTACAGGTGCTGTCTTCCCTGACAGCTAAGGACGTCATGGGCCGCAAGTTTCGCGTTGTGGATGCCGAAATGTCGCTGCGAGAATTTGCCGATCGCTATCTACTATTGGCAGATGACAGAGAAGTCTATTTCGCCGATCGCGATGGTCGCTATCAAGGATTGGTGGAACAAGATCGCATGCGGGCAATCGAGCGCAGCCTCTGGGATAGCGAGAGTCTAACCGCTATCGTGACCCCCATGGATCAACTAACTGGGGTAACGGAAGACTCGGTAATTCCCAAAGCGATTGACATTTTGAAGCAGGATCGCGTGCAGTGGATTCCCGTCTTTTCCCCCACAGGAGCTGTCTCGGGGACTATCGATAAAGGAGACGTGGTTAAAAGTTTGGGCGAACGGCTAGGGATTAACATTCCTCCAGATTTGCTCCAGAAGGTACGAGAAACGAACGAATTCCCTGCAGGCTTCCCCATCGATCTTGATCCCGAGATATCTGAGTGATGCTCTAGGTGGTTCGTAGTGCTTTTGCTAAGACGGTCTCCGAGCCTTCTGTTACCCCAACGAGCATTACTATCCCGCTCCCAACGAATCTGCCCAATCGAGCCTACCGATAGAGGGCTGCATCTTTAAATGCTCCGACCAGACACTAAATCTTGTTAGTACACTGGCCGTAGTTCTCTCCTGCAATACCAGTGGCACGCCGTTCTCGTCCGCCTCGCCTGCGCAACCGCTCTCGCCGAACGTCTTCACGCCGTCGCTATACGCCAGCCCCTTCTAACCGGCAACTCAGGCAACGCTTACGGTTGGCAGGTTCTGTTTTTGCAATTGCCCTGGCGGCAGCTACGGTTCGACTCGTGCAGTTACAAGTTGCACAGCGACATCGCTGGCGCGAGCGAGCCGGAATACAACATCACCTCCCGGTCACCATTCCAAATTTTCGTCGCACTATTGTCGATCGCCATCCGGTGTCAAGCCCAGACTCAGAAATCTTGGCGATCGATCGACCGACATTCCAATTGTGGAGCCGTCCCAGCCTGTACGTACAAGCAGACAACCAGCCCCGTCCGCAAGAGCTGCTAGCTGATGTACTTGCCCCCATCTTCGATACACCGTCCGACGAGGTATTAGAACTGCTGGAACAGCCACAGTCAACCCTGTTGAGGCAGCGGTTGTCAGAAAGCGAAGCCAATCGAGTTCGGCGGGCAATCTACCGCGCGATGGGAGAGAGCGGGGTGAATTTGAGCGGGTGGGAACTGACCCCCACTCGCGAACGCTTGTATCCGCAGGGGGAAGAAGCTGCCGAGGTGGTGGGATATATCCAACTGGATTCCGAGCGCAGGGGACAGGCAGGGGTAGAGCTGGCATCGCAGGATTTGCTGGAGTTATCCCCCGAAGACGTCCTGTCTGTGACGGCTGACGGTCACGGGCAACCACTCGCAAACGAAATGCCCTCCCATGCCCTGCAAACTGACGAGCAGGTACTGCAGCTTACGCTTGACATGCGCTTGCAGCGCGCCGCACGGGAAGCACTTCGTCAGGGAGTATCGGCCTTTAACGCCGAACGGGGGACAGCGATCGCCCTCGATCCGCACACCGGCGAAATTCTCGCCATGGCCAGCGAACCCACCTACGATCCCAACCGATTCTACGAGTATTTAATTCGTGAAGAGGATTATCGACTATCTCGTAATTGGGCCGTCAGCGATCTCTACGAACCTGGCTCTACATTCAAGCCTCTAACCGTAGCCCTAGCCCTGGAAAACGAGGCTATTTTGCCCGACACCTACGTTCACGATGTCGGCAGTCTGGTGGTGGGTGGGTGGCCCATTCACAACTATGACTACTCCCCCTCGGTGCCCGAACCGGGATGGCTATCCATTAGCCAAGTTCTGCAGCGATCGAGCAACATCGGCATGATCCGAATTGTCGATTTGTTAGGACGGGAAACCCTTCACAGCGGGTTACTTGATTTGGGGTTAAACGGTCGCAGTGGCGTCGATCTGCCGTTTGAACCCAACAGCTATATGAAGCGGCGCTTGCAATTTTTGCTGTCTCGGGTGGAAGCCGCTACCACCAGTTTTGGCCAAGGAATTGCCATGACACCGCTGCAGTTGGCCCAATTACATTCCATCATTGCCAATGGCGGATATCGTGTGACGCCACACATAGTTAGAGGGCTGGTGGATTTAGATAGCAACGAGCTAGATGCTGTCTCGCGACCCGGCCGAGAACGGGTTCTCTCCCCAATTACCACTGAGATTGTGCGGGGAATGATGTTGGATGTCGTAGAAGCAGGGGCAGGCAGTCCGGCTGCAATTCCGGGGTATCAGATTGCAGGCAAAACCGGTACCGCGCAAAAGGCCGATCCGGAGGGTGGAGGCTACCTTCCCTCTTCCCACCAAATTACAAGTTTTGTGGGCTATTTCCCGGCTCTCAATCCTCAATACGTCATTTTGGTGGTAGTCGACAATCCGCAGGGGGACAACGTCTTTGGTTCGACCGTAGCTGCACCGATTGTTCGGGCCATTGTGGAAGAAATTGTGGCTGGAGATATGTTACGCCCGCAAACTCAAATTGCGACAAGTGAGTGATCCTCTTGGCTACGGTTTCCGGTTTAGCCAATTTGCCTGAAACTCTCCATTGACTCTCGATTGAACGGAATGGGTAGCCCCCGAAAGGGTGCTATGCACCGCTCTCCTGTACTCCCACATGTAGGGTTTTGACCCATTTCAATTGCTTGGCTCGCACGCACATTTTGGCCGTGGTCAGAATCATGACGGGAATCCAATGGAGCATGTAGACAGTGCCCACCACTGTAGTTCGCAATAGCTCGATCCCTTTCATGTCGTGGGTTCGGTACAGGCCACGCGCCATGCTGATGCTGCTAAAGCTAACCATGATTAAGCTTAGGGGCCACAGCACAAAGGTGTGGCTATGAAGTACCGCCATAAGGAAATCAGGGATAGCGGCGATCGGTAATAGGTACTGAATCAAAAAGAAGATCGCCAAGTCAAAGGTTTTTGCACTGCCCAATCGGTTTTTCAAAATCCCCGGCCAGTAATCCAGATATCGCTGGTATCCTCCTTCGGCCCAACGAGTTCGCTGCGGCCACAAATTTGCCCAGCTCACTACACCTTCTTCCCACACGGCAGGAGTAGAGAGAAATGCAACATCCTGACCAAAGAGGTGCAATCGGAAGGTTAAATCGAGATCGTCAGTGATGGTTGCTTCGTTCCAGCCATCAATTTGTTCCAGTACGGTGCGACGCACTAGCTGACCGTTGCCGCGCAGTTCTCCTAAGCCGCCGATCGCCCGCCGCTGCTGCTGAAAATAGCTATCCAGGGCCATTTCCGCCATTTGATTGCGGGTCCAGAAATTTTCGTCGCTATTGGCGATCGCCTTGCGCAATTGTAAGGCTGCGACCTCCGGCTTCTCTTGAAACACCGCCAGCGATCGACGCAGGAAATCGGTAGGAACCGCTGCATCGGCATCCAGAATACCGACAATCTCGCCAGAGGTCAGAGGCAGCACCTCGTTTAATGCTCCGGATTTACCGCCACCAGCCCCTTCTTTCCGCTGATAGACGTGCAGTTGAGGGAATCGCTGACTCCAAAGCTGCAATTGTTCGGCAGTATCGTCCGTGCTGGCATCATCAATCGCCCACACCTCCAAGCGATCGGCAGGGTAGTCGAGCGCTTGCAGGCTAGAAAGAAGATGGGAGATCACCAACGACTCATTTTTCGCCGGAATCATGAGGGAAACGAGAGGTACCTCAAGCGATGAAGCTTGTGTTGAGGCAGGTTCTGCGGAGAACACCTCGTGCTGTTGTGACTGCTGGCTGAAATGGGCTCGATCTCGATTGACATTGGCTGCCAAATCACCACCTGTCAAATCAGCACCTGAAGGAGTGGCAGAGTCTGGAGCCGAGGCACTGGTGGTGAATTCAAGCGTAGCTGGAGACGTAAAGGGGGCGGCGATTGTTAAGCGACCGGCATAGACCACCATGCTGGCCGCCAGTCCAGTAACGGCCCAGCGGGTGACGGGAACAATGTGCAGAACAATGACAACCATCCAGACACAAAGCAGCACCAAGCTAGCCTTCACCCTTCGTCGTGCCGACAAAATTAATGGGGGATCGATGTTTAGAGCGTCACTCTCAGGATCGTCGCGATCGGACGGGAACGGCGTCTGGCTCAACACGGAAGTATCACCTCCAACGATTTGGGAACACGTCTTCGCCACGCTACCTACAGTTGTAAGATGACACGGCACCTAAACACAATCAGGGCCAACACAATTCACTCGTGTCAGCCCTCTCATCGTCAGTGCGATTTGCGCGAACGCGCAGGTACAAATCGGCAGAAACCAGCCTCCCCTTCAATTCAGTATCAAGTAGCCTCTGCAGAGATCTAATTCTGTGGGAAAGGGTACGAGAAGGACAGTCAGAGAGCTGCACGGCCAAAGACATTCAGCGGGAGCGAACTTACCCAAGGTTCCCGCGAATCTCTTTGATAATTTCATCTTCAAGCACAATTTCCACCCGCAGCTTCTCGCCTAAGTTGTCACCAGGAGATACGCGGCAGTAGCTGTCCAGATTCGTTTGTAGGGTGATTTCCTTGTACAGCTCCATGTTGGAAATTTGATTGAGCTGCTGCAATAACCCATTTTTTTGATTGAGCAGCTTGGCTTTCTGGGAGTTCACCTGCGCGTTAATGGCTTCGATCCGCTGGGTAGCCTCGGGACCTGCAGGCTGAATCGTTTGTTTCTCAATTTCAGCGATCGCGCGCTTCGCTTGAGACTCAAGCAGTTGTATCTGGTTGTCTAGACCTTGAACCTGTTGCTGAACTTGCTCTTGGGTTTTGGCCTTAAACCCCTCGGTCACAATTGCCTTCACGATGACACTGCGCTTGAGCAGCAAAGAGGGAGCATTGTCGGAGGAGTTATCGTCCATGAATTTTGTAAATGTACTCAAGGCTACAAAACCAACGGTAAGTTTATGACCCTACAAGACTACCTCACCCCTGGTCGTATAGCTCGGCGATCGTCTGGGCATAAGTCTCCGCCACTCTATTGCGCCGCACCTTGTAGGTCTGAGTCATCAAACCGTTCTCGATGGTGAAGGGCTCGGGCACAAAACGAAACTCACGTATCAGCTCGTCGGGACGATAACCCACCCGCTGTTTCAGGCGTTGTTGTAAGTCATCGAGCACCGCTTTTTGAACTGTGGACCGAGATAGGAGTAGTTGCGAAGCTTCGTCGGAGATGGCCCATCGGCTGGGATCGCTGGTATCCGTAAGTGCTTGCTCCCCAGTTGCGATGCTGTCTCCAAAATCTTGCATCAACGCAGCAACGTTGGGATAAACCAATGCCGCCAGCCGCTTTCGATCTTGCCCCACCATGACAATCTGATCTACCCATGGGCTTTGAGCACAGGTATCTTCCAAAGGTTGAGGTTCGATGTTTTCGCCGTTGGTGAGCACGATGGTGTCTTTTGCCCGACCGGTAAGGACTAATTGCCCATCGGGGGTTAGCCATCCTAAGTCACCGGTATCGAACCAGCCCTCTTCATCCAAAACTTTGTGAGTCGCTTCGGGATTTTGGTAGTAGCCCACCATCACCTGCGGCCCCCGCGCCCTCACCAGTCCACGGTTTTTTCTGGCCGCCAGCATGGTGGTTTGGTAGGGCAGTGGCTCTAGAGTTTCGGGGGTGCAGATTTGAATTTCTGTGTCGGGCAGGGGCAGTCCTGACGTGCCTCGAACATTGCGTTGGGAGCGGCGACAGGTCAAGACAGGAGACGTTTCTGTAAGGCCGTAACCCACCAGAATCTGAACCCCAATGGTTTCGTAAAAGGTTTCCAAGTGACCGGCGAGAGATCCACCACCACTGATGGCATAAGTAAAGTTTGGACCGACAGCTTCACGCACTTTGCAATACACCAGCTTTTCACCTAACAGGTGAATGGGGGTCAGCAATGCTCGTTGCAGTCCAACCCAGATGAATTGAGGCAAGGTTAACGCGTTGGAGAACAAGGATTGGTTGGTGAGCTTGCGACCCAATTCCACCCAGCGACTGCTCTGGGCAAAGCAGAAGAAGATGACCGCTTGCAAGGTAGATGATTTTTCGCGAAATTGCCGCTGGGCTCCTTCATAGACGGTTTCCCAAATACGCGGGACGGCCACCATGTAGTGAGGTTGATATCGCTTTAAATCCTCTTTGATGTAGCGGCGGGAGGTGTAGACCATTTCGCAGCCGCGAGACAGCAAAAAGTATTCGCCAGCCCGTTCGTAGGAATGCCAAGTGGGTAGGATGCTCAAGAATCTCTGACCGGCTTTCACTTCCGGTAATGCTTCGGAGATCGCCTCCACTTGATGCATCAAGTTCTGTTGCAAGAGCATGACCCCTTTCGGCCGTCCGGTGGTACCGGAGGTGTAGATGATGGTGGCCAGGGTGGAGCGATCGCAAAATGGGACGTCCAACGTATGTCCCTTACCCCGTTCGAGCAATTCGTCGTAGCCGACGCATCCGGGGGCGGGGTCACCGTAAAGCTGAATGATGCATTGGATGGAGCCCAGCGCTTCGCCGTCTTTAAGACGCTCGATAACCGTAGCGTTCTCGGCAACCAGTACAGTGCTACCGCTGTGTTCGATGATGTAGCTGAGTTCGGAGACGGGGGCAGTGGCGCCACGAGGGACGTTGACGGCTCCGGCCAATAGGCTGCCTTGGTCAGCGATCAGCCAACGGGGGGAGTTCTCGGCAGCTATCGCCAGTCGGGCCCCCTGTTTTACCCCCAAGGCCTGCAATCCAGCGGCAAATTGCCGAATCACGTCATTCAACTGTTGATAGGTGTATTGTTCTTCAGGCTTGGAATGAGGGGCCCACAGCGCCAGTTGGTTGGGATAGAGCTTGGCATTTTTAGCCCAAAGGTCGCCGAGAGTGACAGGAGTCGCTGCATTGAATGTCATGAAACCGAAATAGGAAGAGGATCGGGCTGCAAGTATGTGTGGCTGTCGAACCCTGCAAATAAAGGGCTTCACTGTCAGATTACGACCACATAGGACTTCTGTGTGCTCAACATTTACACGGATTAGGTCGAGCTTCTTCTTTCAGCCGCTAGTTTGGGGCTGACGTCTAAATCCAGTTGGACTTTAACGTATTTGAGCGGTACTCCAACGTTTTAAATAATGCCGTTCCTGAGAGCGCATACTCATGTTGAAATTTCCTTGATGAAAGCTTGATTTGCTAATTTCAATAAAAAATCGCTGGCTCTTAGAAAGAGGCCAATGATCGTATAACAGGGCTCTACCACTGCGAACATTTCAGCCACGTTAAACTCTGGCTGCGATTGGAAACCTTTTTACTAATTGAAATGGAAAACGCTACCTACCTCTGGCAAATCACCTGATAGAGTACTCAGCTAATTTCTTTGCCCCATCAAGGCTTGAGCCTGCTTACGACTCTCGTTCTTAACGGAGGTTTTTATGTGCCGCAGGCAACAGAGAGTATTTACAATCCCGCCAGCACTTTAGACGCAGCCGTCACGCCAGCACCTGGAGTAAAGGTGTGGCCCAGCTCTATCAGCGCTGCCTCGATCGCGCTAAACGTCGTCAGCACATCGCGATCGCAGATAAAGCCGAGGTGCCCCACCCGGAAGATCTTGCCCTTGTAAGAATCCTGCCCAGCAGCCAAAGCAATATCGAACCGCTTCATCACAATGGAGCGAATATCTTCGGCATTAATCCCCTCGGGGGCCACAATCGCCGTCACAGCAGTGCTGGCGGACGCATCATCCGCAGCTAGCAGGCCGAGGCCGAGTGCCTTAGCCCCCGCCCGAGTCGCATTGCGCAGCTTCAAATGGCGAGCAAAAATATCCTCCAGTCCTTCTTCCTTCATCAGGTTGAGAGAAGCCTGCAAGGCATAAATCAGGTTGACGGCTGGGGTAAACGGCGTGGTGTTCTTGCCCAAACTCTTCTTCGCAGCCGCAAAGCTCCAATAATACTTCGGCATCTTGGAGGTAGCGACCGCAGCCATTGCTCGCTCGCTGACCGCAACAAACCCCAATCCAGGCGGAATCATATAACCCTTTTGGGAACCTGAGGCCACGATATCCAGGCCCCACTCATCCATCGGTACGCTGATGGCCCCCACACTGGTGACACCATCGACAATGACTAATGCTTCGCCGTGCTCTTTGGCCAGCTTGGCGATCGCCTGCACGTCATTCAGCACCGCACTGGAGGTTTCACTGTGGGTGAGAATCACTGCTTTAATCGTTTTCTCGCTGTCGGCACTTAGCTTCTCGGCAAATGCCTCGACAGGATAGGGAACTCCCCACTCAGACTCAATCCGTTCGCACTGCAGGCCAAACGTATCGGCCATATCTGCCCACCGCTCACCGAACTTGCCATTCACCCCACACAACACGCGATCGCCAGGGCTAAGCACGTTCACCATGCCTGCTTCCATCGCCCCAGTCCCGCTGGCAGATAGGATAAAGACATCATTCTGAGTCTGATGCAACCAACGCAAGCCATCGGTCACCTCGGCAATCACCGCAGAAAATCCTGGGCTGCGATGGCCTTCGGGATGCTTGGCCAGGGCCAGTAACGCACTCTCGGGAACGGGGGTAGGTCCCGGAATCATCAGTTGCAGCTTCTCTTTCACGTTCGCCCCTTCCACATCTCGACTCAGCCCCAACATTTTTACATGCACTATCGGCGACAGAGCACCAAGTTCAGATTGAGCACATAATTTGCCAATGCCCCCTCTCAAACAGAGTTCGATAACTCTCATCACTGCGTGGGTGTGAAATAGTCCTGGATAACCGGGTGGATAAACCGGTAGCGATCGCCCACCTTCTGGAGCAGGTTGACGGCAACACACTCATCCAAAAACTGTCGATAGTTCCAGGGAGCACGCCCGCTGAGCAACAGTATCAATCGCAGCCACCACCGCTGAATACTTCGCCCTGCCCCCCCCTGAATCCAGTCTTCTTCGCTAAATTCTGTGTGGGTAAATTGCCCTCCCAAATCACCCACCAACCATCCGCTGAGGCCAAACCAGGTGACGCCAGCCAGCATCAACCCCAACCCCAACCTCAGACCGCTACCAAAGACGCCAACCGAGACAACCGCTAACAAGGCGATCGGACTGTAAAGGAGCACCACATTAGCCAACTGATGCCACCCAAACCGCTGCGATTGCCGCCACTCGGATAGAGATGGCTCAGCACTGAGTGCCATCACATTTCCCACACCCAGTGCAGCGTAAACCACAGCCGCACAAATCGCCCCCGTAAAGCCCCCTCCAATCGCCCCAACCAAGCCTCCAACCAGTCCAAACGTCGCACTCACTCCAATCCTGTACTGAACCAACAGGGAAGGGTGTCTCAAGCTCGTCAGAGGATACAAAGCACTAACCTGAAACTCGGGGGAAGAGGTCACCTGCATCTGTCGAGCCAGCCAGGTCAGCAAACGCAAAACCAAAGAGGGAGGGTAGCGCCAGATGCGATTCATGCTGCTGCACACGTACATCTGAATCAGGTAGGTGTTGGGGCGCTGGGTAGACAATAGTCGCTCGATAGCAGAAGAGGAGTGGCGATCCACAAACACCAACATGCACAGAAAGGCTGGAGCCCGAACAAACTCGCTAAGAGCTGAATTGTTTTGCAGATATGGGGTGAGGTGAACGCTACCCAAGCTATGCAGTACCGATGTCACCTGCTGGGCAGACAGCGCCTCGATCGTCGCCACGGTATCCACCAGCAGTGGAAGTGACAGATCGTCGTAAGCGGACGAGCGACAGCATATGACGGGAGCATAGCTACGGGGGCGATCGCTGGACTCTTGCCCAAAGTCCCGAGCTAACCAGCGATTGAGTGCTTGAAGGCAAGCCGCTTGGAAGGTACGTTCTACCTCATCCAGTCCATCCAATAGGGGCCAAATACTTCCCTCTTGCACCCACTGGTGTGCAACATTAGGTGGAATATCGTATTTTGCAACCAGCTCTCCTGCAATCCACAGGGGGATGGGTTGCTTCTGGTCCCCCCATGAAGACAAGTCAAGTAACACGGGGATGGGAGAGCCCGAATCAGCATCAGAAAATTCAGCATCGGGACCTGATTTAGACTGCTGCAGTTGTCTAGCCGCAAGGTCGAGCAAGGTTGTCGTCTTGCCACCCCCCGCCCCCCCCAAGATCAGCAATGGCTCCAGCGGCGGAGAGAGGGTCTTTTGAATGCGCACGAGCGACTGAATGCTCGTGCCATCGCCCTTAGGCCGAGAGGTTTGATTAGGCTCCCCCGTCTGCTGAGCTATCTCCAGGCGCGATGGCAGGCGAACAACACTGTAGGCCCAAGGGCGAGTGGGGATAGATGCAAGCCCATTGGGCGAATCGCGATGCCCTGTTAGTTGAGCGTATAGCGACTGATTGATTCGCTCGCAGACCTCGGCATGTACTTGCCGCAGAAGATACTGTCGAGGCGACTGCTGCACGGACGGGCGATCCCGTAGCGGCCTGCCAGTGGATGACTCGCTAGTGGACTGGCTGCCTCGCCCCCCAACCGTTTCCACCCCATCGTTTTGGAAAAACGATTTAAGTCCAATAGCATGACCGATCTCGTACATTGCCTACCTCACACATCACCCAACCCTCTAAACCACTGAATTGGAGAGGATAGCCCTCAGTAGAACTGGCAGGGACCAGTTATGCAGATGGCAGTTCTCGCCGCAGTTTAGGGCTCCAAACACTGTCAACCGATAGGAATTATCCTTACAGGCTGAGCATCACCCGGTATCGCACACTATATCGGGTATCGCATATCCCATACACAAACCGGCTGTTTCACAACCCTCTATTCCATATCGAGCAAGTTGATGGGTGCACTAGACACCTAAAGCTGCCCGACATTGGGGAGAGGCGGAAGCTCTTCACTACTCGACAGGCTATGGCCTTCGCGCTACTTCTCCGCCAGCACCGTAAGCATCGCAAGAGCAAGCTTCCACAATGCTCACAGGCGTTACACCCCTGCTACAAATCAACTCATCTCAGCAAAGCACTTACCGTCAAAGGCATGGCAATGGGAGTAAATACACCTGAACTATATCGGGACTATCCTGACGAGCAAGATGAACGATTGCCTACCCATCATTAGGGTTGACGCCGACGCCCTTTTCTCCACTTAGCCCCAGATTGCATGGGGCGTGGAAGAGAACTCTGGCATGTGTAGCCGCATCGCTTTAAGTAGTCCCACCCTCGTTGGGGCCAAACCTGCTGACCGGTGACCTGCTCGATCCACTTGGCCACCTTAGGCCCCGTCCAATCTCCACCATCAGCGTGGGGATGCTGCAGTGCGGACTGTAATTGCTGTAGTTGAGTATCGCTAAGGAGAGTGGGTCGCCCCCGACGATAGGGACGCTTGCGACCGTTACTCAATGCTTCCGGCCCCTTAGCGTTGTAAGCTTTGAGCACGTCTTTGGCGTAATCGTAGTTAATGCCTACCACTTCGGCGGCCTGTTTAAGCGATCGCCCCCGCTTGACTAACCACATCAAGTGGTACCGGCGCCCCTCTACGGGATCGGTAGCTTTCTGGTAACGTCGCTTTAACTCGGTTTCGCTGAGATGGTCGGCAACAGTTGCATATCGCGGCATGGTGAGGACTGGGCTGACCGAATTGGCACCAGTTTAGACGCATTTTCAAAGTGCGATCCGGATTTTTAGCGTTTATGGAAGGGCTTTACAGAGCGGATTTTCTAGGGATAGTGCTTCAAGAATTAGTTGAAATATGACCTCAATTCGACGGGGAATTCCGATCGCAAAACTTCCATCAATGCATATTTTTCACCGACATCACATGACTCAATCGGTCGGGCCGCTAGCCTTCAAACAAGCGACCCGCATCCAGCCGCCATCGCCGGTCAGCAACCCCTTCCATGTATTTGGGATCGTGTGTCACCACTAAAATTGACCAATTTTGCTTCAACCGAGCTAATAACTCGACTGCCTGCCGACTCACCGACCAATCTAATCCTGCGGTGGGTTCGTCCAATAAAAGCAACGAAGGACTGCGAACTAACTGGACGGCAAGCGCCAGTCGTCGCTGTTGGCCGCCACTCAATTCCAACGGCGATCGCTCCAGCGGAATGTCTTGCAAACCCACTTGTTCGAGTGCGTGGGTAACGTCATCCAATCGCAATTCCGGGTGGCCGAAGCGCAACTCCTCCACGACGGAAAAACCGCAGAAATGTCGCTCTGGAAATTGGAAAACCAGACCGGCTAACTGACGTAGCTGACGGGCTTGGAGGGGCTTATCGCACCAGCAGATTGACCCTTCTGTAGGGCGAGCCAACCCTGCCATTATCTCCAGCAGGGTACTCTTTCCCGCTCCACTTGCCCCCACGATCGCTCCCAACTGCTTGGGAGCTAGCTGCAGAGAAATATCCCTCAGAATGGGAAGAGCAGTAGCCGCAGGATGATAGGACAGGTTGTGAATAGAAAACACAGAGGTTCTGACAAGAGAGGACGCGATCTCGTGAGGGCTGCCCTCAGTGGACTGGATTCATCATGCCCCAGCAGAAATGAAACACCATAGACTGCAGGAATAACCATCGGCCCCGATCCGAGATAAGAGCATCAAGCGGGGTTAGGATGGCTCGTTAACGCTCGGCTTGTTTCTCGCTAGCATATTTAGGGTAATAGCTGTCGCCCTGCAGCTGCCAGCGCCTGCATATCTTGCTCGGTTTGACTTTCCACATACAGCCTCAGCAGTGGCTCCGTTTCAGAGGCCCGCACCATCAGCCAACGGGGAGAGTCTTCTAGGTAGAACTTGACGCCATTGAGAACACCTCGATGGGTCTGAAATTGCGACATTTGGCGAATGGTGTAACCAGCAATGGTGCTGGGGGGCTGTTGCACGAGTCGAGGAATGACTTGACCGAGATCGGGACGATCGCCGCTTCCATGCTCCGGAACCGCGTCGTAGTGCAGGTCGTCACGATGGTAGAAAATCTCGCCAAATTGCTGCCGCTTATTCGCCACGTAATCAGACAGTCGATCGCAGCCCGATTGGGCCAACATCTCTAGTACCAATAGAGCGGAGAAAATACCATCCCGTTCGGGTAGGTGCATGCTAAATCCATAGCCACCGCTTTCCTCAAATCCCATTACAACGCGATCGTCCAGCAGCTTGCGGCAGATGTAGGGAAACCCCACCTGTACGTCATAAATGTTCCGCTCTTGTCCGAAATAGAGTCCCAGCTTGTCGGTTACTGACGACGTTCTGACAATATCCCCCGACACCCCTCGCCGATTGACGAGATGGTCCACCAACAGCAGTATGGTTTCTTGAGCACTGAGCCAACAGCCATCATCCAGCAAGACTCCCAGCCGATCGGCATCCCCATCGGTAGCAATGCCTAGAGAGTAATTAGCTTGCTCCAGAGCAGACTTGAGAGGGCCAAGATTTTTAGCGATCGGCTCTGGAGATCGTCCGGAAAAATCGAGGGTAGCCACCCCGTAGATTGTGTCCACGCTGCAACCGTAGGGCCCCAGCAACTCTTGCAAAATTGTCTGACCAGCCCCTGCCATTGAATCCACCAACACTCGCAATCCCGATCGGCCAATTGCGTCCAGATCGATCAACGATCGCAGGTGGTTGAGATAGTCAGGCATCAAGTTCTGGGGCAACACCTCCACTGGGCTGATGCGCACGGGGGTTTGACCCAATCGACTCTCGATATCTTGAGTGGCTTCGTAAAAAAATGGGCCGCCGTAGGCTCCTTTAAACTTGATACCGTTGTATTGGGGGGGGTTGTGGCTGGCCGTAATTGCGATTCCGGCAGATAGGTGACGGGCCTTGACCGTATAGGAGACGACGGGAGTGGGGGTGACGCGATCGGCCAGGATGACGTCAATGTCGTTGCCCACTAGCACTCGGGAAAATAGGTGGGCAAATTCGCGCGATCGCCGTCGCCCATCGAAGGCGACAGCAACAGCAGGGCGCTTGGGTTGAATGGACTCGACTGGCAAGTAGCCGGCATGCAGCGAGTCGGCAAAGGCTTGCGCGACAGTTTCCACCATGCTGCTATTCATCTGCAGATCGAGCAGGCCGCGCCACCCATCGGGGGCGAACTCGATGGGAATGGAAGTCTCCATTTCAGCTCGCCCAGCTCGCCATTCTCCACCCTGCCAATTGCCATCATGCCGATCGCCATCATGATGACGATCGGTACGAAAACTCGTAGAAGCCGAATCAGCAACGAAATATGTTGTCATACAGTTGGCGATCGCCAAGCGATCGGCCCTCAACTCACCACTGCGAATAGTAACGGCTTTTGCCGGAGCAGGACAGGCTCCCACGAGTTGTCCCCCTCAATGGATACTGGCGGCCGGGCTCTAGAGCTGAATGCCACAATGGCACCGCATATCAACCCTCACCGACTCGGCTCACCTGTCAAAAATCCGTACTGAACTCGAACGAGGCCTGATCGTCCCCCTCAAAATCCGTTCCCGTGCGAATCAACACATTTTCACCCAAACGGAATCGAGTGTTGACCCGCGGGTTAACGTCCGGATCGTTCAGGCTTTGCTGGACGGAGACCGAGACCCCAGCCCCCAGATCTTTCGCCGCTTCCAACCCCACCTCCAAACTGCCGGATTCCCCCGTAAACGGAGCAATCCGCAATTCATCCAATCCAATTGCATTGCCCAGCGCATTCTGAGCCCCAAACAGGACGGTAGACAACGCCAGCCCGGCCAGATTGCCGGACCCAACACCACCCAGTGCTGCTCCCCCCAACAGGGCCAGGATTTGATCGGGAGAGCGGGCAGGACGACTGCTGAGATCGACTGAATTGCTATCTCGACCGCTAGTTAATTCGCTCGCTCGCCCCTGAACAGTGGCAATGACTTGAATGGTTTGTTGCTGCGCTAGGTTAACGTCCGCGCCTCTATCCGAGGAGGTAAAGGTGTCATTGGTCACCGTCCCACCCCCTAACTGCTCAGTGACCTCGGTAAAGGCCGCAACATCCAGTAGCGGGTCGAGCCCCCCCCGGTCATCAAAGACTGCGGTGTTATCCCGACCGCGATCGACGCGTAGATTAGCGACGCCCAAATTGATATTGCCGCGGGCGATTCGAATCGTCCCCAGTGGCCTTAGTTGTGATGGGGTTCCATTGAGGATCAACGTTCCTTTTGTTGTGAATGCAAACAACGGTTGGCGCACTACCTGGACGTTGTTTCCTAAAGTGAGTTCTAGCTGATTGAAGCGCGGTTGCCACTGGCTAGTCGTTCCCGCACCGTTGGAGGCGTTGGGAATGGAAATAATGCCATCCGTCAGACGAACTCCTCCACTCAATTCCGGCGCCAGGACCGTTCCAGCAACCCTCACGTCTCCATCCACTTCCCCGCGATACAAGTCGGGCAGCTCCATTTTCAGGTCGTCGAGCTGAACCGCCAACAAGCGATCGTCCGATTGCAATTGGCCCTCGGGGTTCACCGCCAGCAGGCCTGCGGCTTCAATCGTGCCTTCTCCAAACGTGCCGCTGAAGGACTGCACGTTGATGCGGTTGAAATCAAAATCAATCGAGGCATCGAGCTGCTGCAAGGGATCGGGCAGGGCACTGAGTTTAACAACTCCATCGGACACAGTCAGCCCGCCATCTAGCGTTGGATTCCGCAGCGTGCCGCCAATGATGATATCCAGAAACCCTTCTCCAGAGTCCCAAGCGATCGCATCCGTAAACAGATTGAGCAGGGCCAACTGTTCGTTGCGTGCGGTCAGCTCTAGGGCAATAGCATCGGAGGCCGGGACAGCGGTAGAGAACGGCAGCGCCAGCGGTAGCTTGCCCGATACCACCACCGGATTGGGAGAGCCACTACGCAGGCTACCATCCAGCAATAGCGTGGCTCGATGGTAATCAAACAATCCATTGGCAGCATCGAGCTGATTGCCATTAATCGCCAATGCCTCCACATCAAACTGACCGCTGGCTCTCGGATTTTGGAGGGTGCCGCCGATGTCGGCGGTTGTATTCAGATCTCCTGTCACTCGAGGGGCATCAGGGAAAAAGTCACTCACCAACTCGAGTGGGAATCGCCTCAGTTGCAGCGTGCCAGCTCGATCTTCATTGCCAAACGTCCCACTGAGCGTGCCTTGGCGATCGCCACTTTGAGCCTCTAACACCTCGACATTCAAAACAGCCTCGCGGTACTGGCCCCTGCTAGTAAGGCGATCGAGGGTGTAGCGTTGAGTGGGATTGTCAGGATTGGTCAGGGCCCAGTTACGACCCGTTATATCGAAGGTAATCGTCGGGGCGGTGATGGCACCCAGCACATGCAGATCACCGTTAAATTCACCCGTCAAATTGGAGAGTGCCGGGATACGGGAATCTACCTGCCGATCCAGCAATTCAGTCTGCTGAGCAATAACCGAGGAGTAAGCTTCCAGGCGTTCGAATAGTGACCGGGGCAACACATCCAGCGCCGTTACTTCTAGTTCGGAAGCAGGGCCAAATTGTGGGTTGGGCAACCCGGCAGCCACATCGTTCCAGTCTCGCCAGCGTATAGCCCGCAGCAAGCCTTCCAGGGAACCTTTCTCGGTCGACACTCGCATATCTAAGCGCAGCGGATCGCCCGAAACTTCCTGACTGCGGCCGGCCCGAATCTGGCGTTGGGCACCAGTGGGCAACCACACCGAGCCATTGGCGCGGTACAAGCTATCTTGCAGTTGCAATTCCCCCTCGGAGATAGACAGCCGCCCCGCCCCATAAGCAAATGACCCCTGCAGGCGATCGGCCTGAATGCCTTGCCAACTGGGGGAATAGGTCGTCGCACTCCCCACAGCCGTAACATCCGCCAAGTTCAGCGCCAACTCGCTGTCGATGGTACCGTTCCATACCCCCGGCACGATGCCGTTCAGCAGTGCCAGCGGAAACTTGGCGAGTTGAATGTCAAAAAGATCGCCCTCTCGCTGGCCGGTGGCCGAGGTCTCCCCCTGCTGCAACACAAAAGATTGGGGAGCCAACGCGCGATCGAGCGAAACGGCCAAGCGATCGCCTCCAGGACCAGCCACACTTTGAAGGTCGATATCGACACCATTGCTATGGGGCTGCCATTGCAACGGCCCCTGTAACGGCGCAAAATCTAAGCCAGCTGCCCGCAAATTCTTCAATCCCAACTGGCCGGTCAGCGCTAGCGAGTCCGGCCGGCCGCTCAGTTGACCGTCCAAATTCATCCATCCACCGATCGGAAACCCGGTTGGCAATTGCGGCAGGCTCTCCAGCGGCAAATCACGGGCATTCAAGCTCAGGGCTAAGGTGCCAACCTGTTGGGTTTCAGCATCGTAGGGAATGCGGCCCTCCACAGCGACAGTGTTTAGGACGAATCCGTCAGTGATGGTCAGCCCCGTACCGTCCCACCCCACTTGAGCGGTAATGGGGCCAGGAAGGCGATCGATCCCGTCCGGTAAGTCCACTTGTCCGCTGGCCTCCAGACCCGCCAAGCTGATATCGCGGGTGGTGCCGTCAACCTGAATGTCCCCATTCAGCCGCCCGGCCATATCTGGAACGAATAATCCCAGCGGTACCGACTGAGGTATTGCTCTCGCACTGAAGGCCCGCCCTCCATCGGCAGCCGCAGGGGTGAGGACGGCGGAAAAAGCAGCGGTGCCGTCTCCTAGGGCCAGTTCGGCCTGCGTAATTGTCGCGGTATCATCCTGCCAGTCAAACGTTCCGCGACCAGCAATATCCCCTCCCGACGCTTGCCAGTTAGCGGTGATGACGGGGCGGCTGCCGGTAATCACTGCCGTTCCTTGCGCGTCAATCGCCCCCAGAGATCGCGGCAACGGATCGAACTGATAGGCTGCAATAATTCCATTGGCATCCGCATCGCTGACCGCAAATTGAAAATCGGCCCGCACCGGGGATTGATCGACGTTCAAGCGCCCGCTCCCGGTCAATCGAGCGTCGCCATTCGTGAGTCGACCCGTCAAGTTGGTCAGACTAACTTGTCCTCCCTGCAAGGCAAAGTTGCCGGAGTAAGTGCCAATTTCCAGTTCACTGACCGTTGCGGGAGCTACTTCGCTAAAACTCCCCTGCAGCAGAGGATTGGTGACAATACCTGTAAGCGTGGCCGAGCCCTGCGCCACACCAGTCACGGGGACGGGAAAGTCTAGTCCAAACGTGTCTTGCAGTTGGGCCAATGTCAGCTCGGAATTGCTGCCAGCAAGGTTGAAACGAGCGCGGGTGAAGGGGGTCCAATCCTGCAAGTAAATCGGGTCGGCCCACTCTACGGTGCCGCTGGCGATAAGTGGAATGCTCCCGAAGCGCCCGCCAACGTCATCCAAGGTAGCGATACCGGGGGCCAGCTCGATGCGGCCGATAAACTCCTCAAACAATTGCGCCTCTGGGGAGATCGAAAACGACACTTCATCCGCGATCGCCTCCCCTTCAAACTCTAGAGGCTGGCTCGCCTGCCAGGTGGCTTGCACGTTGATATCGGCAGTACCGGCCCGAGCCTGAAAAATCGACGTAATGGGAAGCAAATTGAGCAGGGTAGCAGGCGCATTTTCAGTTTGGATGTCCAGCTCCACTCGCGGCTCGCGGCCTGCACTGTCCGGATCTTCACCGTCCAAAGGAAAACTCGCTGTCCCGCGAACCTCAATCCGTCCCCCATCGCTGTAGGCCTGCGTTGTCCACGTCGCCTCGCCATCTTCCAATGGAACCCACACCCGCCCCTGCCAGCGCTCAATATGCGCCGCTTCGCCGCCTGCGGGAATCAGCTGTAATTGACCGTTAGCAATTTCCAGGGCAATCTCCGACACTGGCAATCCGCCGTCGCCTGTGTCATTCAAGCGGAGGGCAAGCCCCTCCCAGCTCCCATCGTTCCCCCAGCCCCCATCATCTGTTTGAGCAACCGTCACATCCGGTTGATTGAGGCGGAGAGCGATCGCCAGTTCTCGTCGCCACAATAGCGTCCACACATTTGCTCGAACATCGATACTGCGGACAGTGGCCAACTCTTCAATTTCGCTGGCACCAATCGTGACTTTCCAAGGCCAGACAAATCGCACGTCCCCCAGAACGACATCCCGCTGCAGGGCATCCTCCATGGCGGTTTCCACCTGCGGTAACAGCTGGCGCTGCACGTAGGCTCGTCCCCCCAGCCCCACCGAAACCAGCCCGACCCCCAACACCACCGTTACACCGGCTCCGACCCGAGCCCCTGTCTTCAGCCGACGGGGCCATAGGTTATCGGAAACGGAATCCGAATCTGAATCCGAATCGATGGAATCATGAGCCGACATATTTAGAGTGAATGAATCGGGTTGAGGGGAGGAAGATTGCTCTTCATCAGGCCAATGATCTCGATCCGTTTGACCATCTTCCGGCACAGCAGTCACCTATGTAGCAGATGATTGTCCAACACCTGTAGCGTTCGTACGGTTTTTAACATCAAAAACAACGCTACTGACACTTAATCCTATCCAAAGGTGGTTAGTAAGAATACGCCTTTATTCGCAGAACTGTATCGGCAAAATAAAGCGGAAATGGAAAGAGTGATGGGTAGGAATAATTTTCGGCGGAAGCAATCCAGATATTGGCAGGTTCGAGGGACACTCTGGCGTGAGACAACCGCAGTTTTTTGGGATTGAAGCCGCAAGAGTTCTGGCTCCACAGGCACAATCTCAACAAAGGGCTGTCAGTTTTTGCGGCGATCTTGGGTAGCAGATGGCGTGGGGAGATAGCCCTTCACCGACATCTCACAAAACAGGGCAAGCAGCTAAGCTTAGCAATCCGTACTTTCGCGGGAGTTCGCTCTAAGGTTATGCTCTTGGGTATGAATATCGGGATTTCTTCGCACAGTGCGTCACACGTTTAATGCCCGCCAAGCAACTACCCTGTCCATTGCGGGTTCGCTGGAGCAGGTGGAACTGTTTCTCCGCGATCCTCGCCATCTAGTAGAAGCGCTGTTGGATGCCGATCGCGTTCGTCAATTAGAGGCGGGCCGGTTTGCAGTGCGGATGTCGCCAATTCAGGCACTGAGCGTACAGATAACTCCCGAGGTGGAATTGGAGATA
Organism: Synechococcus sp.; assembly: GCA_051439425.1. GTDB lineage: Bacteria > Cyanobacteriota > Cyanobacteriia > Thermostichales > PCC-7336 > PCC-7336. Next base: position 38,429 of record JBFRWD010000078.1, read on the forward strand.
TTCACAGATCGTCAGTCTCGCGTGTTGCTAAAAGCGGTTGGCTGCCGCATTCACGGCAACGACTGGATCGATCGCAACTTCGATCTGTCGTTCGAGGGCTGTCTGTTCCCACGGGGCTTGGAGTCATCGGAGGGGGTCGAGCTGGTAGGAGATGCCAATTTAGACGTCAGCATTGGAATGCCTCCCCTACTACAGTTCACTCCCAAATCCATCGTGGAAGGGATTGGCAACACGATCACGAAAGGGGTGTTAACGGCGATCGAGCGATCGATGCGGCGTCAGGTACCGGCCCGTTTCCAGCAGTGGCAGCAAGCGCAGTATTTGTTGGTAGAGATACCCGAGATTTCTTCTGAAAGACAAGCTATGCGCCAGCAACCCATTTAAAAAATTGAGCAAACCGTCGTGTTGTATTCGTTGGGGGCAGAGCTGGAACGACAGTAACGAGGTGCTAGGTGGCTTGGTTGAGGGCATACACAAATGCTTCGACCTGTTCAGCACCTTCAACCTGAACTGAAACTCTTACACGCCTGTAGCCGTCACCTTCGAATTCATCAAGCATTGCCCAATGCTCTGATAGATGATTTGAAGAGAAAACATGGCCCTCAACGGCCTCTCCTTCCTCTGAAGGCACAATCCCCGGACAGCCCAATTCAGAGCCCCATCCTTCCTCTAACAAGTTCCCGTTTAAGGTTGCAGCTTGCCAAGCTCCGGGAATAGCTTCTAAAAGTCTATGGTTTGCTCTTCCTGGAGCCAATGTTCCATAAACAAACAGCCTATCCATCTTTATTACCCCTTAGATGGGGCGTCATACCCCAAACTCACCAATCAGGTTAGGAAACTCTCCGTAGCTGTTTGCAGGAAGCAATAGCCATCTTTTCTCTAGCTCCAGTCACTTGAAGGGCATCCAGTTTTTGCTTGCTACTAGCAAATAGTGAAGCTCAAACTAGATGCAAAGACCTCGGGGAGCAAGCGAGACATTTCCAGTCGAGAGGCGTTGTGCACTTGCCGCGTAAAAGTCCGTGATGACTTCCGGAACCCGCCGATAAATGCGCCCGCTACGGTTGACTGGGGCCAGCGTGACGGTTGCTGCGAAGAACAAGATTTCAAAGTCAGGCGATCGCAGCTCGTATTCCCAAGGAAGCCGAATCCCTCTGGGGAGCAAGGGCGACAGCAACACCACCGCATCCATCCCCATTTTGAGGGGCCGACGATAGGTCAGTGTCATATCCGCCACGACTAAATTGACATCCGCCTCCACCAACTGTTCGAACGGCAACCCCATCTGCCGCAAAACCTCCACCCGCGCTTCTTCCAACCAGGCAACATAAGCCCCGTGCCAGACAATGCCACCGTAATCGGTGTGATGGGGATAAACGCGAATAGGATATTCAAACTGAGACATACATAGCAATCCGCTGCAAGGCCTGGAGGGTTGAGACCGCGAAAATACTTGATTTTCAGGGAAAAATTGTCAGGACAGTCTCCATCGCGGATTGCCGATCACTATAGCGTTTGCCATTTCAGTTAGGACAAAGGTTTCCAATCGCAGTCAGGGTTGAACGTAGCTGAATGGCCATTGCCATATCAAGCTCAGGCAGCTTGTCCAGAACTGGCTCGAACAGACAGATGCCAGAGTGACAAGCTCTTCACTACCCTCCTGGAAGCTGAGCTCCCGGACATCCAGCATCCCGCCACTGCTGAATCGCTTGCCAGAGAGCCCCTTCCGTAATGTCAGTGGGTTCCAAACTGTCAGACTTCGCAATCTCCAAAGACTGTGGAAACCAGATGCCACTGTGGTGGCGAGTGAGCAGCAAGCGATAGGCCCTTTCGCTGCGCGACCCAGAACTCCCCTGGGAGCGTTCTGCCGTCGAGAAAAACACGCGAGCAACCTCTTCCCTCGGAAGATTCTGTTCGGGAGCGATAGAGATGTCAGAGACCCTCGCAATATCTGCCGGAAAATCAATATCGGGAAAACCTGCTGCCAAAATACGAGTTTCAGCCCCCGCTCGGACTAACTGACGGTTGGCATACGCTGGTAAGTCTTCTAGCAGGGCCGTTGCCCAACGTTCGATATCGACAGCACATCGCGGCCCCGTACCAGAAGCCTCCTCCGAACGATCGCCCTCAGCTAACACATGTGTTGTTGTCGTCAATGCGAGCGCCAGTCCAATAGCCACACATCCGAACAATCGGGACAACCCATCCACGTTCGGCAGGTCTCTCATCACCAGCAGCGATCGCATCCAACCGGTTAGATTAGCCATTTGCCCTATCCAACTCAGCACAAATGTGGGCAAATGCCTCCGCCGGATTGTTCACCGCTGTAATCGGCCGCCCGATCACTAGATGGCTGGAACCAGAAGCGATCGCCTCTATCGGGGTCAACGTCCGCTGCTGATCCCCTTTGGCTGCACCTGTCGGTCGAATACCCGGTGTCACGAGCAAACACTCCGGGCCACAAACCCGCCGAAGCTCTGCTACCTCTTGAGGGGAACACACCATCCCTGCTAAGCCAGCGCTGCGGGCAGTCAATGCTAATTGCAGCACGTAGTCCGGCAGCTCCAGCGGTACGTGGAGCTGTGTAGCCAACTGCCGGCTGCTAATGCTGGTCAACAATGTAATCGCCAATAGCTGACAGGAGCTCCCCTCAGCCCCCTCGAAAGCTGCCTCCAACATCGCCTGTCCTCCCTGGGCGTGAACCGTCAGCAAATCCGCACCGTGTCCTACCGCCGATCTCGTCGCCCCCCTCACTGTATTTGGGATGTCATGCAGCTTCAGATCCAGAAAAACATTCCTGTCTCGCTCTTTAAGCCGGGAGATCGCCTCACCGCCCGCAGCCACAAACAGCTCTAACCCCACCTTCCACCAACGGACATCGGGCAACCGATCGACCAGCGCCATAGCAGAGTCAAGATCGGGGCGATCGAGGGCAACAATAACGCGATCGACAGCGGCCAGAGCAGAGGAGGGAATCGGCATAAATCCTTTGGGGATAATTGATTAGCGATCTTGAGAAAACGGAAAGATATGTTTAAGACAGCAAGCAGCGACACATCGTGACTGGGAACAAACCGGCATGCAATCGGCACCGGAAAGAAGAGCGTTCTCAAGAGCAAAGGGTAGCGATTTAGCCACATCGCCCCCGAAAAGGAAGTAGCAATCTGACAGTCACCTGTGTATCTTTTCCCTCCATCGCACAAGCTACGATACAAGCAATGAAAACTTCGGGACAGAAGCGCAACATGGTCGCATGCTCAACACGCAGACGCTAGATATTGCAACGAGAGTCAGTCTCCTATTGTGACCGCAGCACTGACGGAAGAACAGGGCTGCGCCGCATCTCAACCCTGTCAGAACAAAGAGATGCAAAGCAGGTAATGGCACAAGTGCGCTCGGAACCGTCTGTGTTTGAACCCAGTAACCGTTCAAAATGCGACTCCACACGTAACCCAGACGTATCATCTGCAAGGGGCAAGGACGCGAAAGGGTCTGTACTATACTGCAGTGACTTCAGAGGGATTTTCGGTCATGGTTGCTGTGCATGCCGAATCCCTGAAGTGTGGATAGAGTAATACCAAATTGGAACATCCAACTCGATCTCTCGTCGGTTTGCTGGGTATGTTTACATCCCAAATCTGCACGTCGAGCTTAGCTAGATCTCTTGCAATTCGATCGCAATTTCGAACGATAGGATAGCTCACCCGTTCCAATTGAGCGCGCTATTCTTGAGCAACCTCTCTCATCCGTGGCGCTACCATCAAGCCCCGTCCGCTACTGTTACTGTCCGTCCGCTGTCAGGTTTCATCCCTAACCTTCACTCGGTAGTTCGTTAGTTTATGGATTTCTTTCCTGCCCGCAAGCACCCCCAACCCTCCGATGCCGATACTGCACTACAGGTGCAGTTGGGTGAATTGCATGATCGGCTGGCTGAATGTCAGCGAGATGCCACCCAATCTCGGGTGGATATGCAAGCACGGCTACAAGAATTGGAGGAACAATTGGCCATCCGCCAAAAATTGAACGATCGCCAGCGAACCGACATTGAATCCTTAGAAGAACAGCTCGAACGTCTGAAATTGGAGCGAGCACAGGACGGGCGCCAGCATGACGAACAGTTGGTGCAGCTCAAGGCCGAACTTCAGGATGCAAAAGACATCGCTCAGAAACGTGTTGAAGCAGTCCAGCGGTTTAAAGCAGAGCTATCCCTGTCTCGCACCACCGCCACAGAAGCGCAGCAAGGATTAAATGCCCTGCGACAGCAGTATTTAGGGGAAAAAGCTGCTTGGACAGAGCAGCGAGAACTGCTAGAAGCACGGCTGACCGGCTACGAAGAGACAGAAGCGGAAGCAGCTCAGCGATGGCAAGAGGAGCGAGAAGAGCAACAGATAGCGGAGCAAGAGCGCGATCGCCAAAAGCAGGCAGCCATCGAACATTCCGAACACCTACAGGCCCAAGTATCCGAGCTAGAATCCCGCAACGAGGCTCTACAAACAGAGTTGACGACCCTTCAAGCCGAGCGTGAATCCCTACAGACACAAGTCAGCGCGCTAGAAGAACGGTTAGCCGACCTAGAAAATCGAGCACAGGCCAACGAGCAAGCGGCGATCTCGAATGAACGCCTGCAAGCAGCAGAGCAGCAGGCATCTGAGTTAGCAGAACAACTGACCGACTCTCGTCGCGATCTCAAGCAGTTGGAGTCTGAAGTTGGCGATTGGAAAGAGAAATTTGCCAATCAGCGGATGCACACCATGCGCTTGAAGAAGGCATTGGAGCGAGCGACAGATGAAGAGCTAGAAACCAATTCTGCAGATGTTGCCATCCAATCAGTTACTATCACCCATCAGGAAGCCACGCGATCGGGGGCCGATTTACCGCGATTTATTCGCTAGCTATTGCGCAGCTCTAAATCAAAAACCTAGAACTGTAAACCGCTGTACTGGTTTGAGGTCGAAAGGCATAAACCAGCTATTGCCCCGAGCGGGCCAGCAAACAAGCTGGGGAATTCCCTGTTTGACGGCAGCAATATGAACTACAATTCTGCGGCCATTCGCAACCTTAAGAGTGGCTTGGAGTATCTGGCTATGCCACTAGAGAACCGGCAGCATACACCCCAGGGCTCAGAGTGCCGTCGATCCAACTATCCGAATTCACGATGGTGCCGCCGGGAAGGGTAGCGTTTGGCCCCACTTTCACCCGCGCTCCGATATAGCAGGGGGCAGAGAGCTTGGCAGCTGGATCGATCGTGGCATCAGGATGCACCCAAATCCCCGGAGCTGTCTCAGTAGCGGAGATCGGATAGTCCGTCATGACAGTCTTCAAAATGTCTAGTTGTCCCTGGTAATAGCTGGGGGGCTTACCCAAGTCTCGCCAGTATCCTGCATGGATATAGGACCCCATCATGCTGCCGGACTCCAACAAACCAGGGAATACCGTACGCTCGAAACTGAGTGGCTCTCCAGCAGGATAACGCTCGAAAATGCTGGGATCGAGAATGTAGGTACCGGCATTAATCGTGTCGGTGGTAATAGTGGCGGCTTCTTCCGGACTGGGTTTTTCGCGGAACGCCAAAATGCGTCCACTATCGTCCGTCTCCACCAAACCAAAAGCGGTAATATCCTCCACCCTAGTCAGGGTCAGAGTAGCGATCGCTCCCGAATCTTGGTGGTGAGCCATCACAGCCTGTAGATCTAGGTCGGTGAGAATATCGGCGTTAAAGACAACCAGAGATTCGCCAGTAAAGTAGGGCTTGGCCAACACCAAAGACCCCGCCGTATCGAGCGGAGTATCTTCACGCACGTAGCGAATGGTCACATCCCATTGGCTACCATCTCCGAAATACGCCTCAATTTGTTCGCCCAGGTAGCCAACATTCATCAAAATATCGGTCATACCGACCCGCTTACAGCGATTGACCATCCACTCCAAAAAGGGGACTTCCAGAAGCGGCAGCAATGGCTTCGGAGAACGCAGGGTAAATGGCCTCAGTCGCGTCCCCTTACCACCGGCTACTATGACTGCTTGCATATGCGCTTTCTCCACACCAAAACTGGCTGGCAACACTACACTGGCTGGCAACACTACACTGGCTGGCAATCGTTAATGTTACACCATTCTCAGCAATTGGATGTAGTAGACACTCTCAAAGCTGAACGGCCAAGCCCGGCAGTGTTGCATTAAGGCATTCATCATCTCAAAGTGACGGTTGTCGCAGGAGTAAGCAGACTACACTCTCAAGTCGATCCGCTCTAATAAAGCATCATCGATAAACATGCCGCCCTACATTTTCGGGGTAATTATCACATTTTATTCAGAGTTTTTAAACCGGATATTTGGCAAGCGCATCACGATAACAATGATGCATACGGGCAGGTTGAACATTGCAGTGCGCTGGATCTCGCTAGCAAAGATGCGCATTTCTGCGATGCTACTGGGAGGATAGGCGAGTACGATAGGCTCTAGCCGCATGCTGTGCAAAGACTTCATCAGTGGGTTACCCCCGATGTCGGCACATCAGCTCGGTGTGTGAGGATGATGGGCTAGTGACTGCTAGCACGAGCCAGCATTAACATCTATGCCAATATCCCCCCAAACCTTCCGCGAGATCGCGGCCATTCCCTGGTTTCCGGTTTTTCTGCATGGCTCACCGTTCAAAATTTCCACGAACTCCCGATCCCCAAGGGCCTCGCCACTCTGGGGAGCATCGCCATATCAGAGATGATGGTGAACACCACCCAGAACGCAGCGATACAGCACATAACCTCACCAACCAGAACCGCACAGGACAGAGGAACCGCTTCGAACACAATCAACCCCCATTCGCCAGCATGCAGCGCCCCCGTCCCCACCCTTCTACCCATCGAAATACTGCCCCTGGAAGCATCTTGCGCTGGTTCCTATTAATTTCATTAGGCACCAGCGTGTCGGTAGCAGCAGTCGGGGGGGCATTGTTTGCGTTTATGCTGTCCAAGCCCATCTTGCCTGCAACTGAACTGACGGAAGAACAACAAGAAGTGTTCCGCGATGACGATACGCGGGCCGCAACTCTGAACAACTCTCTCAATATCCTGGTTCTGGGCATCGACGATCCCGACCCCACCAATCGCGACCAAACTTTTGACGAAACGCTAACAGGTCGCAGCGATACCATGCTGCTGGTTCGGGTCGACCTGGACAGCGATCGCATCAATATTTTGTCGATCCCCCGCGATACCCGGGTACGCATTCCCGAGCGCGGTGTGGCCAAGGTCAACCTTGCCAATGCAATTGGCGGTCCGTCTCTAGCGGCCCAAGTGGTCAGCGATCTGCTCGATGACGTTCCGATCGATCGCTACGTTCGCCTTAACACCGATGGCATTACCGAGCTAATTGACGTGCTGGGCGGAGTCGAGATTGACGTCCCTAGCCGCATGCAATACGTTGACCGTACCCAAGGGCTGGAAATCGATCTGGAACAAGGTTTACAGCGACTGAATGGTGAAGAGGCCCATCATTTTGTCCGATTCCGGCAAGATGAGCTGGGGGACATTGGACGCGTGCAGCGACAGCAGCAAATGATGCGCGCCGTCAGCAGCCAGGCTCTGAGGCCACTCACGCTGACCAAAGTGCCAGACATTATGCGCACTATCCGCGATAACGTCGATACCAACATGACCTGGGAAGAGCTACTGTCTCTCTCGCAGTTTGCCTTTCGGTCTCAAGACGATCGCATGAATTTGGTCATGCTCCCCGGACGGTTTAGCGGCCCCGAAGAATACCCTGGCAGTTTTTGGATCGTCGATCCGGTAGAAACCTACCGAGTTGCCGTCAACTATTTCGACGCCGAACCTCAGTATGGCTCGGTTGACTACCGCTCTCCCGCCGATCAGCGCGTTGCGGTAACCAATGCGTCGGGCCTTCCTCGCATGGGTCGCAATATGGCCAATGCCTTACGACAGCGCGGATTTACGAATGTCTACGTGATTGAAGACAATACTCACGTCTTGGACAGTACGGCGATCATTGCTCAGCAAGGGGATTCCCACGCTGCAGCAGAGGTACAGGCGCTGTTGGGGTTCGGTCAAGTGAGGATCGAGTCAACAGGTGATATTTCGTCGGACATCACTGTCAAAGTGGGGCGAGACTGGGCATCGTACTGGTACCCAGAAGCTTTGGAGGCCAGCCAAGCGGCATCATTCGATGTAGCTGAAAACTAATTCCTGCTGCCGCCCATGGGCATTTCTATGCCCTCTATTCGACTGTGGAAGGCGGTTAAACCTAATTGCCATTGTCAATAAATTCTGACGGTCTCGATGAGATCGACGCAATAGCTTAGATGTCCAATCCCACGATATCCTTCCAATCCAGTCATGTTCGCAGCAGAAATCATAGTGTTGTGACCTACAGTTCGGCCTATACGTTGGTACCTACTTACGAATGTTTCAATCGTTGCAGCTACTGTAATTTTCGAGCTGACCCTGGCTCTGGCTGGATTTCGTTAAATGAGGCCCGACAGCGGCTGACAGCACTGAAAGAACAAGGCATATGCGAGCTACTGATCTTGAGTGGTGAGGTGCATCCTAATAGCGATCGCCGCTCTGCCTGGATTCACCACATCTACAACCTCTGCCAACTGTCTCTTGAGCTGGGATTTTTACCTCATACCAATGCTGGACCGCTGTCAGTGGAAGAGATGGCATTACTGAAATCGGTGAATGCCTCGATGGGATTGATGCTAGAGCAGGTGAACGATCGCCTCATACACACCGTTCACAAACATGCTCCCAGTAAAGTCCCCAGCCTGCGGATTCAGCAATTAGTACAGGCAGGAGAGCTGCGCATTCCGTTTACAACCGGGATTTTGGTGGGGATTGGGGAAACTGAAGCTGAAAGAGTCGAGACATTGGAGACAATTGCTCGCATTCATCGCCAGTACGGCCATATCCAAGAGGCGATCGTACAGCCATACAACCAAGGCACTCGCCAGGACTGGACTCAAGAAAGTGCCAATGTGAGAGAGCTAGTGGAGACGGTGGAGATCGCTCGCCAGATTCTTCCCGATGATGTTGCCGTGCAAATTCCTCCCAACCTGACCGGGGCTGTTATTCCCTGCATACAGGCTGGAGCGAGTGATTGTGGTGGTTTGGGTCCAGTGGACGAGGTTAATCCCGACTTTCCCCACCCATCTCCTCAACAACTAGCGACACAACTAGCAACCGCAGGATTCAAGCTGCAGTTGCGTTTACCGGTCTATCCGCAATACTTCAGATGGGTCGCACCATCCGTGCAACCCAACTTGAGGGATTGGCAGCAGAGTCTTGGAACGGGTAAGCCAACGCTTGCAGCAACTTAATTCGTCGAGGCTGCCATCCTCATATCGCTATGCTTCAGCCAAAGCGCTGTCGAGAACAGCCTTCGCCGCCAAATTTCCCGAGATTGTCGCCCCTTCCATGCTGTCAATGTAGTCCTGCAGGGTGTAACTACCCGCCAGGAAGAAATTGGGCACTGGTGTGGCTTGATTGGGGCGATAAGGGTCCATACCGGGAGCTTCGCGATAGAGAGATTGGGCCAGCTTGACCACACTGAACCAGGTCATATTGAGATCGCGGGCGGAGGGAAATAGCTCGCGTACTTGCTTAAGTACGTGATTGGCGACATCTTCATTCTTCATAGGGATGAACGGATCGCCAGGGGTTAGAACTAGCTGTAGGAGCGATCCTTGGCCTTCGCGGTAGTAGTCGGTGGGGCTGGTGAGGGCGAGGTCGGCAAAACAAGAGAAATCGGCATCGGCAGTGTAAAGCAGGTTATCCAGACCGATCGCTGCTGCCTGTTCGGAAGCCGTCTTCGCTTCCCCTTGCAACTCAGTAACCCACCCATCAAATCTCAGTTGAACGGTCACTACCGGGACAGCATTGAGCTTGTAAATATTGTCGAATTCCGACCATTTGCGCCAGTGTTCGGGGATCAAGCGATGGACACCAGGAAGGGCGGCAGCGCACACATAGGCATCAGCAGTCACCACATCTCCACTGGACAGTTTCAAGCCGGTTACCATCTGGTTCGATTCGTTTCCTTCCGTCAAAATTTCGCTGACACCGCTACGCAAGTGGATTTTGGCCCCCTTCTCAGTGATGTAGTCGACGATCGGCTTGTGCAAGAATTCAGCGGGAGAACCTTCTAACATGCGCAAGACAGAGGCTTCTGTTTTGGTGGCGAAAAACAGGAAGATCGTCAACATGCAGCGGGCGGAGATGTTCTCGGTGTCGATGAAACCGAGAGCGTAGGCGATCGGATTCCACATACGCTTCAGGCTGCCATCCGAACCGCCATGGCTGCGGAACCAATCGGCAAAGCTAACACGATCTAGCTCGCGTACCTGTTTCATAGCCCCGTTAAAGTCAACCAATCCACGCACGATGGGACTGGTGCCGAGTGCCAAGGAGTTCTGAAGCTTGTCGATCGCGGATAGCTGAGACGTCGTAAAAAATGCTTTTAGTCCGTTGAAAGGCGCACCCGTAATAAAGCGGAAATCCAGTTCGCCAGTCTTGCCCCCCTGATTGACGAACATGTGGGTATGGTCCTTTAGCAAGAGGCTATCGAGAGCACCCACTTTGGCCATCAACCCAAACAGGTTGTAATAGCAGCCGAAAAACACATGCAGGCCCATTTCAATATGATTGCCATCTTTATCGATCCAACTGCCGACCTTGCCACCGACAAACGGGCGATTTTCAAAGATTTCTACGGTGTGGCCTGCTTCAACCAGGTTCACAGCAGTATTGAGGCCAGCTAGACCCGCTCCAATAATTGCGACGTGCATTTGCGATCCCCGACGCCTGTGTAACGTAGTGTAAACATATTTCATCTTAGCGGGCAACGGAACGGGGTCGAAACGAAAAACGCTCCCCAATTGACTGGAGAGCGTCTGACGAAATTCAACCGATCGCCCGCCATCCAGAGGCAGAATCGAGCAGTGTTGCGCAACCTAAGCCTTAACGGTTGCGTTTTAAAGCAAGTTCTACCTGACTTAATTCGCTGGAAACCCGATCCAGCTTGTCTTGACGAACGGGGCGTAGACGCTCGGCTCGATAGTAGGAGCCGAGAGTATTGAATACCGTTCTCAAGGACGTATAGGATTGCAGACCACTGTACTTATTAGCATTGTAGCGAGAGCCAAATGCTTCCATCACGGAGATAGCGTTATCGCGCACTTCGCGCTGGTTCTCAGAGTCCTGAGGAGTCTCGATCGCCTCGCGCATCACATCGACAACGATCTGAGCATCTTGCGGATAGTTGCCAGTCAAGAGTTCGGTACCGGGAGTTGCGGCACAGCCGGACACGAACAGCACTGCCACGAGCGCCAACGCGACGGCTTTCGATAGAAAATGTCTCATTTTAAACATCTACGCGTGATTGGGATTCTTCCTTAAGAATATGGGAAGACGTATTTTTACCCAACTTTACAATTGCCAAACGTCCAATCAATTCCGTCCCATTGCGATCGAGTTGGAGGGTGCCAAATGCTCTTGAAGTTCATTCACCGCTCGAACTGCAACCAAGCTGATAACCCTTGGTATGGGTTCTAAGACACCTCGGTTTCCAGCGGCGATTCTTCCTTTTCGGAGGGTGGCTCGACGTCAGACTCAGCTGTGGCGACGTTGTCGGATTCACTAGCCGCTGGCTCGGTTTCTGTATGCTGCGTATCTCCTGTTTCTGCAGCTCCTTCAACTGACATGGCAGTAGAGTCTGTCTCGTCTGCTGCTCCATCGTCGGGCTCGCCTTCCCCTTTGGGTAACGATTCGGGAGGGCTATCCTTCGCGTTGCCGGTCGATGATGTTGTGGATTCGGCCTGAGGTTTGTCCTCCACCATGGCGGAGAGACTATCGGCCTCTTTCTTCAGCTCGGTCTCGAATTCTTTGGACGCATCCTGTAGCATCTTGAGGGTTTTGGCAATCGAGCGTCCAATTTCCGGCAATCGCTTAGGGCCAAACACTAGCAGTGCCACTGCCAAGATCAGAATCATCTCGGGAAGGCCCACACCAAAGATATTCATAAAACTACTCGCACCCAGTTTTTTCTACAGTACACAACAACAATTGCCCGCTCGTGAAGCCGTTGAGCGCCAATCAATCAAAATCTCCCTTAGCGATCGCCCCTCCCCAACCGTCATCCCTGGCTCCCCCCCTTCGATCCTGCTCTGAGAGCAAACCGCCATCCCGATCGGCGGTCGGACCTGGGTAAGCAAAATGGCAAACCCAGTTTTGTCAGCCGATACAGATCGCAAAAGGTCTCGGCAGCAAAACCGAGACCCTTGAGATAGCGATGCAACTAGAACAGAAAAACGCTAGTTGAAGTTTTGCCAGGTCACCTGAACGTTATCGAGGATGAGGGACTTGTTATAGATCTGCAGGATGATCAGCAGGAACACGGCGAACAGCCCCATAAATACGCCCATGACAACGGTGGTGCCCCAGCCGGGAGAAACTTTACCGTATTCAGAATTCAAGGGACGAAGGAGGTTGCCTAGCTTGGTCTTGATTGCCATAGTTCTTTTATAGTTCCGCCCGTCGAGACGTCATTTGTAAACTTACGTAATACTATAAATGAAGTCACACAGAATCTGTATCAATTCTGATGGAACCAGCAACATCTCTTATCATTGGCGTCGCGGTCGTCTTGGTCAGCATCACAGCTTTCGGAATCTACACCTCTTTTGGCCCGCCATCTAAAGAGCTGGAAGATCCCTACGAAATGCACGAAGACTAGCCTGAGGCCTATCCCGGTCAACGATCTGCAGTTGAAAGACACGTCGAATAGGCACTCTACCGCCAGTACTCCAGTCGATGTTGCGTTGGTACTGGCGGTCTTTGATTGCTGTTGCAGGGCTGAGTATTCGACGGTTGCTGGCACGACTACATTGGCGTTGGGTTGGCCTTTCAAGTGGACTCGCTTCTAAGTATTGCAATGTATCGCAATGATTCGACATAGCGATCGCGAGCAGTCACTGCAAATCTCGCAGGTTGTCGTCGTTCATATTCCTGCTGACAGGTCCCAACTGGCCAGATTCCTGCTGAATAGATCTCTGCGGATGAAAACCACGAATGTAGAGTTCTGCAATGAAAATCGTTGACCTGCGTCAGGAATTGCTGTTGATTCAATGGGTTGTGGCGATCGCCCAACAGACGGGGAAGCCTTGCGTGATAGGATTTATCTCTGTCTCCTCCCAGTGAGTTTGCAGCTTTGTCCAAGCAGCCTATCAAGAAGCTTTTAATTGCCAATCGTGGCGAAATTGCCCTTCGGATTATTCGTAGCTGTGCCGAACTAGGAATTTCCACCGTAGCTGTTTACTCCACTGCCGATCGCGATTCGTTGCACGTCCAACTTGCGAATGAAGCGATCTGTGTGGGCGATCCCCCCAGCAACCGTAGCTATCTCAACGTTCCCAACATTATTTCTGCTGCGCTGACCACGGGGGCCGATGCTATTCACCCTGGCTATGGCTTTTTGGCAGAAAATGCCAAGTTTGCCGAAATGTGCGCCGATCATAATTTGGTCTTTGTGGGACCAAGCCCCGATTCCATTCGCAAGATGGGGGATAAGGCAACGGCGCGAGCAACGATGCAGGCAGCTAAGGTGCCGACGGTGCCGGGTAGCGAAGGATTGATTGAGACCGACGACGAGGCGATCGCCATTGCCGAGCAAATCGGTTATCCCGTCATGATTAAGGCGACAGCAGGCGGCGGTGGTCGCGGCATGCGCTTGGCTCGCCAACCGGAAGACTTGCTGGAGATGATGCGCACAGCCCAAGGGGAGGCAGAGGCTGCCTTTGGAGATGGTGGCATCTACATTGAGAAATTTGTCGAGAATCCACGCCACATCGAGTTTCAGATTTTGGCCGATAGCTATGGCAATGTGGTGCACTTGCACGAGCGGGATTGTTCAATTCAACGCCGCCACCAGAAACTACTTGAAGAAGCTCCCAGTCCGGCCTTGACTTCCAAGCTGCGCAAGGCCATGGGCGATGCAGCCGTTCGGGTGGCCAAGACGATTGGATATATCGGCGCTGGTACGGTCGAATTTTTGGTTGATGGCTCCGGAAATTTCTATTTCATGGAGATGAACACCCGGATTCAGGTGGAGCATCCTGTGACGGAGGCCATCACGGGGATCGACCTGATTGCCTCTCAATTACTGATTGCCCAGGGCGATCCGCTCGGCAAAGAACAAAAAGATATTCCCCTGTTGGGTCACGCGATTGAATGCCGGATTAATGCCGAAGACCCCGATAAAGATTTCCGTCCCAACCCTGGCAAGATCAACGCCTACCTGCCCCCCGGTGGCCCTGGCGTTCGTATGGATTCCCACATCTACACGGATTACTCCATTCCCCCCTATTACGATTCGCTGATTGGCAAGCTAATAGTCTGGGGGCCCGATCGCGAGTCAGCCATCTTAAGGATGAAGCGCGCTCTGGGGGAGTTTGCCATCACTGGTGTATCCACCACAATTGGATTCCATCAGCGTATTCTGGAGAACCCAGCGTTTTTGGCGGCAGAGGTTTACACCAACTTCATTCAGGAACACATGCTGCCTCAGTCTTGAGAAGCGCTGCGATCTCCAAATAAAAATGTTTGGCCCTAGTTTCTGCAGAAAATTGCCTCAGGATGAAGATGCTGCCACCTCTGCAGCGACTTCCAGATGGCCAGTTTTGACATAGATTGTGCAGCCTTGGGTGCTGAATGGAGTATGGACGCTTCCGGGCGGGTTGCGTAGCCAAGTACCTTGGGGATAAACCCCTTGCTCGTCTTCAAAGACGCCATCAATCACGTAGATTTCTTCCCCCCCCCAATGCTTATGGGGTTGAAATACCGTACCCGGAGCCCACTTAACGAGGGCCACTTGTTCGGTGTGAAAGCTGTGCAGTGGCAATACTTGCAATCCTGGGACGAGGCCGGGAGACCAGACCGCGTCAGCAGTGTCGATGGTCACCTGCTGAATATCTTGGGCATCCATTTGCCAGAGCTTAACCAAGATCGTGCAACCATTCTTGCTAAAGGGAGTATGGCTGGAGCCCACAGGGTTGCGGAGATAAGTACCGGGGCCGTAGTCGCCAGACTCGTCAGAGAAAATACCATCTAGGACAAGAATTTCCTCGCCGCCACCATGGGTGTGGGCAGAAAAGTAGCTGCCGGGAGCGTACCTTACGATTGAGGTGGCGCGGGCAACTTCGTCCCCATCTCGATCTAGCATGCGGCGTTGAACACCTGGTAACGGAGAGTCAATCCAGGGCTGGTTCGCGGTCTGGATGACGGCGCGTTCAGTTAAGTCAGCATTGATTTTCATGGTTATCCAAAGAACCGACTATGCAAAGTGCAAGCATCAACTCAAGAAATGGTGTGCTCATAAGGATGGAAATCAGAATACTTACCCTTAGAATTGCTGGTCGTCTCTGATTTCCTTTCTGGTTGAGATTGATTACCCGAATCGATCCTGAATTGATACTGTTTTGATTTGTAGAGCGATTAGCCCATATGGAAGAAGTTGAGCTTGTTTCCGTCGGGATCGCGGAAATAGCCCGCATAGAAACTCAGCGACATGTTGGTGCGTGGGCCGGGTGCTCCTTCATCAGTAGCACCGAGTTCCAAGGCCTTTGCATGCAAGCGATCGACCTCTTCAGGACTGTTGGCCCCCAAGGACACCATGGAACCATTGCCGACAGTGGCTGATTGGCCATTATATGGCTGAGCAATGCCAAATAACGGGGTACCCTTAGCACCCGTGTAAAGGGTGATGCGATCGATCTCTAAAACACGTTTCCCGCCTATTTCAGCCAATAAGGCGTCATAAAATGCGGTCGACTTTTCGGGATTGTTGGTGCCAAGCAAGGTATAAGCAATCACGATCGGTGTCCTATGTTCGGAGTATTTGACAGATGGGCTTCGAGAAATGACTGAAACATACCCGGCTAGACGATTGCGAGAACTCGCACCGAAGAGTAAGTCAACAGTCGACTATTTGAAGCATTGATATCAAGCCTTTCGCTAGTTGCCCGAACCGAGGACGACAGCCCCTGATGCTAGGGGAAGAGACGCTTCGGAGTCGCAATGCGAACAAGAAGTCAAACTAGCGAACGCTTACAATAAGACTACCACCTAGTAGGTAGATTTCCGAAGAAGTTCCTGCAATGACGTTGCCATTTATGACAAATGCCTACTGAGTGAGGGAGCAAGCGCGGCAACCAGGAGCATTCGGACAACCTTGCCACCGTGCTCTAATTGGAGTTAGGGGGTTGTTGCAAACGCTTGCCGTGGCGGCCCCCCGAGATCGATAATGCCTAATCGATATGTGGACGACCCCGTTAGCTCAGATCGACATGCATCGGTGATTGACTTTAGTTGTATTGATTGCGGCCAGCCATGACCCCACCATCCACATCCCAGACGGCACCTGTGACCCAAGATGCGCGATCGGAGAGCAGAAATGCGATCGCCTCTGCTACATCCTCAGATGTCCCTACGCGGCCAATTGGATGAAAGCCATTGAACCCTTCCAAAGCTGCATGGACTTGCTCTTTGGGAATAAAGCCTTCATAAATGGGGGTTTTGACCACTGCCGGAGAGACTGCATTGACTCGAATATTGTGTTCAGCCAGCTCCATTGCCAGATGCTGAGTAAATGAGTGTAAACCTGCTTTGGCCATCGAATAGGCAGATGATGGTGTAGCTTGAACAGCCTGCTTTGCCCACATGGAACCAACGTTAACGATCGCACCGTTATGACCTCGGCTGGCAATCGTGTTGGCGATCGACTGAGTAACAAAGAAGGTTGCTTTATTGAGGTCTAGATACAGATCGTAGTCGGCTTCGGTGTGCTCTAAGAATGACTTGGGCAGGAAGATGCCAGCCGCATTCACCAACAAATTGATGTCGGGGTGCTCTCGATTGAGGCGCTCCAGGAGAGCATTTCGCCGATCACGATCGGTGATATCGGCCTGCTCTGCAAAGACTTTTCCCAAGCCACTCAGCTCGGAAAGTGCTGATTGCAGCTTACCTGGGTTGCGACCAACCAAGACTGCAGAACCGCCACGCTCCATAACAAGACGAGCGGTAGCTTTACCAATCCCGCTAGTGCCACCTATGACAAGAACTTTGTGGTTGGCAAAATCGTTAACCATGATGAATCTCCTTGGGATAAGGGTAGTGAAGTTTTTACCTACTAGAAGGTAGATAAAGAAACAAAAAAATTAGGGGGGAGAGAACTTGCTACGCAAAACTGGGTAGATCGCCTGCTCGAATGCAGCACAGCTGTCGGCCGCTGGACGCGCTAGTAGCTGTGCCCCTTGCAGCATGGCAATGATCCCTGTGGCCTCTTGCTCCGCAGAAGGTTCGCAGTGCCATATGCCGGCATCGCTACCCGATTGAAGAAGTGATGTCAGCCACGCTTCAGTTTGTTGGAAAAACACCTGCACTTCGTCGTGGATGGATTGAGGGAGTACAGCAAAATCAGCCGCCAACATGGCACACAGGCAGATTTGATCTTGCTTGAGGCCGTCTCGGTAGAGGTTGGCAAATTGCATTAGCTGCCGCTCAGGAGCATCCCCTGATTGGGCAATGCGATCGCAGGCACGCACCATTGCGTCTCGGTATTGCTCTACCAAGGCCTTCACAAGATCTTCCTTGGAGGGGAAGTGGTAGTGAATGCTAGCTTTGCGAATTCCAACCTGCTCGGAAATATCTGCGTAGCTGAAGGCGCTATACCCTCGGTTACGCACCATGCTTCGAGCAACATCCAAAATCTCTTGAGCGGTGTTTTTCTTCATGGCGGCATTATCTACCATCTGGTAGGTAGATGTCAACATCCTGACTGCCACACTTCAAGTAAAGAGGAGGGGGTGGAACTATGAGCAACCTCCAAGCCTATGCTTGATTAAAACATTGAGTTTAGTTTGACGAGGACATTGTGAATACGTGCTGAGTTAAGTCACCGTTGGGGCAATACAGGTGTCTCGGGCTGCGATCATGAGTATTCTGCGGTGATTGAAGTCAACATCTGTGTTGCCGATGATTGCATTTTTGATGGGAGAACTCGCTGATATTCGAGCGGGCGATCGCAGTTCCGTAACCCTGAACGTTGGGGGGGTAGGGTATCGCGCTATCGTGCCTCAACGCTTGGCTAGAGAAGTCGGGACAATCGGTGACTCCATTCAGCTCTTTACCCATCTGGTGGTGCGCGACACGGAGATGGTTCTATATGGCTTTGGTAGCGCCGCCGAACGGGAGCTATTTGTCGAACTGATTAAAGTGTCGGGGGTTGGTCCTTCACTAGCGATTGCCCTGCTCGGCACCCTCACCTTGCCCGAACTAATACAGGCAGTTGTGACTGAAAATGTTCGTATCCTCAGTCTGACTCCTGGTGTGGGCAAAAAAACAGCCCAACGACTGGTACTGGAGCTTAAATCTCGGTTGGCTGAATGGCGAACCACCGGCGATGATGTACCGGCGACAGGTGGGCCACCCTCATCAATCTATAGCGAAGTGGAGATCGCCCTGTTGGCGTTGGGGTATAGCTCTGCCGAAACGGTACGGGCCTTGCAGGCTATTGGTCAGGTAGAGGGCGATCTCCTGGGACAATCAGTGGAGGACTGGTTGCGGAGTGCAATTGCCTACCTCAGCCAGCAAGAATAGCGGGTTGCTCATTGTCCAGGTTGATTTTATCGATGCGATTTGGTGGAAAAGCCCCGCAACCAGCCTGAACGAAACGCTCAGTGCGTCCGCTGCCCCGACAACACAGTATTTCATGGTCGATTTGTCTGCACTACCCGAGTCTTGCCACTGTGTAGGAATATTCGGAGGCACATTCAACCCCATCCATTGCGGTCATATGGCCGTTGCCCAGTGCGCCCTTCAGCAATGCGAGCTGGACGCAGTGCTATGGATTCCTGCCGGACTGCCTCCTCACAAACCTTTGGCCTCTGGGGCTAGCAATCGCCAACGGCTAGAGATGGTTCGATTAGCGATCGCCGAGTATCCGCAGTTCTACTGGTCAGATGTGGAATTACGGCGACCGGGACGATCGTTTGCGATCGATACCATCGAGCAATGCCAATCGGATTATCCGTGGGTTCAGCAATGGAGCTGGATTATTGGCGCAGACGCGATCGCCGACCTACCTACCTGGCATCGCGCTACCGAGGTGGCTGGCTGTTGTGAATGGATTGTTGCTCCTCGCCCCGATACCGCGACAGATCGCCTGCTGGAAAGGTTGGAGAAGCAACTCCCCGACTTGAAAGCCAAGTGGATCTCCGGAGTCGAATTGGCGGTCTCGTCCTCGGATATTCGCCAGCGATTGAGGAACGGACAGGCGATCGCCGATTTGGTCCCCACAACAGTCAACACCTACCTGAAACAAAGACATCTTTATACTGAGTAAAGACCCTATGAAGATAAATATAAATTTTCTGTGTATCTGATGTTATATCTTGTGTGAATTTTAGGTAAAGTATGAATAATGAACAAAGACCCTTTGGGCAAGAGCGGAGTTTAGTGACATGGAAAAGTTATTTTGGTGTGTAATTTCAGGTGTTATCGTCCTGTCATGGCAGGTTCACACTCGCAACCTGAGCCTTGGCGTTCATGCAGAGCCAGTCGGCCCAACGACCACCAATGTTACAAGTCAGTAAATCCTTAATCCAACGGGCGCATCTTTTGGCAACTTGAGAAAAATAATCTGACCATCCAATTCGAGCTTTTCTCGGACTAGTAACGTCCGGCCGGTAACTATCGCTACAATTCAGTCCAAACCGGGATGTTAGACCAAAAACACCCATTCCACGATGGAGTCGTATCCATTGAAAAAGATATCGGCAATGATTCGCCCATTTAAGTTAGAGGCAATCAAAACAGCGCTAGTGGATACGGGAGTGGCCGGGATGACCATTAGCGAAGGGAGAGGATTTGGTCGCCAGCGAGGCCAACTAGCGACAGTCAGCTCCCAACCCTACGGCGATTTTCTGCAGAAACTGCGGGTGGAGATCGTGGTGGACGATCGCTTGGTCGATAAAGTTGTGGAGACATTAGTGACTACTGCCCGGACCGGCGATATCGGTGATGGCAAATTATTCATCACACCAGTTGAAACAGCAATTCGTATTCGTACGGGAGAACGCGGCCCTGACGTTTTGTAAGAGCTTGGGTGGCGGATCGTAGCCAACGTCAGTTCGACGGAGCTACTTGAGCGGGATATTGGGTCCAAAGCACAAGGAAACGATTAGAGACTTATCAAACTCAGGTTAGTCAGTACGGACTTAAGGCTCGTCAATTGGGGCTGAGCTGTTTTGGAGCTTTGATGGAGCGAGAAAACTCTCTACAGCAAATTGTTGACACAATCTTAATTGCGAGATGACATCCTCAAACGTCAGCCCAACAAACCATTAGGGAAAATGGTGACGCTGCTCTACCAGAGATTTCAGATATCGATTTTCAGCGGTCAATCGCTCGCACTCTTCTAACAGAATCTCCATCTCCGTGCAGGTCTTATACAGTTCCTGGCGCAGACGTTGCGTTTCTTGGCGCCCGCGACCAGCTCGGGGGCTGAGTAATGATGCCATCCGCGATTGATTGAGCGCTCGCTGCATCTCTAAGAAATCTTGGGTTTCAAGCTGGAATGTCGCCAATGGTTTGTCCTCATGCACTTGGGTGTATTCATCTCATGCATCGAGTATTGACGAGGAGTGTAAAATTTTTGGTGATCGCGATCGCAAAGGACATGTGATGCCGATCGCACTACTGTTTAGGACATGTCCTCCGTGTTGCGTGTATCGGTGTCTCAGGCTTATTGAAAACCGCTAACGGCGTTTTCGAGGCTTTCTCGGTTTTTGAAACTTTGTTTGCAGATCGGCTAGGGATGCAGACGAACGGGCATTGGACTTGGGGCGACTGGGGCGATCGGCGATATTCGCTCTCGAACCTCCCGTATCCGGACGAGCTTGCACAATATCCGACGAGCCAACAGCTTTCATGGACAAGCCAATTCGCTTCAGCGTTTCGTCCACTTCCATCACTTTGACCTTCACCACCTGACCCACTTTGACGATGTCTTTGGGGTCTCTAACAAATCGATTGGCCAATTGGGAAATGTGTACCAGTCCGTCTTGATGCACCCCAACATCCACAAACGCACCAAAATTGGCTACGTTCGTCACCACTCCTTCCAATTCCATCCCCGGTTCCAAATCAGAAATGGTGTCGATCCCGGCTTTGAATGTGGCGTACTGGAACTGTTCGCGCGGATCGCGACCGGGCTTGTCTAGCTCCTGTACGATATCCCGCAGAGTGGGTTCACCAACGGTGTCGGTAACAAACTGCTTTAGGTCTAAGCTCTGCAAGCGATCACTATTGGCCAGCGCATCAACAGACAAACTAAGGCTATTAGCGATCGCCCCCACGATCCCGTAACTTTCTGGGTGTACCGCTGTGTTGTCAAGCGGCTGTTTACCATCGCGAATGCGTAAGAAACCGGCAGATTGTTCGAAGGCTTTGGGGCCGAGTTTGGGCACTTTCAACAATTGTTTGCGATCGCTAAATGCGCCGTTCTCGTTACGATATCCCACAATATTGGTCGCCACGGCAGGCGTTAAACCGGCAACATAGGTAAGTAGTTCTTTTGAAGCCGTATTCAGATCTACTCCGACAAAGTTGACGCAGCTTTCGACGGTCTCGTCCAATTGCTTTTTCAGCAGTTTTTGATCGACGTCGTGTTGGTACTGTCCCACCCCGATTGCTTTAGGTTCGACTTTGACCAGTTCTGCCAGCGGATCTTGCAGCCGCCGTCCAATCGCAATCGCCCCCCGAACCGTCACATCCAAATCGGGGAATTCTGAAATCGCCACCTCGCTGGCGGAATAGACTGAAGCCCCTGCTTCGCTGACCATTACCTTGATGGGCTTGGATGGTAGATCTACGATCGCCTCGGCCACAAACGCATCGGTTTCGCGGCTGGCAGTACCATTGCCGATCGCAACCAGCTCGATATTATGTTTTGCAATCAAGTCGCGTAGTGTTTTAGCGGCTTCCTCTCGCCGGGCTGCTGACTGATGGGGAAATACTGCTTGGTAGGCCAAAAACTGACCGGTGCGATCGAGCGCGGCAACTTTACAGCCGGTGCGAAACCCCGGATCGATACCCAGTGTTGGCTTCATACCGGCAGGAGCCGCCAACAGCAAATCTTTGAGGTTGGCGGCAAACGTCTGAATGGATTCGGCATCCGCCCATTCTTTCTTGGTGGCGATCGCTGCGTTGGTTAGAGACGGCTTGAGCAATCGCTGTAACGTATCGGCCAGCATGATGCTGTAAAACTCCCCCAGAGAGCGATTGCGGGTGCGCACAAACTGCTGGGTAAGATGGACCAGAATAGATTCCTCATCAAATTCGACGGTGAGGGAGAGAATCCCCTCGGTTTGACCACGCAGCAAAGCCAATACGTTGTGGGGGGCAACTTTGCGGAGGGGAATCCGGTAGTTGCGATACATCTCGAATTTGGTAGAGCCTTCGGGATGCTTGCTCTTGATTTTGGAGACAAAGTCACCGGTTTTGAGAATCGTGTCGCGCACGTAAGCTCGCAGTTCTGCCCGTTCAGCCACGTCCTCCGCCAAAATATCTGACGCTCCTTGCAAGGCATCGTTAGTGGTTTCGACCCCCTTTTCCACATTCACAAACAGACTGGCTTCCTGCTCCAAATCGACGTGATCGCTCTTAGCCACGTTCAACTGCTGCAACTTGTTCGCCAATGGCTCAAGCCCTTTTTCGCGAGCAATGGTGGCTCGGGTTCTGCGCCTGGGTTTGTAAGGTAAATAGAGATCTTCCAGCTCGGTCTTTTGAGTACAGGCTTCGATTTGAGCTTTGAGAGCGCCGGTGAGTTTGCCTTGGGCGGCGATCGCTTCCAGGATTTTGACTTTCCGATCTGCCAGCTCCCTCAAATAGGTGTAGCGATCTTGCAGCGATCGCAGCTGAGTTTCGTCCATCTCGCCGGTGCGCTCTTTGCGATAGCGGGCAATAAACGGCACTGTGGCACCGTCCTCCAACAGAGCCAGCGCCTCGGTTACTTGCTTGGGGCGCAACGATAGTTCGCCAGACAGGATGGAGATAAGTTCGTTCATAGACAGTGGATACGAGCAGTAGAGCTGCGACCTATTGTGGCAAACATTATCGACCAGTTGGGCAGCCGACCAGATGCTGCTAATTACTCGTGAAACAGTGGCATGTATCGATATCGGTGAACGATAGTGCCATCTCGCTGAAACGACTCGCTCTATTGACGGGATTAGTGAGGGCTAGGCCAGGAACGATCGAGCCCTAACGAACTGCATCTCCTGCAATGAGAGCCTTCTACAATGAGCCAAGATGACTTTTTTGAACGCCGGCGCATTGCCGATGCCGAACTGGAAAATGCACGAGTCACGAAAAAACTCGAAAATCATCAAGCGGATGTAGAGGAACTCAAGAAAACAGTTAAGAAACTATCCATGACGTGCAAGGCACTGTGGCAGCTCTTGCAAGAGACGTCCGATATTCCCCAATGGGCATTTGAGGAAAAATTTGAGCAAATCGAGCAGGAATCGGCAGAACGAGCTGCAACCTGTCCGGGATGCAGCAGGGTTCGACAGAAACGGATACCACACTGTATCTATTGCGGCACACCCTTTGACCTGGATATGTCGCATCGATATTTTGGCATTTGAGCACTCAGTAGTTGCCGTCTTATACAAAGGGACGGAACACTCGTTCCAGGGTAAGTTCTGAATAGTCTAGGAAGACGTTGCCGCAATCAGAGGCAATAGCCTATCAACATTTGGAGCATCTAAACTGCTGAATCCCAAGACTTAACGTAAACTCTTGCAGTTCATTCATTACACTTATCTCCATTCCGGTTTGCTATAAATCCCGTACATCTATTTGCACTGATCGGGATACACTCCTCGAAACGTAGGGATCGATCAAGGGAGCTTCGCTATCACCGACAGTTTCTCCGAAACAGTTATCAACCTTTACACAGACAGAACCTATGTGTGGAATCGCTGGTTTTATTGCTAACAATATTTCCGAAAACCCATCTGTTTCGTTGCGAAACATGATTGATGCCGTTGCGCATCGCGGACCGGATGACTCGGGCACGTTTGAAGCCAGCATCTCGAATGGCACCCGACTGCTGGGGTTGGGACACCGCCGCCTTTCGATCATTGACCTCGCCACCGGGCATCAGCCACTCGCCAGCCACGATGGCAGCATCCAATTAGTATTTAACGGCGAAATTTACAACCATATAGAATTGCGCGAGCGCCTCCAAAAGCGCGGCTATACGTTTGCAACCAGCTCCGATTCCGAAGCAATTATCTACTCTTACTTGGAATATGGAGAAGCTTGCGTTGAGCAGTTTCGCGGGATGTTTGCCTTCGCAATTTGGGATGCCAATCGCGAAGTTCTTTTCTTAGCTCGCGATCGCTTCGGCAAAAAGCCACTGTTCCTCTACAACCGGGACGGTAATTTTGCGTTTGCCTCAGAAATTAAGTCACTACTGCAATTTCCCGATCTGAAAACCAATATCAATTTGCAGTCAATCTCGCAATATTTGTCCTATCGCTACGTTCCCGGCCCCGCGACCTTATTTGAAAATATCGTCAAACTACCGCCTGGGGCGATCGCCACTTGGAAACAGGGGGACGTCCAGCAATGCTCCTTTTACACTCCCCCTGATAAGCAGAAACAAATCCAACAGCAATCGGATAGCTCCGATGATTTAGTGGGGGATTTTCTGAACGAGCTAGAAGAATCCGTGCAGGTGCGGATGATCAGTGACGTACCGATTGGGGCATTTCTCTCGGGAGGTATTGACTCGTCTGCCGTTGTGGGACTGATGGCGAAGCACAGTCAGCTCCCCGTCCAAACGTTCTCCATCGGATTTTCCGAGTCTAACTACAGCGAGCTCGGATACGCCGGAGTGATTGCACAGCAATTTAAGACCGATCACCACGAACTGGTAGTCTCTCAGGACGACCTGATGGACTTGTTGCCAGCGATGGTCGAAAGTCGAGATGCCCCGGTTTCAGAACCATCCGATATTCCGCTCTATTTACTGTCGAAAGAAGCCGAGAAAAACGTCAAAGTTGTGTTGACAGGAGAGGGCAGTGACGAGCTGCTCGGGGGCTATCCAAAGCACGTTTACGAACGCTATGCCGACAGGTATCAGCTTGTACCTAGATGGCTGCGATCCGGTTTGTTTGAGCCGTTAGTGGAGTCCTTACCCTATCGGTTCCGTCGTGCCAAAACTGCTGCTTTAAACCTAGGGTTGGATGACTGGGAAGAGCGGATGGTGCGTTGGTTTGGGGCACTATCCAAAAAAGAGGCGCAATCGCTGGTGGCTCTGCAAGTTCCTCAGCAAAAGGCTTGGCCCACAGACCATTTTGATGCCGATCTGGACAGTACGGCTCTTCGCCGCATTCTGTATTTTGACCAAACCAGTTGGTTGCCTGACAACCTATTAGAGCGCGGCGATCGCGTCACGATGGCGGCGTCTATTGAGGCCAGAACTCCGTTCTTAGATCACCATCTAGCGGCATTTGTCTCGCAGCTTCCCGATGACTATCGCGTCCGTAATCGGACAACGAAATGGGTTCTGCGCGAAAGTATGAAGCGACTGCTGCCTGAAAGCATCTTGAATCGGCCCAAGGTTGGTTTTAGGGTACCGGTGAATGTGTGGTTCCAAGGCCCCATGAAGGATTATTTGTACGACCATCTGACAGGCGCTAATTCTCTGACGGCAGACTACTACCATCCTGCAGAGTTAAACAAACTGCTGGACGAGCATGTCTCCGGTCGTAAGAACCACGAGAAGCTGCTGTGGACTTTACTCAACCTCGAAGTGTGGCAGCGACGCTACTTTGGTTAACGTCACGACGAAGGATATTTAACCCGCCGCACAAAGAACCACCTACTAATGAGATGCGATCGCGATCGCACATCACTGTAGAGATCGATCGCTGCTACTGATGTTGTCAATTGGGATACTGAGGCCACGAAAGTTCATTCCGATTGACTTATGCTGACTAAATCTTCCTTCCTCTTTAGCGCTGCTGCAGTCACTGCCTTCACACTGGGTGGACTAGCGATCGACGCAGCATCCACGACCGACAGTGCACAGGCCGTAATTGGAAACCAGCTGCAATGGGACTGCTTCCGCAAGAGCGACAACGAATTTAGCTTCGGCTCTCATTCCGATGTTAGTAACAGCTCCATCCTATGCGTTCAAAATCCAGACTTCGATCCAACTCCACCATCGCAGTACACCAATCCCGGAAGCGGTGCAGCAGATATTCTGACGATCTTGTTCTTGAATAGCCTGCTCGATCGATTGGATGATAACGATGACCTAGCCCATCCAGAAGCACCAGCACCAGTTGACCCCCACCCCGACCCCATCGTCGATTTATATGACGACTGTATTGCCTACAATCCCTTCCATTTGGAAGTACGTGATGAAGGGACAAACGGTTGGTTATTGACCGATGGAGCCTCCCGCATGCAAGTGCTGGATGACTATGACGATGCCACCGAGGCATTAGCCGTCGCCCGCCGCCACACCCACCACTGCTTCATCGGGCGCAGCAACAACCGACCCGAGCGTAGTCGCTACATTACCGAATACTGGTTGGGAGATTCCGGCATTAACGCCGGTCAGATCGGGGGAGATTGCCGCTCTTACAATCCGGCCGACATCCGAATCGTAGATGAAGGTGCCAATGGTTGGTTGCTGACGGATGGTATTTCTCGCATGGATATATTGGACAACTTGGAAGATGCCGAACTGGCTTTGGGGTTAGCTCGCGAACACAACACTCGATGCTTTGTGGGCCGTGGTAACAATCGCCCCAATCAGAGGGCTTACATTCTGGAGTACTGGCTGTAGCGGACTCTCCCGACAAGGTCAGCCGTCTTGGTAAAAGGTAGATGGAGCCAAGTCGCTGGCACCATCTACTACTTGTTTGTATGGCAATCCGCAGTAGGGCCTGGAGTGCGGAGACCGCTCAAACCCTTGATTTCCAAAGAAATACGGTTATAGAACTCTCCATAGCTGATTGCCGAAAGCTATATTTGTTCATTCCGACTACTCGGGCAATCGCCCCATTTGGCATACCTGCTCAAAATGCACTGCTTCAACCGGTTGAACCGACAGCCGCACTCCTCGCTGCACCACCTTCATCCCCGATAGCTCCGGCTGCGCTTTTAACTCAGCCAAACTGACGAGATGGGGGAATTTTTCGACAAACTGAATATCCACCATAAACCACGTGGGAGAATCCGGATCGGATTTTGGGTCGTAATGTTTGTCCTCAGTGTCCCAAGCCGTGAAGTCGGGATACCCAGTCCGGCAGACAGTGGCCAATCCTGCTACGCCAGGAGGCTTGGTATTGGAGTGATAGAACAACACGCGATCGCCCACCTGCATGACATCGCGCATAAAGTTGCGAGCTTGATAGTTTCGTACCCCATCCCAGTGGGTTGTATCCTCTCGCTGTAGGTCATCAATGGAATATTCGCTAGGCTCACTCTTCATCAGCCAGTATTGAGTCATCACCACACCTCAACGCTCACGAATTCACTCTAGCGTGGTGGCAGCCTGCTACCAGATGGCATATCCAACACAGAATCCCCCGAAAAACAACTACAAAATCGGGGCGGTTCAAAATCGGGGCATTTTGGGCAACACTCGCCGCAAACAATGAACCACAACTATCAAAGTTTGCAGAACCGGGTAGAAGCAGGGAGATGCCCTCTCTGGAAGCGCTGGAATCCCAACATCTCCAGCCAGTGAGGACGGGCATCACCATTTATCAATTCTCTGGGACTCTCCCCCATCCGCTCGGCCACCTGGCTGCGCATGAAACAGCGGCAATTCAAACTCTTGCGTAGTAAAAAGTAGTTGCGCAGACAGGAATTCAGGTTCTCCACCAGTTAGCTGGTTCGGGATGTTTGCTTGAGTACCTCTGCCACGCTCTCCATCACCACGTGAAACAGACCGAGGAGCTGGGAATGCAACTAATTCCAGCGCTCCCAGTAGGTCTTTGATGTCGGTCGCTTTCGGAACAGAAAACAAACCTCACGCACCCCCCAGCATCAAGTTAAAGCTGCGAGCAATGGCTACCGGTTTGCGATCTGGGACACCATCGAAGGCCAACAAATCAAAACTGTCCCGAGTATTGTTCTAAACCATCAAACTAAAATCGATTCCCATGGAAGGCGAGCGAACTGGAGAACTCCAAAAAGACAAATATACGAGATGCGCGTCCATTTATATTTGGGTGGGCATTGGGCAAAGCCCATAATGATTAGGACATAGGCAAAACCTAAAACAGGTAGCAAGAAATATGTGGTCGCAACAAAAGTTATTAGGAGCCAGTCTCGACATCGAGATATAAATCTTGAATCTTCGATCAGAAAAAACACGGCAACTAAACCTTCAATAAAAATTGTCCAATAAGATGCAGACAAAGTGAATATTTGTAAGCGGGGAGATGTGAGAAGGAAGACACTTCCGATCAGTTCGGGAAACTGACCCAGCATTGATTCAAACAGGCGATTTTGCTCAAGAGAATATTGAGAAAGACCGCCAATTATGGATGCAACCGATTCAACTCGTATATCTGTCAGAAACGTATATTCTAAAAACGATCCATCCCAATATTCCCCAGACAAAACTTTCCAGCCAGTTGCAAACAGAAAAGTCAAGCCAATCAACAATCTTCCGTTCCAAGCAAGAACGCCATCTGAATTCTTTGACGACGTAGCTAACGCACAAACTAAACACCAATAAGCAATCAGAATTTTATGATTGTCTATCCACAACCACACAGTTGCGTTAACTAGCCATACCAAACCACAAATCATTACCCACATCACCTGATTGAGAAGTAATGCAGGGGACAACAGCATCAATCCGCATATAACTCTTAGAGGAACATCGACTAAAAGAGTTGTTGAACCATGAATGAATAGTAAAAGTAGCGTAAGTCTGAGAACTATATGGTGCCTTGGCTGTTCAAATAAATCATCAAAAAGTGAGAAAACTAGCTTTGAAGAAGGAGAGACAGGATTATTTTTCATACAAAGACTAAGTCCACTCTCCAATTTCAACCACCGGTGTCAACGGCTCGGCAGCAAGACGCTTCTCCTTGCGATCGAAGCGGATACGCCACCATTGCAGTCTTACCGCTTTCAGCGATCTCTTGAGTGCATCATTATCTGGGTCGTAGTTGCTCCGAACTCTATATAGTGAATCCGACAGGGTATTAACTTGATGAT
The DNA here is from genome assembly GCA_051439425.1 of Synechococcus sp. GTDB lineage: Bacteria > Cyanobacteriota > Cyanobacteriia > Thermostichales > PCC-7336 > PCC-7336. Next base: position 67,753 of record JBFRWD010000078.1, read on the forward strand.
TTAATATGTTCTCAAACGGTAGCTCTTCAATCTCCCGTAAATTGGGATTATCTTCAAGGAGCTGTTGAATGACATGCTGGCGTTTAATTGTAGTTGGAACAATCGCATCCGATAGTAACTCCTCCCCAATTTGAGCTAAATCACTTTCGCGCGGGAAAGAGCGGATCCGCCGAATCGTAGCTGTAGGCAACACGCTATAAGCATCGATTCGTAAGCGTTCTCCGTCTAAGCCAAGGCCCTCTGCAAAAATGATACGCATTGAAGGGGCATCAACTGCCGCAAACATACCAAATCCCCCACCTTTCCATGGAGACAAATTAGTTGTTTGGACTAGATAGATTTGTAATAGTGCGACAAAGACTAAGATTGAGGCAGGCAATGCATGTTCTATATAGAAAGAAATGCGATCGCCTAATTTAAATTTCAAGGCAACCCCTCTTGCTCATTCAGTCGGTGCAGTTAATCAAAAAATCGCTCAGCATCTTCATGCCGTTCTTCGAAAGCACCTTCCTCCCTTCGTTCAGAACGATTTTCCCTACGTTCTTCTCCATCTCTTCCTTCTACTTCTTCAGCAAAGTCAAAAACTGTTCTAGCGAAAAGCGTTGATAAAGGATTACGAGTCTCGGAGGAGGAAATATTGTTCGAGGCACCAACAAAAGGGGCCACAGCAAACATCGACAAACCAATAATCCCAAGAAGAACGATCTTAGTCATGATAATCTCAAGAGCACGCCAGATTATTACTGTATTTGAAAAGAATCAAGGTATTGAGTGATATTTGCGATCACCTCCGATTTCGCACCAATTGCAAATAGTCGTTGTTCAACTAGATATAGATAAAATGCAATCAGTTCACCATTGTCATTTATTGCCAGGTAAGACAGTCCCGAATAATCACCCAATGAAATAGGCTCCCCTTCCTCTCCAATTTCGGTAAGAGATAATTCTTCTATAATAGAATCCCCAACACGAGACAAAATTAAGTCAGATTCAGCTTGTAGCGTGTTGGCCTCTAAGTCAGTATAGGCAACTGCATACAAGTCCTTGGGAGAGGCAAAGTTTCGAGCCTCAAGGACACTCCATGTAAACTCCTCACCTTCCACTTGACTGGTTGCAAGAGATTCCTCGTTTGGCTCTGCAGGCAAACTTATACTAAATCTCCCATCCTCAAAAAGATATCTCTGCCACGAGTCAATCTCAAACGAATCGAAAAACTGACTAAGGCTGTCTAGTGAACTAGACGAGCTCACCAGGCTGTAAAGCCGCCGATCTGCTAAATAAAGCCTGAGAACAGAGAGCTGATTATCTCGAATGCCAATGAACTCTTTGCCGGGAAATCCATCAACCTCAATCTCTCTTCCACCTAAATTAATAGGTTCCCAGTCATACTCATCCATAAATGTATTTTGGATGCCTCGAACAAAAGCATCTTGCCCTGCCTCTATCCCATCAGCCGATAAATCGCTGTAGGCAACCGAGTAAATCCCATTTTCGTCTTCAGATCTAATGACAGTCCAGACAGTCTCCTCATCTGCAATAGAAACTGTATGTGAATCAATGTTGGGTTCATCAGGTATTTGAATGGAAAACTGACCCTCTTCCGATACGTGCTTAGACCAAGAAGCGCCGTCAGAGAGAGAGGTTTGGGCAAAGGACACTGTCGGTGATGCAATAGAGAAAAGTGATACACCTAAAACAACTCCTATGCCTTGAACTATTTTCATAGCACATACTTAACTCGCGAAGCTTTTCAACTATATAGCAACCAATGGTTTGACTGACTCCATTCTCTACTCCTTTACTAGGGTTGGAAACTCTAGCAAGATAGAACGAACATTGTCTCCTATGGGCTACAGGGCTTAGCAGGAACGTCAGGCTCGGACACTTGGCTACGCATGAAGCAACGGTGATTCAGGAAAAACTGCCGCAGGTTCAGAATCGTATAGCTCTAGACGCACTTTCAGTGATAGTCTCCCCAGTTCGAAACTATCAAGACAAAACCACTGCAGCAGCGTTTTGAGTTCCCAAGCCAGTGAAACGAGTTTTCGTTCTTTATCGACTATCCAATCAAAAACGTTTCTTCCGGATATTTCAGCAACTGTCCAGCAGGAGAATCGCGATACAGAGCCCCCATCAACAACAAAATCCCTACCCGTCCGCAGTACATCGTAGGAATGAGCACGAGGTGGGAAAGAGGGGACAGGTCAGCAGTGTTCACAGTCGATAAACCGACCGTGGCGTACGCCGATACCGCTTCAAACATCAGATCTACAAACGGGATGCGATCGCCATCAATCAGAGCCAACAAGGTCGTGCATAATGCCACCATACCCACAGAGCCCACTAGCACCCCAATCGCCTTGTTAATCAAGGCTTCGGGAACAGTGCGGCGAAATAGAGTCACGCAATCTTTGCCACTCAAGGCCGAGCGAGTGCAGCCCATCAACGTTCCTACGGTAGTGGTCTTGATGCCTCCCCCCGTACCTCCAGGGCTGGCACCAATGAACATCAAAATGATGACGATAAATATCGACGAGGGGCGCAAAGCAGACTGACTGACGCTCTGAAACCCAGCCGTGCGTGTCGTGACTGATTGAAAAAATGCAGCAAGCAACCGGTTGTGGGGGGAAAACGGCTGAAATGAGCTGGGGTTATTCCATTCAGCTCCCAGAAAAAATAGCATCCCTCCAAGCAACAGCAAAATGCTGGTGGAGATAGCAATTTTGAAGTTCAGAGAGAAATTTTCCCGCTGAACGGTGCGATCCCCCAGCCACGCGCGCCGTGCCCATTCATACAGCTCGAAGATGACGCTAAATCCAATCCCCCCCAACAGAATTAATGTGGAGAGTGTCAAGATTGTAATAGGGCTGCGCTGAAATTGCTCCAAGCTATCGCTGAATAAGCTAAATCCAGCGTTATTGAACGCACTAACGCTGTGAAAGATGGATGTCCACAAGCCCCGTTTCCATCCCATCTCCGGTACCCAGGCCTGAGCCAGCAACAATGCTCCAAGAGACTCGAACAGGGCCGTCATGCCAATAATGGCCGAGACCAGTTGCAACGCGCCGGAGTCACCCAACGCCGCTCCGACAGCTTCCTGCATACTTATCCGGCTACGCAAACTAACGCGTCGTCCGACGATCAGCAAAAGGAAGCTGGTCGCAGTCATATAGCCCAGTCCTCCCAACTGAATCAACGCGAGGAGTATGACTTGGCCGAATAACGAAAAATGCGTGCCGGTATCGACAACAGCCAAACCGGTCACGCATACAGCAGACGTAGATGTGAATAACGCCGTTAGCCACGAGTTCCACTCACCATTGGCGGTGGACCACGGTAACCATAGCAATAGGGCTCCCACAACAATCGTGGCGACAAAGCCCAGACAAATAGTTTGGGGTGGCGTCAGCGATCGCGTCAGTTTCTGCCACCAGTTCGGGGAGCCCAGCATTCAGAGAATAGTTCTATTCAGAATTTAGATAGCGGTCTTCACCTGCATGTTGGCAGCTTGCAGGAGGCTGTTGGCTTCCTGTTGAGCTTGCACGGCTTTGAGGCGCTCCTGCTCGTCGCTACTGCTAGCCAGAGTTGCTTTAGCAGCATCCAAGCTGGCTTGAGCGGCTGCGGTGTCGACATCGGTGCCCATGACAGCGCTCTTAACAAGAACGGACACAGTATTGTTCTCTATTTCAGCCAAACCACCCATGACTGCCATTGCGGTCCATTTGCCGCCAGAGCGAACGCGCATGACACCATTGCCAAGGGCCGTCAGCAGAGGAGCGTGGCCAGTCAAAACACCCAGTTGCCCGGAAGTTGCTGGCAAAATCACTTCATCGGCAGGGGCATCCCATACGCTGGAATCCGGACCAATCACCTGAACAGACAGCGTCACTGCACGTTCCTCCAAACAGTTAGCAAAGTTCTCTACTGTTACAGAATTATAAGGTAAGGCGGTTCGCCCCCCTGCTTGAATTGCCCGAGTAGCGAGAGAGACAATCATAGAATCTGATGAGACGAAATCCCTCCAGTCACCAGGTGCATGTCACAACTCCACACAGTTTCGGCATCTCTCGCTCTCCAGCATTCCCGTATCAACTCAGAAAGTTCGATCGGGCATTGGCTCAGGCCTTGACATGTATTTTCGCCCGACCAGTGGAGAGTAAGATGGGCAAGCATTCTTCGGTACAGTTTGGCATGGCCGAGCTTTCCTCATCCCGCCAGCAGAAGCTATCGAGATTTATCGAGCAGTTGGGATTGCCTGTAGCTCCAGATGCCATCGACTGGGTCTTGTTAGATCTGGCACTGACTCACCCATCGTTGGAGTCCGAGCGCAATAACGATCGCCTCGAATTTTTAGGCGATGCCATTCTGCGCTTGCTGGTCGGAGACTTTCTGTATTCCGCGTACCCCCAGTTGGCGGTGGGGCAATTGGCTGTGCTGCGCTCCGACTTGCTCAGCAATCATTTTTTTGCTGGCTTGGCGGATGGCTATAACTTTGAGTCCGTGCTGCGGTTAGGGGGGAGCGCCAGGAATGACACGAAAGGGCGCACCAAGCGTCACGCCGACGCTTTTGAAGCTGTTGTGGGAGCGCTCTATCTGAGCTTGCGATCGCCAGACTCCGAGACAGTAGCCGTAACTCCGCTGCAATCGTGGCTAGAACCAGCCCTACGGAAACGGGTAACAGTTGTCTTGGACAATCTGGAACGCCACAATGCCAAAACGTCCTTGCAAGAGCTGACTCAACAGCGCTGGGGAGAGTTACCCACTTACCGTGTTGTGCAAAAGCATCAAGAGAGCGATCGCGCGGTGCAATTCCTGGCAGAAGTGTGGGTGGGTAAGACTTGTCAGGGAATAGGGACGGGGCGATCGAAGAAGATGGCAGAAACAGAAGCAGCCTTAGCGGCCCTCGACAAACTGCAATCACAGTAATGTGTGGCCAGGTACTCGCAATCACGTAATGCGAACATTGCAATCCCATTCGCTCTCTGTCTGATAACCAAACAGAGAACTCATGTCCGGGCGACAGTTTGAGCACGCGCAACACAGCAAAGGGGGGCTAGACTGAGTAAGCGGTATCAATACTTAACCCTTGCAACCGCTTATGGTCGATCCCATCAATTACTCAGAGGTGGCTGGCGAACAGCAGCCGATTTATAGTCAACCAGTGCCGGCCCCTGCTAGCCAGCAGGAGAGTCGACTGAATTGGTGGCAAGGGTTATTAGAAGATATCGATTGTGTGTTCGAACGCGATCCGGCAGCCCGAAATCGTATAGAAGTATTGCTAACGTATCCCGGATTGCATGCCTTACTGTTCCATCGCATGACCCATTGGCTGTGGCAGCACCGTTGCAAGCTATTCGCTCGCTACATAAGTTCGTTTGCTCGTTGGCTCACCCTAGTCGAAATCCATCCAGGGGCTCGCATTGGTCGGCGGTTTTTCATCGATCACGGCGCCGGTGTCGTCATTGGCGAAACTACGTTAATTGGTAACGATGTCACCCTCTACCACGGAGTAACGTTGGGAGGGACGTCTTGGGATAAAGGCAAGCGCCACCCCACGCTACGAGATGGCGTGGTGATTGGGGCCGGAGCAAAGGTGCTGGGACCAATCTCGATTGGTAAGGGGGCTCGGGTGGGAGCCAATTCGGTAGTGGTGAAAGATGTACCGGAAGAAATGAGTGTCGTCGGGATTCCCGGCCGGGTGGTACTACCCATCCACTGTCGTCGCATTACCGAACATGGCATCGATCTGGATCACCATCTCATGCCCGACCCGGTCGGAAAAGCAATCTCGTCGCTCATCGATCGCATTGATGGTTTGCAACAAGAACTGCAAGCCCTGAAGGGGGAGGACGCAGGCGACGTAACGTCGAACGGTAATGGAACAAAGCCTTAGCCCGATTGCCCAGAACTAGACACCCAGAACTAGATACAGAGCAACAGTCATCAATACCGTCCGAATCGACAGCTAGCTCCAATTTGCGATCGATCGTTTGGAGCATCTGCGATACTCATTCTGTAATACCAAACCTTTCGCAATACCTCTGTTAGTCTGAGGGGCATGAATGCTTTTTCCAAAGAATTTAATCTGCTACTCCGGGCTCGCTATCCGATTATTTACATCAGTACGGTGGAAGAGGAGCGGGTAGAAGAAGCGATGATCGCTTCGAGTGATGGTCGCACGGCTTATTTGTGGGATTTTGTCACCGGTTATGGTCAGCAGGGAACCGATGCTGGCACCGCTCAGCGCAATCCTTTGCAAGCATTGGAGTACGTTGAAAAGACGGATGATCGAGCACCAGCAATCTTTATACTGAGGGATTTTCATCGCTTTTTGAACGATATCTCTGTCGCTCGAAAGTTGCGCAATTTAGGCCGAAAGCTGAGATCGCTGCCCAAAACCATCGTGATTTTGGCTCCGGTGCTAGAGATTCCAGCAGAGCTGAGCGAAACTGTCACTGTGTTGGAATTCGAGCTGCCTAGTGGAGGCGAGATTGAAGACACCATTTCGCAACTCGTGGGACCTGGGCAACCATTGCTGACAGCCGAACGGGATAGCTTGGTACGGGCCTGTCAGGGGCTGACATTGGGGCGGATTCGACAGGCGTTGGGTAAGGCGATCGCCCAGTCAGGATCGCTATCCGCCGATGCGGTCGATCTGATTCTGGAAGAAAAACGCCAGAAAATTCGTCAAACGCAAATTTTGGAGTTTTATCCGGCCTCTACGGAAATTGCCGACATTGGCGGACTGGACAACCTTAAAGCATGGCTGCTGCGAAGGGGAAGTGCGTTTACGGAACGGGCACGGAGATATGGATTACCACAGCCGCGTGGGTTACTACTGGTAGGCATTCAGGGCACGGGAAAGTCGCTGACGGCCAAGGCGATCGCCCATCACTGGCACCTGCCCCTACTGCGGTTAGATATTGGCCGTTTGTTTGCCGGACTCGTCGGAGAATCGGAATCCCGCACCCGACAGTTGATCCAGATTTCCGAGGCTATGTCCCCCTGCGTGCTGTGGATTGACGAAATCGATAAGGCGTTTGGGGCTAGTTCCAGTAGCGACGGCGGAACGACTGGTCGAGTCCTGGCAACGTTAATTACGTGGATGGCGGAAAAGACCTCTCCAGTATTTGTGGTAGCGACGGCCAATAACATTCAGGTGCTGCCGCCGGAATTGCTGCGCAAAGGGCGATTTGACGAAGTGTTTTTTGTAGACTTGCCCACCCAAGACGAACGGCAAGAAATTTTCGAAGTTCATTTGGGGAAATTGCGATCGCAGACGATCCGCGATTATGACCTATCACGACTGGCGTACGAAACCCCCGAGTTTTCCGGTGCGGAAATCGAACAGGCCATTGTTGAAGCCATGCACTTGGCCTTTAGCCAGAATCGCGATTTTACAACCGAGGACATTCTGGAGGCGGTATCGCTGATGGTACCTCTGGCCCGCACTGCACGGGAGCAAGTGGAATTACTGCAAAGCTGGGCACAGCAGGGGAAGGTGCGGCTGGCGTCTCAGAAAGGGTTACTAGCGCGGTAACAGCAACTTGCCGACGACAGGTAAGAGCCGTGACCCTCCTGGCAGTCCTCATCCAGAAACGTTGACGATCCAAGTCACAATTGCTGGGAAATAGTGGCCAATTGCGTGCGAACGCTACTAAGGTCGTAGCATGCCGACTCACAGACTCCGCCACAATCATTAGTGTTGATTCTCCAAGATCGCTGGCTCACCAGCAAACACCTAGATCGTTCAAGCCGAAGCGATGTGTCGGTCGTCTGAGCTTCTCAATCGTTCGCACTTCGAACCTCCTCCGCAACCATTGCCATGCTTGAGTTCGCCCGCCGCATTCAACCTCTCCAGACCAACGTCTTTGCCGACATGGACGCAGCTAAATCAGAGGCGCTGCGTCAGGGTAAAGTCCTAATCGATTTATCATTGGGGTCCACCGATTTATCTCCAACCCCCGAAGCGATCGGTGCTCTTCATCACGCTCTAGACGACCCATCAACTTACGGATACTGCTTGTTTGGCAGCACGCAATCTTTTCGCGAAACCTGTGCCCGTTGGTACGAACGTAAATTTGGGTTGACAGTCGATCCCGAAACCGAAGTTCTGCCCTTAATCGGTTCCCAAGAGGGCACCGCCCATTTACCTTTGGCCCTAATGAATCCGGGAGATGTTGCCCTACTCACCGATCCCGGTTATCCCTCCCACGCTGGGGGGGTATATCTTGCGGGAGGAGACATTTATCGTATGTCTCTAACAGCAGAGCGCCAGTTTCTACCTGTGTTGGACGATATCCCGACTGAGATTTGCGATCGCGCCCGCCTCATGGTGCTGAGCTATCCCAACAATCCCACCACCGCCGTTGCCTCCCTGGAATTTTGGCAACAGACCGTCGATTTCTGTCAGCGTCACTCCATTGCCCTGATTCACGATTTTCCCTACACCGATATGGCCCTAGACGGCCCCCCTGCCCCCTCAGCTCTCCTCGCAGATCGCAACAAAAGCGTAACGGTCGAGCTATTTTCCATGTCCAAGTCTTTCCATATGGGAGGCTTTCGTGTGGGATTTGCGATTGGCAATGCCGACATCGTGCGAGCCTTGCGACAGATCAAATCCATCGTAGATTTCAATCAATATCGCGGGATTTATCGCGCTGCTGCTGCTGTTCTCGACAACCCAGATAAAATTGTGCACCAGTCCCAAGAGGTTTACCGAGATCGCCGCGATCGCTGTATTGCAGCTCTCTCCAGCATCGGTTGGGACATTGCCACTCCGGCAATGGGAATGTATTTGTGGGCTCCACTCCCCCCCCACTATCCGCATGGTTCGCAACAGTTTTGCCTCGATCTTGTGAAAGCAACTGGTGTTGCATTGGCCCCTGGTTCGGGGTTCGGTTCAATGGGTGAGGGTTACGTTAGATTCGCCCTCATGCACGAGATGCCAATACTGGGGGCAGCGATTGTCAAAATCAAGCAGTTTCTCGAACAATATCAACCGATTGAAGTCTAAAGGGCACGAGCCCAATCCGCCGATCTATCCTCACGCTGGCTATCACGGAGGTCGGCAGCGAGTTTGGGGGCAAGAACGCAGCTTTTTCGAAGGCTGGTACTTTCGCGTTACGCTCCCTCTGCAACGGGAGAGCGTTGCCATCATGTACTCGATGGAAGAATCAGGCAACAACGACTCTGGCTCTGGAGACGATCGTAGTGGCGGCATGATGCAGGTGCTGGGGCCGGGGGATGAGCTAGTCTGGCGATCGCTACCCGATGCTCGGGGATTTTGGGCCAATCGTCATCAACTCGCGCTGGGTCATTGGGGCGGACTGCGCCAACCACAGGCTTCAAGCATGTTTCCGAAGCGACTTAGCGCAACAGATTTTTTCGATCGCATCCTCTTCGGATACCAAGCGGGCGATCGCTTCAATCAAGGTCACTTTCATCTCCCGAGCGGCGACACCATCCGCTGGCAATATCGCATCGAGCCGCAGGTTCGGTATGGTAGCCCGCAGCCTGAAGCAACAATGGGTTGGCTCTCTTACCTATCTGTGTTCGAACCCGGTTGGCAAATACTGCTGGCTCGCGGAGAAGCCACCGGTTGGCTCGACTGGAAAGGACATCGATACGACTTTGTCCGCGCCCCAGCCTATGCCGAAAAGAACTGGGGGGGATCGTTTCCGCTGCGATGGTTTTGGATGCAATGCAACGGGTTCGAGCACATCCCTTCGCTATCGCTAACCTGTGCTGGTGGAATCCGAGATGTCCTGGGTTGGCCACAATCCGTCGGCATGGTGGCATTACATTGGCAAGACACCCATGGGAAAACCGGGAAGAATGGCAAACGGTTCCTAAAGTTCGTGCCTGACAACAGTCGCTGTCGCTGGCGAGTGGCCCCGTGGGGACGATGGGAATTTGAGTCAAACAGCGATCGCTATCGAGTTTCGCTGCTGGGCCATACTAGTGTTGCGGCAACACCTGTCATGGTTCCCACAGCCACAGGCATGGCATTTGACTGCTGGGACACAACACAAGGGCAACTCAACGTCAGAGTTTGGGAACGGCAGGGCACTGGCTGGTCCTTGCTGCTGGAGGATTGCAGTGAACTGGCCGGACTTGAAGTGGGAGGCAAAGGTTGGGATAGCGAGTGGGCTCACCAATATTGAGACCGAACGGTCCGAGTACGATAACCCCTTGCATCAATCCAATGAATAGTCCTTAAAAGATAGACAAATCTATCAGTACCTCACCAGCACTTTCAGTACAACTAACCTACGATGACTTCGCAGACGTCGATGGGGTTTGAAAATGGGACTAAATACAGACTTGCAGAACCTTAGCCTTCAGAGTGTTGGTATGCGACTGACAGCTGCAGCGATCGCGGCCGGTAGTTTTACCCTTGCATCAACTCAGACTCTAGCCCAGACAGGGTTGGTCACTGTTGAAAGTCCCTACACGGTCGAAGAAACCGTTGCTCGCCTGGAAGCCGTACTCACAGAAAAAGGGCTGAGAATTTTTGGCCTCGTTGACCATGCAGCCGGTGCAACCAGCATCAATGCAGAATTACCACCCACTCAAGTGATGATATTCGGCAACCCCGCAACTGGTACGCCGCTCATGCAATGTGCACCGTCAATGGCGATCGATCTCCCTCTCAAGATGCTGGTGTGGGACGCTGACGGTCAAACACAAATGGCTTACAACGAGATGTCATTCCTGCAGGAGCGGCACGAAATCGAAGGGTGCGATGAAGCGATCGGCAACATTGCCGCAGCGCTAGACGGGATTGTGACCGAAGTTACCCAGCCATAAGACAACGTCAATACGACGGACCACTTGAACGGAATAGTTGTCTCACAGCACAACGAAATGATTAGGGTCGAAGTCTCTTGCTCCCTCCTCCCAAATTGGAAGCAGGGTGGAGGACGGGAGTTACCGCACTCAGATCAAGATAGTCTCAGGCCATGGCAGGACCTGTAGCGATCGGCAATCCACATCGCTTCATGGACTTACGTCTCGCGGCGATGGCGAGGTGACATCCACCCACCCAACGTCAGAACTCTAATCAGGACTCTAAATAGCTCGAATCCTGATGTCAGTACTAGCCTACTCTCCAAATTACTGTTGTTCCGGTCCAAACATAAGGATTTTGGGCTACGACAATATACATTCAGCAAGAGTATCTGGTAGTCCTCCGAATGGAAGGATTGGTATATTTGATTCCTTTTTTTGAGATCGACCTTGAGTACTATCAATCAGACATAGCCTCAGGATACATATATGAGTAGAAATGAAGCTCGCGTAAACGCGGTTCAGCAGATTGCCAATCGGGAGCTTCTGCCACCCAAAGCGCCGAGAAGCCTAACAGATATGTGGGCAGAGAATGTCTTTAATTTACCTAAGATGCAAGCAACTCTGCCTAAAGCTGTCTTTAAGTCAATCAAGAAAACAATTGTCAGTGGAGAAAAGCTCGATCTTTCGATTGCAGATGCTGTGGCAACCGCAATGAAAGATTGGGCGATGTCCAAAGGGGCCCTTTACTACGCCCACGTCTTCTATCCCATGACCAACATGACTGCAGAGAAGCACGATGGCTTCATCTCAGTACAAGGTGACGGAAACGTCATTTCAGAGTTTTCCGGCAAGGTGCTAGTACAAGGAGAGCCGGATGGCTCGTCTTTCCCCAATGGCGGCATTAGAGACACCTTCGAAGCCAGGGGGTACACCGGGTGGGATGTTACCAGTCCTGCCTACATTATGGAAACGGACAACGGTTCGACACTTTGCATTCCTACCGTTTTCGTCTCTTGGACAGGCGAAGCATTAGATAAAAAAGTACCGCTTCTCAGGTCTATTGCAGCTATGGATAAAGCTGCCAACAAAGTACTGAAACTTCTAGGCCATACCGATGTTGCTCAAGTCAATTCTAGCTGCGGCGCCGAGCAAGAATATTTCTTGATTGATGCCAACTTTGCGAGTCAGCGTCCCGATCTCCTCTTGGCCGGACGAACTCTATTCGGTAAAGCTCCGGCAAAAGGCCAAGAGTTTGACGATCACTACTTTGGCGCGATCCCTGAGCGGGTTCAAGTCTTTATGCAAGACGTTGAAGAAGCGCTTTACAAGTTAGGCATACCCGCGAAGACAAGACATAACGAAGTCGCTCCCGGTCAATTTGAAATTGCCCCCTTTTTTGAAGCGGCGAATGTTGCCAGTGACCACCAGCAGCTCCTAATGACCGTGCTAAAACATACTGCGAAGAAGCACGGATTTGTTTGTTTGCTGCATGAAAAGCCATTCGCTGGTATCAACGGTTCGGGTAAGCATGTCAACTGGTCCGTTGGAAATTCCACTCAAGGCAACTTGCTCGACCCAGGGGACTCCCCACATGACAATGCCCAGTTTTTGGTGTTTTGTGGTGCTGTCATTCGGGGTGTTCATAAGTATGGGCCACTGATGAGGGCCGCCATCGCTACGGCCAGTAACGATCACCGACTGGGTGCCAATGAAGCACCGCCGGCCATCATGTCTGTCTATTTGGGTACGCAACTAGAAGAGGTTTTCGAGCAGATTAAAACTGGCTCAGTGACAGACTCCAAACATAAAGGTGTTATGGATCTGGGTATAGATGTGGTGCCTCCACTAACCAAAGATGCTGGCGACAGAAATCGAACATCTCCCTTTGCCTTTACTGGCAACCGATTTGAATTTCGCGCGGTGGGTTCGAGTCAATCAGTCGCAGGACCGTTGATTGTTCTGAACACGATGCTGGCAGATTCCTTGGAGTGGGTGGGCAATCGCTTAGAGAGCGAATTATCTAAAGGAGTAAGCCTGGATACTGCTATCCTCACAGTTCTCAAAGAAGTCATGGAAGTCCACGGTTCAGTTATCTTTGGTGGCAATGGCTATTCGAATGAATGGCACCAAATGGCAGTAGAAGAGCGCGGTTTAGCCAACTTGCCAACAACTGCTGATTCGCTACCTGTACTCAAAGCTGACTACATTGGCGAACTGTTTGAGAAAACTGGGGTTCTGAGTCCTGTGGAGCTTGAGAGCCGCTTTGAAGTATACGCAGAGCAGTATATTCTCTCGATTGAAGTTGAAGCCAAACTTGCTTTGAGCATGGCAAAAACGACTATCTATCCTGCAGCAATCGAGTATTTATCTAAGTTGTCATCTACTATTGCTAGCTTAACGGGGCTGGGCATCGATCTTGAAAAGGATAGTGCGCAGAAAGTCGCAAGTCTGGCTAATTCGCTACTTGCAGCCACTAGCGAATTAAGCGAAGCTCTTGGTAAACATGATTTTGTTTCAACTGATGAGCATATGCAGTATTGCGCAAAAGTGCTCCGCCCTTTAATGGATAAAATTCGTGGTTTTGCGGATTCTCTTGAAGGGGAAGTTGGAGATAGCTTCTGGCCATTGCCGACTTACCAGGAAATGTTGTTCATCAAGTAGTCCTTATTCAGGAATACCCTAACTTCCGCCAGAGACAAGGCCTAGAGCTCGTCTCTGGCATAGGTAGGCACCAAAACGTGTAAACCGTGCTGTGAGTAACGATGCTGGGAGGCACAAAACTTGAGCTGAACGCTTGCACTGAAAAGATGTGAATTCTAACAGATTGGGCTGAATCGATGAACTAAATGCGTGAGAAGGAGCGATAGCGACTAAAGGTCATTGCCGAAATAGCTCTCTGTCAATTAACCGTCAACAAGCTATCTGAAAGAATACTTAGAACTGCAGATTGACTTAATCCAGAAAGGATTTTTTTGTATCTTTCGATACAATTCGATGCGAACCCCCTCTCTAGGATCGGGTGAGCAAAATGTGACGCTCTCATGACTCCGGTGCCCAACTATCGCTGAAAGCCGTTTGAGGAGGGCGTCCGGGAACCATTGCAGGACGAAGTAAGGAGACTCGAATGGCAACCCCCCAAGACATCCTAAATCTCATCAAAGAAAAAGATATTCAGATGGTCGATCTGAAGTTCGTTGACTTGCTGGGAACTTGGCAACACGTCTCTTTTTACAAAGATTTGATTGACGAAGATGTCTTCACTGAAGGTCTGGGATTTGACGGCTCCAGTATTCGTGGCTGGAAGGCGATCAACAACTCCGACATGGCGATCGTCCCCGATCCCAGCACCGCCTGGATCGACCCCTTCATGGCGGAACCCACCCTCAGCATGCTGTGCACCATTCAAGAGCCTCGCACTGGCGAAGCTTACGAACGCTGCCCTCGTAGCTTGGCTGTTAAAGCTCTGGAATACATGCAGTCCACCGGTATTGCGGATACCGCATACTTCGGTCCCGAGCCCGAGTTCTTTGTCTTTGATGATGTTCGCTACGACCAAAACGAAAATAGTTGCTACCACTTCGTAGACTCTGTCGAGGGTAAATGGAACTCTGGTCGCGAAGAAGCTGGCGGCAACCTGGGCTACAAAATTCGCTATAAGGAAGGCTACTTCCCCGTAGGTCCCAGTGATACCTATCAAGATCTGCGTACCGAGATGTTGCTGACCATGGGTGCTCTGGGTGTGCCCATCGAGAAGCATCACCACGAAGTAGCAACTGCCGGTCAGGCAGAATTGGGCCTCAAGTTTGCTCCCCTAATCAACGCTGCAGACTACGTTCTGACCTACAAGTACGTCGTCAAAAATGTTGCCAAGAAGCATGGCAAGACCGCCACATTCATGCCCAAGCCTCTGTTTAACGACAACGGCACCGGTATGCACACCCATCAGTCTCTTTGGAAAGACGGCCAGCCTTTGTTCTTCGGTGATGGCTATGCCAATCTGAGCCAAACCGCCCTGCATTACATCGGCGGTATCCTCAAACACGCTCCCGCATTGTTGGCCTTCACCAACCCCACGATCAACTCCTATAAGCGTCTGGTACCTGGGTTCGAAGCACCCGTTAACCTGGCATACTCCCAGGGCAACCGCTCTGCGTCCATCCGCATCCCCGTCACCGGAGCCAACCCCAAGGCCAAGCGTCTTGAGTTCCGTTGCCCTGACGCTACTGCCAACCCCTACTTGGCGTTTGCAGCCATGTTGATGGCGGGTCTCGACGGTATCAAGAACCAAATCGATCCTGGCAGCTCGTTAGATGTGGACATCTACGATTTGTCCCCCGATGAGTTGGCCAACATTCCATCTACCCCTGGTTCTTTGGCCGAGGCTTTGGAAAATCTGAACAACGACCACGAGTTCTTGACTGCTGGCGGCGTGTTCTCCGAAGACTTCATCAAAAACTGGATCGAGTACAAGCTGGATAATGAGGTGATTCCCATTAGCTTGCGCCCCCATCCTTACGAATTCGCACTCTACTACGATTGCTAAGCTTCATCCGCCTAGCACCTAAGCCCGCTTCTAGATTTTTGAGTCCTAGGACTTTGTTTAACTCCTAGAATCTCGAAGGGATGGAAGCGATCGCCAATCAGTATTCTGATGACACAGCCCCTGCGAGCAGGGGCTTTTTTATTGCCTAAGGAGTAATTTGGGCAGAGCTACAGCAATCCGCTATGAAGTCTGGAGAGTTGAGAACACGAAAATACTTGATTATCAAGGAACAGTAGTCAGGTAAGTCTCCATAACGGATTGCCGAGCGCCGTAGGACACGCTGCCCCCCCTTCAGACAATTTATCAATTTATCCAACCGCACTCGGCGCTTTCCAAGACAGTAAAGAGGATAGTGAGAGTGCTATCGTCTAGGAATTCGTTTATGTTGCTAGTGCATCTAGCGACAGACATCAACAATTTTTTAAAATTTAGTAATGACATCTCTGAATCCTTCAGACAGACCTACTTCTCAGCCCGCTGTTGGTGAAGGGGAAGTTGATTTGCCTTCCGTAACTATCCTCACAATGTTACGGCTGGGACTCTTCCAAATGGGGTTGGGAATTATGTCCCTGCTCACTCTAGGAGTCCTCAATCGACTGATGATTGACGAGCTGAGAATTCCAGCGTTGGTAGCAGCTGGTTCCATTGCCATGCACCAGTTTGTGTCCCCAGCTCGCCTGTGGTTCGGGCAATTATCCGATGCTAGGCCGCTGTGGGGATATCACCGCACCGGATATGTGTGGATTGGGACAGCCCTGCTGGCGATCGCGGCATTTATTGCCCTGCAAATAGTGTGGCAGTTGGGGGCCAGTTACACAGCAGTAGGCTGGACAGGGCCAACCTTTGGCTGGGTTGGAGCCCTGGGGCTAATGTTTGTGCTCTACGGTCTGGCTCTCAGCGCCAGTTCAACGCCATTTGCAGCCTTATTAGTCGATGTCTCTGACGAAGACAACCGATCGCGAATTGTCAGTGTGGTGTGGTCCATGCTGATGATCGGCATCATTATTGGAGCCATTATTAGTAGCCAATTACTAAGCCAATTGGGAGTGGATGCTCCGATTGAAGACTTGCAAGCCACTATCAACAGTCTATTCATCATCATTCCTGTCTCTGTGGTGGGGTTGTCGGTATTAGCCACCCTGCGCATCGAACGGAAATACTCGCGCTATTCCAGCCGCTCGACCGTTAGCGATCGCGAAGACAGCATTACGTTGGGTCGGGCACTAACCGTTCTCACCAGCAGTCGCCAGACCGGAATTTTCTTTAGTTTCCTGCTGTTAATGAGCATTAGTTTATTCATGCAAGACGCCATTCTCGAACCCTACGGCGGAGAGGTATTTGGCATGAAGATTTCCGAAACCACCCGACTCAATGCCTTTTTCGGCATGGGCACCCTGCTGGGAATCGCGACAACAGGATTTGCGATTGTTCCTCGTTGCGGTAAGCAAGGCACAACCCGCCTCGGATGTATTTTGGTCGCAATCTGCCTGATCGGACTGATGATTGCTGGCTTCACCGGCAATCCCCAATTCTTGATGGGCATGTTGTTGCTGTTCGGTTTTGGGTCGGGAGTACTGACCGCAGGGGCTATTAGCTTGATGCTGGATCTAACGGCAGCCGAAACTGCCGGGACGTTTATTGGGGCATGGGGCTTGGCACAAGCGATGGCGAGAGGGTTATCCACTGTCTTAGGTGGAGGAGTACTCGATATGGGTCGCTGGCTGTTCGATACACCGGTTTTGGCCTACTCGTCTGTTTTCATAGTGCAAGCTGTTGGAATGTTGACAGCATTATTTATTCTCAAGCAGGTCAATATCCAAGAATTTCAGGACAATACAAAGCAGGCGATTGCTGCCGTTCTGAGTAGCGAAATTGAGGATTAGTCCATGACAGCCCCGCCCTCCCGGCGACGTCGCAGTAGCAATCCAGGTGGTTTTACCTGGCATCAATGGCGTACGGGATGGCGAGATTTTGACGGAATATTGATGGGGACCGTCCTGCTGTTGAATGCCATTGGCATTGTGGCGATTTACAGCACCAACACCACCAGTTCGTTTTGGTCACAACAAGGGTTAACCAGTGTCCTCTGCGTAATGCTAGCGATCGCCCTTTCTCGACTTGATTATCGCTGGCTACAGAAATGGCACTGGGTGCTGTATGGCATCAGCCTAGCCATGCTGGTTGGAGTATTGGTGGCGGGGGTGACCAGTGGTGGAGCCGCTCGCTGGCTGATGGTGGCAGGCTTTAAGGTGCAACCGTCGGAATTTGCCAAATTAGCCGTAATTCTCACAACTGCTGCAATTCTGCACCGTTGGCCGATTCGTCATTTTGCTCAAGTGTGGCTGGTGGCCCTGGCATTCGTGCCCCCCTGGATTTTGATTTTTCTGCAGCCTGACTTGGGCACCGCACTAATCTTTGTGGCCATTTTTACCGGTATGACCTATTGGGGCGGAGCACGCCTGAGTTGGCTCGTGCTGCTTGCCTCCCCTGCTGTGGCAGCGATCGTCTATGGCTTCTACACCGGCACAAATGCCCAATGGCTGTTGTGGACTTGGCTGGGTTGGGTAGTGTTTGCCTGTGGGTTGGCTCTTTGGCAGTTGCCGTGGCGACGGCTGAGCGTCTCTGTTGTGGCGTTGCTGAATCTGTCGGCTGGTTTCTTAGGGCAAATTGTCTGGGGGGTGTTGCAACCCTATCAGCGTCAGCGCCTGCTCATCTTTATGGATCCGGATGGCGATCCGTTGGGGGCAGGCTACCACCTGATTCAGTCTCGCATTGCGATTGGGGCCGGCGGAGTCTGGGGCCAGGGGATTACTCAAGGCAGCCAGACACAGCTCAATTTTATTCCCGAGCAGCATACTGACTTTATCTTTGCCGCCATCGGTGAAGAGCTGGGCTTTGTGGGTGCAATGGTGGTCCTGCTGCTCATTTGGCTGATTTGTCTACGGCTGGTGGCAATCGCCCACTCTGCTAGAGATGATTTCGGGTCACTAGTGGCGATCGGTGTGTTCAGCACCATTCTGTTTCAATCATTAGTCAACATAGGCATGACAATTGGCCTCATGCCGATTACCGGCTTGCCACTGCCATTTGTCAGCTACGGTCGCTCAGCCCTGTTAACATACTTTTTAGCCCTTGGCATTGTGGAGTCAGTGGCGAAACATCGAACTCCCCCTCGGTTCTTCCACCAGGGCAACAGCATTCGCTAGCAATACTGGTACGAACACAATAGAAGGTCTCAAACAACAAAGAAAAAGCGATTTAAGTCTCGGACATTGAAGAAGGTATCAGCCTCGCTAGACAAGCCACCTCTAGCTGCGATTGAGGGAGCTTATTTCATCCATTAGACGATCGCAAGAGCGACTGGGATGTGTCCGCTTACAATACCTGTAAGGGTAGATAATTGGATGATGTCTTTTCGGGACTGTCGCCGTTACTCTACCGATGCTCTCGTTTCGGAATAGTGCAATGACGACAGAATCTGCGATCGCCAAAGCTCAACTGGTTGACGAACAGACTGAGGGTAAGCAAGAAGCTACCGCCTATTTCGGTCGTCCTATTGCCAGCAACGACATCGACAACTCTGACGATTTGATGGGCTACCTGGACTAGTCAGAACGTCTAAGGCCGGTCAAAACATACTGGCGGCTGAACGACAATTGTCGCAGACTTTGCAGGGGCGATTTGCTGCATAGCCCAGTGCGGTTTCAATGGCCTGCCAGCGGCACTGCTTATTAGTGACCAACATTTGAATGGAGGTGCAATCGTTTTGATTGCGCCTTTTTTGCTTGAGATATGAGATTGGAGATCCTCGCCCGACCTGCCGTCGCGAGAAGTGGAACGGATCGTCCCAATGAATGTGCCCTGATTGCCTTAGCAGCGCCAAGGACAGCGCGTTTGTCGGTGACTGCGCCACAACACGCTCGTGCGTTCCTCGCTCCGGGAGTTTCGGGAAAAGCTGTTGCGCCTGCCTCTGGACATCTAACTTCTGGTGCTGAAAATACCGCCACAGTTGGTGATCGCTGCTGTCCAGCAATCCGGTCGGTTCGGAGACGAGCATCAGTGCATCGGCGGCTTGGCCATCGCGTCCGGCACGCCCAATTTCCTGAACGTAATCGGTCACGCTTGCAGGCGGTTGAAAGTGAAGCACCCAGCGAACATGAGGGCAGTCAACCCCCATGCCAAATGCAGTGGTGCAAACCAAGAACGATCGCTCCCCCGACAACCACTCGCGCTCCAGTCGCCTGCGCCGCTCGGAACACACTCCACCGTGATAAGCCACTGCTAGCAATCCTTGCGAAGACAGAGTGTCTGCCAACTCCTGACAGACTTTGCGAGTGCGAGCATAAACCAGCCCCGTCTGCCCTGAATGCTGCCGCACAAAGGCAATTAATTGCTTACGACGCCCTGCTGCCGTCCACGCTACCTTCAGTGCGATACGAATATTCTCCCGTCGTGGACTAGCACGAACCACTAACGGATTCTGTAGCTCCAGTACATCCTGCAACAGTGCTTGTGTGTCTTGATTGGCTGTTGCTGTAAATGCAGCAACGGAGAACTGCCGTCCCAATCCCCGGCGAATTGAGCCTAGCCGCATGAATGCCGGTCGAAACGAGCTACCCCATTCAGCTACAGTATGAGCCTCATCAACGATCGCCCCGGCAATGGTGACTGATGGCCACTGCAGTCGTTCCCATACCGATGAATGGAACACCATTTCGGGAGACAAGTAGAGCAACGCTAGCTGCCCCCGCTCCAATTGCGACAGAATGCGACGCTTGCGATGGCGATCGAGCTGACCGTGCAATGCTTCAGCGTTCAAACCTCGCTTCTTCAAGCACCTAGCTTGATCTTCCATCAGCGCTATCAAGGGGGTAATAACAAGCGTCACTCCCGTTTGCAGGCTGGCTGGAAGCTGGAAGCACAAAGACTTTCCAAACCCTGTGGGCAACACCACCAGAGCATCCCGACCGTTCAGCAATGCTGCAATGACATCCGCTTGAGGAGACCGAAGTTGAGCTAACCCCCAATAACGCTGCAGCTGAGCTTGGACCGATGCGGGAAGACCATTGGTAGTACCGGGCTCCCGAGCATCAATGGGTGACCCAACATAAGGATGATTCGCAGAATAGCCGGCCATTGACACTCAGACGAAGCAATACGGGCCATCGAGATACTAGTGGCCGATTCCAATGTAAGTAAATCCAGCCTCCGCCAACACCGTGCGATCGAGGATATTGCGACCATCCACAATAGCAGGATGAGGCATTAACGGAGCCAATTTGGCAAAGTCCAGCGACCGGAACTCCTGCCACTCGGTAACCAACACCAAAACATCGCAGCCCTCTACCGCTTTCTCGACACTGGGCTCAAGAGACACCCCTGCATAGTCAGCATCGCTATCAGGCTGAGACAAAATTGGGTCGTAGGCTTTCACTTTGGCCCCCAAACGATTCAGCTTTTCCACCAAAGTCAGGGCAGGAGCATCCCGCATGTCATCGGTGTTGGGTTTGAAGGTCATGCCTAACAAACCAACTGTTTTCCCCTTCAAAATCTTGAGGTGTTGCTGGAGCTTTTCAACCACTTGCTGCCGCTGATACTGGTTGACACTGACAGCAGCTTTTAACAACTGCGTATCGTAGCCATAGTCAGCTCCCGTATGGATTAACGCTGCTACATCTTTAGGGAAGCAAGACCCCCCCCAACCCAATCCGGCCTGCAGAAATTTCTCGCCGATACGGGAATCCAGTCCAATGCCTTTAGCCACTTCAACCACATCCGCGCCTACGCGATCGCAGATATTGGCAATCTCGTTCGCAAAACTAATTTTGGTAGCCAAAAATGAATTGGAGGCATATTTCACCATCTCGGCAGAGCTCAAGTCAGTCACCACTACCGGTACGTTAGACAATGACTTATCTCCCGCATAGCTGCGATCGACGATAGGTGCGTACAGCTCCTTCATGAAGGCAATCGCCTCGGGGTTATTGCCCCCCAGCACAATGCGATCGGGGTTGAGTGTATCGAAAATGGCCGAACCTTCTCTCAAGAATTCGGGGTTACTGACCACTTCAAACTTAGGAACTGGAAGCGCCGCGGTAGATATATTGCTGCCTGCTTCAACCAATGTCTGTTGGCTCTCGGCCATTCCTTCCAGCACCAGCATGCGCACCCAATTTCCAGACCCAATCGGGACTGTAGACTTATTGACAATGACCTTGAAGTCATCTGGAGTTAGATGCGAGCCAATTCCACGGGCAACCGCTTCCACAAAACGGGTATCGCTTTCACCGCTGGGTAAAGGAGGGGTGCCGACCGCAATAAATAAGACATCGCTGCTCTTGACTCCCCGCTCCAAATCGGTGGTGAACTGGATGCGATCGCTTTGAATCGCCTCTTGCATCAGCTCGGATAACCCCGGCTCGTAAATTGGGGATTTCCCCGCTTGCATGACTTTAACTTTGGCTTCGTTATTGTCAACGCAAATCACATCGTGGCCGACATGCGCCAAACACACCCCGGTCACCAGGCCTACATAGCCAGTTCCAATTACACATACTTGCATCAACGGTCTCCTAGCTCACATGTTGAGGGGAATGAGTAAATAGTTGGGATCGCTCACGAACATACGATTCGTGAAAAAGCCTTCAAAGGAAAAATCATACAAAGGAAAACACACTCAGAGGGAGTGAATACTCAGGGAGGAGTGATGAGGGATGCTGGTGCACCCAATCGCTCTCGAAAATCTTCCACAAGCAGACGCAAACCTTCCTGTAGATCGATAGTAGGAGCTCATCCCAAACGGGTGTTAGCTAGTGTAATATCCGGCCGGCACCGACGGGGATCGTCTTGGGCCAACGGATATACTGAATGTTCACATTGGGATTAACCATTTTCTGTATGACTTTGGCTAATTCGAGAATGGTGTATTCAGTAGGATTTCCAAAATTTACCGGTCCCAACCAATCTCCTTCCATAAGCCGCATGAGACCACCCACCAAGTCACTGACATAGAAAAAACTGCGCGTTTGGGAACCATCGCCATACACAGTTAATGGAATGCCTTGCAAGGCTTTCAAGGCGAAATTACTGACCACACGGCCATCATTTTCCAGCATCCTCGGACCATAAGTATTAAAAATGCGAGCAACTCGAATCGAGGATGGTTGAGCCATTTAAGAACGTTTCGCTTCGAACCAGTGTAGAAATTGTCGAGACAAATCACATCATCGCCCCGAGCCATCAGTCGATCGATCAGATGCGAGCCAATGAAACCAGCTCCACCGGTAACCAGAACTTGTCGCGCGCTATAACTCATAAGCTCCTTATGGAATATGAGTCAGCAACGGCATGCTTTATTGACATAGCAGTCTCTACATAAAGCCTACTTTCAAGTGTTGCAAATTGCGTCAACGATATACGCCAAATCTCACCCCCGGCTGTGTATATATATACGAATACAGGCGGAACAAAGAACATTCTATGATGCCAAACGAGTGTCATATCTCCCTTGAGGCGTTAGAAGCATTCACTGTACGTTGCTACAACAGCCCTCCACATTCACCTGGTTCTGAAATCTACCGAACAACTATTGCAACTACTTTTTAAAGGTTGAGATTACTAACTTCATTGCCAGCAAGTTTTTTCTGACAAAAACCTGCAGAGTCGAGCTTCACCAATCGCTTCGAGGCACTCATGTCTTCTGATCTTTAGTCTTAATTTTCAATTCTCTTTTACTTCAGCTGGATGCATATTTGATTGAGCTGACTGCACATTCTCCATGCGAGTTATTTATCTTCTAAAGGGCACAGCCAAGGTCTTCAGCTAAAACGCTCAGCGCCTTCAGAGCGCGGAGAGAACCACCGATTAAGTGACTTGCTCGAACAGGATGGCGCATCATTTGCACGGCCAATTGTAGGGGCGAAAGCGAACCATCTGCAGTCAATGCAGCATTCAGGTCCGGGAGATCGTTTGCACAACCATCACTGACAACCCGCAGCATGGCTACGGATACCGGTCGATCGCTGAATGCGGCCAATACGGCGGCTCCTTCCATATCAACAATGGTGGCTCCGGTTGTTCGATGCAACTGCTGCTTCTGCTGCGCAACGCATACGGCGCGATCACTACTCACCAGAAGGGTTCGCTCCGTTGAAGGTGAGTGAGGTGGCAGGAGGGAATCTTTCAACGTTTGGCACAAAGAGGGGGAGAACGATTGCTCGGACGGGATTGGGGATGTGAAAGTCTGAGAGAAGTGGGTAAGGCAGACATCGGGGATGACCCGTTGCCCCACAGTCATAGAGGGTGACAAACCACCGCATAATCCCATCACCACAATGTTCGGGGTGTGGTTGAGGACATTCGGTGACTCGCGATCCGACCACAGTACGGGCATGTTGGCTAAAAAGGACATCACGGGTAGAGGTCCAACTGGAATCGCGATTGTCAGCGGCAGGTTTCGCAAGCCAGATCTGCGCAAACCTCTCTCAACAGCTTGGTATTCTGCCCCCTGCGGTACCAAGATGAAATCGATTGATTCAGAGATAGGCATGGCGACACAAGCAGGACACAGTGTTAGCAAAGTGTTTAACACTCTTGCTCAGGTATAGCCTGCGAGAGCCACAAAGCGAGGTCTAGACCGAGATAGGGTCTGAGATTTTTGCGTTCCAAACAATTCGAAATTGTTAATAAGCAGTCAAACTGGCCGATCGTCTATCCACCCTTGCGATCGCGAATAGGGGGCTCCTATCTCTGCCAAGTACCTGCCGACTTTTGCAGAAAAAATGGCTGTGGAGAGTTATCCGGGCACAATGATGTGAGCATTACCATTCGAGCAAAGGGTACCGGAACATCGTGCAAGCTTTTGTGACGGGGGGTACGGGATTTGTAGGGGCCAATCTCGTGCGGTTGCTATTGGGGGAAGGGTACACCGTTCGGGCTTTAGTCCGCACCACAAGCTGCCTGGATAATTTAGCAGGGTTGGATGTCGAAGTTGTTCGAGGAGATTTGAACGATCCGCAACTCTCACAACAGATGCGCGGATGCGATTGTCTCTTTCATGTGGCCGCTCGATATTCTTTGCTCCAACGCGATCGCGATGCGCTGTACCGTGACAACGTCCTCGGCACCCGCAATGTCCTCAAGGCAGCCCGAGAGGCCGATGTGGAACGTACCGTTTACACGAGTTCGGTGGCGGCCATCGGAGTTAAACCCCACGGTGCGATCGCTGACGAAACCCATCAATCTGATGTGGACGCTTTAATTGGCTATTACAAGCAGTCAAAATACTGGGCCGAACAAGAGGCGATCGCAGCAGCAAACAGCGGGCAACATGTCGCGATCGTCAATCCGTCCACCCCAATTGGCCCTTGGGACATTAAGCCAACACCGACGGGAGATATCATTTTGCGGTTTCTGCGCCGAAAGATGCCTGCATATGTAGATACCGGTCTTAATTTGATCGATGTTCGGGATGTTGCCAGAGGTCATCTCCTAGCCCTCAAGCATGCTCAACCCGGCGAGCGCTATATCCTCGGTCATCACAACATCAGCCTCAAACAAATGCTCGATCGCCTGTCGGATATCACCGGCTTGCCAGCACCAACAGCAACCGTTCCACTATGGCTACCTTTGTCTGTGGCGTGGGTAGAGGAGACCATCTTAGCTAGATTAGGAAGAGAACCATCTATCCCCATAGATGGTGTGCGTATGTCATCCGAACCGATGTACTACACAGCAGACAAAGCCGTGCGAGAACTGGGTTTACCCCAATCTCCAGTCGATGGAGCGCTCGCCGACGCAATTGAGTGGTTTTACGAGCGGGGGTATGCCACAGTTAAAGAATGATTTCAAATCGTTAACAATTGGGCATAGATATCAACAGCCCTCCCCCCCTTGGAATGTGAAGGAGTGAGTACATGGCAGTCAATGTTCAACAAGCGGTCTCCGTCGGAAAATACTTAGTCTCCCAGCGGGTGAAAGGACGTCAAAAGTATCCGCTGGTGCTGATGCTCGAGCCTCTCTTCCGTTGTAACCTGGCTTGCCCCGGCTGCGGAAAAATTCAGCACCCCAACGAAATACTTCGCCAACAACTATCTCCAGAAGAATGTTTCAAGGCAGTTGAAGAGTGCGGGGCTCCTGTGGTTTCTATCCCGGGTGGAGAGCCATTGCTCCATCCGCAAATTGACGAAATTGTCGATGGCTTAGTCGCCCGTAAAAAGTTTGTCTATCTCTGCACGAATGCCATTCTGCTCGAGAAGAACCTGCACAAGTTCAAGCCCTCTGACTATCTGACCTTCAGCATTCACCTCGATGGGCTAGGCAGTCACCACGATAAGGCCGTCGATCGCGAAGGTGTGTTTGATGTAGCAGTTGCTGCCATCAAAGCGGCCAAAGCCAAAGGATTCCGCGTCACCACAAACACCACCGTCTTTAACGATGCCGATCCGGCAGAGGTTCAGAAGTTCTTCAACTACGTCTCCGAGCTGGACGTAGATGGCATGATGGTGTCTCCCGGATACAGCTACGAGTGGGCACCCGACCAAGATCACTTCCTACGTCGTGAAGAAACAAAGGCTCTCTTCCGCGAAATTTTGGCCCCCTTCAAAGCAGGAGAAACCAAGTGGAGCTTTAACCATAATCCTCTGTTCTTGGACTTCTTGACGGGGGAAAAAGAATACGATTGCACCCCTTGGGGCAGTCCCAGTTACAGCGTCTTAGGCTGGCAGAAGCCCTGCTACCTCCTCAATGAGGGGCATTACGAATCCTTCCAGGAGCTGATGGACAAGACCGATTGGGAAAATTACGGTCGCTCTAGCGGAAATCCCAAATGTGCTGACTGCATGGTGCACTGTGGCTACGAGCCTACTGCTGCTGAAGATGCAATGGCTCCAAAAAATATTGCTCGCTCTTTGGGAAGCGTGCTTGGTTTTGCCAAGTAGTCCTAGTCACTATCGCGACTAGATGATGACTGCGACAAGCTCCAAACCTCTAAGCATCACAAGCCGCTGTATAGTTAGAGCCGCAATCAAGCTCTAGCTATACAGCGGATTAATATTTCTTGCGAAACCTAAGTTTCAAATACGCTTCAGCTCGATAGTCACGAGAACTATGCGCGCACTCTGTGCTACCAGAGATGAGGCCCGTTCTAAGGCATATTGCAGAGCCTTAGAACCCAGGTTCGCCACAACAGCAATATTGAAGAGATCGTTCCTCCGGAAGTCAGCCAAAACGACTAGCGGTTAGCGACGGCGAAAGCTGCCAACAGTAACTTCTTTCACTAATGCCATCACAGCAGCTCGCGTCAGTTTCTCTTCTCCACGCTCCAAGGCACCTAGAGTCGCATGGGCTAAAGTCAGCGGAATTCGACAGAAATCTAATGTCGGCCCCTTGGGAAGCGCATCGGTGTAACGGTCGGCTAGAGACAGATTGTAGCGAGCATATGCTTGCATGTTATCCACAGTCCAGTCGTCAGGGAAAAAGCTAACCCCCCTGACACCATCCTCTTTGTAGTTCCGCAAGATATTGACAGACTGCAAGCCACGACCAAATCCCAACGCTAATCCGCGATCGGTTTTGGTTCCGTCATGCCATTGCCACAAATCAGACAGCATCAGGCCCACGGCACCGGCAACACTGAAGGTATAGCTATCTAAGTCCGCTTTGGTGTGAATCGTCCAATTAACATCAGCCCAATAGGCCATGCGATCGGCCATTGCTGCAGTCGCATCCCAAATGCGGGGAGCAATATCGGGGGGAGCCAGTAGCGCCCATTCTCCAATCCGCAGACTAACTTCAGGGAGAATATCCTCATGATCTTGCAGCCCCATCGCAAACTGCTCAGCAGACGATTCAGCAATTCCCGCTTGCAAGTTGAGACTCACTTGTCTGAGGAGTCGAGACTTGATGGCGTTCGGAAGCTCGGGGTGATCTTCGATTTCATCGATCGCCCGCATACAAAGATAAGCTGCGGACACCGCTTCTAATAACCCATCAGGTAAGCGGCTAATAGGAATGTAGAAAGTTCGACTGGTCTTTTCTAAGATGTCTAATGCGTTCTTCCGAATACTCATGCCGCTCGTCCTCACACAACTCATCTAGAGCATACAGTTACCGTTGCTTGCAGGCTAGAACTGCAGTCGGCCAGGACAATCCTTGCCAAGCAATTCAGTTAGCTGAAATGATAGCTCCTCGTTGAGAGTTCTCCACGAAAACAGCCACCATCGACGCAGGCAATCTACGAACCAATCGCAATTGCAAGCTCTAGATTGCTACCAGTATGTCTGGATAGTACCCATTTCTGCATTAGAGAGTAATGGGGGTAGAACGAATAGAGCGATGATTAGCCAGTTCGGCAGCCAACACAATCGCCTCGATCAAGCTGCGGGGATCGGCTATTCCTCGGCCAGCAATATCAAAGGCAGTGCCGTGATCGGGGGATGTTCGAATAAACGGCAACCCAACCGTGACATTCACGGCGCGATCGAACGCCATCAGCTTCACTGGAATCAGTCCTTGATCGTGATAGAGCGCAAGATACGCATCTGGCAGAGAGAAGGATCTGACCTCCTGATGGTCTGTAAACCAAGCTTTACCGGCTGGTACCCACATTGTATCGGGAGGAATGGGTCCCTTAGCTTCCGGAAACTCTTGAATGATGCCCTCTATCCACTCAATTTCTTCTTGTCCCAATTGCCCTGCTTCGCCACTATGAGGGTTTAGCCCCGCCACAGCAATCTGAGGGGCCTCAATCCCGAAATCTCGTCTCAAGGTGTCAATTAGAAGTTGTATTTTGTGGCGCAACACCTCTGGAGTCAAGAGTTCCGGCACCTGTCGCAAAGCAATGTGGGTTGTGGCAAGCAGAGCGATGAGCCGCCATTGAGTGTGAGGCGAGCGGGCAACAAACATCATGCCAAAGCGATCGCTGTTGACGGCACGAGCACACACTTCGGTTTGACCGGGAAAGTGGTGACCTGCAGCAGCCCAAGCAAACTTAGCTATGGGGGAAGTTACAACCGCATCGAACAAGCCGGCTACGGTGCGATCGAGCGCTGCAGAAAGATAGCGATAGCTCGCGGAACCACTAGCCGAATTTCCAACACCAGTCTCGAACCGAGATACAGCATGTTCAGAAGCAGCGTTTGATGGCTCGGGCCAGTCGTCGTAGATAGTTAGAGACGACAGGGGGGCAAGGTCACATTGGTGGACCAAGGTCGCACGTGTGGCCTCAAGAACTACCCGATCACCAAACACAACAATATCCGCAGCCTCTCGAACATCGGATGCTGCACAAGCTTTCAAGACAATCTCGGGACCGATACCAGCTGGGTCCCCTAATGTCAGAGCAATACGGGGTTTGGAATTCACAACCACTAACAGCCTGGAAGGAACGAACTGCCTTTAAATCTGGCGTTAACCATTCGCGCTCATCGCGAAAACAGTCATAAATCTCCGCAAAAGGAGAGTGAAAGAAGCTCGGAATACCGGTGGTTCAGTAGCTAAACGTACTCAGTTGCAATCAAGAGAATCGCGAGTGGAGACTCCAGAAACAGGATTAACGCCAGAGGCACGCTCGCACAAATCAGCTTGAGTATCGCTGCGCATCAGGGCATTGGAGAAATCTGCGCCTTCGATATCGCTTTCCTCCAGCTTGGCCATCCACATGAGACTATCCACAAACAGGGTTCCTCGCAGATTCGCCTCTCTCAGGTTTGCCATATCCAGCGTCGCCTCGCTCAAGTCGGCTCCACTGAGATCACTACCGACCAAGTTTGCGCCAAACAGCGTCGTTCCCACAGCATTCGCGTTGCTCAGATCGGCAAACTTCAGATTTGCTTTCACAAATGAATCGTGAGTGAGATCCCTAGCAGCAAAATCCCGTCCCTGCAGATCTTCCTTATCAAAGTTGTCCGCCAACACCGCCGGAGTTATGACAACGAACAACAATAGGCAACATACAGCTATGCGACACAACCGTTGAACGGACATAGCCCAGTAAGACCGTATCCAATTCCCGAGATTGCCGGTGTTAGAGCGAAATGTCTGCAGCAGAGCGACCACAGTTGGCTCATCTCCTTCGTAGAACTGTTACTATTCTCATCGATTTGGGCTAGCAAAACTACTCAAATCTCTGATTTCTCCACCTTTTTGCTCGATCGCTAGCTGTTTTTATTGGTTGATTGTGTCTGAGTCCCGCAAATCCAGGTCTACCGAAATTGGCAACCTCGGCGAGCAGCTCGTCTGCGATCGCCTGCAAATGCTGGGCTGGGCGATTGCAGCTCGGCAATGGAAATGTAGAAGAGGGGAGCTGGATATCGTCGCTATCCGCGATCGGGATCTAAAGTTTATAGAAGTCAAAACACGTAGCAATCGAAATTGGGATGAATCCGGTGCATTGGCAATCTCTGTGCGCAAGCAACAGCGACTCATTGTGGCTGCCCAGCTATTTCTCCAGGTGCATCCTAGCTATTGCAATCACAATTGTTCATTTGATGTAGCTCTAGTTGCCATCGGATATCGGCAACAGCTCCGCTTACGTCGATACATAGAGGCAGCCTTTGAACTCTGATGCCAATCGCCGAACCCGTTTCTTCACCACAACATCGCTTGTCTATGAGGCTTCCAATCACAGTCAGGTCTAGACATAGCTGAAATGTCCGCAGTGGTATGGCCACTGCCATAACAACCAATATCATCTAAAAAGAGGAGCCCCAAAAGGCTCCTCTTTTTCAAACAACCAAGCTACAGAGTCTTAGAACTTGAAGGTGGTGCGGATACCGCCGACAACAATGTCGTCGTCACCATCAACTTCAGAGATGTAGTAAACGCCGGGAGTTACAGTCAGGTTTTCAGTCAGAGGGAAGCTGTAGTAAACCTCTGCCTGGAAAGGAGACTCGTCTTCACCAGTATCTAATGCAACGAAGAAGTCAGGCTGACCAACCATGAAACCACCGTTAGCACCTTCGATGAACAGGTCGGGGAATGCGAAACCAACCAACCAGTCGTCCAGGTCCTCGCCGTCGATACCACCGCCATTGGAATCGATTTCAGCATCGAATGCGTGCGCGTACCAACCAGAGAAGATCACGCTAGGAGTGATTTCCCAAGTCACACCAAAACCGACAGAGAGAAAGGTGTCATCACCACTGTCATCACCACCATCAGAAACGGTGCCGGCCAAAGACAGTAGGAGGCGATCAGTTGGGGTTGCAGCAAATTCAAAAGAACCTTGCTTGGCGCCGTTGAAGACACCAGTGCCGTCAGTATTGAACGCACCTTCACCAGCACCGTAACCACCCGTGAAGTAGAACAGGTCCTCAAGAATTTCCCAAGAGAACAGGGCAGCCTGATCGCCGATACCATCCCACACAAGGTCGCTACCGCCATCGCCAAAGTCAGACAGACCATCGAAGGGGGTGCTGAATAGGACTAAGTCGGTAGCAGCGACGCTGTTGATACCAAATACGCCGGTTACGCGACCGTTGAACAGAGGGAATTTGTAGAAAACATCGTCCAGTTCAACATCTTCGCCGCTGGAACCGCTGCCAGAAGAGTTCCCGGAGAATGTGAATGCTGCAGCAGTACTATCAGTTGTGGCACCGGTGTTGAATGCATCGGCTTCACGAGACTGCAGACGAACGCGCAACTGATCTTCGCCAGTGAAAGACGCATCGAAGTTCATCCGGACGCGGTAAGGAACCTGGACGTTGTTGTCAACATCGTCGTCAGGCTCGCTTGCAGCAAAAATACCGGAGATAACCTCAAAGCTCAGCTTGCTGGTAGCAGCATCCAGCCCCAGAGGATTGGCCTCTAGTTCAGCGGTCTTTGCTTCAAGAGCGTCAACGCGACCGGTTAGAGCAGCCAGCTCAGCAGCGAACTCTTCCTGTAGGCGTTGAACGGTAGCTAAGTCTTCGCGAGAAACTTTGTCTGCCAAACCAGCAGCAATCAGCTCGTTGATGCGATCCAAGCAAGCGTTCAAACCAGCAGCGAATTCGCCACGAGTCATCGCGCGCTGACCGCGGAAAGTACCGTCGGGGTAACCAGCAATACAGCCGTAACGCTCGACCAAAGACTGCAAAGCCTGGAAGTACCACTCAGTCGGAGCAACGTCAGACAGCTCGGAAACAGAGGTAACCTGAGCGAACTGTTGGGGCTGAGTCGTTTGGGCTTGAACTTCACCGCCTGCTACTAAGGCAGCACCTACTGCAGCAGAACCTGCAAGCAGGGTTTTCCAAGTAATTGCGGACATTTGATAATCTCCTTATCCTCACACAGGCCTATGCAGAAACGCATCTCAAACAAGGTCAGCTAGCAAACTCGTAATCAATGACCACTTAATATTTTGCGTATTTAACCTTTTAGTTCGCTCTACCTAGACCCAGTAGATATCGTAGACGATTCTTCCCCATTCGGCACCAGTTCTATCAAAACTATGGCAAGTATTTTTTTTTGCTCTAGTAATTTGCTTGAATTTCAGCATGGTCTTCAAGCCTGCCAACCCTCACTGTGTCTAGTATCTGCAGCCAGTCGATCCAGAAGTGTTTGTACGAGATGATTCAGCCCTCGGAGTAGAAATATGACCCCCTCCCCCACAATCTGCTCAATACCGTAGAGGCAGAAAACTTGGCTCCGAGTGATTTGACCCTGCAGATGCCGATTCGAGCAGCTCGGTCGTACTGCGCCGTAGTCAATACTTCTTAATGAACGGAATGCATGAGGGAATGAAAGACCCTGTTAGACTGCAAAAAAGCCGCTTGGGTAGGTATCTACCCGCTAAATGGCCTTTGCCAGGCATCTACGACATCGCACGATAAAAAATATGGTTGCAACTTCATCTCAACAATCAGCTTCAGATACTCAAGCGAGAGTTCCCGATGAAACTATCCTGACTCCACGCTTCTATACAACTGACTTTGATGCCATGGCGAACCTGGATATCTCCGGGTACGAGGAGGACTTCGAAGCACTGCTTGAAGAGTTCCGCATTGACTACAATCGGCACCATTTCGTCCGAGGCGAAGAATTCAATCAGTCCTGGGAATCGCTTGATGCGGAAGCCAAGAAGCTTTTCGTAGAATTCCTAGAGCGTTCTTGTACGGCGGAATTTTCTGGATTTTTACTCTATAAGGAGCTGTCTCGCAAGCTAAAAGACACCAGTCCTGTCTTAGCTGAGTGCTTTTTGCTGATGAGCCGCGATGAGGCTCGTCACGCTGGTTTCCTGAATAAAGCTATGGCAGATTTCAACCTAGCGTTGGATCTTAGCTTCTTGACCAAGAACAAGCAGTACACGAAGTTTGCCCCTCGCTTCATCTTCTACGCAACATATTTGTCTGAGAAAATTGGATACTGGCGATATATCAAGATCTTCCGCCATTTGGAAAACAATTCTGACAACCGCATCTATCCAATCTTCAACTTCTTTGAGAATTGGTGCCAAGACGAGAGCCGCCATGGTGACTTCTTCTCTCTGGTAATGAAGAGTCAGCCCCACTTCCTGAATAATTGGGTCGCCAGGCTGTGGTGCCGCTTCTTCTTGCTGTCGGTCTATGCCACGATGTACCTCAACGACGTAGCCCTTCGCCCCGAGTTCTATGGGCTGCTCGGTCTGGAACCGAAGGACTACGACCTGGATGTCATCAAATGGACGAACCACGATGCATCTAAGGTCTTCCCTGTTGTTTTGAACGTCGAGCATCCCGAATTTGAAGGTTGCCTCGATCACTGCGTGGCCAACATCGAGAAGATGCGCCAGGTAGACACCTCAAGTACTCCTGGGTTCGTGAAGCCACTGCTGAAGTTACCCCTTTATACCGGTAATGTTTGGCAGTTCATTCGCTTGTTTGCGATGAAACCGGTTACTAGCCCTGTCGATCGGCAGTACCGTGCAGCCCGTCAAGCTGGCCAAGCTGCCACAGCGTAGTCAGCTCAACCCTCTTAGAAAGCAGCCCCGTTTTTTTGGGGCTGCTTTCGTCTATCAACTCATTAATGGTTGTGCAATGTTGGGGGTTCGCGAACAGAGCGAGTTCCCCAGCGATAGATTAGTCTTACTTACTCGCACGAGGACAGACTGCAAAATTGACTAGTTTGCCTAAGACAACCAACTAGCCAAAACTTGTCAAACACAATTATCAAGACTCACCCCCAAACACTTCGCGTAGTTCTCAGGTATGAATCCAACCGTCAATCTCACACCTATCATTGCTCTCTCGGGTCTGGTGATTTTGGCCTGGGGATACTGGCAAGCCCGTCGGAAGGGCCGAGCTGGTTTGCTGGGTTGGCTGCAAAGTGTATCACTGATATTGCCCTGGTTGGTCTTTCTGGGACTATTTGCAACCAATACCTATCTCAATGCGGCTGGATTTATATTGCTACTAACTGTGTCGAGCGGCATCTACATTGCTGTTGGACGGATGGCTCGCAACATCGCAAAAGAAGAACGGGCTGCAACCGCAAAATTTCAGCAGGCACTGCGTAGCAGCCGCCCAGAGAGTGGGAGGGAGATTATGGCCGAGGGGGAAACGACGAGCGACGATAACGAACCCACAATCGTTGGTAACAACAGTTCTGGTCCAGAGGAGCCTAACGGCAATCGCTCGCAGATGAATGTCAATGACCTGCAGGCTATTCGAGGCATTTTCGGTATCGATACGTTCTACGTTACCGACGTTATCCCTTACGGTCAGGGGGCGATTTTCAAAGGCAATCTGCGTCAGGCAGAGGCGTCTACAATAGTGCAGCGCCTCCAAGCAGCCTTGCAGCAGGCGGTCGGAGATCGCTACCACCTATATTTGGTGCGAGATCGCGAAGAGAAGCCGTCAGTAGTCGTTTTACCCGACTCGACAGTCAATCAACCCACTCCAGCAACTTTCAAGGCCCTATCCGCTACGCTGTTGGTTGCAACAGTGGCCATGGTGATGGAACTGGCTGCCAACTTGTTTGGCTTCAGCTTGACCGTGAATCCCGAACGCTGGTGGGAGACGATCCCCTTTGCCGCTGGAGTATTGGGAACGTTGGGGTTGCATGAATTCGGACACCGCTGGATGGCGGGCAAGTATAGAGTTCGACTCAGTCCAGCATTTCTAATACCAACTTTGGGGTTGGGCACTCTAGGTAGCCTAAATCGCATAGAATCTCCGGTGCCCCATCGCAAAGCATTGTTCGACATTGCGTTCGCCGGCCCAGCACTGGGTGGACTGTCCTCGCTTCTGCTCTTGGGGCTGGGGCTCATCCTCACCGGTCAACCGTCTGATTTATACCTCCCTGGTACGTTATTTCAGTCATCTTTACTGGTCGGCGGACTATCCCGTTTGGTACTCGGGTCCCAACTGCAGGCCGAAGTGGTTGGGATTCATCCCCTAGTAGCAATTGGATGGCTCGGGTTGTTGGTAACAGCTCTCAGCTTGCTACCTGCCGGACAGCTTGATGGAGGGCGCATGGTTCAGGCAGTATACGGTCGCAAAATCGCGGGTCGCACCACGTTTGTTTCGATCGCGTTTTTGGCCCTGGCTGCATTGGGGAACCAAGTGGCGCTGTATTGGGCATTGCTCATTCTGCTGATTGCGCGCGATACCGAACGTCCCCCCCAAGACGAAATTACCGAAACCGATAGTCTCAGGGATGCACTGGCCTTAGTGGCTCTGTTTGCAATGGCTATCATGCTGCTGCCTGTAGCCCCCATTGTGGCCGAACGCTTCGGAATTGGATCGATCTGAGGGGTCTCGGATCGCTTGGGTTTAACCAAAGTTTAACCAAATCGGACTGGGATAGGTCTGGCTCTGATATGGAGGAACAGAACATCTTGTCAGAAGTACCGGGGCATCAAATTCATCCAGTATTGGTTGAGCGATCGGTACCGGTACCGATGCAAGACGGAGCTATTCTGTGCGCCGACATTTATCGCCCCAATAACAGCTCTCGCCCTCTACCTGTGCTGCTAATGCGACTGCCCTACGGACGCGCAGTGGCCTCAACAGTGGTTTATGCCCATCCCAGTTGGTATGCCCGTCAGGGGTTCATTGTTGTCATACAGGACGTGAGGGGATGTGGCCAATCGCAGGGCACCTTCTACCCCATGCAATCGGCAGAAATCAGCGACGGCGTTCAAACCGTTGAATGGTGTCGCAACCTTCCGGGCAGTAACGGCAACGTGGGTATGTATGGGTTCTCGTACCAGGGCATCACCCAATTTCAAGCGGTTGCTGGGGGGGCTTCCTCCATGGGATTGACCGCGATCGCTCCTGGAATGGCAGCGATCGATCGCTATAGGGGCTGGTGCTATTGGGGAGGGGCCCTAGCGTTAGATCTAGTTCTGCCTTGGAGCGTTCAGTTAATACAAGACCAGGCTCAATTCTGCAGGGTTGAGCCCGATGCCACCGAGTTAGGACAAGCACGGGCTGAGATTCAGACGTGGTTGCAATCCACACCACTCGATCGACTGAAGCTGTTGCACGGACGTCCGGAGGCTGATTTCTATTTCGACTGGCTGCGCGAGACCGTTGCTGACTCTGCATACGATCGAGAACTCAACCCCCAATCGTACCTAGACTCCACTTACGACGTACCTGGACTACATATCGCAGGCTGGGCCGACAGCTACTTGTTAGGGACTTTGCAAGCGTATGAATGGTTGCAATCGCATACCGAGTGCCCCCAGAACTTGATCGTAGGGCCTTGGCAACATATTCCATGGTCGCGGCAGGTGGGAGAGCTGGACTTTGGGCCAGCAGCTAGCCCAACGATCGATCGATTGCAGGTGGAATGGTTTAGCCACTGGCTCAATGGCAACGATCCATCGGTTGCAGACAAAGATGTCTCACCCACTAATGCAGCTCAAACAGGCACAACCCGAGCAGACACAACCCAAACATTCACAGGGCAAGAATCCAGCACAGTTAAGGGATCGAGTGTAGGCATCGCACTAGAAGCCAAGGTCAACCTATTTGAAATGGGCAGCAATCGCTGGTTGCAATTCGAACAATGGCCCGTACCAACCCAGCCCTACCGCCTTTGGATCGCCAGCGATGGACTAGCCAATGGCCCCGATAGTCGTGGACAACTACTCGAACAACCCAAGCCTGGGACTTGCGCATTTGATACCTACGTTTACGACCCTCGCATCGCCAATCCCACCACACCTTACGGCCCTTACGATCAACGCCGCGTGCACCACCGTCCCGACCTTTTGCTCTACACCAGCGCTCCTCTCGATGTTCCTATGGCGATCGCTGGTGCACCTGTCATGAACCTCTACGCATCAACCACAGCAGTTGACACCGATTGGGTCGTGAAATTGATGCGATTGACGTCGACAGGTGCAGCAATTCTGCTGAGTGCAGGGGTTCTACGCAGTCGCTTTCGTCAATCGTTATCCGATCCAAAACTGCTGACTCCAGACGAAATCGTGCAGTACAGCATTGCTTTTCGCCCCACCTGCTGGTCCATTCCTGCTGGAGATCGCGTGCAAGTGGCGATCGCCAGTGCCGCGTTTCCATGGATTGACCGCAATCCCAACACTGGTCAATGGCCTGCTTCTGCGCGGTACAGCGATTTTCAAATGGCAACCCAAACCATATTCCACACCCCCGAATTACCGTCCCACATCGTTTTGCCCATTCGACAATAAAGATCCCGAGAGATCGAGCAGTACCAGTTCCAAAGCCATACCAGCAACATGCTACGAGCTCTGGACTGTCGGCCCTGCGGGATTTTGCACCTTAAATTCGCGAGCATCCACCAACTCAGCACTGGTTGGTTGCATCTGTCGATCCAAGTCCTCTATCAATGGTTCTGGGAACGCAAACCAATCCTCCCGACTGGCCCAGTAGATAGCCAGCGTGACAGATTCCGGGTGCTCGGGAGACGTCCAGATTGATTTGTGCAAGAACCCCGGTTGCCGGCGCAGCGCAGCTGTCCAGATTTGTTCGTCTTTTGCCAAAAAATCTGCTTGCTCTTCAACGGGGACACGAAATTCCAACCATTCCACCACTACCGAATTGGGCCAAGGGGAGTCGCTAGCTCGAGCAACCTGCGGTTCGAATACTGGCATCTGAATTCCTACAACTCCCATACTCCATAACAGAATTGAGAGCGCGATCGCTTGCCCCAACACCATCCACCCACGCTGACTTGGTCTGTTGTTATGCATTAGCACGAACAATTGCATCTCTGTCTACAGACTCAGGGTAATCCTTACACACATTGAGTTTCTGTAATCTACTCTAAAGCATTTGAGTTGACCCCTATTAACAGCGGTAGAGTGCGAATGAGTGGATGAGTGTGGTGGCAACTGGTGTCAGGATTTTGCGCGTAAGCTTACAGCAGCGACGTATCTGTAAGTTTGGCCCACTACTGGGTAACCCTATGGTGAAGTCAGTTAGTATTCGCTACCGCTATTGATACGAGTTAGTGTTTCTCGCGATAGTTGAGTATCCGATTATATCGGCTGAGCAACATTGCCTGCATATTGTCAAGACACCAGTCGGAGCAGTAACGGTACAACCGTATTAGCAGCAATAGCAGGGCATTCCGTCTAAATTGGCATTCGCTTCTAGCTAGTCATTTTCCCCGTTGAGACTAGACTCTCCAACTCTGCACCCTGTGTAAAACATTGAATGAGCCAGATTCCACCTGACTTCCCCGATCGCTTACCAAGCGACGTAGGGCAGTTGGGCTGCCGTTTGGCGAGTCGCATCCAGATTGCTCACAAGTTGCCCGCAAGTATCCCAAGTTCCCTCGATCAACATAGCGTGCGGTCCTTGCTTGAGCTGAAGAGCAATCGTGCGATCTCCGGCAATCACCTGCAGGGACTCTACATTCACATTCAGCTCTAGAGATGGATCGGCTGCAATTGCGGACTGCAATTGCTCGATCTCTGCTGCCGATGCCGTCAGGCAAGGCACTCCCATGGCCAAGCAATTACCAAAGAATATCTCGGCAAAGCTCTCTCCAATAATGGTTTCGATCCCCCAGCGAGCGATCGCCTGGGGAGCGTGTTCGCGACTGGAACCACAGCCAAAATTAGCGTTCACCACCAGCACCTTGGCTCCCCGGTACTGAGGTAGGTCGAAGGGGTGCTGACCGTCACTTTCGCGGCGATCGTCCGTGAAAACTTGTTGACCTAACCCATCAAACGTGACACAACGCAAAAAACGGGCAGGAATGATGCGATCGGTATCGATATCATTGCCAGCTAATGGTAATCCACGACCGACGACAGAACGAATTTCACGAGCCATTCTATGCTTCTTCCTCCATTGTGCGAATATCAGTTACCGCTCCATTCACTGCAGCAGCTACCACCATTGCCGGACTCATCAAAAGAGTGCGTCCGCTAGCAGAGCCCTGACGTCCCTTAAAATTACGATTGGACGATGAAGCACTAATCTGCGAGCCTTGCAGCTTATCGGGGTTCATGGCCAAACACATCGAACAGCCAGCATTACGCCACTCGAACCCAGCCTCGGTAAAGATCTCGTTTAGCCCTGCAGACTCCGCCTGCTGCTTCACCACTTCCGAACCCGGCACGATAAACGCTTTCACGCCAGCCGCTACCTTGCGGCCTTTAGCATATTTAGCGGCTTCCTCCAAATCACTCAGCCGCCCGTTGGTGCAACTACCGACAAAACACACATCAATCTTGGTCCCCTCAATTGGCTGTCCGGGAGAGAGGTGCATGTAGCGATAGGCTTCTTCCACCGTTGGACGCTCGTCGGGAGAAAACTCCTCTGGGGTGGGAATAGTTTCGTCTACAGCAATTCCCTGGCCAGGGGTAATACCCCAGGTAACAGTAGGAGCAATATCGGCAGCATCAAACATCACCACATCGTCATAC
Source organism: Synechococcus sp. (assembly GCA_051439425.1). GTDB lineage: Bacteria > Cyanobacteriota > Cyanobacteriia > Thermostichales > PCC-7336 > PCC-7336. The sequence continues at coordinate 106,914 of JBFRWD010000078.1, forward strand.
TCAGCATCTATATCGCTGCGCAAACTATTCCACCAATCCACAGCCCGCTGCCAGTTTTCTCCAGCAGGAGCATGCTCGCGGCCTTGCAAATAGTCGTAAGTCACACTGTCGGGATTGACGTACCCGCAGCGCGCACCGCCTTCGATCGACATGTTGCATAGGGTCATACGCTCGTCCATCGACATCGCATTGATGGTGGAACCGGCATATTCGTAGGCGTAGCCTACACCTCCTTTAACGCCTAATTTGCGAATAATGTGCAAGACAACATCTTTGGCATATACCCCAGAGGCTAGCGTGCCATTCACTTCAACTCTTCGGACTTTCAGTTTATCTAATGCCAGAGTTTGCGATGCCAGCACGTCTCTCACTTGGCTGGTCCCAATTCCGAAGGCGATCGCCCCAAAAGCACCATGCGTCGAGGTGTGACTGTCACCACAGGCAATCGTCATACCAGGCTGAGTCAATCCCTGCTCGGGGGCAATCACATGCACGATCCCTTGTTTGCCCGATCCGACGTTGTGGAAACGAATACCAAAATCAGTGCAGTTCTGCTCCAGCGCCTCCAGCATTTCTTCTGCAAGAGCATCTTGCAGCGGACGGGCCTGACTCTCAGTTGGAACAATATGATCGACAGTCGCCACAGTGCGATCGGGCATCGATACCGACAATCCGCGTTCATGCAGCATGGCAAACGCCTGAGGACTGGTGACCTCGTGAATCAGGTGCAAGCCAATCAGCAGTTGCGTCTGACCGGAAGGGAGCGTTCCTACGCTGTGGGCATCCCAAACCTTATCGAATAGTGTTCCGCGACTCATATCAAAATTGGGCGCTATGACGGATTGTGTAGCACCCAATACTAACAGATTCAGATGTCTGCATTCACCGGCACAAGCCGATCTTCGGGATTGTTGATTAGTGTGCACGCATACACCCTGAGGCGGCGTGCACTCAGTCTCACCCCTCAATGCCAACAAGAGAGCTACTGACTAGAGGCCGATTGTAACCTGGGCAAGCGTTGCTCTCCATAACGCAGCAAGGTATCGAGAGCCACCAGTCGGTTGCCCCAGGTATTGACACGATAAGGACGCTCCAGAGCTTCAAACCGGAACCACTCTTCGATTCCAGCCAGCAATGCAGCTAGTTCTTGACGGGCTGTATTCAATGCCATTGCACTGGGAGCAGCGTCTAGAGCCTGCAGTGCAGCATCCACCTGCGCCACTTGAACTCGCCATTCTTCTTGAAAGCGATCGGGTATCCACATTTGCTCGTTCGCTAACAGGGTTTCCCATTCCTGCTGCAATGCATCAAATCGATAGACAGAAGCACTGAACGGAGCACGATAGGGGATTTGCGAGGATGGGATGCGTGATTGATTCAAGATGGTTTGAAATTCCCCGTTGAGATGTCGGGCTGCAAACAGCGAGTAGCCACCGGTCGGCAAATCACGCACGGCTTGCATGGAGTCGAGGAATTCGACCTCCGGCATATCCAACAAGTTAAAACTGGGAAGCAGCAACACGGGAGAACTGCTGGTCGCTTCAAGAGCGGGGCGCACCAATTGCTCCATGCGACGGGAATTTTCCACGTACGTCATTGGCACGAGCAAATCCAAGTCTCCCCGAGCAATCCAGGTCTCCCATTCCTGCTGAAGCTTCTGCATGCGCTCGTTGTAAGGCATGGGGTAAACGGCTGCAGACATCACAACCTGTGGGTCAAGCGATTGCATCGTGTCGGCGGCTTCGGCAACAAATGTTGACACTTGCTCCGATTTAAATTCCGTCCACATTGCCCACAGCGAGCGATCGCGATTCGGATCTAGTTCCTGCGGGTCAACCCCTGTCAACTGCTGGAATTTTTGGCGAGCCGCTCGACCGTATCCATAAGCCAAACGACTCCCAGGGCTTTGGAACGGATAGCGAATGTAGTCCAGATGAATCCCATCAACACCATAGTTACTCACCATCTCTCGCATGAGGGAAATCAGGTAGTTACGGGCTTGGTCGTTGGCGGGGTCCAGCCAAGTTTCCGGCTGACCAGAGGGGAATTGTCGTCCGCGAGCGTCATAGCTAGACCAACCTGGATGAGCCGTCAGCACTGGTCCAACGTAGTCTTGAGGAAGTCCGATTTCTGGCAAAACATTATGGCGGCTATTGCCCACCGCAAACGTCCACATCCAGGCATGCAGTTCCATATCCCGTTCGTGGGCTAACTCGACGGCGGCAGCTAGCGGATCCCACCCCCGAGTCAATGGATTTTGCGCTGGGGCAATGCGACTGGGATAGACGGGAAATCCAGCATTAATGGTTTCAAAAAAGACCGTATTGATGCCTGCAGAAGCCAAGCGGTCAAAGACTTCTGCCAACCCAGCCGGAGATCGCGCATCCACAATCGTGCCACGATCGAGCCAGATGGCCCTAACTTCGGGTAGTGCCGTGAGCCGATCGCGTGGATAGCTCTCCCATAAGTTGGAGATAGCCATCGCATGTTCGCGCCGCGCGCGTTCGTGTTGGCCGCTATTGACCCAATCATCGATATCGGATTCCACTAAGCGAGCCTGCTCGATGATGTTGCGATATTGATCGGGCAGACTACTGCCATCCAACCCCACAGCATCGGTCGTTAACATTGCACTTTCCACTCGTCCCAACAAACTGCTGAGTTCGGAGCGCATCGCTAGCATTTCCAGCGTATTAATCGGTAGAGATGATACAAAGGGTTCTGTCGCTGGGGCTGTTGCGACCTCGGACGTAGTAGTGGATGTTGAGCCGGTATTCGGCCGAAGAAATTGCGTAATATCTAGTTGCGAAGTGGTGGCAGGCATGGAGGTAGTTCTGTCCAGCCCACTATCCGGTCTGGCAGTATCTGTCTCAGGAACGTTAGAAACAGACTGCCGCGCGTATACGGCGGCAACATCCGTGTCAACTTGTTCTGTAGCCCTTCCTGTTGGTTGTGCAGGATCTGGCGCAACACGAGTCTCTTCAGGATCGATCTGTCCCTGATGCGTTGCAGCCGTAGTAGTATTGCCCCCTTCATCAAACCGATCGAGTGATGCTGCCAACCATTGCTCGTTGACATCACTAGCAGCACTAGCCCCCCATTCCCACCCAAGATAAACACTCTGTCTGGTGGAAATAACCGCAACGGGACTTCCCATCTCTCCTGACCAAGTGGCTGTCAACTTACTGTCCAACCCACTGGGGATTAGACTTCCCCCCGCGATCGGAGTTTCCGCCTGTACGGTCTCTGTCCAGTCATTGCCCCGAAAACTGGTTGCAACAACAGTACTTGTTTCCTCGCGATCGCTCCCCCAATAGCCCCCCAGTAACTGTCGCAATCGACGTTGGTTGTTTGGGGACAGATCTCGCATCGGACCACTGACGATCAAGCGACCGCTACCCGTTTGCATCCAAACTTCTAAAACTTGCAGTTGGCTATCACTAATCTCCGAAACGTTTGGGATGAAGAGAACCTCCACATTTCGCAAAGCATCTAGTGAAAATCCTCGCTCATCCAGAACAGAGTGGGCAAATTCTGACCGTTCCAGTTGTTGAACAATTTCAGACCAGTTTTGAGAGCCGCCTAATTCCTGCAAGACGGTCAGTTCCGGCCGAGCGATCACTGCTCCTGGCAGCGCCAAAGCTCCTACTGCCAAAACCCCGATTGCACTTATCCCCCCCAATACGGCTCGAACGCTCGGGTTAAGAGAGCAAGACTTCAGGACGAAATCGGTAAGCTGTTTCGACTGCATATCTGCCTGCCAAATGGACTGAGCCTAGTGGAGAATAGAATCAGACCTCATTAGAAGAACCGGCGCTCAGCCTCTCTTCATGCCCTCGGAACACCCACTAGTGTGCTATCCAAAGAGTCTGTTTGGTTGTACTTACTGCGTTTACCCAGTTTTTCAGAACGGACGATCCCACTCAATAAAACGATCCATTTCGTAGTCTCCTGTTTCTTCCAGCCTTGTCCCCCCGGAGCCAGTGTATGTCAAGCATTCAGTCCGAACAGTATTCATCTCTTCACGCAGCCCAGATAGCCAGTGGCGCTGCGTTTGAAACACTAAACGGACATCACGTGGCTATCTATTTTGGCGATCACTCTGCAGCACCTTCACTGAAAGCAGCCTTCGAGGACGTCGCACTATTCGATCGATCTCACTGGTCGCTCCTGGAAATGCGAGGCCCCGACCGACTGGATTACCTTCACAATCAGACGACAAACAATATCAAAGCCCTATCTCCAGGACAAGGGTGCGAGACCTGCATCGTTTCTCCCACTGCACGTCTAATCGATTTGGTAACAGCTTATGCAACCCCCGATTCAGTTTTTCTACTGGCATCTCCTTCAGATTCGGATAACTCCAGAGCGTTCCTATCGCTCAATCGACTCATTGCATTCAGCAATGCTCAATTAACAGATGTAGGGAGTAGCTATTCCCTATTTACTGTTGTTGGGCCCCGAAGTCAGCGACTTCTGAATGAACTCAGTATTGCTCTGCCTTCTTCAACTATCCACAGTCACACCTATGTCGAGACTTCTACTCCTCCAATATGCGTCGCCTCTGGCACTGGTTTGTCGATTGAAGGCTATACGTTGATCGTTCCGAAAGAGACGTCCGCTAACGTTTGGAGCACCCTTATCGACGGTGGAGCTACCGCTTGCGGTAGCGAGGCCTGGGAAGTTTTACGTATTCGACAAGGACGTCCTGCCATTGGTAAGGAGCTAACTGATGAATTCAACCCGCTTGAAGCCGGGTTGTGGCACACCGCAAGCTTCACCAAGGGTTGCTACATTGGCCAAGAAACCATTGCTCGTCTCGATACTTTTAACGGTGTGAAGCAACAATTGAGAGGGTTACAATTCAGCACTCCAGTTCCAATTGGAGCAACGATTCTCGTTGACGAACAACGCGCAGGTATCATCACCAGCATCACGACTCAACCAATCAATGGCAGCTATCGAGGGTTAGGCTATATCCGAACAAAGCTAGGCGGCGACAACTTAGATATTGTTACTGAAGGCAAAAATGGTAGGACTGTTGCGTTGCCTTACAGTACTAGGGAACAGCAGCCTAGCGAATGATGATATTGAGGCCAACTTCAGAATGCAACTTTATCGGGGTCGAGCTGCCACGCCATCAAGAGACCAATCGGGTCGTAAGTTTCTTGCATCGCGTAAGTATATATGTTGAATCTCTGTCTGCGTCATTTCTGTATTGACATGTGCCAGCACTCGTATGCACATGGGTAAACTCCCAGACACCTGCATCTGCTGGACGTCCAGCAAAGGAACGTTATTCCATCCAGGCCTCTGACGGGCAATCGCGGCCGGAAAAACTGCGTCTATATCGGTTGTCGCAGTGAACGTTACACTCACAATCTCTGAAGGTTCGAGGTTATTGGCATCAGACAATTCGTTCAGTAACTCGGCAACTGCACCCCGAATATCAGAATCAGTATTTGAATCAACAGTCGTTGCACCCCGAATTGCTCTGACTCGCCATCCCAAGCGCCTATCCTCAAAAACTATACCCAGACGATTATACCGAGTACTGTTCGGAGAAATAAATCGCCTGTAATCGCCTAAAACAAATCCCCCAACCTATCGGTTGGGGGATTCAAGTAGTAAAGTCTGGCATCGAGCTATATTCCCATGGGGCGACCCCCAGAGTATTGTCGCCGCAACAGCGTTTCACAACCGAGTTCGGGAAGGG
>JBFRWD010000079.1:0-11227 GCA_051439425.1 Synechococcus sp.
GTGGTTTCTTGTCTGAGAGTGCTGCCTCCCCTCCTATTCGTCAATCCCTGACCCTTTCCAACAGCCAGAACCCCATCACTGCAAGGGCTTTAGTCGACACTATAAGATCTTTTGTCAGTCAACCAGCGTACGCGCTCGCTCAATTGCACCTGATCGGGACTAAATCCCGCCTGTGTTAAATGGGATAAGTGAGTGCTGTCTCGATATCGAGCATCCAGTTGCACGGCACGCGCGTAGGCATCACTGGCAGCGCCAGGCTGCTGCTGACTGTGAAGGGCGATCGCCAACGCCACCCAAGGATGCGGATTATCCGGTTCCAGATCGGTTGCCCGCTGGGCATGGTTCACAGCCAGATCGAACTGTTCCAGGCGCTGATACGTCAGACTGAGATTGTACTGGGCAACTTCGTTGTCGGGTTGCAGCTCTATTGCTTGGAGATGTGTCAATTTGGCGTCGTTGAGCTGACCGTTGACCAGATACACAATGCCCAGAGCATTCAGAGCAGGCAAGAAGTGTTCGTCATCAGTAAGCGCTGCTTGCAAAGCCTCGATGGCCGCATCGGGTTGTCCGGCCAAGTGCAATGTCCACCCCAAAATGACGAATCCATCTAAATTATTGGGGTCGAGTGTGACCCCTTGTCGAAATGCAGCGATCGCTTCATCAAGCTGCCCTTGGCTACGCAGTTCCAATCCCAGTTGACGATATCGAACAGCAGCAGCGACCTCAGCAGATGTAGGGGCAGTCACTTCCACGGCGCTTAAAGAACGTTGCGGAATTTCACTATTGTCTCGGGGGTCGGAATCAGAAGCTTGCTCGGGAAGCCTGGTACAAGCCATGCTCAAGCTAACTACGCTAACGCTCGCACCAACCCAAAGCCATCGGAGAAAGCCAGTCATCAGTCCCCCATGGCATGCACGATCAATTCTCGGCTGTGAGGACGATCTCGATGTTCCCACAGGTAAATGCCCTGCCAAGTACCCAGCATCAAACGTCCGTTCGAGATCGGAATGTGTTCGGATGTGCTCGTCAGAACAGTGCGGATATGAGCGGGCATGTCGTCCGGCCCCTCCATCCCATGCCGATAGCGATTATCTTCCGGCACCAACTCAGCTAAGAATGTTGCTAAATCTTTGAGCACGTCGGGGTCGGCATTTTCTTGAATCACCAGACTGGCGGAGGTGTGCTGCAAAAACAACGTACAGAGGCCCGATTGAATCCCCGATTGCTGCACGATGCGATTGATATCACTCGTGACGCGGCTAAACGATTTACCAATCGTTTGCACGCGCAATATGTCTCGATGCTGCTTCATTCCGATAGACGCCAAATAGGCGCGATCGTACGGTGTCGCCGCAGCCAACTTACCAAAAACTAGCCGACCTGCCAGCCTTCCAAACATTTCGGCTAGATTTTGCCCGCGATCGCATAGCTGCTGGCTTATCTAGGGCGTGTCATCAGTTAAGCCAGATGACGGAAGCTGCTAAATATATTGCTCCAAGGAAGCGACGAGAGGTTTTGTCGCAGCGAGTAGCAATGGCTCGGTACTGCTTAAGCTTGGCAAAAAAGTTCTCGATCGAATGACGAGCTTTATAGAGATGCTTGTCATTAGAGTGGGGAGATTTGCGACTGGACTTGGGTGGAATCACCGCAACACATCCCTTTGCTTTCAATCGCTGACGGACACGTTCATTGGAATCGTAGGCGTTGTCCCCAAGCACCGCCTCCACCTCATCATCCAGTTTCTCTAGCAAGACATCAGAGCCCTGCAAATCATGCTATTACCCAGCGGTGAGGTGAAAACCTGTCAGGTTTCCCAAGGCATCGCAAGTGGCATGAATCTTGGTGCTCAACCCTCCTTGACTTCGTCCGATCGCTTGCTCGATTCCATCTTTTTTGGGGCTCCAGCACTCTGTTGATGGGCGCGCACAATGGTGGCATCAATCATGGCGTATTCGTTATCTGCATCTTCGGCCAACACCTTAACTATCTTTTCCCACACACCGCTGCGATTCCAACGGCTAAAGCGAGTGTGGACCAATCAAAAATCTCTAAAGCGTTCCGGTCAGTCCTGCCAGGGTATCCCTGCCCGATAGCGGTAAAAGACTGCATCCACAAACAGCCGATTGTCCTTGGCTGTGCCACCCACATGCCCTTCGCGTCCAGGGAGAAAGTCCGTTATCCGTCCCCATTGAGCGTCCCGCAGCCCGTAGCGACGCATCTCACACCTCGTTTAGGGCTCTTTATGACACATTTGTTTGACTGATGACACGCCCTAGGAACAGTGTCTTAGCTAGAACGGTTCCTAGCCTAGAACAACACGCTAAGTCGGAACCATCTCGCCGGGTCTCAGTTGGGCCCACTTATTGCGATGCTCCACAAAGCTATCGCAGCCAACCACGTCCCACTCCATCTCCTGCCCGTTATTACGGATATTGACATTAATTTGTGGGCGAACGGCGACAAACGTAGGAGAGTCGGTCAGATGAGGCTGTAGATGTTGAGCCTCCACTGCGTGATAGGTCTCGCAGCGATCGACAAAGTCGCAATGTATGCAGATGCACATAGAAATTTAGCCTTTTTGGTAGCGAGTATGACTGTTTAGGTCTATGGTAGTTGGGGCTCAAAACCGATCTTGAACCATCCTGGCTCAATTCCTCTTGTTTGAGCGATAGTCGCTGTTTCCTGCCATTCCAGGGCGTCTAGGCTACGAAACAAATCATAAAGAAACGTTTTAATATTTGCTGCTTGAACCCGAAAACCTCCTTAAAGAAGACCGAGCTTACGCAAAAAAGTGGTAGAGGGGTGATTGCTTTTTTAGAGCAGAATCGCTATACTTCAGGCGGCTTATGTATCCAACGTGACATAACGTAACGGGATCGCCACATCCTTTTTTTTATTCGTTACTTACTCCCTGGGAGGCTTTCTTTGGCTAGAAGACGGAAGCGCAAGAGTCGTCGCAGACAAGAAGGACGCAAAATTTTGGAACTGATCCCTCAGTTCAATCTGGATAGTGGTAGTGAAAAACCTGTTACTGCTGCCAGAGGCTACATTTCAGCGCAAGGAATTACTCCTCCTGCACTATTGCTAGTTCGTCGTAACGAGCACACTGTGGATCGCTTTTTCTGGGCAGAGAAAGGTTTGTTTGGCGCACAGTATGTTGAAGAGAACCACTTTTTGTTCCCCAGCCTGCGCTCTCTAATCTCTGATGAGCCGGTAGTCGCTGGCCGCTAGAGGTTTCGCGTTTACGGCGCATCATTAGCGCACTTAAGTATCAGATCAAGATCCTGTACAGGTTCAACGTCACGATTGACTCATGTTTTTAGAAAAAGCCAGCTCGTTCACCCGAGCTGGCTTTTGTTTTAGATTTGATGTCCACGTCTTAGGGTGAAACAGTAATATCCACAATTTTGGCTTCCGAGCGATTGATGCGTTGGATTTCGTGACCGAGGCGATCGAACGACACAGAGTATATCGTCAAGGCATGACGCATACGAGCTCCCTTTAACCCCGTTATCTTAATCGTGAACACACGATTTCTATTCAAATATTGCGGAGCTAGTTGCCGATCGTCTGGTTTTAATGGGGAGCGATCGGTCTTCTGGGGTATGACAGACGGCGGTGCTGAAATCGCTACTTGAGAGGTTCCTGGATCTGTCAGCCGAACCGAAGGGTGATGTGCATTTTCAGGCGAGTTTGCAAATGACTTAGAGCACTCCTTGCGGTTTTTTTGGGTAACTGGGGAGCGATTGGCTGAGGAATCAAGAGAAGGTGCAGGTGTAGTAGAAGCGACGGGGCTCGAGGCCTTGGACTTGCGTTTCGCAGAACGGGTAGAGGCTTTAAGAGGCCTCTTAACAGATACCGGCTGGGTTGTGGTTAGCAGCTCCATCACCTGTCGAGCTTGAGATTTAGTAATGGTGCTGGAAGCAGAATTAGCGTGAATCCCCACCTGTTTGCAGGCATCGAGAATCGGGTTGCAATTGTCCAGTCCAAGATCTTTTCTTAGGCTGTAGATCCTCACCTTCTTCATCACCATCACCTAGATGTGGAGTTAAAGGGACAGATAAAAGTGCCCTTGCAGATTATTATTACTCCGTCAAAAAAGAAGGCGCTGCCTCTGTTTACTAAACGTTGAGATTGGTGGGATCGCTATTCATCAGTCGATTGACTGATTGCCTCTGAGGAAATGAGTGATGACTGTAGACTCGTTTCGATTGCCAGTTGACAGATTATCGTCGCTACTAGCTAACACTAGATGTGGAAATATGTGCTCGCTGAAGTGCTTGCAATCTGAGGTATAACCGGATTGATTGACGTAACCCAATCGCAACTCTAAGATTGAGCGCGAACTTTAGGCTTGAATGCTATTGGCAATAGAACGCTGACGCTGTGACAACCATGAGGGACGAGAGTAATGGTGGCTGAAATGCGATGGTCGAACCGTTTTGCCGTGGGCGCACTCGCAGCAGTCTGCACTCTGGGACTGGCGGCTTGCGGACCATCCACCAGTAATTCTGATAGCTCCCAAGGCACTCGTGCTGATAGAGATGTTAAATCGGTGGCGGTCACGCAAATTGTCGAGCATCCTGCCTTGGATGCTGCTCGAGATGGTATTCGGGACGAACTTGCTGAGGCTGGATACGTAGACGGTGAAACATTAAGGTGGGAGTGGGAAAGCGCTCAGGGAAACCCAGCCACAGCCACTCAGATTGCCAGCAAATTTGTAGGGGATGGGCCAGATGCCATTGTGGCGATCGCCACTCCATCCGCCCAGGCCGCAGTTGCGGCCTCCGATTCGATTCCGGTCATCTTTTCGGCGGTCACCGATCCAGTGGGTGCAGAGCTAGTGGATAGTTTGCAGTATCCCGGTGGTCTGGCAACTGGCGTGACTGATTTGTCTCCGATTGGCGATCATCTGGATTTGATCGTGGAGATTTTGCCGGATATAGAGTCAATCGGCGTAATATATAACGCTGGTGAAGATAACTCGGTCAGTTTAATGAAGCTGATTTTGGCCGAGGCTCCCGAGCGAAATTTGGAAATTGTAGAAGCTACAGCAACTCGCTCCAGTGAAGTGAGCGGCGCAGCTCAAAGTCTGGTGGGAAAAGTGGATGCTATCTACGTACCGACAGACAATACTGTTGCTTCTGCCCTGGAATCAGTGATTGCTGTCGGTCAAGACAATCAACTTCCCGTATTTGCCGGCGATACCGATTCTGTAGGGCGAGGGGCGATCGCCTCTCTCGGATTTGATTATTACGATGTCGGTCGCCAGACAGGTGCCCTCGTCGTGCAGGTTTTAGAAGGAGCCGATCCAGGTATGCTACCCGTTCAACGGGTTGAGCAATTGAATCTAGTGCTGAATCTCGATGCTGCCGCCGCAATGGGCGTAGAGATTCCAGCAGAGGTGGTCGATCGGGCTAACGACATCACGGACGGCACTGTACCTCAATAGGACATCTCTTGAGATATTTGTGTGGTGTTGGGCTCGGCCAATGGTTGAGTGGGACAACAACCTTGAGTAGGACAACAACCTCGATCTAGGGCAGCACATTGAATTGGATCGCATTTATTGGGGCGCTGGAAACGGGTCTCATCTATGGATTAGTCGCCTTGGGGATCTATCTCTCCTTTCGGGTGTTGGACTTTCCCGACCTGACGGTGGACGGAAGCTTTGCGCTAGGGGGCGCGGTTGCAGCGGTGGCCATTGTGCAGGGGATGAATCCTTACGAAGCTACGGCGATCGCTGCTGTTGCTGGAGGCTGTGCGGGTTTAGTTACCGCGTTATTAAACGTGCAGCTTGGCATTTTGAATCTGCTGGCCAGCATTCTGACCATGATTGCCTTGTACTCGATTAACTTGCGGGTGATGGGACGGCCGAACGTTCCCCTCCTCAATCAGAACACCATCTTTACCCCCTTCGAGCACCTGAGTTGGCTACCCGATCGCTGGGTGGAGCCGATAGTGTTAGCTGTTGTAGCGATTGCAGCCAAGGGCTTTATTGACTGGTTTTTGGCCTCCGAAATTGGTTTGGCTATGCGGGCCACCGGAGCCAACACCACAATGGCCAGGGCTCAGGGGATCTCGACTCGGGGCATGATTGTGTTGGGCATGTCCCTCAGCAACGCTTTAGTGGGGTTGGGAGGGGCGCTGTTTGCCCAAACGTCATCCTTTGCTGATGTGTCGGTGGGCGGAGGAACGATTGTGTTTGGATTGGCTGCCGTGATTGTGGGGGAATCGCTGTTGTCGGGGCGATCGGTCTGGGTGGCTACGACAGGTAGCTTGCTGGGTTCAATTGTGTACCGGCTGGTGGTGGCACTGGCCCTGAATGTGGATGGATTGGGGTTGCGATCGCAGGATCTCAATCTGATTACAGCAGTACTCGTCACAGTAGCCTTAGTGCTGCCGAATGCCCGCAATCCGTTGAAGCGGTTACTGCAGTGGGGGGCATCTGTGAGTGGGAGAGTCAATCAATGATTTCCGTCGAGCAGATAGAGGTGACCTTCAATCCCAACACCGCGATGGAAACCAAAGCACTGCGGGGAATAAATCTAACGATTCCATCTAGACAGTTTGTGACGGTAATTGGCAGCAATGGGGCAGGAAAATCCACGCTGCTCAAGGCGATTAGTGGGGATGTGAATTGCGATCGCGGTTCGGTCTCGATCGACAGTCGGATCGTGACTCGTTGGTCTGCTCCCCGGCGTGCCAAGTTAGTGGCTCGCGTCTTTCAAGATCCGCTGGCGGGCTCGTGTGCCGACCTGACCATTGCTGAAAACATGGCCCTGGCTTACCGCCGGGGACGATGGAGATCGCTGGCCTCTGGGGTTCCCCCCGGGATGATGGCGGAATTTCGCCGCCACGTTACCCGTCTCAATTTGGGCTTGGAGAATCGACTGGGCGATCGGATGGGATTATTGTCGGGAGGGCAGCGGCAGGCGGTGAGTTTGTTGATGGCGACGCTGGCGCCGCGCAAAATTCTGTTGCTGGACGAGCATACGGCAGCCCTCGATCCCAAGACAGCAGCTTACGTGACTAACCTGACGCGCGAGATTGTGGCAGAGCAGCAGTTGACGACATTGATGGTGACCCACAGCATGCGGCAAGCGTTGGATTTAGGCGATCGCACGTTGATGCTGCACGAAGGCCAGATTGTGTTTGATGTTGCGGGAGAGGAGCGATCGCGATTAGACGTGCCCGATCTCCTGCGTATGTTTGAAGAGGTACGGGGGGAAGAACTGGTGAATGACTCTTTACTGTTGAGCTAATGCACATCAACAGCTCCGAAGTCACTGCCATGGTGTCTCGGGTTGAGATACACCAAACGATTTCTTCGGCTTTCAATGGTACCTGTCTCGATATAGCGATCGGCAATCCGCTATGGAGACTTCCCTAACTACTTTTCCTTGAAAATCAAGTATTTTCGCGCTCTCAACCCTCCAGACCTTACAGCGGATTGCTATAAATCTCAGGCTCTGAAAAAGGGGATTGTAATGGGAAATCACGCTCAGTTAGCAGGCAAGCCAGAATAGGGGAGTAACTCAGTTCGAAATCGACCCCGATCCAAGACCCATTTAGTCGAGGGTAGCAATGGTTTCGCCAGCAAAAAATCGCCAAGTTTACGAGGCAGCCACTCAATCTATTGGCCATGAATTACTAGCGGCAACGCGATCGCCAACAGGGTTAGTCGCCCAACTGCAAGAACAATTGCGCTGGGACGATCGCTTGCTGGGCTGGATGATGGACAATCCCCATCTGCGGGTGCAGTTGTTTCGGCTGATTGATTGCCTCCCCTCTCTGAGCGATCCGGCGGACATCGCCCGCCACTTGCAGGAATATTTAGTGAATCCGGCAGTAGAGCTTCCACCCGCTCTGAAATCGCTGCTTGAATTCCCCCAGCCCAATTCCATTCCCGGTCGTCTGGCAGCAACCACCTTTACAACCGCAGTAAGCGCGCTAGCGCGGAAATACATTGCCGGAGACACCATCGAGCAAACGCTGCAGACGATCGCGCGACTGCGAAAAAACAACCTGGGATTCACCCTCGATCTGTTAGGGGAAGCTGTGGTGTCGGAAACCGAAGCGCAACAGTATCTAGAGCACTACTTGGAGACAATGGCAGCGCTGAGTCGGGCTGCAGCATCATGGGCAGAGGTGCCGGACGTGGATCGAGCCGATGGTCAACAACTGGCTCGTGTCCAAGTATCGGTCAAGCTGACAGCGTTTTATTCCCAGTTCAATCCCTTGGACGTAGAGGGGAGTCGGAACGGGGTGGGAGATCGCATTCGCACCTTACTCAGGCGGGCGCGAGAGCTCGGGGTCGCGGTGCATTTCGATATGGAGCAGTACGCCTACAAATCCCTGACCATCTCGATCTTGCAAGAGTTGCTGATGGAGGAGGAATTTCGAGATCGGGACGACATCGGAGTAACCCTGCAGGCGTACTTACGAGATAGCAAAACAGATTTGCGGAGCTGGATTACATGGGCTAAGCAGAGAGGCACACCGGTAACCGTGCGCTTGGTGAAAGGGGCCTATTGGGATTCGGAAACTATCCATGCCATCCAGAATCACTGGTCACAGCCGGTGTTCAACAGTAAGGAGCTAACGGACTCCAATTTCGAGTGGCTGACTCAGGAGCTGCTAGAACACCACGAATATCTGTACGCAGCGATTGGCAGCCACAATGTCAGATCGCAAGCCAAGGCAATCGCGATCGCCCGCGAACGACAAATCCCGTCTCGACACATCGAACTGCAGGTGCTGTACGGTATGGCGGATCCACTAGCCAAAGCACTGGTTGGGCAAGGAATGCGAGTCAGAATTTACGCCCCCAGCGGCGAACTTATTCCTGGCATGTCCTACTTAATTCGACGATTGCTGGAGAATACAGCCAATACGTCTTTCCTCAGGCAACGGGTGGGCAAGGTTGCTGACGATGTTTTATTGGCCGAGCCTGACGAGCACCAAACGGAGCAAGCGCTAGCAGAGTACGAGCCGCAGTTCGAACAGGCTCCTCTGACAGACTTCAGTCAAGTTGACGCTCGCGACCGTGCTCTTGAGGCAATACAAACTGTTAGGCAGAAGTTGGGTCAAACGTATCGCCCGTTGATTGATGGAGACTGGATCGATACCGATCGCCAAATCCTGTCGCTCAACCCCTCCATGCCATCCGAAGTGGTGGGACAGGTCAACCTATGCGGCCTGCCAGAACTGCAACGAGCGATCGCAGCGGCAACAGCAGCTCTGCCAGTTTGGAGGGCAACAGCCGTTAGCGAGCGATCGGCCCTCCTGAGACGGATCGCAGATCGTATGCAAGCTCGACAGGCCGAGCTTGCCGCGTGGATTGTGCTGGAAGTAGGCAAACCCCTGAAGCAAGCTGATGCGGATGTCGCCGAGGCGATTGATTTCTGCCGCTATTACGCCTTCGAAATGGAACGGCTGGAGGTGGGAGAACGCTACGATCTACCCGGCGAAACCAACCGCTATCGCTATCGCTCTCGCGGCATTACCGCCGTCATCTCCCCGTGGAATTTCCCTCTCGCTATTCCCACCGGCATGACGGTAGCCTCGCTAGTCACGGGCAACTGCACAATTCTGAAACCCTCTCAGCAGTCTTGCGTCATTGCCGCCAAGTTTGCGGAGATTGTGGCAGAGGCTGGCGTACCGTCTGGGGTATTCCAGTTTGTGCCGGGCTCGGGCTCGGAAGTGGGCGCTCGTTAGTTCGCAGTCCGAACGTGCATACGATTGTGTTCACTGGATCGCAGCAAGTGGGGTGCGAGATTTATGCAGAGGCGGCGGTGCTGCAACCGGGACAAAACCATCTCAAGCGAACCATTGCGGAGATGGGAGGCAAGAATGCCATCATTGTGGATTCCAGTGCAGATATAGACAAAGCCGTGCAAGGGATTGTGCTGTCTGCGTT
This sequence comes from Synechococcus sp., assembly GCA_051439425.1. GTDB lineage: Bacteria > Cyanobacteriota > Cyanobacteriia > Thermostichales > PCC-7336 > PCC-7336. Next base: position 9,923 of record JBFRWD010000079.1, read on the forward strand.
TGGGTATAGCGGTCAAAAATGTTCCGCTTGTTCGCGAGTTATTGTCTTACAGCCCGTTTACGACGAGTTCGTTCGGAGGTTGCTCGATGCAACGCGCTCCCTGTCGGTGGGTCAAGCAGATTGGCCGGGGACGGTTGTTGGCCCCGTCATTGAGGAGGCATCTCAGCAGCGAATTCGAGAGGCGATCTCCGCCGCTAAGGCGGAAGCTACGTTGGCTCTACAATTACCGGCCCCCGATGACGGCTATTTTGTTGGGCCGAGCATATTTGTTGATGTAGCCTCTAATTCCGATCTCGCGCAACAGGAAATCTTCGGGCCGGTGCTGGCAGTCTTGCGCGCAGAAACGTTTGATGAAGCGATCTCCATTGCCAATTCGACCCCTTACGCATTGACAGGCGGTCTGTACTCGCGAACACCATCTCACATCGTGCAAGCACGACAAGACTTTGAGGTGGGCAACCTATACATTAATCGGTCCATTACTGGGGCGATTGTGGGGCGGCAACCGTTTGGCGGCTTCAAGTTGTCTGGAGTGGGCTCGAAGGCTGGCGGATTGGACTATTTGCTACAATTCCTGGAACCCCAAACCGTGACGGAGAACGTCCAACGACAGGGCTTTGCCCCAATCGAGCCAATCCAATAGTCGTAGGTAATTGAACCAGGACATCGTGAAGGAATGCGAAGAGTTTCCAGCTAGACGCCGCTTGGGTTGCTTGATATAACGGATGTAAAGCCAAGGCAAACATTATGTTGCAAGACTACAGGCTAATTCGCAATTACCAGGCCATGACGGATGCCATGGTCGACATGTGGCAACGTGGATATCGCTCCGACGACCTGCGACTCATTATTGATGGCTATATTTTGGCCCTCAGAACCCAAGGAACCTTCGAGCCATTCGAAATCCGTCGTTTGGAAGATGAGACCATTCGTTTTTTGCACGACTCAGCCAATTTCGAACCTCCCGTACCACAGCCTGAAATTCTTCCGAGATACTAGCTTGCTAGCGCTCGGTATTTGGGTGATTGATATTGAAGCACTGGCAGTCATCCGACCGTGAATTACTTGTCGCTCTAAGCATTTGCTCTGGCATCGGCGATATCGGTTGTACTTACAGCAGGCTGCCGGAAATCATGCCTGCGAGCAGAACAAACCCAACAGTGACATTCTGACGAAAGATCTTAGGAAATATGCTGCGAGGAGGCTGCGGTTCGTGCAGCTTTTTTGTTTGCCAGGCCCACATGAGGCAAGCGACCAGCAGAGCCAGATAGTACGTCAGGCTAAGCTTGAGCAGCAAGCCGGTAC
>JBFRWD010000080.1:0-35607 GCA_051439425.1 Synechococcus sp.
GGCACGACCACTAGAGGGAGCTTTGTTGAAGAACTATTCTTTGACGGAAGTCAGTATGGGCTACAAAGCAATGACATCTTTGCTGTAGATTCCACATTCAACGCTATTTAGTCTGACACCTGACTCGATTAGGGACCTATCTACTCACTTAGGGACAAAGGCGATCTCGCACCAAATTTTGATACGAGCACGCAGCATTTGTCTTCTGTAGATGCTTGCCGACAGAAAATGCCGTCGGGGACAGAAGTGAGTTCTGATAGGTTCAAAGGCAGATCAAAACCTCTGACGATAAACCGTTGAGATGAATCGCGTCATCGGACGCTCTCGATATCTAGTGGGTTCGTGAGACGCGTCTTCCCGTTAGAAAACACGACTCAATTCAACTCAAACACTCTTTCCAACACAGCCAGTGACTCCTGGCTGATGTAGCTATCGGGAACCAAGACCTTTGGAACGCGAATCAACTGCGATCGCATCTTCTGAATCACCCCTTTCACCACCTCCACACTCGATCGCCCACACACAATCAACTGCGCCCGCTGCACAACAGTCCTCAACTGCACGTCATCATCCGACGTCGCTGACAGCATCAACAAGTTATCCCCGTGCCGACTCGTTAGCACCACTTTGTTGTCGGGCTGATTTTGAGCACACAAACAGAATCGCGGATTCCACTCCCCTTCATTGCCAGATCCAGAATTTGCTCTTTGCTCTCTGCAGGATAGCCTCGGTTGACATAGTCACGGATGAACGTAATCGAGGGCAATCTGCATTTCGACATCGGCATCATGCTTGCCTTCGGCTGAATAGCAATGTTTGACTACATTGGTCTTGTGGCAGCAGGGACACTGGACAGTGTCTAAAATCATTGGCCAGTCGTAATCCTCTACGGCCCTCTCAGTTTGGACTACATCCATAGACTTAGAGAACTACCACTTTAATTTGGAGCAAGGATATGTATGTAACAGCGATCCTGCAGCTTGCCGTAGCCCAAGAACTGCATCAACAGCAGCCCAGACTGGCGGCCTCCGAACAGCTCATACAGCTAGCTCAAGAACTCAACGTCCTATTGGAACCTTTACACCCAGGTGAGACCGATCCATATCTGGTTCCCTATTTCAAAGTAGAAGTCCCTGACCAAACAACAGCAGATCGGGTAATCTTCCATTTCCAAACTCTAGATGCTATCGAAGGAGCCTATATAAAACCATCAGCAGAACTGCCTTAGGAAATACCTGGACAGTACACCAGAGGTCCAAATGACGGGCCGTTACACTGATTGCAGGTTCTACACCCGTTTGCTAAGAGTAATCCTCAACGCCCCTCTCAGCTTGGCCCATATCCACAGACCGAGAACATTCCCCAGGAAGATCGGAAAATAGTCAAAGCTGGTTTATTACAAAATCTTCAAAACCTTATACGCGGATCGTCGTATTGCGTTCCAAGATCCATTTCCGCGAATATGTATCTGAGAAGATTGCTTGGCACTGACTCTACCAAAGAACCTTCGATACAGAGACAAAGGGAATAGCTGTCTAAGAAAAGGACAAGCACCTTATAAAAATAGGTTTTTTCCTTTTATTAGACATAAAAGTAGCGTCGATTCTTATAAAGATTCGGTTGAAAGTGAGCTGGAAATTTTTCCAAAAAAGTTTCCAGCTCACCTTCCAATGAATCTCTCAAAAGGATGGATGGCTAGCATTGCTGGTTCCCGGAGAGCTCAAATCCCAATCGCAATACATCGAATCAGGCACGGCAGAATCTCTCAAAGGAAAGTGAAGACAAAAGAGGTTTCATAATGACGAACACAGTCAATAATCCTTTGGTTTCAGAAGAATTACCAATGGAAAGGGAACTGATCTTGATCGCAAAGCGCGAAGCTGAACTAAGAGTTAGCCGAGAGGGAGTAACCTCCACCACAAGTGATGTTTTACCCCTAACCAGCCTGCTTGAGATAGAGGACGCAACGATAGAGCCCCTCTTTGGGGATACTGAGGCACGACTCCAACTGGAGGCCGAATCTCTGGCTTCAGAAACGAATGAAAACGTGCCAGACTTATCAGTTTTCTATCGAGTGCATGCTGCCGATGACCGACTAGATGAACTGGCCAGCCGTTTAAGCGGTCAGGAAATGATAGAAGCTGCCTACGTGAAACCAGCGGTTGCCCTAGCGGTGATGGCTGGAGAAGTAGCTGAAGAGGCCGTTGAAGAGGAAGCGATTGAATTTGGCGAAGTCCTCAACGATCTGATGCCTGCAGAAGCAGAAGCACCACCAGCAACCCCTAATTTTACGAATCGCCAGGGATACCTGAATAGAGCCCCAGAGGGTATTGATGCGAAATATGCCTGGACCCGGCCCGGTGGTAGCGGCAAAGGGGTTTGCATCGTTGATATTGAAGGGGCTTGGCGATTCGATCATGAAGACTTGAGGCAAAATCAAGGAGGTGTCATTGGGGGTACACCTACCAGCGATCGGTCCTGGCGCAACCACGGTACCGCAGTCATCGGAGAATTTGGCGCTGACCGTAATGCCTTCGGCTGTACAGGGATTTCGCCCGATGCTCGCGTACGAGGTGTTTCGATTTTTGGTGGAATGGGAACTGCCGGAGCCATACGCCATTCTGCTAACTCCTCAAAACCGGGCGACATCATCCTGATCGAACTCCAGCGAGGAGGGCCCCGCAGTCGATATCTGCCTCTAGAGTTTTGGCCCGATGACTTTGCAGCGATTCGCTATGCCGTCACCAAGGGGGTCATTATTGTCGAAGCCGGCGGAAACGGTGGCGAGAACTTGGATCACCCCCTCTACAACAATCGACCGAACGGATTCCCTCGCTCGTGGAAAAATCCATTTAATCCAGCCAACCCAAATTCAGGGGCAGTAATGGTAGGCGCTGGAGCACCACCACCTGGGACCCACGGTAGAAACCACGGACCAGATCGATCCAGATTAGGTTTTTCTAATTATGGAAGACGTGTGGATTGTCAGGGTTGGGGCCGTGAAGTAACTACTGCAGGGTACGGCGATCTCCAAGGCGGAAGCAGTGAGAATCTGTGGTATACCGACCAATTTAGCGGTACTTCCAGTGCATCTCCAATTGTTGTTGGAGCACTAGCCTGCGTCCAAGGGGTGTTGCGAGCCCACGGTAGGATTCCGTTGAGTCCTGCCCGGGCGAGGCATTTACTCCGGATTACAGGTTCACCCCAACAGGATGCCCCCGGACGGCCAAGGACGCAGCGAATTGGTAAACGTCCTAATCTACGTCAGCTGATTCCCTATGCATTGCAAACAAGGGAATGGGTCGGTGTTCAGTTCCATGGGAAGATTGCCGCCGGTCAAACCAAACGCTGGTTTACTTGGGGTTGGCCAGCCCACTGGCATGTAGTTTGGACAGTGGTACCGGTGACGCCGAAACGAGGAGGTCCCCAGATTAAGTGGGAGGTACAAGTCGAGCGGGCATCTGACGATCGCATCACCTACTGGATCGATATCTCTAACGTCAGTTCGGAAGAGGTGAATATCGAGGCCCGCTATGCCGTACAAGGATGGTAAAGGAGACTGTGAAAATGCGCATTATCATTGAAACAGAAGGTGATGCAGTGGCTCCGGCCATAAAGGTTGAGAACGCTAATGATGTCAAGGTGATAGACGCGGGTTCTCCACCTCAGTATCTGCTTCAGCTAACGGCAGAACAATTGGCTGGGAGAGACAATGCCCCTGCCTCGGAAGATGCAATCGATGCTGGACCTCCCTCGCCAAGCTTAGAGGCTGCTTTTCGAGCAGTTGCCTCACTCAACTCCGAGCTAGATGAAGAAACGGCTGATTTGGCGATCGCTGACGGTGGTGGGATGGTGCCGGATTTTCCTCCACCTTTAGTGGTTTCTGAGGCCAAGGAGGTATCGCCAACTACTGACGTAGAAGATGCCATAGATGCGGGCTCGCCTCGCCAACGGCTATAGGATACCTCGCAGCTCGCGACGACCGAAGGAGGAGTGGTTCACATCCTAGAGACCTAAACAGACCTGGGGTGGGTGTTCCTATCATTGTTTGGCTTTAATATCCACACGCCAGTATGGTTTAGCAGCTCGCTATACTATCTGGTTCGATCGCACCCACCCTTTGCTAACCAGACGTAGGTACGGAGGAAGCTACTTTCATACCTTTCTACAGCAGTGCGTTCCTCTCGGATACTGGTTCCACCGAATTGGTCCGCAGAACTATTTTCTGATGAGGGATGTAGCAAACGCTAGCAAAAGCAATATACGGACTCAGCCCTGCAACCCCTCCAATATGAGGAATTAACCAGAAACTCGAACGACTAATGCCCGTATTTGGGTGATTAACAACATAGATATCGGTTTAACAATCGAATAGTGGCTACTACTTGCTATGTCACGCTCCATAACTTGGAGGGCTCTACACACCATTCCAAACCTGGACAAGCTACAGGTATAGCGAGTGATAAGGGAACGAAAGCAATCAACCATTGAGCTGGTAAACGAGAGCTGGCAACAACTGAACAACAAACCATCGAGTGCTTCGACGACTCAATGAGATTGTCGGATCGCTTTCGGTTAGCACTATTCCCAGTTGGCAATTGAGACTGTGAGTTGGTTGCTCGAAGGGCTGACTTTAGAATGCTCCGTCAATCCAAGACAAGTGCCCTTTCCAACACAGCCAGTGACTCCTGACTGATGTAGCTATCGGGAACCAAGACCTTTGGAGCGCGAATCAACTGAGATCGCATCTTCTGAATCACCCCTTTCACCACCTCCACACTCGATCGCCCACACACAATCAACTGCGCTCGCCGCACAACAGTCCTCAACTGCACGTCATCATCCGGCGTCGCTGACAGCATCAACAAGTTATCCCCGTGCCGACTCGTTAGCACCACTTTGGCCACCTGCAATACCTCCGGGCTAATCGACACCAAGCCCACGCAGCTATTGGGGTCGAGGTGACCGATCGCCTCAATCTCCTGCTCGTACCGATTTACATCCACCGCGATCGCTCGCGCCCCATACTCCGCCGCCACCGCCTCCACCGGCTGCAAATAATATCGAGTGGTCAACAGCGTCACCGACGGGTTCTCCTCCAACACTGGTGCAAGATTTTCCAGCGCGATTGCCTGCACCGACAGCCCTAACTCCTGCATCAGCTCGTATGTCATCAGACGCCCCACCCCCTCCTGTTCCAGAGGCACCGTCACAATCGCCTGCGCGCCACACTGCTGCCGCCAATCAATCGCCTCTACCATCAGCGATCGCACCTGAGCCAGCGAATATCCCAACCGACTCAATCCATCAATCGCCTCCCGCACAATCCCCCGTGCCTTAGCCAAACTGCCCTCACAGTCTGCCGATTCAGAATTAGGAGTCGCTCTCGTTCCCTCCTCTCGCACATACATCCCCGAACCCGCTCGCGCCTCAATCAGCCCTTCTTTTTCTAGATGAGAGTAGACCCGCGTAATCGTGTTGCGGTGCAGTCCCGTTTGCATAGCTAACTGCCGAGTACTGGGTAGACGACTGCCGGGGGCGACTTGCTTAGAAGCGATCGCGAATCCAATTTGGCTGGTCAATTGCTGCGATGCTGGAATCTCGCTATCGGGCTGAATATAAAACTTGGGAATCATGGCCGACTGCCGAGTAACAAGGATTAAGCAGGCACGCTCGCCGGAAATTTTGGATGGGCGATCGTACGTCCAGAATCCCCATCAAACAGATGCAAGCGATCTCGATTCAGCGTCCACCCCACCTGCTCCCCCGTTCGATAACCCAACTCTGGAGCCACACTAACTTGAACCTTAGTCTCTCCCCGATCTAAATCCGTTTCCCCTAAATCGGTTACCACTAATGTCTGTGCCCCCAGCACTTCAACCACCTCAACGGTTCCCACCACATCAGCGGTTTCCACACTGCCCGGCATCGCCCGCTCCGGTCGAAATCCCAACATCAATGGGCGATCGCGAGCGACTACCTGGCGCATCTCCCAATTGGGCGGAACTGGTAACGGCTTGCGCAGATGCTGACCCACCAGCAATCCCTCTGGGTCGAGCGTCACGGGAATCAGATTCATGGGAGGCGACCCAATAAACTGGGCCACAAACGTATTCGCGGGTCGCCGATACAAATTCAGCGGAGTATCCACCTGCTGCAGGTGGCCGTCCTTCAGCACCACAATCCGATCGCCCATCGTCATTGCTTCCACCTGATCGTGGGTGACGTACATCGCTGTGGTGCCCAACTGCCGCTGCAATTGCACAATCTGCGATCGGGTCTCTACTCGCAACTGAGCATCCAAATTCGACAGCGGCTCATCTAACAGAAAGACCTGGGGATTGCGCGCCATTGCCCGCCCCAACGCCACACGCTGCTTTTGCCCTCCCGATAATTCCTTCGGCTTGCGCCACAAGTAACGTTCGATCTGAAGCTGTTCGGCGATCGTTCTCACCTGTCGATCGATCGCCTGCCGACGCTTGCGCCCCGTCGCCGACAGCGGATTCATCACCCGCCTCCCCTGTCGCCGCAGTCCAAACGCCAAATTGTTGTACACACTCAGATGGGGATACAGCGCGTAGTTCTGAAACACCATGGCAATATCCCGTTGCTTTGGCGGGAGCTGGGTGACGGAGCGATCGCCGATGGCTATCTCTCCAGCAGTCGGGAACTCCAACCCAGCCACAATTCGTAGCAGCGTGCTCTTGCCACAACCCGAGGGACCAACCAATACCATAAACTCGCGATCGCGAATCTCAAGGTCAATCGAGTGCAATGCCGTAGTGTTGCCAAACTGCTTCTGAATTCCAGCCAGCTTTACGGATGCCATACCAGCGATCGTCCGAATCGATGTCTCACAGATTAAGGACTACTCTACCGAGTCCCCAGAAAGAAAGGTCTCTTACGAGACCTATGAACTTCCTAAAATTGCTTGTCACCTCAGGTCCAGCAGCTTGGTCGATCGAGCAAACATCGGAGAGTCACCCTAACTTACGTCCCCTAAACTGCCCCTGTCTCTGCGGTACAGCCCGGAGAGCGGGAGCAAGTGAGGAATCCGAAATAGGTCGACCTCTATAAGTCGGTTGCAGCCTCTCTTCACTGCGAGCCTGTTGGTCAATATTGGCCACATTTAAATCAACCACATTTGATTCTCTGAGGGCTTCATCGGAGAGGTAAAGCGAGAAGCCACCACTCTTCTCAACCACAAGCGGGAGAGTTTTTGCGTCTGAGGGCGATTCGAAATACTTCCTTGCCGCTTCGCAAGCTCGTTCAAAGCTGCATCCAGCCATCACTTCCTTCCAAAGATGCTGGGCATACCGAATCCCCTTGATAGGGTGCTCGAACTCTTGGGCAACTGACATCAATTGCAACTCAAGTGCCTCGTCAACAGAGATAACGAACATGACCCAAAACTCCTAACACACGAAAAACGTAAATTAAGTCAAAATTGAGAATCAGAATGCCAAAAAAGCGATCAACGGGTCGTTTATCTGTATAAATAGCTATTGATGCAGTATTTACACTTAAGTGTATACGTAATCTTCCGTTATCTAGACTTTATTTCCAAATATTTTGCAATTGACTGCGCAATATAGAACCACAGACCTCTAGCCTGTAAAGATTTTGTTGAAAATCTCGACCCCAGACATGCTGTGTCCGAAATAAACAGTGTCGTAGCGCTTGCATCGCATAGGCTGCGCAGTAACAGATCGCCACAAGTCCTACCCCCTCTACGATTCAAGCAACGCAGACCCCTTTAATAACTGGGATTGAAGTAGACAGCATACATCCTGGAACTCACTGCCAAACGCCATCAATACTATTGAGTAATTTAGATTTGATAGCAGCCTCGAACTGTTACTCGAAAGCAAAACGGCGAGCAACATATCATTTTGTCCGCCAGGCGCCCAAAACAGATAGATTTTTTACAGGCGCTCAATGCTATTCCCTTTGGAGATTGCTTGGCTTCGAGCTGAACGTCTCGAATAGAGAGTATTTTTACGCATTCAAATCAAAAAAGCATATCAAAATATTGATGTTGGCCAATACCTTAGTTTGAAGACCAAAGTGTACCTTCAAGAAGCTGCCCCCACTTCGCATTAAACGGATGAACCTCTTGAACGGGAGCCTCGTCTCGTACCAGACGACGACCTTCGTTAGCCCAAGCAAAAATTGACCCTTCAAGGTTGTACACCGCTGTAAAGCCTGCCGCTTCTAGATCTTGGGCCACTGCTGAAGAGCGATATCCCACCGAGCAGTACACAACAATCGCTCGATCCCTGGGAATGCGCTCTAGTGCAGCAAGGGCATCTTCAGTGGTAGTTGCCAGAATCGCGCCCTCTATCTGGCTGACCTTGAATTCTTCTGGTTCTCGAATATCTAACATCACGGGAGTGAGACCGCCCTCCAGCCAATTAGACAAGTCATCGGTGCTGATGTGCCGAACGGTGGGAAACGCCTTTCGAATTTCCCGATACAGTGCTGGCCACGTAGGCGCAGTTTGTCGGAAGGCAAGAGTCCGAAGTGCCAAACCAGCCACTGCAACCGTGACCACGAACACGGTCAACAGGATCCCATTGGACAGGCGGGGAGGTCTGAACAGCTGGAGAGAGAGAAGGCTTAGTAATAGGTGGCGAAGCGACATCTCTGTCCCTGTGTAGCGGCCGAACTGAATATCGACCAAAAAACTGAATATCTACTGGACTTGATAGCTGAATGTCAGGCAGAGCGCTGTAGCCATTGCTCCAAGAGCGGGAAAATTTTTTGGTTGGCTACAGGGAATGCATAATCCTTCAATTGATCGAACGTTACCCAACGAACGTCGTCCACCTCCAGAGTCTGGGGCTCACCCGATAGGTGGCGACAGATAAACGTGCTCAGAGTAACGGAGAAATGGCTATAGGCATGATCGACTGTCCCCAACTCTGCGATCGCCTCTACCTCCAGCCCCACTTCCTCTTTAACTTCCCTGATCGCGCAGGCTTCTGCAGTTTCCCCTGCTTCGATTTTTCCGCCAGGAAATTCCCATAAGCCTCCCAACATGCCTTGCTCGGGTCGCTGGTCGATGAGTAGCAAGTCGTTTTTCATCACAATCGCAACAGCAATCTGCTTGTGGGGCCGCTCGGATTTAGGAGATTTCATCGGATAGCGATCCTGTTGTTGGGTCTTGAAGGCGATGCAGTGGGATTGCCAAGGACAGCGCGGACAGTCCGGCTGGCGAGGACGACAGAGGGTGGCCCCCAAGTCCAGCAGTGCTTGGTTATAGTCGCGGGGATTATCGGGATCGATCAGAGCTTCCGACAGTTGCCACAACTGGTTCAGAGCTTTTGCTGGGGGCTTGGGTAGAGCACTCAAACGAGCCAATACTCGTTTGACATTACCATCCAGAATTGCAGCGGGCAGGTTGAACGCCGAGCTCAGAATCCCGCCTGCAGTAGTGCGTCCAATACCGGGGAGTTGGATGGCACCTTCCAGATGTCTAGGAAATTGACTGTCGTATTGGTCAACCACCACCTGAGCAGCACGATGGAAGTTACGGGCACGACTGTAATAGCCCAATCCTTCCCATTGCTTGAGAACGAGATCGCGGGGGGCAGCGGCTAAATCTGCCACCGTCGGAAATGCCTCTAGCCAGCGTTGGTAATAGGGCAGCACCGTTTTCACCTGCGTTTGCTGCAGCATGACCTCGGACACCCAAATGGCATAGGGATCTTGAATATTTCTCCAGGGGAGCGATCGCCCTTCGCGGGCGTACCAGTCTAGTAACTGGCGGCGCATAGTTGGGTATGGAAGGCCGGTCGCGGTTGGGGGATTAGTGGTTTTGCGGCTCACACATTATTTGGGGCTGCGGGGTGACTGTCATGATACGGCGGGTTGGGGAGATGGAGTGGAGTTCTTTGTCACTGGTCATTAGTCACTTCACTGGTCATTGGACATTGGTTACTGGTTGTGATGGTGATTAGGGGGCAAGAGCAACAACCTGAGAAAAAAATGCTAAGAACTGTTCCTCTCTGAAAAATCTGGCTGACAATCGAGCCACTGCAGCTAAAGGCTGGTTGGTTCTCTCGGTCGTCTTGGTGAGGCTAGCGATGCAATCCGTACAAGTTGGAACTTCTTTTGAGAGCAATAGCGTTAACGAGCAAGGGGGGAACCTGCATATCGATCCCAAGTTCCAAGTCACGGTGCTCAATGCCACCCCCGATCCCGAACGGGTGATGTATCAGGCAATGCACCAGGATTACTCACCGGAATACATTTCCCCCCAGTCCAGCTTGCCGGATAACTATGGTGAAGTTGTTGTTAAACGCTTGATTGAGGGAAATCGCGGACATTACGGTCCCCTAGAACATCCACAAATCACTCTGGGGGTGGGCTACTTCCCGCACACCGTCATGCAACAGGCCCGCACCCATCGCGTGGGAGTCTCGTTTGATGTTCAGAGCTTTCGCTATACCGGAGCACAGGTTGCAGAGCTAGGTAAATCGCTCAAGGAAGGCGTGGCAGATGAGCGAGCTGCAATTGATGAACTGTTTTATATCCCCCAAACAATTAAGGACGGACAAGCAAAGACGCGGCAGGGAATGGTGCCCATTTCATCTGAGGCGCTCAAAATTGTTTTAGAACAATATCGGCAACAGGCGATCGCTTACTACCGCCTAGTCGAAGAATGTGGCGTGCCTTACGAAGATGCCAGAAATGTAATTGGATACGGTATTCGTCAGCATTTTGTGGTGTCTTTCAACGCCCGTAGTTTGATGCACTTTCTCGATCTACGAGCCAAAGCAGATGCCCAAGGGGAAATTCGCCAGTTGTGCGATTTAATGCTGCCCCATTTTCAAGAGTGGTGCCCGCATGTAGCTGCTTGGTACGTTCAAAATCGCTGGGGCAAGGCGCGCCTGTCTCCCTAAGAGCTAGCCTTTATCCAGTGGTAACGGCTACTTGTAATGTTGGGCTAGTGGAGTCGAACCTCCGCTAGCCCTCGTTCGTGAATGCGCTATTCGAGAGGGCCTTTCCTGCCAACAGCAATTGGCCTCTTTCGCTTCCGATCGGTCTGCGTATACATTAAGGGACAAGTTTGTGCCCTCAGTTAGCCTGGTCTGAGCATTGCGAACTGGAGCACTCGATACCGGGAGAAAAATGTATGGGACTGTGGCCCATTGTCTGGAATGTTCTACGCTCGCCCTCTGCTAGCGCCCCCAAACGCACGTATCTAGCAGCCACTAACAACAACGTTATCTCTGGCGACACCGATCTCACCATCGAGGGTCATCCCCGCGTCGACTCTTTATCATCAGACCGTTGGAAGCTGCCTGTTCTCTTTCTCAAGGGCACTGACTACGAGATTGGATTACAACATGGACGCATTCTTAAAACCGAAATTCAGGCATTGACCCGAAACTTTTTCGACGCCTTTGCCCAGGGTGCCGGAAAGCTCTTCTACGACTACATTGCTCCCAGTCGCCTTTATCACCTATTTAAAGCAGTACCGCAGCACTATCAGGCAGAATTACACGGAATGGCAGACGGAGCCGAACTGCCGCTGTCCTCAATTTTGTTGATTAACTTCTTTGACGACATTCTTAATCTGCTGGAGTTGGGGTGGGCCTATTCCTGTTCCACAGTAGCGGCCAAAGGTGCAGGCGCTCGTACCCTGATGGGTCGCAATCTGGATTACAACGGCGATGTAGGCAACTTGGTGCGCAACTACCAAGCGATTGTCGTGCGCCAGCCTCACAATGCTCCGGCTACAGCCAGCGTTACCGTGGCGGGCCAGGTGGGAATTCTCACCGGAATGAATCAACACGGACTGAGCCTGGGGTCTATGACCTCCCAAAGCACCGAGCAAGACTGGAATGGTTTGGGATGCTCTATTCTTTACCGCCTCATGCTCGATCGCACCTCAAACGTGTCAGAGGCGATAACACTATTCCAGGACTCCACTCCCGCCCAGGGAAATAATTTAATGTTGGCGGATGCCAATGCAGGGGCTCGGTTGGAGTTCACCAGTGCCCGCCATCGGATTACTCACCTCGCCCAACAACCATTGGGAATGAGCAATCATTTCTTAGATCCAGAATTGGCCGCCACCCATTCTGAGCTGTACCACCGCATTACCGCCCCAGGATCTCAGTCCCGCTACAGTCGCCTATGCGAGTGGAGTACCAACGTGTCCACAAGCGATATGGATAATATTGATATTGCCAACATCACTGCAGCCATGACCGATCGCCAAATCAATCCGGACTACCCTCTGGGCGATCGCGAAGCGTGGCAGACAGCTGGAGTCGTCAATAATCAAGGCACGCTGCACAGCGTTATCTTCGATCCCAAACATCACACCATGCACGTAGCCGTCGGGTTAGGAGACGCGGCGATCGAGACTTCCGACTTTGTTGCCTTTCAACCGTTCGAATCATTCTCCCGGCAAGCTGTGGCCTGAACGAACCGCTATCTAAGCTAATCATCGCATTAAGCATCATCGAAACCGAACATCACGAAACAACCGAGACGCACCCTAGAGTCAGGTCGTCCCCATAGCGCTGGCAGCGCTACACTAACCACATCCGTCCCAACTCATTCTCAGAAATACTCCGAGAATCTCCCCCCCAATCTCCGCTTGTGAACGCACTATCTCTACCCACTTGGTTCATCCATATCGCGAGTGTCGTGGAATGGATTGCCGCCATTTTCTTGGTGTGGCGCTATGCCGACAGTATCTCCGTGCCTGCTTGGCGCTACCTGTCTTGGGGCATGGTACCCGCGTTGATTGGAGCAATGTCGGCGGTCACTTGGCACTTTTTCGACAACCTGCCCGATCTGGAGTGGATTGTCACCCTCCAGGCCAGCATGACGCTACTAGGCAACTGCACAATGGCCCTGGCAGCCTTCCTGATTTGGAAACAGTCTCGCACCGACAATGCTGGCGCTACCAATTTTGGAGAGTCCAATACTGAAGGGTCAATCGACAACGATCCATCCATTGTTGACACGATCTGAACATGCTGACGCGGGCTGAACATGCTGACGCGAGCTGAATATGCTGAAGTGAATATGCTGACGCGTGTTGAATAGTCAGAAGAGCTCGAACGTTGGCAACGAGTTGGTGGATATAGTTGGGGTGAAACTGCCTTCAAAGGTATGCATTTTAGGAGCAGCAGTATGACATTCGGCGATCCTTACACGATCGATCGCTCTCGCCGCGATTTCGCCCCTGGGGTGTCCCAGTTATTCACAGAGCGCTGGTCGCCGCGAGCCTTTCGCAAAGTAGACATTCCAGCCGACACCCTAACCGCGATTTTTGACGCTGCCCGCTGGTCCCCCTCCTGCTTCAACGACCAACCCTGGATTTTCTTCACATCTACTGACCAAGCCTCGTTCGATCGCTATCTCGGCTTGATCGTTGAAGGCAACCGCGCCTGGGCCAGAAATGCCAGCATACTGGGGTTTGCGATCGCCCGCCGTCATTTCGCACATAATGGCACTCCCAATGACTGGGCAGCCTTCGATACTGGGGCAGCCTGGATGGCCATGACGCTTCAGGCCCGCCAGTACGGCTTGTATACCCATGGCATGGGGGGAATTCATAAGGACGCTGTCTACAACCAACTTGAAATCGATCGCGAAAAGTACGAAGTAATATGCGGATTCGCGATCGGTGCCCTCGATGTGCCCGACACCCTCCCCCGAGACTTACGCGAGCGGGAGGTGCTCTCGCAACGCAACCCCCTCTCAAGCATGTGGAATCCGACCGACCTGAGCTAGCAACAACCAAAATCTCGCGTATCGAGAATACGCGGGCTTGAAAGTCTTGTCTTGAATTCTGTCGCCTTGAACCTTGTTGTCTTGAAATTAACTCTATTATGTCGTCCGCCAAAAATGTCTTGGGTACCGATCTCTCCCCCTGCTGTACATCACCGATGACTGGATTTTATCGAGATGGATTTTGCAATACTGGGGCGGGCGATTTTGGGGCTCACGTGGTGTGCGCCGTGATGACAACCGAATTTTTGGCCTATACCAAAGCTCAGGGGAACGATCTCAGTACTCCGGTTCCCGCGTATCAATTTCCGGGATTGAAAGCAGGCGATCGCTGGTGTTTGTGCGCCTCCCGCTGGAAACAAGCCCTAGATGATGGTGTCCCCCCTAAGGTAGTGCTGGAGGCAACCCATGCGTCCACAGTAGAGTACGTCACCTTAAGCGATCTGCAAGCTCACGCTCTTTAAGATCGAAAACTCTACCGAGGGATTTGCTTGGCTCTGTCTGTCGGTGGAGTTCCTACTGCAGAATCAACACCGAGACCCCCTGATTGCGCAGGTTGTCAGCCATGTGTCTGGCGTATTCGAGTTGATCGAACGCGGCAAGCTGGACGTAGGTTTCGCCATCTAACTGCTTGATAAACGCCCCCCGAGAATATTTCCTTGCTTGTGACAGGCTGTTGTCCCCTTGATAGGCCATCAGCACTAAATAACTCCCTTCTCCAAAGCTTGGCCCCAAATCCAAACGCGGGGATGTCGTCCTCGCCTCAGCCACATTGGAGCTTTCTACGATCTCGCGATCGCTGGTGTTGCGATCTCTAGTGTTGCGATCGCTGTTATGGCGGTCTAGGTGCCGCTCTGAAAAGGAATCCTCAGTAGCAGAATCTTCAGGAAAGAACTGGCGTGACGTCGACACCTCTGGAGAGGATATAGGGCTATCCCACAGATCGCTCTGTCGCACATTGGGATTCACTGCGATCGCCCCATCGCGAGACAGAATCTCGCTCTCTCTAGATGGCCGGCTTGACTCGTCTCTAGCGCGATCGTAGGCATCTAAATCGGCCGTAATGTGGGAGGAGCGCACTCTACTTGTGGCGGACGGATCGACTGGAATGAGCGGCATCTCGGTTAGGGGGATTCCCAGTGGGCCACTCTCTTCTCCACCAGTCTCTCGGCCATCGCTCGGTGTGGAAGCACGAACTTCGGGGGAATTCAGCCCGGCCCCTTCCAGCTCCGTGCGTCCAGAGCTAGAACCATTAATGACAGACTCGGGACCGCTGCGATCGCCCTCAATTTGGGCAATTTCAATCGGTTCGGTGTTGCGCTCGCGAGAGGCTGTGGGAGAAACGGGGGACATTAGCCAGGAAAACGCCAGTCCAATCCCTACACAAGCTCCTCCTAGACCTAGGGCTGCAACCCATGGGAACCATTGGTTCCCTTCTCCAAGCCCGTCGTTATACATATCCATATCTTCCAGATAGGTATACTCAGTGTCCGGCTCGGAAGCGGAATGACGAGGATCGCGAGATTGAAACATAGACTAACGCCGCATGATGACAAGAGAAAACTGCCGATATCGGCTAAATCGTGACTCGGCACATGTTGCCGTTGGAAAACGCAGCTATCTTTCCCACACTTCGCGCAACCAGAGCGCTAGCTTGACGAGAAATCAACCACAGTTGGAGTCGGTAATAATCAGACAAATAACTACATGATTGCAGAGATTTATCCAATGTTTAGAGCGATCCCAACCTCATTCAACACTCAATACACAAGGTGCAAGGAAGTCGGGCTGAGAGAATGGTTAGCTGAGAGGATATCGGGCCGACAGTAGTTTCGGTACGATTCCTTTCAGAAAACACGATCCCGCAAGAAGTATAAAGGTATGTCACGGTAAGCCCACAATCGGTGGACGCGAATTCCAAAGCACGCACATGCGCACTCTTTTGCCTCAACGATAGCGCAGGCACCAAGACTATCGGCTTGATAGACAGTGCGCATAACAGTGAACCCGCTCTCATACGAGAGCGGGACTAGGGCTCTTGCAACAGCGAAACTAGCTCTTGAGAACGTGAAATAGGTCTTACTCTCGCAGCCCGACTACTTCGCAAGACAAGTTCAAACTTAAGCAGTCAAAAGCTGAACGTTTGAAAACGTCAGATTGGTAACCTCTTTCTCCTCTCCCGCTCCTGACTGGATGTTGCGTCCGGTGAGCACATAGTAATCACCAACCAGCTCGAAGGTGTCGACAAACGCTTTGCTTTGCCCCTTTACTTCTTGGGTCTCAGCATCCAGATAGATAGAGTCGTAATGGGTGGCTAAATACCCCCGGTCGGTGTTTTGTACCTGGTGGGTGTGAATGTTGACGATGACATCGCGAATTTGGCGATGAACGAAGCAAACAGTACGATCGCGAACTTTATAGAGATTGCCGTGAGCTTTTCCGCTGACCAAAATGTTAACGGCACCAGATTCGTCCGTATCTCCCAATTCAAATGTATTCTCGCCGTGGGTTTTCTCAAAGCCGTGATTAACGCGGTGAATGGTCATCTCCCATAGCTGTCCTTCAATCATTTTTGCGGCAGCCGTGTCGTCAACTCCCGAGACTTCGTAACTGAGGTCGGCACCAACGCGAACGCTACCGGAATGCTCTTGACCCGCTAGGGTGAGCGTCACATCGGCGATAAACCCTGGAAAATTTGAATCCCAAGTGTAGCGATTCTCGTAGGCTTCTTTAAAAATTTCGCGGGCATTTGCTGCAGTTGCAACCATGGTTTCGGAGTCTCCAAACACTTAAATTAAATGGGTCTGTGACGGGATATTCCCTGCAGCTACAAAATGAAGGGCAGCTGCTTATCGATTCTAGTGTGGCGCGCACATTCATTCATCTGATGTGGCGCTCGGCTGATTTTTGATACTTAGCCCTGAGATTGCTGAGAATCCGGGGGATTTTGATCGTGCATCATGCGATCGATGCGCTCGGGTAAAGGCTGATTGACTTGCAGGCTGCGAATGACACTGTTGAACTGCTGCAAACTTTCTAGGCTCAATCGCGACTCGCGGACTTTGTGGAACACCGAACGCGACATTAACAACGTCCGCTCCATATCAGTAGCCCCAATCTTCATCAGAAACTCTTCCCGCTCTGGCTGATAGTCCGCCGATGTCACGTACAGCGACTGCGGGGGACATTGCTGGGCCAGTTTGGCCATCTTGCCCACTAGTTCGGGGTATAGCCAGGTATAGGCAGGATGGACGGTAAGTTGAGCAACGTGGGGTTGATTGCCGGTGTGGGATAGCTTCAGGTTGAAATAGCCGATCGCGCACTTGCGCTCGGGTTCGTACACGTAAGCCCGCACTCGCTCAGTATTGCTGACCGACTGCTTGAGGCTGTCGATCGACGTGGCAAACAGGCTGCGGTTAAAGTCACTGGCGGCGCGATCGTAAATCTGTCGCACTTGCGGCGGCATCGACGCCGTGTCCAGTTGATAGATTAGATAGGCGTCACCGTTACTAACCGGCTTGAAATTGAGTGGGGAAACCTCTTCCTGAGACAGTTCCACCAAGGTGGAGGGATCGATCGACCAGTAGGTCAGTTCTGCTAACTGCTGGAAACCGTTGCGCCGATACAACGCCATCGCCCCTTTGTTGTGGATGTTCACTTCCAACATCCATGTGCGGGCTTCGCGAAAGTGATCGGCACAGTGGCGAATCAGCTTGGAACCAATGCCCTGACGCTGGGCTTTGCTAGACACAGCCACGTGATCGATGCGCCAGGTGGTGCGGTTTTGATTGAAGGGAGACACCTGAACCATGCCGAGAATCTCGCCATCTCGCTCGGCCACATGGACGGTGAACATGTGCTGGAAGCGATTGGGAAATACGCTCAGTACCTTGAGAGGGGCAAACCAGCGGCGAATGCGGCGAATCTGAGCGGCAATATCCACCGAGCGGCTACCGTACTCATCAGCAAATGCCTCTTCGAACAGTGCCTCGATCGCCTCTAGATCGCCGTAGCGAACCGGGCGAATGTGAATTTCATTCAAAGCAGTGTCAGACATAGTGGCAAACCGGTGGCAAGAAAGAAAACTAGGCTGAAAAGGTTCGATGGCAACCCGAGCAAGTCATGCATCTCCCCAATCAACAGTACCCAGAGGTAACGATATCAAGAGACATTGGAGTTGGTCGGGTCTACTCGAACAAGCGCTAGAACTAACCTTAGCGGTCAAGCTCAAGTAAGAGGTCAAGCTCAAGGACCAGTGACTCAAGTAGTCACTCAAGCATTGGGACGAACGAGCAAGATAGGAGTCTGTTCGTCTGCGTTTCCTGCAGGATTCTCCCGCAACGCCCGCACAACCCGTTCGGCGTCAATGCCGGGGGTTGATGCCAGTATCTTAACTTCTTTCAAATCATTAGCATCCACAATCGCTGTCTCCATGCCGGTTTTCTCTTTCACCATCGCTACCGTTGCGGCGGGATTTGCCGGCCCCAGCACAATAAATTGGTCGTAGGGCGAGATGGTTCCGGTCACATCATCTATCAAAGCAGCTTGATATCCAGCCAACGCATAGAAGACGCCACTAATGCCCACCAACTTGGCGGCAGCCCCTACCACAAAAGCAAGCGCCACCTGCCAAGCACTGGATGTATCGATCAAGGTTTGCATACCGTAGGCACTGCACAGACTTGTTTTTGATGGAAAGAAGAAGCACAAACGGCGAGCCAGCCACCCAGGATTAATATTGCCGGGATAACGGAAATTGTTTTCCACAATCGCCGTAGCGGTTTCCGCCAAGATCAAATAGTCACCAGACTGGCTGAAGGGCTTAACATACGTCTCCACAATTGCGGGTTGACTGTCTTGATTGGTCAGCAGGGGAGTGCGGATGGGGAGTACGAGGGCTCCATCTCGCTGCTGCCAATCGTCTTCCGTGGTCGGTACGGGCTCGGTCAGGGGAATGACGGCATGACCGGACTTTTCGATGCGCTGCTGGCGACCGTATTGAATAAAGGCCACCTTTAGCCACGCTACTTTTAAATGGCTGAGGTCATCCCCACAGATCTCAATGGTGAACTCAATTGGCAAGCCGGTTTTAGGGCCGATTAGTGTCGCGCTCCAGTAGTTATCGGAGCGGGGAAATTCGGGGTTGGTGAAGCGGATGGTAGTGGTGATACCGCTCGGCAGTTGGGCACCTAATAGTTGGACGTTCGGGTCTATGTCAGCCAAGGTGCATTCGTAAAGGGGATTGTGGTTGGTAGCCACCATCTTGCCAGACAATCGATAGCACTTGGGGTCGGAGCGATCGCAGCTCCAGCCCTGAGGATCGATTTCGATGGCATCTTTTTGGCGCGATCGGTAGCGCAGCTCGAACCCAATGAATAGGAGAAAGACTGCGACCAGTACTCCCACAATTATTGCTACCGCCATACAATCACCTCTACACCGCGTTATGCGATGCAATCATAGCGGCTTGAAACACCGACATTCGGTATTTTCCAGGGGGTCTTTGAGATCGCTCTGGTTTATTATGCGGGCGTGTCTAATCCGGGTACCGAGAACCCCGTAATAACCGAATCAATCTCTAGGTAATTGCCCAGTTGTTGATACCCTGGCTGTCACCGATACATTGTCGACTAACCTCACCGGAACGCGAGTATGACCTCCGACTTGAACGCGCTATTGCCTGGCGTCATCAAAATTGCCAAGCAGGCGGGCGATGCGATCATGACCATCTACACCGATGAAAACCAAGATTTTGGCATCTCGAAAAAAGACGATAACTCCCCTCTAACGAAGGCTGACTTGCTCTCCAACGATGTCATTACGGCAGGATTGCAGGAATTAACACCCGATATCCCCATTTTGTCGGAAGAGTCGAAAAAGACCGAGTATGCGGAGCGATCGGGCTGGTCTCGTTTCTGGCTGGTGGATCCAATTGACGGCACCAAAGAATTCATTAAGCGCAACGGCGAGTTCACCGTTAATATTGCCCTGATCGATGGCAGCAAACCGGTGATGGGAGTCGTGCATGCTCCGGCTCGCACAACGACGTATTGGGGAGCAGAAGGATCCGGAGCCTTCAAGCAAAGTGGAGAGGCCGATGCTGAGCCCATGCACGTCAGCAAAACCCACGAAGGGCTTGAGGCCGTCACGGTGGTAGCCAGTCGTTCCCACGCTGGCCCCGAAACTGTCGCCTTCCTTGAAAAGCTGGAGTCGGCAACCGGACCGCTGAACAAAGTATCTGCCGGTAGTTCCCTCAAGCTGTGCCTGGTAGCGTCTGGAGAAGCACAACTTTATCCCCGCTTTGGTCCCACGATGGAATGGGATACCGCGGCTGCCCATGCGGTTGTCCTGCAAGCAGGTGGAGACGTCTGCAACATGGACGGAGAGCCACTGCAATACAACAAAGAGAACCTGCTCAATCCATTCTTCGTGGTCAGCGATGCCTCTGGTTTGAATTGGAAAGACTATGTAGGTTAAGGCTCGCGGGCTGACCGAGGCCCCATTGACTCATCAATTAAATACCGCTTAACCCCCTGCTCCGCGACTATTGCGAGGCAGGGGGCTGTTTTTCAGCCAACCACTCTGACCAGCAGTTAACGAAATGCTTTAAAGGCAGATTGCACGGGACGGCGACGCTTGGAGAAAATGCTGACGAAAATCATCGAACTCCAAACCCCCAAAACAACAGCAGCAATCAGCACCAGCCCGAGGGGCAGCTCGACAGAGTTCAACCGAAAGAGCCTGAGGGAAACAGTCGCTGTGTTTTGCCCCGCAAAAATCGCAGCCATCAGCAAGGTCAGACATCCAACCAGCATTTGCAGAAAGCGCATAAGCAATAAATCTCCGGAGCGATCGGAAGGGGGAGGATGGTTGTGACCAGTGAAAGCGTTAACGCCTTGCTGCAACGTAACATCCTGAATCAAACTGGTACGAATATCTGTCTGTTGAGTGAACCGACTAGAACTACGGTAGCTCGACTGTTGCCGATTTGCTGGCGCAGTTCAAGTTAGTGTAACGCTATTGGCTACTCATCAAATCCTCAAATCCTTATCAACTAAGCTTTTGTGATGTTCGACCCCTGCTGAGAGTGTTACCTTAACGCCCAGGAGTTTGAACCAGGCCCCCAAACCTACGCCAACACAACTGATTTGCACGAGAAACTCGGCTTGAGTGTTACCCTGCGTTGAACCTCGCCCGATCGTGCGATTGTGTCCATCCCTAGCAGGCTGGACATGAGATATTGTGGGCACAGCAAAACTGGCTGGTGGCTGGGTTGAGGAGGTTTGTTGCTGTGCGTAAGCGCCGCGATTATTCATTGGCAGTGTTCACGGGGCTCATCCTGCTCATCCTTGTGATGATTGTTGGGAGCGTTGCGTTTCTGTTCGGGTTTGAATTCGGTGAAAAAGCTCTGAGAGGGGTAACGCCGCTTGAGACGAACGAAGAAGGGCGGAGTCGTAATGGCAACGGACGGGGATCGGTGTCTCTGATTGATGAGGAGGAGTTGCGGGAAGAAACAGCTTCTCTGTTAGAGATACCGGATCGATATTTGATTAGCGAGAATCCGAGGCTGAAAGATATTTCGTCGGTTCCCACTCCACGCCCCACTCCCACTCCCGATGCAACTCCAACCCCCGATGCAGACGAGAGTTCGAATTCAGGGGACAGCGAACCAACACCTGCCCCGATCGCTACGCCAGCCCCTCCGTCGGCGGCAGGCAACCCTGCTCCGTTACCGGCAGGAAGTGTAGTGATGAATGTGTTGTCGGTGCAGCGTCAGGGGGGGGCGGTGGTGCTGAATGTGACGATGCAGAACAACAGCAACCGCACGGTGCGATTTTTGTACAGCTTTATGGATGTGCGGGATAACAACGGACGAGCGCTGAGTGCCAGCACATCGGGGTTGCCGGGTGAGTTGCCGCCAGGGAGTCCGGTATATAGCGGGGTAGTACGGATTCCCGAGATTTTTGTGCAAGGGGCCAGCAGTGTGTCGCTGAGTCTGCCGGATTATCCCAGCCAGAGTATGTGGTTGCAGGTAGGTGGCGTGCCGTTGCCGTAGTAGGGGATCTTTATAGGGATTCGGGCCATTTGACCAGTATTAGAAATAAGGCTGGCTATTGAATTTGAGTGAAAACTACTCAACGATGTTCCAATTGGACGCGTTTGGACCGTCTTCGTTAAATCTGAGGTTGATGGAAAATTCGCGATCGCATCCTTGAACCACCCATAATTCTCTCCACGATCTAGAGCCTTCCTCGCCAGCGGGGAGTTGGGTGACGTAGGGCGAGACTTGTTCGGGGGTATCGCATCCTAATGTCGAAGTTTTGGCAGACACGCCAACCAAGGCGTCTTGAATTAGGGTCTGATTGGCTAAAGATCCGGCCTGAATGGCTCCTTCGGGCATTGGTTCTTGTGCTAGGGATGGAGAGGTGAAGGCAATCGGCAGCAAGAAAAGTAGGGCCTTAAATACAATCTGCATTAGATGCCTCGGCGCTTTCTGTGAAGCCTAGCAGGAATTCTTTCTCGTGGTTATTGGCTCGGGCAACTTACAGTGCTTGATGCACGCAGATACTGTAGCTGTTAGCAATCCGCAAAGCAGATTGCGGCCTGTTTCTTGCCTTGTAGGGGCTGAAGCCAAGTAATCCCTCAGAACCTTAGTATTTCAGTAGCCAATAGATCCGGGCTATGGTGCCGGGGTAGCTGCCGTTTGGGCGGAGATGGTGGCGCGGTTGTCGGCGCAGTGATTGGGTGAATGAAGCACTTACAAGTTCAACAGTCACACCACAATCCACATTCCTGAAGCGGAAACTTGCATCCCACTGAAAAAGAATGAAGTTGGGTTAAAACTAAGCATAAAGATACAAGCGCGCGTATCTGATTTGCTGGGGTTGGCAAGCTGTGAGCAATCTTTTAACAAAGATTTGGCTGAAGGTACCGACAGGAATACGGGAGACTCTAATTGCAGAAATAATCCTGCTGGTCTTGTTCAGTGGGATCGCTTCGGCGTTGTTGAAGTGGGCGGGAGCCAATCCCTTACAGTTCGCCGCTTTTCTCTGCTTAGGGCTTTTGTGGATTAGTTGTGCATACCTTGCCTTCGGAAAGCGACCCGTCAAGGTTTTCCAGAGTGGCATGACTGTAAGGAAACCATTTGGCAAACGGATTAAACAATCGGCATTTGCAGTATTTGTGGCCAGCTTGATAATCGCTCCTCTTACCTGGCACGGATATAAAGTCGCGACAGCCCCACCAGTAGACGATCGCGTTTTGGTATTAGTGGCGGAGTTTCAGGATACGCAGAATGCGGACTCTTTGGGGGTGACTCGGCAGATTTTACAGGAGCTGGAGGAGGTGGCGGATGACTATGGGGATGAGTTAGTTGTTAAGCCGTTTTCCACTGCTACTGACGAGGTTGTGCGAGATAACGATTGGTTTAGGGAGCAGGGGGAGGAATTGGGAGCGGAGATTGTGATGTGGGGGGATTATGTCACGGTTGGGGAGCAGACGAAGCTAGCAGTGAATTTTGAAGTGTTGTCAGTTTCCAACAGGTTAGCGCTAAGCGAGTCGCGACAGTCGATGGAATTTGCCACTCTGGAAAGTTTTGACATCATGGCTGTTTTGTCGAATCAGACGAATTATTTGACGTTGTTGACATTGGGGTTGGCGCAATATGAAGCGGGAGATTATTACGGGGCAATTGCTCGCTTGACTGAGGCGGCAAATGAGGCGGAAGAGTCGGTTGAGATTTTGGAGGGAACTACAGCACAGGGGATCGAGCAAGTTGTTGGATTTGAGGTGGTGTATTTTTTTCTGGGAAAGACCTATTTTGAAACGATTAAATACGAAGAGGCAATCTCTGCTTACCGAAGGGCGATTGAGTACCAACCTGAATATCCCGAAGCTTTAAATAACCTGGGGTTAACGTTGATTGAATGCGGAAAATATTTAGATGCGCAAGAGGTTTTGGAAGATGCTCGCAAGACCAACATTCGTTTATTGGGGGACAAGCATCCTGATGTCGCAATCAGCTTGAACAATTTGGCATCACTCTATCGTGTGCAGGGTCGCTACGAGGAAGCCGAATCCCTATACATCCAAGCACTGGAGTTGATGCGAGAGCTGTTGGGGGACAAGCATCCCGATGTCGCTAGCAGCTTGAACAATTTGGCATTACTCTATCGTGCGCAAGGTCGCTACGAGGAAGCCGAACCCCTTTACATCCAAGCATTAGACATGCGCAAAGAGCTGTTGGGGGCTCAACATCCCGATGTCGCTAGCAGTTTGAACAATTTGGCATTACTCTATGAATCGCAGGGTCGCTACGAGAAAGCCGAATCCCTATACATCCAAGCGTTAGAGATGTTCCAACAGCTGTTGGGGGCTAAACATCCTTCCGTTGCTCTCAGCTTGAACAATTTGGCAGGACTCTATTAATCGCAGGGTCGCTACGAGGAAGCCAAGCCCCTTTACATCCAAGCATTAGACATGCGCAAAGAGCTGTTGGGGGCTCAACATCCCTTTGTTGCAAACAGTTTGAATAATTTGGCTGGTCTTTATCTTGAGCAGGGTCACTATAAGGAAGCCGAACCCCTCTTCATCCAAGCTTTGGAGATGTTCCAAGAGCTGTTGGGGGACCAACATCCAGATGTTGCTACCAACTTGAATAATTTGGCTGGACTCTATCTTGAGCAGAGTCGTTACGAGGAAGCCGAACCCCTCTTCATCCAAGCGTTTGAATTGAGGCAACAGCTATTGGGGGGCCAACATCCCAACACGATCGCCACCCAAAACAACCTCGACTACCTAAGATTCGAAATGCTAATTCACCAGCTCATTTCAAATCCAGAATTTCAGCCAGTTTTAGAAGCCTGGAATGCCCCCACAGAAACCAAAGCCTTCATGGAGCAACTCATCTCCGATCCTCAACTGCAGCAAAATGTCAAAGATTACTTCCAAAACTTGCAGCAATAACCATCAATTCCCCATATCAACATCCTCAACCAACCAAGGCATCCTCAACACCCCCTCAACATGCTCCTTCACCCCCGCACAAATCCCATCCAACGGTAAATCATTCGGATCGCGCCCAAACGGATTCTCAATCTCCAACCCAATCTCCTCAATCCCAAACACCGTAAACGCCACCAACCCCACCACGATCGCCGTCCACATCCCAAACTCATCCACAAACACAAACGGAATCGTCAAACAATAAATAAACAACAACTGCCGCAAATGAATCGAATAAGCCATCGGCACCGGCGTCTTCAAAATCCGCTCGCAAATCCCCAACACATCCACCAGGGTGTCCAGCAGTTTATGCAAATCCGATAGCTGATACACCGACACCCGTCCCTTCCCAAAAGACTTCTGGAAATAGCTACCCAACTCGAAAGCAATCTCCAACGGCACATGCGGCGACTTCTCTAGCCGCATCGCCAACTGCGGCGACACCAACGGCAACAGCGCCGGATCGATCGCCTCCCCTCGCAAATGCTGTTTCAGCCCGTAGCTATACGCCGCCACCAACCGCAACGCCTCCCGCTTCTCCCGCCGAATATGTTCTAGTGCTTCAGGCTCTGAACTCTGAGCATCGCTTGCCGCATCCGGCCCAGAATCCGAAATAGCCACCACCATCAACCGCACCAAATTCCGCGACGTATTAATCAACGTTCCCCACGCCTTGCGCCCCTCCCAAAACCGCTCGTACGCCGTATTCGTCCGAAAGACTAATAGAAGTCCCAACACCAACGTCGGCACAATACTGCCCTCCACCGGCCAAGACATCTGCAGCCCATTTAACTGCGCCAACGACACGGCAAAGGCAAAGGCACTACAAACAGCAACCTTGGGCCAGATCGACAAAATCACCGACCCCTGCAAATGGGAAAACACACCCACCCAAGTAGTCCGGGGCAAAGGCATATGCAAACCGGTTGCGACACATCACAACACAGCATATTGAGCGAATGGCGCTGGAGCACGTTTTCACTCTGTACTACTGGCTAAATCGGCCATAATAAACTGACTAGAATTCCGCCGGTTCATGACTATTACCACCGACATTTCCATCCGCCCCGACACCTTCCGCACCCGTCGCCAGAAACTCGCCGACAAAATTGGCAACGGCACCGCGATCGTGCGCAGCGGTTCCCTCGCCGTCATGAACAACGACGTCGAATACCCCTTCCGCCAAAACAGCGATTTCTATTACCTCACCGGCTTCAACGAACCTGACGCCGTCGCCGTCATCGCCCCCCATCACCCCGAACATCAATTCGTCCTATTTGTTCGCCCCCGCATCCGCGAACAGGAAATCTGGACCGGCTACCGCACCGGCATCGAAGGAGCCAAAGAGCGCTACGGAGCCGACGAAGCCTTCCCCATCTCCGAACTAGCCGAGAAGCTACCCGAATACCTCAAAGACGCCGATCGCATCTACTACCGCCCCGGCCACGACGATACATTTAACCAACAAGTCTTCAAATTCTGGCAAACCCAACTGCGCCAGTACCCCCGCCGCGGCCGCGCCCCCGTCGCCCTCACCGACCTCTCCCCCATCCTGCACAGCCTGCGCAACATCAAAACCGCTGACGAACTGGACATGATGCGCAAAGCCGCCGCGATCGCCGCCGAAGCCCACAACCTAGCCCGCGAAGCAGCCCAACCCGGCAAATACGAATACGAAATCGAAGCGCTGATCGAAGGATACTTCCGCCAGCAAGGTTGTCTCGGCCCCGCCTATCCCTCCATCGTTGCCTCCGGTGCCAACGCCTGCGTGCTGCACTACATCGAAAACACCCAGCAAATGCAGGACAACGACCTGCTGCTGATCGACGCCGGTTGTTGTTATGGCTACTACAACAGCGACATCACCCGCACCTTCCCCATCAACGGCAAATTCACCAGCGCCCAAAAAGACGTCTACGAACTGGTGCTGAAGGCCCAAGAAGCAGCGATCGCCCAAGTCAAGCCCGGCAACACCTACAACCAGCCCCACGACATCGCCGTCCGCACCATCACCGAAGGCTTGGTCGATCTCGGCCTGCTAGTTCCCGAAGACGGTGAAGACATCGATAAGCTAATCGAAGATGAGAAGTACAAAGCCTTCTACATGCACCGTACCGGCCACTGGCTGGGCATCGACGTCCACGACGTCGGAGCCTACAAAACAGCGAACGACGAATGGCTCACCTTCCAACCCGGCATGGTGCTGACCGTCGAACCCGGCATCTATATCTCTCCCGATCGCGATGTAGAAGAACTGAAGCACGTAGGGGAGGAATGGCGCGGCATTGGCGTCCGCATTGAAGATGACGTCCTAGTCACCAACAACGGCTGCGAAATACTCACCTCTGCTACCCCCAAAGCAGTCGCCGATCTGGAATCTTAGTGTTTTTCAGGCTTGCTCTTGGGAATACCGTCGAGCAGTAAATGTATTGCAGCCAGCCTGGATGGAGATGCCATCTTGCATTTCTTGGTAACAGAACACTACCCCCACAGTTCGAGAATCCAAATTTCCACACAATCTCTGGCGGGGAATGGCCCAAAACGGCATAGACTGGTATGCCGACGATCTAGAGGTTGGATTGACCGTTTCCACCCCCACCATTCCCCTGCCATTTCCACTGGAACTCCTGCCCCAACCCGCCTACTTGGTTGGGGGAGCCGTACGGGATTGGTTGCTTGGTCGCACGGTGGGGCCAATCCTTGACATTGACTTGGTGGTGGAACGGGACGCGATCGCCTACGCCTCCAGGCTGGCCAAACAATTGGATGGCGGCTTTGTGGTGCTGGATGACGTCCGTCACATTTCCCGCATCGTGTTGGATAACGCCACCATCGACATTGCCCAACAAGCAGGCACCACAGTCGAAGACGATTTAGCCCTGCGGGACTTCACCTGTAACGCCATCGCCCTAGAACTGCACACCGATCGCTGGATCGACCCTCTCAACGGTCGCCAAGACGTGCGCGATCGCCGGTTGCGTATGGTGCATCCCGATAACCTCACCGCCGATCCCCTGCGCCTGTTGCGGGGCTATCGCCAAGCCGCTCAATTAGGATTCACCCTGACCGAAGACACCCGCCAAGCTACCGCCCAACGCCATCACCTGCTCAAAACCGTGGCAGCAGAGCGTGTGCGCACCGAACTGCACTATCTGTTGGAGTTGGGAGATAACGGCCTCAATTGGCTAAAAGCGGCTTGGGAAGATCGGCAACTAACTGACTGGCTACCGGAGTTAGATCCCAGCTCGTTCCAGGCTGCCGCTCAGCTACCCAATGCCCTCACATTCCTGCAGGAACACCACCCCGATAGTTACGACCAACTCAAGCAGCCCATTTGCGATCGCCGCAGCGGCATCGCCACGATCTTCTTCGCGGTTCTGTTTTTGCATATCCCCAGCGATCGGCTCAACACCATCATGCAACGGCTCAAATACAGCCGTATCGAGCAACAATGGGGCGATCGGATTGCCACTCTTGTCCCCCAGTTGATCGGCGATCTCTCGGCAAAATCTAGTTGCCAGAAAACCAGCCGCAGCGAACGACTACAACTCTTCGAATCCGCTGGCAAAGCTTTTCCGGCTGTTGCCCTCGCCGCTCTCGCCGCAGGAGCTGCAACGAACAAAGTCGCACCCCTACTCTCGCGCTACGAGAATCCCCAGGATCCACTCGCCCACCAAATTCCACTCATTGACGGTCGCCACCTCATCCAATCCCTCAAACTCAAATCTAGTCCCACCATTGGATTGCTGCTGAAGCAGCTGAGGCTAGCACAAGCGGATTGCTTGATTTCTACTCGGGAAGAAGCGGTTGAGTATGCGCGGGAGTGGCTGAAGCAGCAATGAGCCCCTAATCCATCACCACCCAATCCCGCAACAACTGCTGCCGACGGGGATGCCGTAACTTCCGCATGGCCTTGGCCTGAATTTGTCGCACGCGTTCTCGCGACAGGCTGTACAAGTCACCAATTTCGGCCAACGTATGACTGCGTCCATCTTGTAGGCCGAAGCGCAAGCGAATAATGTCTCGCTCCCGAGATGTTAGATGACCCAGCACCTCATCCACTTGCTCGGAGAGAAGTTGTAAGTCGATGCGATCATCCGGAACTAGCTCGTCAGCATCTTCGATTAGCTGCAGTAGCTCGGTATCTTCCTCTTTGCCCACTTTGGTGTGCAACGATAGTGTCCGCCGTCCGGCATCCATCACCGCATCTAGCTTCTCTGGGGTCAGCTCCAGAGCTTCAGCAATCTCCTCTTTAGTCGGTCGCCGACCTAGCTCTTGAGCGAGTTCTCGACGAGCTTTCTTCACTTGGTTCAGCTTTTCAACCATGTGAACTGGCAGCCGCACCGTACGAGACTGGCTGGCGATCGCCCGAGTGATCCCCTGGCGAATCCACCAATAGGCATAAGTCGAAAACTTATAGCCACGCTCGTAATCGAACTTCTCGGCAGCACGCATCAGGCCAATGGAGCCTTCCTGAATCAGATCGAGAAAGGGCACACCGCGATTGAGATATTTCTTGGCGATCGATACCACCAGTCGCAAATTTGCTCGCACCAACTTGCGCTTCGCTCGCTCTCCTTCCGGGCCTCCCGCCACAATAATGCGCGCTAGCTCTACCTCCTGACTGGCGGTTAAGAGCGGGTAGCGAGCCATCTCTCGTAAGAAGACCCCGATTGAATCCTGCTGAGAGCGTGCTTGCCGAGTCTTTGGATCGGAAACTGTGACCCGAACCCGGTCGCTGGAATGGGATGTAGAACTCTGAGCAGAAACTGTCATATTGAAACCCCGAATATTCGACGAGCGCAGGAGAGCTAACGAAATAACGCTAAAAAATGACTCAAACCCTGCAGTCTAAGGGAACAAATCTTGTAGAGGATAGACCCTTTGAAATAGGCAGAAGTAAAATAGTTCCTCTACTTGAACCTCATCCTAAACCTACGGTTCAAAGATTGTTGTAAAAGGTATTACATCCTGTGAACCGAAATCTTTGATGGAGTAGGAATTAAAGATTTGCTTTAAGTTGACACTGCCAATCTCGCAAAGAAAAGTAAAGTAACGGTTGCCATTGCTCCACCTTGGTCCGAAAGGTCTGGAAAATCTGACGAAAAATATCCCAATCGTACGGAAAAAATTGGTGTTAAATGTAACCCAAAAAGTGTTCTACAGAACACCCATTCAATGGGTATTTAATAGTTATTCAATCGCCAAATTTCCAGGTATTGCTTATGACATGAAGCCTGTGGCGATCTACAAGAGAAATCGGACCCCGCGAAGCAATCCCATCAAACGCTCGCGTCTTTCGCTGCAAAACTGACATAGCCTTTTGGCACACCCCCAAAATAGCTCTGACACAAAAGGCCACACATGCTGTACTTTTCGGCAAGCAAGGCCGCGTAGTCAAGAAGAGGGATGTACTGCGAATCCTCCAGCCGTTTCGCCCGCAACACTGAGTTCGCTCGAACTAGGCGAGTTCCTCACTCACTCGAAGATTCATTAAACGGAATATCGCTGTGTGGTGGAATATAGCAAACCCAACCAACCATTACCTTTGACCGTGGCCTAAGTCGCTTGAGAAGAGTTCTTTCCTTCAGGGGGAATGAACTCCAAAGTCTGCCCCATCAAAACCATTGTGGTGCTGGAATTTTCTTCAAAGCCAATCCGTTTGTAAAAGTCCTGCTGATAGGTTGTGAACAGATAGACACGCTCTACCCGCTGCATGTCGGGGTGAGCAATCAGAGTTTCCACAAGCTTGCGACCCAGCCCTTGCTTGCGATAATCGTCATCAATAACCACATCCCACAACACGGCCCGATAGACGCCATCTGAGGTGGCACGGGCAAATCCTATCAGTCGTTCTCCATCCCACACGGTAACCACTGGATGGCTGTGGGCAACGGCCCGCTCCAAATCTTCCCGAGAACGATCGCTGGCCCAAAACGCATTACGGCGAAACAGCTCCAGTAACTGGTCAAAATCTACGTCTGAGGCATCTAGGGAAAACTGGATGCGGCGATTATCGGGTTGCGACTGTTCTGAATAGCGATCTCTGCTGGTTGGCGTAATCTCGGGATTGAGGAGATCGTGCTTGCGATCTCGCCCATTACTCAGAGCTTGCTGCGAACTGGGATCGAACTCCTGAACCACTCGGTGCCTACTTACGTCTTGCGCGCACTTGTGTAAGAGCCATCTACAGTGTTACCCAATAGCTAGAAGACTGCTTGACGGCTGAGCTCTTAGACTAGCAGGTCCTTAGGGTTTGGTATAGGTGTTGAGAGATAATTTTTTCAGACTGGCTCGGGCCTTTGTGTTCCTTACAACCAGGTCTTGCAGCCAGTCTGGGGTCACGGTTACTCAGACTGGCGCAGGCACGGGCAATCTTGGGGTCAAATACTGCAGCCAGCCAGGTTATACGACTTCTAGCTAACCTCGACCGAGCGGGGGTGGGTGGCGATATAGGTTTTAAATCGTTCTAAATCCGCTTGAATTGTGGACTCGACTACACGGCCCACGAACAAGCTGCTCATCAGGCTAGCCAGCCAACTCGGGACACCATAGGCCACCGTTAATCGCACAATCGTGCCTTCTTCCTTGCGATCGTAAAACCGCAGCGTACCGCGATTGGATAAGCCGCTGACCGATTCCCACTCAATCCGTTGGTGTTCGATAGTGGTGTGGGTGTGCGAAGTCCAAGAAAACGAAAATCCTCGACTGTCCAGCTCCCATTGGGAGAGGTTGTCATCCAGCATCGTCACCGACCGGATCCATTTCATCCACTGAGGCAGCAATTCTAGATTCACCCACAGCGCCCATACGCGATCGATGGGTTCGGGAACTAGGATCTGGCAGGTGTGTTCAAGCCAGGTTTCGGCCATGCAACCAATGTAAAAAATACTTCAGCCCTACTTTAGACGATTTTTTTGCTCTAAATGGCGATCTCCAGTTCAGCCCAAGCTTCCGCCCAGCCCTTTTCATCACCGTTTAACTAAATGCGTATTGCTCCAAAAAGTCACAACTGACAAGCTCAACTTGTCTGACGCCAGGTGAAAAATTGTATCGAGACATTGTGTATCGCGGGTAATGCTTGCGGGAATGGGGCCGCGTCGCTTTACCCTTTTAAGTGTTTCTCATCGGATATCGAACTCATCAGGGGCGACCGAGTCACCGGGATCGATTTGCAGAGGTTTGTTCGTAGAGGTTTGTGGTGAGCTATGGCGAAGCTGCAATGGCTGGCTAAAGAGAAGAAAACGCTATGGCAGAGATGGCTGCATCGAGGACAGAGAGTTGCAATAGCACTGATATTGACCGTGGCGATCGGGTTGTCCGGCTGCGGCCAATCATCTGAGGTGTCCGCCCCGGAGTCCGTTACATCTGTAGGCTCGGTGGCCACAGCTCCCATCCCAACCGAAATCGCCAAGCTCGATCGCTACATGGAGTCTTACCGGCCAAAGGTGACGATCGTCAGCCCCAAAGCCGACGAAGTCTTGCAAGACACCCAAATCTCCGTGCGATTTAACGTGCAGGACTACCCTCTGTTTAAAGACGAAGAGCTGGGCCTTGGACCCAATTTGCATGTCATTCTCGACAACAAACCCTACATCACTCACTACGACGCCAACCGTCCCCTGCTCTTCACCGATCTAGAGCCCGGAACCCACACACTGCGGGTATTTGCAGCCCGCCCCTGGCACGAGAGTTTCAAAAACCGAGAAGCCTACGCTCAGACCACATTCCATGTCTTCACAAAAACTGAGGAGTACGCTCCGCAAGATCGATTGCCGGTACTGACCTACAGCAGCCCATCCGAGAGTTACGGAGCTGAACCCATTCTGCTGGACGTATGGCTGGCCAACGCCCCCATCCGCGAATCCCTCGTGCCCGATGTTCCCAAAGATTGGCGCATTCGCTACACCCTCAACGGCAAGCGCAGCACCCTCGATCGCTGGCAACCGATCTACCTGACGGGGCTGAAATCCGGGCGCAATATTGTGTCGGTGGAACTGGTAGATGGCGACGGTCAACCCATTCGTAATGTTTTCAACAGCGCCGCTCGTGCAATCGAGTACCATCCTGGCGGCACCGATACACTGTCTAAATTAGTCAGAGGGGTTTTAAAAGCGGAAGACGTTCTGGCAATTGTGGGGGCAACTCCCGAACTCGAACCGGAACCGGAACTCGAACCTGAATTTACCAAGCCGGCCCCTACCGAGCCGGTAGAAACTGAGCCAATCGTTGCCGAACCCGAACAAACGTCTACCATCCCTGACGAAGAAGAAACACAGGTAGAAGAGAGAGAGAGAGAAGAACCGCCAGAGGAGGCTAAATCTGTTAACGAACCAGAGGTAGAGGAGATCGAGGCAGATTCAGAATTTGAAGCGGATGAAGCACTGAAGGAAATAGACGAGCAAGAACCGGTTGCCCCAACTGCAACAGCTCCCGCAGTGGACGTGGAGATCGAACCACAGGCACCTGTTGAAGATACAGAGATTGAAGAAAAACAGCTTGAAGCGAAAGATGAGCCGGTAGATTCCGAACAGGCAAGCGAACCTGACATCAGCGAGCCCGAGTCACCCAATGAATTCGATGAGGTGGACAGCTTAGAAGACATTAGTGAGCCGGCATCCTCCACTGTCGAACCCTTGACGTCCCCCAGCAGCTCTAGCGATCGCCCCACAAGCACTAACCAAGGAGCCCGAAGCTGGTGGCAGAAGCTACGCGGACAATCCGAGCAAGACAAAAACTTGAAACTGGAAGCAGAGGAAAAACTCTCGGACGAAATCCCTCAACCCCTCGCTCCTACTGAAGCATCTACAGATAGCGAGAACGAGCTAGATAGCAATCCATCTGAATCAAGCGAATCAGAGGGAGATCGCCAATTTGACGACGCAGTAGATTTAGAAATTGCAGAACCTACCGATACGGTAATCCCCGAGGAACCAGCTGCTGAAGCAGAAGAAGAAGGTATCACTGAGGATGTGCTGGATTCAGACACACTCGATTCAGGCCCACTCGATTCAGGCACAACTGGAGTAGATGACAGCCTCGATGACACAGAAAATTTGCCAGAGGAATCAGTAACAGAAGCAGCGCCAGCGGCAACAACAGAGCGTCCGCTCAATTTCTGGCAGAAATTCCTGCGCGATCGCCAACCCATCCCCGCCGATAATCAGGAGTTAATGCCAGAGGAGCCCGCTCGACTAGCAGCCCCAGAATTCAAGCCGGAAGAGGAAATTGAAGCCTCTATAAAAGAACTCGATAAGTCTGAAGAAACACTAGACACCAAAAGTACACCCGATGGTGAACGTACACCTGATAGCGAGAAGACACTAAATAACCCACCAGCCGGCCAACTACCATCTCAAGCATCTACCCAGCCAGAGCCAATCGACTCTGATGTCCCAGCAGACATTGAAGACTCTGAATCCAACGCAGAGCCGCGTAGTGCCTTAGAACGTGTCCAACAACAGCGCCAGCAAACGCCTTCTCCCAAGCTCATCCAAGAAGAATCCAAAGACTTCACGACACCTGCAGACCAAGACGATGAGTCAGAGGTTGAAGACACTACGCCACCGATTGAAGAGCCGTCAACCCCAACCCAACTTGAAACCGAGCGCCCGCTGAACTTTCTGCAAAAGCTCCGGCAACAGCAGCGTCCAGCATCTCCTTCCAAAACTGAGCTGCCCAAAACCCTGACCGGTGATGAAGCGCAACTCACGACAGAAGACACAGAACAGAAGCCTGTCCAATCCGACACAACGTCCTTCGAAGATACTCCTGAGGCGACCGGCACCATTAAAACGGAGCGATCGGAACAACAGGGCAAAGACTCAGAACCCGCGACTCAATCCGATCTCCCTAGCGGATTCCTGCAGCGACTCCAACGGCGCAGCCAACAATTCTTGCAACAATCACCCCAACCATCACAATTTGAAGAAGCCCCAGCGCCAGAAACGACGACTCAACCCCTAGATAACCAGCCCTCTCCTTCTGCGAAGCCCCCTACCGAACCATCTCCCGAAGCACCAGTCGAGGCCTCGCCCGAGTCACCCGAGGCAAGCCCCTACCCATTCTTGGAACAGCTCAAACGCGATCGCGAGGCACCGCCCACCTCATCTGGGCAAACCAGCACCACCACTCCTGACACAACTACGCAGGACACAAGTACTAGCGATCGCCTTCCCGCCGACATCCAGCAGAATCCCCAAGCACCTACTTCACCCCCACGCCCTGAACCAAGTTCTCCTACTATCGAGCAACAATCGAGTCAGAAAACTTCAAGAAACTTCAATCCTTCTTTAGAAAAGGACTCCGTGCAACAGCCAGAAATAACTACAGTTAAAAAGCTCAGAACTCCCACGGGTACTGGGGGTAACAGCCTTCTGCCGCCCTCAATTTCCGACCAACCTCAACGGATTTCAATACCACCAAGGCTTTAGATTGTATTGAGATTAGGCAAATAACCTTCTACAGTCCTTCTCGAATTCGGGAAGGACTTTCTTTAGGTTCCCTTCAGGGGCTCTACCCAGAATGAGCTAGCAGACTTTCCTGCTTAACAATATTTTTAGAATTATTGATTAACCGTCAATCTTCGTTAGCCGAAGTATTTACATAACAGTGAGCGATCTCCGACAGCCTGACATACAGCGCTTTTTGAGCCTTCTCTGGCCACCTGCCACTACCCGTAGTGGGCTACTGAAATGTCGCAATTTAACTTTTCTTACACAAAATTCTGAAAAAGTACTAGCTAAAAAGCAGGAAAATGCTTTACGAAAAAGCCAAACATTGTTATTAATAAGGTGCTCTTCCGACAGTAGGTGGTGACATGGAAAGCACCGTTCAGCATCAAGA
>JBFRWD010000081.1:0-5902 GCA_051439425.1 Synechococcus sp.
GTGGCCGACGTCTATCAGCGACCGAACGATTGGTAAAGCGCTGCGACGGATTGGTTTCACCCGGAAAAAAAACTTATGGCTACCGGGAACGCAATGAAGTCCAGCGGCAAGAGTTCCTCGAACAACTGTCTGAGGTTGACCCCACTCAAGTGGTTTACATCGATGAGGCTGGGTGTGATGACACAGAAGACTATCCCTATGGCTATTGTCATCATTCCAAGCGTTTCTATGCCCTGAAGTTAGGTGATCGCACTCATCGCATCAGCATGATTGCAGGCTGGTCTCAAGGGTCAGTGCTGGCCCCCATGACCTTTGAGGGATACTGCGACACGGTTGTGTTTGAGGCTTGGGTGGAACAGATGTTGGTTCCATCCTTGAACTCTGGCCAAGTGGTGGTGATGGACAATGCCAGTTTCCACAAGTCTCGTCGGACAAGAGAGTTGATTGAGCAAGCAGGATGCCAGTTGATGTTTTTGCCCACTTACTCCCCCGACCTGAACAAGATTGAAAAGTTTTGGGCTCGTCTGAAACACCGCTTACGCCAAACTCTCCATCGCTTTGACTTTCTTTGGGACGCTCTCGACTCTGTCTTCAGAATACTGTCCTAACATTGCGGGCGACTGCAATAGGTTATGTCAGCGACCCAGACTCGGTCAGGCTCAGTAGTTCTAAACTCTCTGTCCAGGACATTCTCAACAACGGGAAAAGGATGCTGAGAATCAGTTGTGACCTTGAACTTACGCTTGGGACGAGCGCGAAGTCCCAGTTGAGCCATCAAACGAATAACTCGTTGGCGACCCACCTGAAATCCCCGGGCTCGCAAGACTGCATGAATTCGGGGTGAACCATAGGTTCCACGACTGGTCTGGTAAATCTCTTGAATCTGTTCAGTCAAGATTTGGTTCTCCCGGGCTCGAGGAGAGCCTTGGCGCCGGCACCAAGCGTAATAGCCGCTCCGAGCCAGCTTCAACGCCCGGCACATCAATGCGATAGGAAAGTTCACCTTCTCAGCATGAATTAGCTCGTAGGGTCGGAGCTTTCCCTGGCAAAGAAGGTCGCTGCTTTTTTTAAGAAGTCACGCTCCTGTTTGACTCGTTTGAGCTCACGACGTAGGGCCGTTAGTTCTTGACGTTCAGCACTGCTTAATTCCCCCTGCAGTCTAGGGGATTGCTCCGTCTGAGCTTGGTTAAACCATCTGCGCAGAGCGCTCTCGGTCAACCCCATCCCCCGAGCAACTTGGCTAATCGGTTTGCCCGACTGCTCAACAATTCGCACGGCTTCTGCTTTCTGCTCGGCGCTAAATATCCGGCGTGGTTTTCTGGCCATCTGAACATTCTCCGTCTTTCTCGACTTATCGGGAATGTCCACTTTTTCGGGACAAGGTCACTCCTCGTTCGATTGCTTTGAGGACTTTCAGGCGTAGGTCCATGCTGTAGGCGGCTGGCATAAGCGAGATGGCACTCATCAATCCAACCAATATGTCCTAACTGCCTATTCGTTTGCAATAACTCGTGAGAACAGCACTTGAAAGACAATGTCGGTAGGAACTTCGATGAAATTGAAGGGAGTTCCTGTCCGTTCGTTGAAGGTGCGATCTCAGTTGTGACAGCGGAATACAGGATAGCCAAGGTTAGTCCGTTCGCTTGAGGCTGCACGTATCACTTGATGTGCAATGGGGTCAGTTCATTCAGGGCAAAACGACGGGGCTGGAGTAGGGGTTGCTCAGCCTATCAGATTGATCGCTCCTGCTGAGCTCTCAGTCCTGACAGATTCATTGACTTTAGATCCAGGGTGTTGAGATCGAATCATGTTGCAGCAGTTTACGTTCGAGCGGGACCTAGCGGCGACAAAGATCCTCCGGGACACCTAGAATGGCAGCACATTCTTCTGCAGAAAAGTCCTCCGGGCGATCAGGCGTAATGAAGCCGTCACCAGTGGGGTCGGGACAGTTGAGGGGAATCAGTCCGAACATCGTCAAACAGCGCTCTCCCGGATCGTAATCTTCCCCCGTGGCTTCTTCGAATGCACGGGCAAAGGTCTCCTCGCTTCTATCCACAGAGTCTTGGAGGGGATTGCGGCTGATATCTTCTTTGATGGCTTCGACGCGATCGCCTAACACTGTTTGATAAACCTCTGCCAAACGCGCCCTCGCTGCCAGACTGGCGTCTCGAATGGGCGGAAACGAAATCGACGGCCCAACCCAGACGAACGCAAAAAACAGGGCGATCGCCAGAAACAGCCAGTTGCGTACTTGTTTGGCATGATATCCCACAGCTACCCGACCTTGGTCTCAACTCACAATTGCAGCAAGGCCAAAAATACCGGCAAAAACAAGGCCACCGTCACAAGCGCCCACACCAATGCCACTGCGGAGACCCAAGCCATTACCGTGTGAGTTATCCGAAAGAGGGTCACGGCAGTCATGACATGTTCGATATCCCGACCTTCTGTGTTGACAACGAAACTCAACTGCCTCGCCCCCCACAGCTTGGAGAAACCGTCGATTAACAGTAACAGTCCCGGAAAGAACGACATCGACAAACCTGGCACGATCACCCAGACTCCGCCACGGACATGTTCGAGGGCTCCACTGGCAAAAAACAAGATGCCGGGCACGATTAAGGCAATCCCGATCCCGAGCAGACAGTAGCTCGTCTGCCGCATGCGTTGAATCAGTTTGCTAAAAGAAAGGTTTTGATTAGCGGAGAATTCGTATTCGCCTTTATTCGTTCTGGTAGAGGTAGAGCCCAGATTGGCGAGGTTGGTGGTCTGCCCCCAATCGGGGAAGTATTCGCCTGCCCTCCGGGCATAGACGGAGACGGTTTCGATATTGTCTGCTGCCAGATCGGCGATCGCCTCCAATACCGCCCCGAGGCTGGATTCGAAGTCTAGAGGAACGGTGGATTCCAGCAGCACTTGCAGTTTGGATGGCTCTAACTGCACCCTCGCTTCCGCTTGCTCGTCGCCAAACAGTTCGCTCAGAAGGGTTTCCAACGCTTCGAGATCGCCGTTTCGTGCTCGTTCACGTGGGGTGTCCTCTGACATAGGTGTTGTCGCGATCGCCTAGTGATACCTGTTCTCAATTGTGATGCCTGTGATTGGATTTGCAAGCTTTCAGAGACGTCCAGCGTCACCGCGTGGAGACGCCGACATCTCAAATGCGATTGGATGCACTGGGAGATACTGGAGGTATGGCATTGTCACGTAAAGTCAGCATCAAGAAAGCAGAGAGAGTGCCCAGATTAACGTTGCTTATTTATCCAGCGGCAGGGAAAGTGTCAGATGCTGTATTGAGAATCAAGTGTAGGGACAAAGAACGGGAGCGATCAAAACCGTGGGATTCAAGCGGCCTCAGGCATTTCATCAATCAGCTCTCCATTTGGATACCATTGCGAAAAAGTATCTTTCCAAGCCCCGTTAAGCACTTTGGTATGGACTTGAAGTACCATATGAGCCCTCTTCTGTGTCCATCTCATCTGTTTCCTTTTCTCCATCCGTTTAGAAATCAAGTGATTGACAGCTGACTCTACATATCCAGTTGAGATTCTCTCTCCACATCGGTAGCGCTCGCCATAATCGGTGATAAAGTGCTTGTTTTCTCGATGTAGCGCTGAAACTCTCGTAGAGCCTTGAGCATTTTGCTCAGCTTGTCGTACGCAATCGCTAGCTCCTCAATAGGCTCTGTCACGGTAACAGGCATGTATCGTGAGCTGGAAGCATAGGGAGATGGATAATCGACCTGTTTGCTACTCTCGACACCGCTTTCCAGCTGTCGTGATCAGTTACGCAGTCTGGCTCTACTATCGCTTCTGTTTGAGCTACCGGGATGTGGAAGAACTCCTCTCTCAGCGAGGCATCACGGTCAGCTATGAAAGCATCCGTCGCTGGTGCCACAAGTTTGGTCAATCCTACGCCAATCAACTGAAACGCCGCTTTGCTCGTGCTGGAGATAAGTGGTATCTGGATGAAGTGCGAATCGTCATTAACGGCGAAGTACATTGGTTGTGGAGAGCGGTCGACCAAAACAGTCGAGTCCTGGATATCCTGGTTAAAAGCGACGGAATAAGGGAGCTGCCAAGCGGTTCTTTCTCCGTTTACTCAAAGGACACGGATACGTTCCTCGAGTTTTGGTAACGGACAAACTGAGAAGTTACTCTGCAGCTCATCGAGAGGTGATGCCAAGTGTGGAACATAGACGGCACAAGGGGTTGAATAATCGGGCCGAATCTTCTCACCTGCCCACAAGATATCGAGAGCATCAGATGAAACGATTCAAATCAATGGGTCACAGTTAGAGGTTCCTATCAACCTTTGAGTCGCTCAGAACTCACTTCTGTCCGAGAAGACATTTGATGTCGGCGAGCCTCTATCGAGAAACGATGAGATCGCGCTTCCAAACCTGGAGTCAGATCACCCTTGTATCTGCAGCCGCTTGATGGAGGTCAATTGCAGGGGAGTTGATGGCTAAATGATTGTTTGCTGGCTTAACGTGACGAAGACGCTCAATGACTTTCCACTGCTCGTCGCTGAGGTCATGTCTGCTCATGACTTCAACATGCACGACGGGTGGTGTTTATTGAAATGACTTCTAGTAAGCTTTCCAACGGTTTTGATCGCTCTCCTTGAGGGCTCTAATTTCTTAAGGAAAGTGGAAAGGGTGGCCCATCTGTACGAATCGCATCTGCACTACCAGTACTTATTCTTGCTCTAAAGGTTCTGGAGCAATCAAGATACACGTGCCTGCGCGCGTTCATTATGAAGCTAGTTTCACTAGCAGAATCCATGAGATTTAAATCATACCTAATTGCCCGAATAATAGATAAGAGTATACCGATTGAGTGAAAGTGCTTCACGTTCTAGAAATATCTAGAATTCCGAAAAACTGCTGAGTCTCTAGCTTCAAATATCTCTATGATAAAATCGTATTTGTTAAATTAATACGTATAACTGTATGCAATCTAAGCGCCAATCAAATTGCTCATTTCTCATTCATTCTGTTGGCAAATATAACCTATTTATTTTGTTAACTATATTTGCCCCATTGATCGTCCTTTGTACGCAGATTTATACTAAAAATTATCCAGAGTTTGATGCTAGCTTTATGCTCTGGTTGCAGCAGAATATTTCTCCTAAATCGGGTTCTTTTATTAAGATATTCTATCTTCTTGGCGGAACGGAGTGCGCAGCATTGGTCGTGCTTATTGGCTTAGGGATATTGGCCTGGAAGCGTTATTGGAAAGAAGCTACAATTTTAGCTTTTGGATCTTTAGGTGTTTTGATTCTAGTTGATGAGATTCTCAAACCATTACTAGGGCGCCGACGCCCAGATATGCGACTAGTCGAAGTATCTGGAAGTAAAAGTTTTCCGAGCGGCCATGCTACAGGCAATCTATTTCTATATTTCTATATTTCCTACTTGATTGCAACTCGTTTTCCCAAGATGACTCCGTATATTTATGCCTTAGCCTCTATCTTTTTAGTTATGATGGGATTCAGCAGTATATACGTCAGGGCACACTGGCCTACAGATATCATTGCTGGCTATGGAATCGGCTATATTTGGCTAACTATCGCATTGATTTGTCTAAAGTTTTCGAAGAGAAACAAATCTAATTCACATGAGGTTTAATCAAGAAAAATGCATATTAAATCGCAACTGGTAACGTCATATGGCACTGTCAACCATGTGGATCTGTCAACAGCAGGTCCTTTCAGTCAATAAAAGTATTCATCAGCATTAACCTCCCTGAAGGGCAAAGAGCAATAAGAGGGCGCAAATTTCTCAACAATCAACCATCCGTAGTCGTCGTCGTAACGACGCCACACATTCCACATTCGCGGTGAAATCACTGTGCCGCAATCAAATAATCGTGGTTAGTTATTTACTCACATGACAATGCAC
>JBFRWD010000082.1:0-7823 GCA_051439425.1 Synechococcus sp.
CGAGTTGTGTCACTTGACGTGCAATGGGGACAGTTCATTCAGGGCGAAGCGAAGGGGCTGGAGTAGTGGTTGCTCAGCTTATCAGATTGATCGCTTTTGCTGAGATCTCAGTCCTGACAGAATCAATAACTGCATGTATTCTGAATTGCGTGAACTTCTGTTTAGCACTCGCTGATTCCCGGAAGGTTTATGTCGCAAGCACTTATTCGATACTCCAACATCGTCGAAATTGTAGGTGACATCATTCGAGTCAAAGTGCCCGATAGCGCCTACAAAACTGCAATGAAGCCCTGCTTTGGCGACCTCGCCTACGTAGAAAGTAGTGATGGCAAGCAATCTCTGGCTCAGGTAATTAACGTCAAGCACGACATTGTGGCCCTGCAGGTGTTCCCCGGCACCAAGGGGGTTTCCACCGAGTCTTCGGTCAGATTCATCGGCCATCCGATGGAAATGACCTATTCCGAAAATATTTTGGGTCGCGTATTTACCGGAGCCGGAGAGCCCATGGACGGCGGCCCCGACCTCAGCCAGGAACCCAAAGTGACCATTGGTGGCCCATCGGTGAATCCCGTGCGTCGGGTGTTGGCCTCCAAAATGATTCGCACCGATATCCCCATGATCGACATCTTCAACTGCTTGGTGGAGAGTCAAAAAATTCCCATCTTCTCGGTCTCGGGGGAGCCGTTCAATCAGTTCTTGGCCCGCGTGGGGATTCAAGCCAACGCCGATGTGGTGGTGTTTGGGGGGATGGGGCTGATCTTTGACGAATACTATGCCTTTCGCAAAGCCTTCGAAGATGCTGGGGTCTCCGCCCGCACGG
Organism: Synechococcus sp.; assembly: GCA_051439425.1. Classification (GTDB taxonomy): domain Bacteria; phylum Cyanobacteriota; class Cyanobacteriia; order Thermostichales; family PCC-7336; genus PCC-7336. The sequence goes on from JBFRWD010000082.1 coordinate 821, forward strand.
TGATGGTGGTCAACTTGGCCTCCAGCCCCATCGTCGAACGGACATTAGTACCCGACATGGTGTTGGCGGTCGCAGAAAAGTTTGCCGTGGAAGAAGGCAAGCGAGTCTTGGTGCTGCTGACCGATATGACGGCCTTTGCGGATGCCCTCAAAGAGATCGGCATTTCTATGGATCAGGTTCCTTCTAACCGAGGCTATATGGGGGATTTGTACTCCCAACTAGCTCGGCGATACGAAAAGGCTGCCGACTACGTTCAGGGGGGCTCCGTTACCATCCTGACCGCCACCACAATGCCGGGGGATGACGTTACCCACCCGGTGCCCGACAACACCGGCTACATCACCGAAGGTCAGTTCTACCTGCATGACGGCGTTGTTGATCCCTTTGGCTCCCTGTCTCGGCTGAAGCAACACGTGATCGGTAAGGAAACCCGCGAAGACCACAGCCAGATCATGAACACCATGATTCGCTTTTATTCCGGAGCTAAAGACGCCGAACAAAAACAGTCGATGGCGTTCGAGCTTTCCGAGTTGGACTACAAACTGCTCAAATTCGGTCGGCTATTTAGAGAGCGCTTTATGAATATTGAAGTATCGATCCCGCTTGAGGACGCGCTCGACTTGTGCTGGAAAACGCTGGCGGAATGCTTTAACCCCGAAGAATTGCTGATGAAGCAAGCGCTTGTGGATAAGTACTTTCCTAAGGACATGCAACCCGCAGACACCGAGTCAGAGCCAGATGCATCGATGGTGGGCTAAACAATGGCACGATTGGCACTCAACAAGTCTTCGATAACCAAACTGAAGCGACAGCTCAAAACCTTTCAAGAGTATTTACCCTCCCTCGACCTGAAGCGACGCCAATTGGTGGCCCAGCAGTCCAAAGCTCGCAAGGTTCTCCGGGAGAGTCAGGCAAAGCTGGCGGAGGTGGAGCCGATAGTGGCCACCAAGCTGCCGATGGTAGGCAATGAAACGATCGAGCTGACCGATTTAGTCAAGCTGACTAACGTTCGCACCAGCCAAGAAAACGTGGTGGGTACCCGATTGCCCAAGTTCGATAATGTCGATTTCGAGGTGCGCGACTACGCCTTGCTGGGGAAACCCCAATGGGTGGACAGTCTGGTGGACTTGTTGAAATCCGCTCTGGAGTTGAGGGTGCAGATCCTGGTGGCCACCAAGCGACTGGAGCTGCTGGACGGTGCCGTACGCACCATTACTCAGCGGGTCAACTTGTTCGATAAGGTGCTGATTCCGCAGACCAAACGGAACATCAAGCGGATTCAGATTTACCTATCGGATACCGAGCGGGCGGCGGTGGTGAATTCCAAGATTGCCAAGCGCAAGAAGGAGGTTGCTGCATCGTGACAATTATTGCGCTGAACAAAGTAACCGTTTGCGGGGCCAGCACCGATAAAGAAATCGTTCTGGCTGGATTGCAAAAACTGGGATGCCTGCACCTGATCCCGCTGCAGGCTGCTCCCGAAGATACGGACGATGCTGCAGCCAACCAAGATACTCCCGCTCGGCAGGCATGGCGGCACCTGATTTCAGCTCCGCGCATGCGCAAGCAGGTCCGCGATCGCGAGCGGTTCAACCTGGATGGTATCGTGCGGGCAACGCTCAAGAACAAGCGTCGATTCCGGGAGGTGGAAGATCGAAGAGCATTCTTGGCCCATCGCATCGATCAGCTGACGCAGTGGGGAAACTTCGTCTTACCCGAAGAAACTTTGGGGGGGTATCGCCTGTGGTTCTACCGGGTGCCCCATAACAAGGCCAAGTTATTGGGGGACGTAGAGCTACCCTGGCAGAAATTGTCGGAAGACAATCAGTACCTCTACGTTGCGGTCATGGCCCAAGAGGAGCCGGGACCCGATGTATTTCCCGTTCCCCGCACCCATACGGGATCGCTGCCACTGGAGGAACTGGAACGGCAGTTGGATGCCACCGAAATTGAGTTGGAGGATCTGACAGCCGAACACGAGTCCCTAAGCCGCTGGCGGTACTTGCTGGAGAAGAGCTTGAATCGAGCGGAGGACGAAGTTGCCCTGCGCCAGGCCGACCAACAGGTATTGGATCGCGAAGGGATTTTGGCCGTGCAGGGATGGGCTCCGCAGCGGCAATCTGCTGACCTGGAGCAATTTGCCCAGCAGCACGGTCTGGCCCTGCTGATTGAGGAAGTAGGACCCGACGATGCCCCGCCCACATTGATGGAAAATCCACCGTTGTTGGCGGGCGGCCAGGATTTGGTCGGAGCCTATCAAATACCGGGCTATCGCGATTGGGATCCCTCCAGCGTGATCTTTTTCTCGTGGGGCCTGTTTTTCGCCATGATTATGGCGGATACCGGCTACTCCTTAGTGCTAGCCGTTCCCCTGCTCTACAACTGGGGGCGGTTGGGGAAGAGCGCGATCGGGAAGCGGATGCGAACTCTGTTCGCGTGGATTCTGGGAGCCTGCGTCGTTTACGGCATCTTGGTGGGCAGCTACTTCGGTTTTCCTCCCCCCGAAGGCTCGTTTCTAGAACAACTCAAAATCCTAGAGGTTAACGACTTCGATGTCATGTTGCCGCTGTCGATTTTTATCGGTTGCGCCCACTTGATTTATGCCAATGCGGCGGCGGCTCTGGCCGCCAGCAAGCTATCCAGCAAGATGACCCACATTGCCTGGATCTTGGTGGTGTGCGGCGGCTTCTCTCTGTTCATATTGGGGGGGGAGAACGGCAGCCCTACAGCAACTACAGCCGGAATTGGGCTGCTGATTGCCGGGCTGGCAACGCTCGTGCTGATGGGGAGCGATCGCAAGATCGATTCCATCTCTTCGGTGTTCCTGCGCCTGCTGGATGGAGCGATGAAACTGACGGGCATCACCTCGATGTTTGGTGACGTCCTCAGCTACCTGAGGTTATTTGCCCTCGGGTTGTCCAGTGCCTCGCTGGCCATTACGTTTAACGACCTGTCTCGCTTGGTCGCCGACTCCGTTCCCGGATTGGGGATTCTGCTGGCGATCGGGATATTTATCCTCGGGCACGGGATCAACCTGCTGCTGGCCATCATCAGTGGTGTTGTTCACGGCTTGCGATTGAACTTTATTGAATTCTTCCGATGGGGACTAGAGGAGGAAGGCTATTCCTTCCAACCCTTCGCTAAAAAGGAGATCGAATCATGACTGACTACATCCTTGTTCTGGGATGGATTGGGTTGTACGCACCGGTCGCCCTCGGGGCCATTGGCAGTGCAGTTGGATGTGCGATTGCCGGTCAGGCGGCTGTTGGGGCCATGATCGATGCCAAAGGAGGCTACGGTCGATTTGTCGGTATTTCGGCCCTGCCATCCTCCCAGGTGATTTACGGCATCGTCGTTATGTTTACCTTGCTGGGACAGACGGTAACGGAACAAACGGCTGTTGGCATGTTCGGCATTGGCGTGGGGGCCGGGCTGGCACTAATGGTGAATGCCATTTATCAAGGCAAGTGCTGCGCGTCTGCTGTCGTGGCAGCCAAGGTCAAGCCCGAAATCTTTGGTTTGTCCGTCGCTCCGGCGGCAATTGTGGAAGGGTTTGCCGTCTTCGCCTTCATTTTTGCCCTGCTGGCTGCTGGCAACCTATCGGGATAAGGAGTTCGCATTATGGCTGAATCAGGAAATGCTACCGAAGTCTCTGCAGGCGTACAAGCTCTGATCGATCGCCTCAAACAACAGGGCATCGAAGCGGGTAAGACCGAAGCCAACCTAGTGCTCGACGACGCCCAAGCCAAAGCAAAAGCCATTCTCGAACGAGCCCGCGAGCAGGCGGACGAAATGGTTGCTAAAGCCCGATCCGAGGTAGAAACCTTGGAAAAGTCCGGCCAGGAGGCCCTGACCATTGCAGCTCGCGACACCATCCTGGGGTTGAAGTCAAAATTGACCCAGCAGTTTACCGGCGAGGTCAGGCGCATCGTTGGGGCAGAAACCCAGAAAGAAGAGCTGTTGCACAGGATGATTTTGGAAGTTGCCGGACGCGCTCGAACGGAGGTATCCGAGACGGAACCTGCCGAAGTGCTGCTGCCGCAGCGGGTGATGGGGCTAGAGGAACTAAGCCGCAATCCGGAAGAGCTGGAACAGGGAACCCTGACCCGTTTTGTCCGCTTGATCGGGCGAGACATGGTGCGGGAAGGGATTGAATTTCGGGTGGCAGATGACAATGACAGCGGATTTAAGTTGCATTTAGTGGATAGCGAGGTGGTGGTGGATTTAAGCGATCGGGCGATCTCCGAAGCCCTGCTGGCCCACCTGCAACCTCGATTCCGCGCCCTGTTAGAAGGGATGGTTCGATAACGATGGCCGATAACTTCGAGTACGCTACGTTGATGGCCAGCTTGCCTTACCTGCAGCACCCTGCGGCCAATCAGCCTCCACCTCTGTCTCGCATTCGGCTGGACAACCGCTTGAAAATGCTGATTGCAGAGCATGCGGCAACGTTAGCGGCGATCGAGGATGTGTTGCGCTGGTCCAATCAGTCGATCGAGCGAACCGATGCCGAAATCGTGGCGGCAGCCCAGAAGCTGATCGCTGACCTCAACAGCACGGTGCTGCAGGAAGCGGTGGTGTCCAGAATGGAGTTTCGCACTTTTCTGGCCGCCCTGCGCCGTCGTCACCGCGGTGACGAGGCTCCTCCTCCCGGCCAGCCGTGGGGATACGGTCCCTGGGTGTCCCACATCATGCGCAATTGGACTAGCCCCGCTTTCCTACTGGATGCTCGCTTCCCCTGGTTGTTGGACTCCAAGAGGCTGATGGAGGAAGGGAATTTTTTGGGGTTGGAGCACCAACTGGTGGACGTTGTGTGGAGCGATCTGGAGCGTATCGGTCAAGGGCACCAGTTCGACTTCGAAGCAGTTGTGCTGTACGTATTGCGCTGGGATTTGGTGGCTCGCTGGACTAGCTACAACGAAGACACTGCCAGACAGCGGTTTGCCGAGCTGACGGATGCTGGTTTGGCAGAACTGGACAAAGTATTTGCCTGAGGGAGATCGATCGTGACAGAAGCAACGCTGAATCCGGCTCGCGTGGTTGCCGTACAGGAAGATATTGTCTCCATTCAAATGGCAGCCGAGCATCCCCGCCCCTTGATCAAAAACGAGGTGATTTACATCTGCCCCCAGCGGGAAAGCGAAGGGCGCAGCGAGAAGCTGAAAGCCGAAGTGCTGCGGGTGGACGGTCGCGAAGCGGTGGCTCAGGTGTTTGAAAGCACCCGAGGCATTGGGGTAGGCGATCTGGTGGAGCAATCCGGTCAGCTACTATCCGTCACCCTGGGGCCGGGGCTGTTGGGGCAAGTGTACGACGGTCTGCAAAATCCGCTGGAAGGTTTGGCGGTGGGTCACGGGACTTTTTTGCCCCGCGGGGTGTACGTTCCTGCATTGGATACGGTGAAAAAGTGGGCCTTTAACCCTGCGGTGGAATTCGGCACCAAGCTCAGGGCTGGCGATACTCTCGGAACCGTGCAGGAGGGCCGCTACACCCACAAGATTTCGATTCCGTTTACCGAGCCCGGTGAGGTGGAAGTTACCTGGATTCAAGAGGGGAGCTTCACGGTCGATACCCCGATCGCCCGCATTCGCACCCAAAACGGGCAGGAACGCACCCTGGATATGACGCAGCAATGGCCGGTGCGGCGCCCCCTGCCCCAAATGCTGCTGGAGCGGCGCTATTCCGAGCGGCTCTATCCTCAAGAGCCAATGATTACTACCCAGCGGATTATCGATACGTTCTTCCCGATCGCCAGAGGGGGCACCGGCTGCATCCCCGGCCCCTTCGGTGCGGGTAAAACCGTACTGCAAAACATGATTTCGCGCTTTTCTGACGTGGATATCGTGATTGTGGTGGCCTGCGGAGAACGAGCGGGAGAGGTGGTGGAAACCATTACCGAGTTTCCCAAACTCACCGATCCCAAAACCGGCTCGTCACTGATGGATCGCACCATTATTATTTGCAACACGTCCTCTATGCCCGTGGCTGCCCGCGAGGCGTCCATTTACACGGGCATCACGCTGGCGGAATACTACCGGCAAATGGGATACGACGTGCTGATGATTGCCGACTCGACCTCCCGTTGGGCTCAAGCCATGCGCGAAACCTCCGGACGGATGGAAGAAATTCCCGGTGAAGAGGCGTTTCCGGCCTATTTAGACTCGTCTGTCAAAGGGGTCTACGAACGGGCTGGCGTGATCAAAACCAATGATGGCAGCGTCGGCAGCTTTACGATGATCGGTACTGTGTCTCCTGCTGGCGGCAACTTCGAGGAACCGGTGACGCAGTCTACTTTAGGCACCGTCAAGACCTTTTTAGGATTGAGCTATGACCGCGCCTACAAGCGCTTCTATCCGGCTGTCGATCCCCTGATCTCGTGGTCCCGTTACACCCCTCAACTGAAAGATTGGTTCGAGCAAGAACTTCAGGATGGATGGATCGATCGCGTTAGCGAGATGGTCGACCTGCTTAAGCGTGGAGACAGCGTCTATCAAATGATGCAGGTCACGGGTGAAGAAGGAACTCCCTTGGATGACTTCATCGTCTATCAGAAGTCCCTGTTTTTAGATATGGTTTACCTGCAGCAAGATGCCTTTGATTCGGTGGATGCTAGTGCTCCTCTGACCAGACAAAAAAGCACGTTTTCGATGGTTTACGATTTGGTAAATCGCCAGTACACCTTGGAAGATAAATCGGAGATTAGGGACTTTTTTACCCGCCTTACCGGTTTATTCAAGAATCTCAATTATGCGGCCGATCCCTCCCAACAAAGGACCGACCTCGAGCAGCAAATTCTGGCCGAAGCAGATGCAGTGACAGCGATTTAAAGTCTATTCTTGATATTCGGTCAGTATTGGCTGAACACATGTCTTAAACGGCAAGGAAGCGTAATATATCCAGAGCAATAGAGGTTATTTAAGCTACCATCTCAAACGCTGTAAGTACCGAATCCTGCCATCTCGCCCCCCATTCATTGCTGATAATCAGACCTCTGATTTGTAGAACG
>JBFRWD010000083.1:0-3988 GCA_051439425.1 Synechococcus sp.
GGCCAGATGATCTTCAAAGAGTTCCTCAATCGGCGTCTCATGCTCCACACTGTCATCGGCCTGCCGCTGAGCTTCTAGCGCTTCTATATCGCCGACGATGTGCCCCTGGGCCAGGGCATCGCCATCCACCACGGTAATGACGCCACTCACCGTGGCCCCAGTACGAATCTCGGGCCAACGGAAGGCTTGCACCAGGGGCGTGGGTAGCGCCAGTCCCGATGTTTCAATCGCTATGCAGTCGATATCGTCGCGCCGCTTCAGCAATTCCTGCATGGTGGGCAAAAACTCTTCTTGTACAGTGCAGCACAGACAGCCGTTCGCTAGCTCCAAAATGTTGCTGTTGGCGGTGCTGCTCTCTATTGGGTTTCCCTCTTCGTCGCAGACCTGACACGAGCGCAAAATATCGCCATCAATGCCCACCTCACCAAACTCATTTACCAGAACAGCGATGCGGCGTCCCTGATTGTTTTGCAGTAGATGTCGCACCAGGGTGGTTTTACCAGAACCGAGAAAGCCTGTGATGACCGTAACGGGAATCTTATGCATGGGAAATCTCCTAAAACTGGGAAGTTGATTCGACGGGTAGCGGCGGCAACACAAAGGCTGTTGCCTGTCGGATCTCGGGGGAGCGATCGCTATAGGGCACCCGGCCATTAGCGCTGTTGGTATACTGCTGGCAAAACTCAGCAACAGTTGTGGCCCCGTTTTCGGGACTCACGCCACTGAGGATGAATGTCAGCTTCCCTGGTGCCGTCAACGAGATATTGCAGGGCTGCTGGCACCCGGCCATACAGCGCAATGGCTCTAGATGGACGCTCTTTTGCAAGTCCCGTTCGGCAAGGGCTTGCTGGATTCGCTCGATCAAATACTGTCCACCAGCAATGCCATCTCGACTGCTTTCCTGAGCCGAGAACCGACAGAGTGAACAAACAAATAACGTCGATGGTGTCATTGAGACCTCTAGTTGGGTGTCGTTAAATCCATTTGAGACAGTCGCATGTCTTCCAAGGCGAGATCGAGATGAAACTCTTCCCAACCTTTGCAGACGATTTCATAGCTATGCGGTGGAGAGATTGGCAGGTTTTGCAGGTAGATGAACGAGGCGCGATCTCCCGACTCCAAAAGCAGAATCACGTCTGTTTCTGGGTTATAGCCATCCACTGCCTGCAAGATGTGACTGGTGATGTGGTGATGGTTCACGATCGCCGTATCGGGAACCGCTAACCAGGCATTGAGGAAGGGGGCGAGGCGGGATCGGGGGATGTAATGCGCCCGAAAACTTTCCCCAGTCAAACCCAACTGCGGTGAATTGAAGCTACACACCACCGCACCCCGTTCCCCTATCCGGAAACCACTCCAAGCGTTGTAGCCCAGAAGTAAGAGGTTGGTCGCAACAAAGGATTCTTGCCAATTTGATTTGGATTGATTGGTCATTCGTTCCTCCTCTAGATTTGGGAGAACCTACGAGTGTATCGATTACAGAATGATGGCGTTCGGGTATGCTGACACCCATTCTTCGGATATGGATGGGAGGGTCAGATTTTACAGTCAACTAATTTCTACGAGGTTTTTTCCTGCGATTGCACCACTGTTTCCAGACAATCCCCAAAGTCAGTTTGGGAAGAAGCGTCCGCATCAATCTCTGGCGCCGGACAGTGGTGTGTCGAACCACTCTGTCATTTCCAGCTTTGGACTACTGTCTCTGCCGTCAGGTATTGCCATATAACGATCCAGCCAAGTCAAAGCTTGAAAACGAGGCAAAATCGACACCGCGCCCAGTCCAGTGCTGCACGTGGCCGCGAGAGCACGAACATCTATGTCAATGTAATCGGCACCAACGACATTGTTGTCAGCAGCATGGGTTGCTAAATCGTAGTCAATAATCCGGCAGTAACACCTGCGCCAATATCGCTAAAAAAATCAGAGGAGCGTTGTAGAGATGCTCCTGGGGCAGCATGTTTGGAATCGAATAAAAGCTGAAACAATCGTCATCCGTACCTCGCAGATGTTGGAGAGCATGTACAGTTACCGGCGGGCATTCTGACTTAGGAAGGGCTTAAAGTCTCAACAGGCAGAAAGCGTCTGCTACTCAATGCCTATTTCCTACTCTCGCTTCCAATACAGCTGCGGGACAGCGGCAGATTTACACTGCTCTTTCCCCGTTACCTCTAGCGGCTGACCCCCGCTAGAACCGACTAAGTTTGAATCCTATCACTAGATTTGTCGTTCGAAGCTGACGCCTTAATGTCTTGTTGCGATAGTTATTCAAAAAGTTCCATCTAAGAGGCAGATTGAGGGCTGGCTCAAAACTGCAAAACACCACTTCGGTCTTCATCTCTTTGGTCAGTCTACGCGTCGAGGTATTCATCGCTATCTGCTAAGTAGCATGATTAAAGTGGCCCCAAAATACTGGACAACCCGATAATCTCTTGAAGACAAGTCGTTTATACAAGCAATCCTGTCGAAGCTGCTGCTTGCTCGACTAGGCGTTGAATCCGTTTCTGAGCTGACAGGTTGCCCTGTTTAGCAAATAAGTTGGCAGCGCTATTCCAATCCTCGATTGCCTTCCTCAGCTCACCCGATAAATCATGGATAGTGCCTCGGGTAAAGTAAGCATCTATAAATTGAGGGTTGAGCCCTACCACGCGAGTGAAGTCTGTGAGGGCACAGTCATATTTTTCCATTATGTGGCAGGTACATCCTTGGTTGAAATAGTAACCATCTGATTTAGGATCCAAACGAATAGCTCGTTCAAACTTAGTGAAGGCCGAAGGCCATTGCCGATCAAGAAATAATGCTAATCCCCAATCGTTAAAGATCTCTGCCCGCATAGCTGAACTTTCTTGACGAGAAAACTGCCTTGCTCGGCTGAAATCTTTGATCGCTGAATTGAGCTGTCGGAGTGCTACTTTGCTGAGCCCACGATTGTAAAACCCACGAAAATCCTGGCGGTTCACAGAAAGCAGGTGATCGTAATCAGCGATTGCGTCACTGTAGTGCTCTAACCGATGATTGGCCAATCCTCGATTGAGATAAGCCTCGAAGCTTACGGAGGGCTGACTTAGTGGCTAATGAAGGGCTTCGGAACAATCTGCGATCGCCGCAGAGTAGTCTGCCAGCTTCAAGTGAACCAGGCATCGATTGCTGTAGGCCGCAGTTTAGCGATCTCCGTGCTCAATTGCTTGGGTGAACATTTGCACCGCAGCATCGAGCCGATTCACTTACACTAGCTCTAGACCATCTTGAAAAGGGCAGGCAAGGGCAGGCGTGATAGTAGCAAAGAAAAGAAAAATGACTGCCAAAGAAGTAACAGCATTAAATAGCATCGACAGGGCTGGACGAACAGTAAACCACTACGTTTTTTCTGATGTAGTAAGCAACTGTCAAAAGACAAGTTGTCATAGATAACGTAGTAATTTTGCCAAAATAAAATGTGAAGAATATTTGAGATAAAAGCATTAACAAAATCACAAGCTGTACGTGCTAGTATAGAGAGCAATCGAAACCGTGAGAAATTCTTACTTAGCAAAAGTAAGCTCAGAACCTCTAAGATCCTTATAAATTCTAGAAGTGTCTTGTGGAAGCTGGCAGGTGAAGAAATATCATTTTTCAATCGAAGTCTATCGACTCGGCGACTCAAACGAAGGGCTATCTATGTCTGAGGACGGCGATGCAAGAGATTAGGGAATCTGATGGGTCCAGGCCACCATTAACGATTGAGCTTCAAAAATAGATCGCTCTTATCTGTAGTGGATGAATATGGACATAGAGATGGGCGAATCGCGCAGAATTTGCCTAATCTATCGATATGTGGTCGTTTGAGGGGAAGGTATAGAGCTGGTTGACTGACAAAACATTCGGAGGGGATTGACAACTTAAGTCGTCATTTCATAAGGAAGACACTGTTCTTCTGAGATTAGGTGAGGTGCCCTGATTTATGCAGCAGCTTTGAGGCTCGTCACTTCGTGCCAGCTCTGAAATCGCTGAC
>JBFRWD010000084.1:0-29341 GCA_051439425.1 Synechococcus sp.
AGACCTTCTACACCAAGAACATCCTCTTGAACGAGGGTATTCGTGCATGGATGGCTCCTCAGGACCAACCTCAGCGCAACTACGTCTTCCCCGAGGAAGTTCTTCCTCGCGGTAACGCTCTCTAAATCGAGCAGCTAGATTCTGTTCTAGGTTTAGACCTTCAGCGATCGCTGTTTGATTGGCTTACACCGATAGCCGCCCCGCCTCTGGTGGGGCATTTTTATTGGTGCAGTGCGACATAGCATTTGGCAACCCGCTATGGAGAGTTTGCGAATCACATTTCTTATGAATCAAAGCTTTCAGCCGTCTTCACACTCTAGACCCGACAACAGATTGCTATAGAACTCTATCGAACCAGAGAGTAGAGAGCGATCCCCAGTTGCTCCAGCTGACCTCTCTCGACAATCTCCCCGAGAAGATCGATTAAAGTAAAGATATATAAACAGGTCTCAGTCAGGCATCGGCTTCATGGACATTCAAAAAATTCTCTACGTCCGCCTTCCCTGCAATCCCATCTTCCCGATTGGTGCTGTCTACCTAGCCGACCACGTCCACAAACAATTCCCCCATGTGCAGCAGCAAATCTTCGACATGGGCACCTTCCCACCGCTAGATTTTCGGGTCAGGCTATTCGACAAAATTGATGAATTTCAACCGGACTTGATTGTCTATTCTTGGCGCGATCTCCAAGTCTACGCTCCCGTGAATGGACGAGCCGGCAACCCCCTCCAAAATGCATTCGAGTTCTACTACTCCAAGAACCCCATCAAGAAAGTCCGCAGCGCAGTGGGCAGCCTCAAGCTGGTAACTGCCTATTATGGAGAACTGTGGCGGAACCAGAAGTTAGTCAAAGACGGAACCGATCGCGCCCGTCGCTATAACCCCAATGCCCGAGCCGTATTGGGTGGCGGCGCGGTCAGCGTGTTCTACGAACAGCTCAAGACCTCTCTGCCCAAAGGCACCATTGTATCGGTGGGTGAAGGTGAGCCTCTGCTACAGAAACTCCTGAGTGGTCAAAGCTTAGCCAACGAGCGCTGTTACATAGTCGGCGAAGCCGATCCCCGCCCCGGTCTGGTACACGAGCAACCGGAGGAAATAGAGAAAACCGCCTGCGATTACGACTACATCGAAAGTATTTGGCCGGAGTTTTCCTACTACTTTGAAGGGGGAGATTTTTACATCGGCGTGCAGACCAAGCGTGGCTGCCCACACAACTGCTGCTACTGCGTCTATACCGTCATTGAAGGCAAGGCCGTCCGTATCAATCCGGCGGATGAAGTCGTAAAGGAGATGCTGCAGCTTTACAAGCGCGGCGTTCGCAATTTCTGGTTTACCGACGCCCAGTTCATTCCTGCCCGTAAGTACATGGCGGATGTGGAGGAGTTGCTGGAGAAGATTCTGGCGGCTGGTATGACTGATATCCACTGGGCCGCTTACATTCGCGCCGATAACCTCACTCCTCGATTGGCGGAGCTGATGGTGAAAACCGGGATGAACTACTTTGAAATCGGCATCACCAGTGGATCTCAGGAGTTGGTGCGCAAGATGCGTATGGGCTACAACTTGCGGACGGTATTGGAGAGTTGCCGCTATCTGAGGAATGCGGGCTTTGACGATCTGGTGTCAGTCAACTATTCGTTTAACGTCATTGACGAGCGCGAAGAGACCATTCGCCAGACGGTGCGCTATCACCGAGAGCTAGAAAGTATTTTTGGGTCTCACAATGTGGAACCTGCCATTTTCTTTATTGGCCTGCAACCTCATACCCACCTAGAGAGTTATGCCATCAAGCAAGGGGTATTGAAAGAAGACTATAACCCCATGAGCATGATGCCTTGGACGGCCCGCAAGCTGTTGTGGAATCCCGAGCCAATGGGCGGGTTCTTCGGAGAAATTTGCCTGCAAGCCTGGGACCGCAATGCGGATGATTTTGGCCGCGAAGTTTTTGACATTTTAGAAGAACGGCTAGGGGCATCCCAATTGGAAGAAGCCATTTCAGCACCGTTAGCAGGGACATTTGTGTCATAACCCCTGCTGGCCAATGAAAAAAAACAGTTTGCTCACTCTTAAGCCATCGTTTCAGCAATGAGTTGGGCATACCAAATGTTAGTAATGTCCCGAATATAAGGATGATTGCTAACAAAGTCTCTAAATTGGCAAACATTGCAGATGCTCAAACTCAACTGGTTCGAGGACTGGAGACAATGGAACGGCAAGAGCATGAGTTAATCTGCCGTCCTCTTGCTGTTGAAATGGGTCGGGGGGAGTGAGGAAGTAGACTCTGAGCAAGCTAAAGACGCTTAGGATTAGCGACAGAATGACGGCAAACGCTAGAAAGCGGCCCGTCCAGATAAAGATTGGCGATCGCTTTCTCCCTGTTGGCGGAAAACCACAATGAGGGCATGTATCGGCCTCCATACTGGTCAACGCCCCACAAACCTTACAAGGTTCCAACGCCATCCCAACACCTCACCCATTGCACTGGTTTTGCTTAGAAAATTACGCACGTTAGGCGGTTTGCGGATTGAACAGCGCAAACACCGACGTATAGCCATGCAAAAACGTTGAGCCACTCACAGGGCCAATCTCTCCATTGCAGAAAAATCCTCCCATCGGCACTGCCCCCAGCGACTCCTCCAACACCTGCGTATCGTGGTTAGGCTCCCCATACAGGTATTCCCCCCGGCCCAGACAGGAAAACATCAGCGCTCCGGCTGGCATGAGTGCCAATCCGCGTTCCATGCGCTCCTGACGATAGCGCCGCAACACTGCGTGCAGATCTTCATTGGATGTCTGCTTATCTCGTAGGTGAAACTGCAGCCGCTGTCCCGATCTCAACCGATCGCCGACCGCCAATGCCCCTGTCCTGGGATCGATACCAATAATATTGCGAATTAAGAAATCTCCCGGTTCCAGTGTCTCCTTAAACTCATCCATAACCATGCCGGCAAATAGGGACGTACGCACCAACTGGCGATCGGCCTCGCTCAATGTCTTCACCATGTTCTGCAACGCCATCAGTGGAGACTGTTCGTCTAGCTGCAGCACCACATTTCGCTCGGCTTGAGAGACCTGCATCGCCTGCCCGATGGGTCGACATCCTTGGGCGACCACCGCTTCTACCGAGATATTCCCCGACAGCGCCACCCCCACAGCTCCTTCCCGATGCAGCTCGCCATTTACAAACAGAGCATTTCCACCGGAGGTCTGGCCTCCACTTGCTAGTCCCCCCACTGTTGTGGCGTTGGGAAAGGCAAAGTCTAGCCCTTGCAACAATTCGGTGATGCGGGAAGAAAAGGCATCCGCCAGCAGGACAAAATGAGGACTGGCTTGCCCCGACACCCCCAACAACTGCTGCCAATGTTCGGGAGGAGAATCCAGATCGGGGAGCGCATCACCCGTGATGTGAAACGGCCGCACCTCCACTCCCGGCAACCTTGCAAGCGTCAGCGAAATAGCAGGACTGTCTTCGACCTCCTGACTATCTCCCACAATGCCTCCCCCCGAACAGCCGATCGCTACCGTGCCCGCTGGCAACAGTCCTTGTAGCAGCGGGGCAATCCGAGGATAGTCACTAGCAAACGATGCGGAAACAAAGAGAATAGCGAGGTCAACTTCGACCGCTGCCAGCTGTAGTTCGGGGATATCGCTGGCATCTTGCAACCGAGCTGTTGCCGAACTCACCACTTCCGTCAGTGCGGCTTCCAGGGAGGGGTTGGTCGAAAGTGCGTTTACCCACTGCATAGACGTATGGCTTTCTCCAAATTGCTGATTAGTGGCTCTGAGGATCGCATCGGTAGCAATACCGGTGATATATAGCAATCCGCTCTAAGGTCTGAAGTGTTGAGAGCGCTAGAATCCTTTATTAGCAAGGAAAGAACTTAGGAAACTCTCCATAGCGGATTGCCGATTGCTATACATGCCGAGACCAAGTAAAACAGCCGACAGATGCGATCGCGATTGTAGTGGATACGCCTGATAATCGGCAGCCTTTAGAGACAAACGTAAACCTGACAGGCCACTACCTTTCGTAGGTACTCAGCCCCCAGTCTTGCAAGGCTGAAAATTGTTGGTGGGCTGTCAAGTTGAAATGCAATGGCGTCACCGTAATGTAGTTGTCTTGAATGGCGGCAATATCAGTATCGGGAGCTGCGTGAGTATCGATCGCTTCTCCCGCAATCCAATAGTAGGTCTTGCCCCGAGGGTCCATACGCTTTTCAAAGGTTTCCGAATAATGCCGAACACCTAAAGGTGCCAGTACAACGCCACAAATGTCTTCGGTGGGCAGGGGAGGAACGTTGACATTGATTAAGGTGGGGTGGACGGGGAATGGTCGGTTTTCAGTTTTATCCAACCAATCGCGGACAAAATCAGCAGCCGGTTGAAAGTCGTCGGAGCTAAAGCTAGTCAGACTAACGGCAAGGCTATTGATGCCTGCCATCAACCCCTCCATCGCTGCCGATACCGTCCCGGAATACAGCACGTCGCAGCCCAGGTTCGCTCCTCGATTGATCCCCGACACCACCCAATCAGGAGGCTCGTCCAATAGCTCATCCAGGCCCAATTTGATGCAGTCTGACGGTGTCCCCGATGACGTCCAGGCATTAATGCGATCGTCAAACGGAGCTCTCACCGCCTCGACCCGCAACGGCTTGTGCAAGGTCAAAGCATGGCCGGTAGCCGATCGCTCGCGATCGGGACACACCACCGTAATGTCGTGACCAGCCCGCGCCAGCGTATTGGCCAAACACAAGACTCCTGGCGAGTAAATGCCATCATCATTGCCAATTAGAATGCGCATGATCGGGTGTTTGTATCGAAATAGAGGCCTAGACTCCTGTCAGCATAGGAGTGATGGATACTTGCTCTGTCTCAGGCTTGCAGCAAGCATTTGTCGTTTGAAGCCCCCAATAGCAAGCCTGATGAACGAATAGGGGCCGATCGGATCAGAGTTCGTACACCTGATTATCTAGCAGCAAATGAGTAATGCCCTTCTCCTGCAGTTGCTCGCGAGCGGCAGACAAAAAATAGCTGGGGAAGCCAATTACCCGATGCTTGTGGCGACCGCGATGGCGGAAACGATCGGAAAAGCGGCGGGCTACGCGATGGCTGTCAAATAGAGGCAGGGTTTTGGCCTCAGCTAGCTCGTTAGGAACGTCACCCAAATGATTGAACTCTTGCAACAAACAGGTGGTGAGTTCTTGGAAGCGATCGACAACGGCAAAACATTGACCGGGCAAATCCTCTTCATCCAATGCCAGGATATTAATCGGATCTTGCTGGGTTGGGGCAGAAAAGTCGGGGTTGGCTTGAACGGCTGAATACCAAACCGGTGGTGGACCAACGACTTCAACTTGCGACGGTTGTTCGTCCCACTTTCCATCCCCCTCATCATCGTCGTCATCCTCGCTATCGTCGTCTTCGCCTTCGTCATCAATATCGCTGTCGTATTCATCCTCGCTATCGTCGTCACCGAACAACTCTGCCCCCAGTTGTTCGTCATCCTCGCTATCTTCATCTAATTCATCGTCGTCCAACTCGTCGTCCTCCCTCTCGCCGCCCCCAAGAACTTCACCCTCAAGAGCGTCATCAATGCTAGCGCCATCAATATCGTCGGTCTCAAGCTCGGAATCATCTACATCGATGGCCGATTCAGTATCGTCAAGTGCGGCGGCAGAAATGCCATCTGTTTCTATTTCTTCGGCAATGGCGGCCCCAGAGTCAATATCCAGCAAAGAAGGCTGAGCAGCCTGCTTCTTTTTGCTCGGACGCCCCCCCCGCTTCTGCCTCACCAGCACTTTATATTCATCTGTCGGAATATCTTCTTTTAGAACGCGAGACGCAGTGCTGCTGCTAATCCCAAACTGCTCCGCCAGCATGGACACCGTGACTCCAGGTTGGCGGTAGCCATCCACGATCTGGGCGCGGGCTTCCGCTGTTAACTTGGTGCGAGCCATTGGAACCTCAACGAGCCATCTATATCTATTTCTTTTATGGACGCTCTCGGGAGAGAGGTGTGCGTCAGAAATCGGGAAATACGCACGTTTTCAGCGTCTCGATTGTACGCGCATCTGGGCGCTGTGGGGGTGCCCACGCAATTCAAACTCAATGCTCTATCGGTTTTTTCTTGATTGAGGCACTTCCGCAAGCCAGGATCGCAGTGGCCAAATCATTGCGGACATTTCAACGATGTTCACTGATTGTGTCTGGAAACCGTTGTCCAACTGAAATGGCAAACACTATAGTCCTCACCAAAACGTGTCAAGTAAACGGCGTACACTCGTGTTGTCGCTTTTGCGATCTAATTCGAGGTTTTGTGACCACCCAACTGCCAGCCCTACCCTCCGTTTCCCCCCTGCAGCTTTCCAAGATTATTGTGAAAAGTCTGCAAGACAATCTTTCGGTTACTGGCCGAGACAATATTCCTGAGGGACCGCTGCTCGTTATCAGTAACCACCGCAGTATTATCGATCCCTTTGTATTGATGGTGGCACTGCAGCGGGATATCCGATTTGCCTGTCATTTCTTTATGACGCGCGTTCCCCTCCTGAATCTGGCGATCGAGCGCCTCAATTGCATTCCGTTGGAGCAGCACGGCAGCTCGCAAATCCCCTTCTTTCGTACTGCGCTGTCTAGCTTGCGCGCACGAGAAACGGTGGGCATTTTCCCTGAAGGTGGTGCCTTGATGACGCGCCGAAGTACCCCTCACCACATCGCAGAGTTTCAGCCGGGGTTCGCTCACCTAGCGTTGCGATCGCGCCTCTCCTCTCTTGCCATCCTGCCCGTCGCGCTCAAAGTCCACCGAGATCTTCCCCTTCCCGATTTACCCATGTCTGTTTTTCGCTGGTTTGACCCGGCAGAACCGATATTTCAAACCAATCATCCCCATCCAGTCGTGGTGTACCGAAAAGCCACCGTAGCGATCGCCCCTCCCATCTGGCTCCCCCTGTCATCAGAGGCTTCGTCATCACTCGATTTATTAGCAAGTGATATTTCCCCCCTTAACAGTCCCTCTTTTCGAATGCAAACTAAAGATCGCCTTACCCACAGTCAAAATCCGGTACGAGATCGGACTCTTGCGATCGCGCGAGATGCAGAGGCGCTAACCCGCAAAGCTCGCACCGCCATCCAACAGCTATTGAACGAGTAACCTCATGCCCTTGACCTATTCTTCACCTGCTGCTGGAGTCAAACGACCTCGATTGATCTATTTGCCCGGTTTGGATGGCACGGGGGACTTGTTTTATCGGCAGCAGGTTGGGCTGGAGCAGGCGTTTGAGGTTCGAAGGTTTAGCTTTAATCAAATGGCCACCCCCTCTTGGCAGGATCTGGTAGCAGCCGTTATCGACAACCACGTAACCGATCGTCCCGTTGTGTTGTGTGGGGAATCCTTCGGAGCCTGCTTGGCATTGACCATTGCCGATCGCGTTCCGGACGCCGTGGCTGGCATGGTTCTGGTGAATCCGGCATCATCTTTTCGCCGAGCAACAGTGTTGAATTCACTCTCCAACTTGCTACTGGCGATTCCGGAAGTGTTGGTTCATGCCAGCTCCGGTTTGAGTCTGAATTGGTTGTGTGTACCGTCGCGGTTGGCATCAACCGATCTAGAGCGGTTTCAACAGGCGATCGGATCGGTTCGAAAAGCAGAGACTCTTCACCGGTTGGAATTACTAAAACAGTTTGACGTTTCCACCTATCGTCTCGAACACCTGACGTGTCCCTCACTGGTGCTGGCCGGTCAGCGAGATCGCCTACTTCCCTCCGAATCTGAAGCCCGCCACCTGGTTTCTCGCCTATCTGCGGCCGAACTCAAGCTACTGCCCGATAGCGGTCACGCCTGTCTATTGGAACGGGATATGGATTTGGCCGGTATTCTTCACTCCTGTCCCGCCTTTGAACCGTTACTCGCGTCTCCTGCCAATCTGGGATAGGTTCGGGGCAATTCAACAATCGGGGACTATCGCCCCCATGCCCTCTGGCCGCACTCACGATCGCATCACCCTGTATAGCCTGCCAATCGTAACGGCAGCAGCAGGTTTACTCACCCGCAGCTCAACCGTGGCCCTCGCCGTTAGCGGTGCTTTCTTGTTCGCTGGTCTAATGTTTAGTGGCGATCTCGATACGCGATCGCACCAATACAATCGATGGCTGTGGCTGCGCTGGATCTGGGTACCTTACAGGCGGTTGTGCAAACATCGATCGGTGTGGTCTCACGGCCCCATTGTGGGCACGATTTGCCGATTACTGTACGTGGGTTTGTGGGCGCTGGTCCCAACGGCAAGCGTACTCTACCTCGGTCACCACCATGCCAACTGGCCCTGGCAACCTGTGGTGTGGCTACAGCAAGGGTTAGCGTGGCTAATCCGCCCTGCAGGAGACACAGGCTTGCCCTGGTGGGGGGTTCTGGCAGCCATGGTTGTCGGCCTGGAACTGGGATCCATCAGTCATTCCAGTAGTGATTGGATCGGTTCGACGTTGAAACGATGGGCATCTAGATGGCGCAGTCACTCGCACAGTCACTCTAGATGGCAACGCAATTCTAGATGGCACAGTAGCTCTAAATGGCACACTAACCATGGCAACAGGAGGGGTAGGAGAAAACCAGGAAGGCGTTTTCGGTAGTAGAGCGTTCGATACAGCCTTTTGCCCTGACCGTTTGTCAATTTCAGCCCAGCCCAGACCTAAACAAACAGAACGACTTGCAATTACAGCTAAAAATGGGGCTTTGAGCTTCGCTTGAACCCTCTCCTGAATTTTTTGAGTAGTGCTCGCTACAAAGCTGAGAAAAGCTGTTACACTGATGGCTCAAGTTTTTCACCCACCTGATTTAGCCGCCTGCGATCGCTTGTCAAGGGATATGCGGAAACTGATGATGTGGGGCTCGTCTTCTGAATGTTCGCTCGCTGGAGACTGATTCGTGGCAACAGGTGGATACGCACTGGTCGATAGTCTGCGCCGCCAGGGAGTGAAGCACATCTTTGGGTATCCCGGCGGCGCTATTTTGCCGGTATACGACGAACTTTACTTGGCAGAAGAGAACGGCGGGATACAACATTTCTTGGTGCGCCACGAGCAAGCAGCCAGCCACGCTGCCGACGGTTATGCCAGAGCCACGGGTGAAGTGGGTGTTTGCTTTGCGACCTCAGGCCCCGGCGCCACCAACTTAGTTACGGGATTGGCCACCGCGTTCATGGACTCCATCCCGATGGTGGCCATTACCGGTCAGGTGCCCCGAGCGGCGATCGGTACCGACGCGTTCCAAGAAACCGATACCTTCGGCATTTCGCTACCTACCGTCAAGCATTCTTACGTTATACGCGACACCAACGAAATTTCCCGCATAGTCGCCGAAGCCTTTCACATCGCCCAAACGGGTCGTCCTGGCCCTGTGCTGATCGACGTTCCCAAAGATGTTGGCCTGGAAGAAATCGACTATACTCCCGTGTCTTCCGTCCGCCTCCCCGGTTACAAGCCCACCGTTCGGGGCAACCCGCGCCAAATTCATGCCGCAGCCAAAGCCATGCTGGCGGCTAAACAGCCATTACTCTACGTCGGTGGTGGCGCCATTACCTCTGGTGCCCATGCCGAACTGCAACAACTGGCCGAGATGTTGCACATTCCGGTAACTACCACCTTGATGGGTAAAGGGGCGTTTGATGAAAATAATGCCCTCTCCGTTGGCATGTTGGGCATGCACGGCACTGCCTATGCCAACTATGCCGTAACCGAATGCGACCTGCTGATTGCTGTTGGTGCCCGCTTTGACGATCGCGTCACTGGCAAATTAGATGAATTTGCCGCCCGCGCCCACGTCGTTCACATCGATATTGACCCCGCCGAGGTGGGTAAGAACCGTGGCCCCGACGTGCCAATCGTGGGTGATGTGCGCACCGTCCTGCAGGATCTGCTGGCTCAGTTAGGCAAGATGACGGTCAACCCCAGTCTCACCCAGCCGTGGCTCGATCGCATTAACCGGTGGAAAATCGACTATCCGTTGGTCGTTCCTACGTATGACGGCATGCTATCCCCTCAGCAGGTGATTGACGCCTTCCGTCGCCACGCCCCAACCGCTTACTACACCACCGATGTAGGTCAGCACCAAATGTGGGCCGCTCAGTTTTTACGTAACGGTCCGCGTCAGTGGATCTCCAGTGCGGGCCTGGGCACGATGGGCTACGGATTCCCGGCAGCAATGGGGGTCAAGGTCGCCTTTCCACAAGAGGAAGTCATTTGCATCAGCGGTGATGCCAGCTTCCAAATGAATCTGCAGGAAATAGCTACTGTTGCTCAATACGGAATTGGCACGAAGGTTGCCATCATTAACAACCAATGGCAGGGGATGGTGCGCCAATGGCAGCAAAACTTCTACGGCCAGCGCTACTCCCACTCCAATATGTCTTCAGGAATGCCCGATTTCGTCAAATTGGCGGAAGCGTTTAGTGTCAAAGGCATCATGGCCGACCATCCCGATCAGCTTGACGACGCCATTCAGGCAATCTTGAAAGAGGATGGCCCCGTCGTAGCGGACTTCCGCGTTCGTCGCGACGAAGATTGCTATCCCATGGTTGCGCCTGGCAAGTCAAATGCTGTCATGCTGGGCATCCCCGATCGCAAGCTGGAGCTGGCATCCGAGCTGATTTACTGCCCAAACTGCAACTCCAAAAACCCCGCCTCCTACAACTTCTGCGCCGATTGCGGAGCCAAGCTATAAAGCGCCTTACTCACGCTTAAGTTGCCACCTTAGCCAGCCGCCTGTTGTAAGAGCGGGTCTAAGTTCTTACTGCGATTGAGAGCATACAGGTCATCGCAGCCACCAATGTGGTTGTCATTGATGAAGATCTGGGGAACGGTTCTACGACCATTGGCACGTTCAGCCATTGCCGTCCGTGCGTCCTCATCTCCATCAATCTTGTATTCCGTAAACTCTACTCCTTTCATCCACAGTAATAGCTTGGCTCGAATGCAGTAAGGGCAGGTTTGCCAGGTGTAGATTTCGACTGTTGCATTGACATTGTCGAGGGCTTTACCCAACAGTTTTTGAATGGCTGACATAAGCATTAGAACAGTTGCGAGTTTTCTCACTAGGTCGAGGGTTTGAGCTGCCCTCGCACCCCAGACCTTACAGCAGATTGCCATACATGAGTTGGAGACCGGAAATCCGCACTACCTCGAACCTTGGCATACCACCTCAAAGACGCACAACTAAGGCGGCACAGCATTATGCTGGATACAGCCTAAAAGGAGAGGGTGTCGATGGTTTTCGACTGGTTCCGCCGCAAGAAAAAGATAGATTCCGAGCAATCGCCGGAGAAAACGCGCGGGGAACAGCCATCGCCCGAGAAATCTGCATCCTCCGAAAAACCTTCTTCCCCTGAGAAATCTACTGCAGCCCCCTCGCCAGCAGCGACTTCGGCCAATCAGGACGACTACTTAGCATTTGCAAAGGCGGCGTACGCCAATCTGAAAGCTCAGCAAGCAACAGCCGCTCCAGCTGCTCCAGCAACTGAGGTATCCGAAGACAAAGCCACTTCCCCTGAACCGGCTACGGTTACTCCTGCGCTCCCCGTACTTCCCGACACCCCCACTCCCTCCGAATCTTCAGTTTCAGCTCCATCTGCTACACAACCTGAGATTACTGAGCCCGAAAGTTCCGAGCCTGAAGTAGCGGAAACGGAGACTGTAGAGATCGAAACTGAGGGAGAGATTGAGTCAGAAGGGGAGATCGAATCTGATGATGCTGCAGCAATTGAGACGATCGAGCCAGAAGCTGTTGCAGTTGAAGTCCAGCAAGCAGCTTTTCAAGCCGAACCTGCAGCCCCTCCCAAACTAACACCAGAGACAACTCCACCCACTCCCGTTGCCGATCGCGAACCGATCGCATCTACACCAGAAGAACCCACCACGGCCCAACTAGAAAATCTAGCCGCAGCAGCTACTGCTCCTGCAGAGCCAGAAGCCCCCAAAGCATTTTTCGAACTGGCTCCCAAGGCATCCGAGCGTTTGGAAGCATTAGAAGCTGATGCGATCGATGAACCTGCCCCCGAAGAGGAACTGCAGGGGTCTACCGCTGCTTTAGATGAAGCAGCCCGCACCTTCGTTCCTGACTTTGACGATGGCTTTGTGTGGTCGACAGAAGTGCTGGCCGCTCAAGGACGACGAGTGGACGAGATTACCGTCGAGGAAATCACCTGGTTGCAAAAATTGCGGCGCGGGTTGGGCAAAACTCGCCTGTCGCTAATTAACCAGTTGAAATCATTGGTGGGCAAAGGCCCGATTAATGACGAAGCGGTTGAGGAAATTGAGGCATTGTTGCTGCAAGCAGACGTAGGGATTGCCGCCACCGATCAGATTGTAGAAGCCTTGCAAAATCGCATGCGGGACGAGGTGTTGCCCCCCGATGAGGCCGTGGCTTATTTGAAGCAACTTCTGCGAGAGATTTTGTCGGTTGGAGAGCCCGATTTTGCCCCACGAGAAGAGAACCTCAACATTTGGTTGATGGTAGGGGTCAATGGTGCCGGTAAAACCACCACCTTAGGGAAGCTAGCTCACCTTGCGAACAAGTCGGGGTACAAGGTTTTGGTAGCGGCCGGCGATACGTTCCGGGCGGCGGCTGTGGAACAGGTGCAGGTGTGGGGCGATCGCGCTGGTGTTGAAGTAATTGCAAACCAAGGCCAAAACACCGACCCTGCTGCCGTTGTGTTTGATGCGATCGCTGCCGCCCAATCTCGCGAAAGCGAGCTGCTGTTGGTTGACACCGCCGGACGGCTGCAGAACAAGAAAAATCTGATGGACGAGCTGTCTAAAATTCGTCGCATTGTGGACAAAAAAGCTCCCGATGCCAAGGTTGAATCTTTACTAGTGCTGGATGCCACCTTGGGGCAAAATGGCTTGCGTCAGGCTCAGGTATTTGCCGAAGCTGCCAATCTCAGCGGTGTGGTGCTGACTAAGCTAGACGGTACGGCAAAGGGTGGCGTGGCGCTGGCTGTGGCCAAAGAAATGGGATTACCCATTCGATTCATCGGGGTGGGTGAAGGATTAGAAGATTTGCGTCCATTCTCCAGCTACGAGTTCGTGGAAGCGTTGGTGAGTGAGTATTAGTTGCTTGCTCTCACGGCTGACCTCGCATAACCAGCATGTTTAAATCGCGTCGCATCAATACATCGTCTGATTGGCTCGATTCTGATGGGGTCAAGTTGTACACGGTTTCGGCCACTGGTGATAACGTTGTCCAGCCTCCGTACCTGGCCCAGCTGCAGCGGGTTAAGTCTGACAAGAGGATTGGCTGGCAACACACCGCTTCATTTGCAATCTTTCATGACGGGGCAAATGCCCAGTACCTTGTCCTGGCCTGGTGGGGGAACGAGAACGAGCTTTTTACATCTGTCTCCGTACGCGAGCCATGGGGTTGGGCCGTAGATTCTGATAAGTATTCATTCTGCCTTTGGGATTTAGAAATCCTGTGGGCCGAGAGAAACATCTACATCGAGACCATGTACAGCGGCAATCCCGATTTAGATGCTGATCGGCAGCGGCGATTGAACGCGCGATAACCGAAATATGGTGATGAATCTCAACCATGTTTGGTCGGGCTTTAGACGATACTCTAGCTGCAGTGGCACAACAATAGGAGCGCTCTGGTGGGCTTACCTGACTTTCAGATTTGCGATAACGATATTTCTGTTGAGGTTTTGGATGCTTACTTGCAGGAGCCTCTACTGTCAGTAGACACCGAAGCTATGGGACTGATTCCCCAGCGCGATCGCCTCTGCACCGTGCAAATGTGCGACTCTGGCGGTCACATTGTTGTATTGCGCTTAGAGCGCGGTGTCACGTCTGCCCCCAATCTCAAGCAGTTGATGGAGGCCCCCTCAGTAGAAAAGCTATTTCACTTCGCCCGCTTTGACGTCACGGCCCTCAAATACCATCTGAGCATCAACACTCAGCCGGTGTTCTGCACCAAAATTGCCAGCAAACTGGCCCGCACCTACACCGATCGCCACGGCCTCAAGGATTTGGTTCGCGAGCTGTGTGGAGTCGAACTGGATAAGTTTTCTCAGTGTTCGGATTGGGGAGCTGTTCACGAGCTAACCGACGATCAACTCAAATATGCCGCCAACGACGTACGCTATCTGATTCCGGCACGCGATCGCTTGATTCACATGCTGAAGCGGGAAGAGCGATGGGAACTAGCACAGCGCTGCTTTACCCATATTCCGACTCGTGTCGAGCTAGATATTTTGGGATATGGAAATATCTTTAACCATCATTAGTCCAAGGTGCGCAGCTTTTTGGGATTTTTGGTAGACACGTCATTTATAGTATTTGCCATTTCAGTTAGGACAGAGGTTCCGATCGCAGTCAGGTCTAAACATAGCTGATATGTCCGCAGTGGTATGTCCACTGCCACATCTGTCAAGCAATTATCAACATAGATTGCGCTTTCAGCTCTATTCGAACAATTCCTAACAATTCGGCAATCCGTCAATTACGGTTCGCAAATTTCGACTTAGAAAAAACGGCAATTTCATATTATAGACATAGAGATCAATAGTGTTTCGCGGAGGTACGCATGGCACTTGTACGTTGGCAACCATTCCGGGAAATGTCCAGTCTGCAGCGAGATATGAATCGCTGGTTTGACGATATGTTTTCATCCGTTGCTCCCCTCGACAGAATGGGCGCGATGTTTGCTCCATCGGCAGAACTTGATGAAACTGACACGACCTACATTCTGAAGCTTGAAGTTCCCGGTATCGATCCAAAAGATATCGACATTGATGTCACTTCAGATGCTGTATCCGTTAGTGGCGAGCGTAAGTCGGAAAGCAAGACCGATGAAAACGGTATGACTCGTACCGAGTTTCACTACGGCCAGTTTCGTAGAGTTATTCCGTTGCCTGGAGAGATCGACAATCATTCTGTCTCTGCAGATTATCAAGACGGCATTTTGAGGTTGACGTTGCCGAAGGTTGAGCTGGAAGACGAGAAAACATCGGTTAAAGTTTCCGTCCACTAACTCAGCGGTTCGAACGTCTACAATCGCTCGCAATCCTTCTCATAGGAATAGACCTAGAAGAGGGAGCGAACGCTGGAAAAACTCTGTTCAAGCCTAAAAACAAACCTAGCGAGCTTGCTGAAAATGGCAGAGGTGATTGGCCTGTAGCCAATGTCTCTCCTCTCGGCAGGCTCTCTTGGTATGAAGCTACTGTCAAATATAAAACTGGGGATTGGTTCGACCGGCATAAGTGGGCGAACATTACCCACACACTTGCTAGGGTTCATCTGTCCAATAGCGGCGATCGTTGTGTTCTTTATATGCCAACAATCGCAGACTAAATTCAGTGACGACGATCGCCAGCATTGTCAAACTAGCTCCTAACAGCCCAACAACATTAAACGTCTTCCCCAATTCAATACAATCCCATCCCTCACAGTTCAGCATCATGTCCGGCATGACACTGAGATACATCAAAGACGAAATGAAGACAAATAAGCTGGCGATCGCAGCCAAGACAAACTGCAAGAACGTCGTCTGACGTTGGATAGCAAGACCGGTCAGCAATCCAACAACCAAACCAGCAATGACGGGGAAGTGAAGTAGTAGAGCAGGCAGCATGTAAGGCTGAGGTGCACTGAGCCAGTTATAACAGCCGAGCCATCATCGGCAACAGCATTCTCCTCCAACGGCATAAGGGACTGATATGCATCAACAAATGTCGGTCATCAAATGCCAGTCATCGCCACAGTCAGTACACAGATTGAAAGCCTAATTGTTATAGCAATTCGCTGTAAGGTCTGGAGGGTTGAGACCGCGAACATACTTGATTTTCAAGGAAAAGTAGTCAGGGACGTCTCCATAGCGGATTGCCGACCGTTATAGACAGATTCAATTGGTGCCATTCAACAATTGGAGGTTAAACGCCCAGCCTTTTCCAGATCGGTAGAAAATGCTTACCAGGACAGAGTAATTCTGTTTTTACTTGTCTGTCCTTATATTTTTGTGTAGCTCTGGCCGCTAGTTTTAGATATAGTCAATTTCACTGGAATCTCGCTTTGCCAGAAGTGCTAGACCAACGCTTGTGGCTCAGATGGATTCCAAGGCCCCTTGCTCTCCAAACGGGGGAGATGTTTCACATCAAGCTCTGTCCATCCCTCACCTGCTTCTGCACAAACCAGCTACGAGGATTCAGTTGATGCCACGGACTATTCAGAGCGTCACGGGAGTGGCAGGTCAGCGATCCACCGCCACTTTATTTAGCTTCGTGTTGGCATCATCCGTCGCCTGTTTGAGCATCTTGCTAATCCCCTCTGCGATCGCTCAAGCAGACGGTATTGAGGAACCGGGTCAGTCACATCAGCACCAACAGCTTGCGGATGCGCATGCTGAAGACGCTTCCCCAAATGACGAGCCAGAAAACGTACAAGTCAATATCGAATCGTTGCACTTGGGGCCTCAATTTCGGGTTGGAGCCAATACCGAGGCTGGCGGGATTCCGGCATCTCTGACGGCATTCGATGGATTTTTCCCATTGCTGCAGTCCCCCGGCCATCGGGTGACCTTTCTCAATACGCGCCTCAATATCGACTTCGATGCAGACAACTCCCTCGGTGGGACCGTCTTATTTGGCCATCGCAGCTATAGCAGCGAGCGGGAGCGGATTTTAGGAGGATATGTATCGCTGGATGTACGAGACACCGGCGATAGCGTATTTCCACAGGTCGGATTCGGATTCGAGCGCTTGGGCGATCGCTGGGACCTTCGAGCCAATGGTTACGTTCCTGTTGGCGATACGCGCAATAGAATCGACCGCGATGTATTTACGTCGTCTACGAGCACTTCCGAAATCGGAGACACTGCATTTCGAGGAAACCAACTTTCCGCCACGGTTACAACAACATCAACCACCACACGGTTACAGCGCGATCGCCTGGAGGCAGCTCTGGGGGGCTTCGATCTGGAAGCCGGTACGCGCTTGGCGCGATGGAACGATCGTGGAGAACTGCGTTTTTATGGGGGAATGTATTACCTGGGTGGCCACGACGTTAGTGCGATTGGCGGCAGGGGACGGGTCGAGATTATCCCAGTGAAATCCGTTCGCTTGATGGCTGGAATCCAAGGGGATCCGGTGTTCGACCTACAAGGATTCTTCGGGGCTACCTTTTTGTTCCCCACCCCTGAAGTTTTGAAAGACGATATCGATCCTGACGAACGGGCTGACGCGATCGCAGCAGTCGGTGAAACCGTCACCCGCCTAGCCGATCCGGTGGCCCGCAATTTCAATGTGATAGTTGATGAGCAGACTGAAACAGAGACCTCTACAACCGTAACCACAACCAGCGAGGAAGTACCGTACATCAATCCCGAGACAGGAGATCCTTGGCGGTTTACTCATGTGGCCCTCGGTGGCAACAGCGACGGAACCTTTGAAGATCCCTTCGCTCTACTTCAAGACGGCTTGGATGCAACGGTGGGGGATGGCAATGACATTGTTTACGTGGCTTTAGCGGACGATACAGCTGTCGATCCGTTTATGATTCCGGACAACGTCCAGGTGCTATCGACGGGGCCAGAACAAGAGCTTGACGCTACCCTAGCGGGAACGTCGATGACTAGCGTGGTGTTGCCCGGAAGCAACGACGGAAATTTCCCTGAGGTGACAGATACAGTCACAATTGGCAGCAATACCAAGCTCTCAGGTTTTGATATTGTCGGCGAAACCGGTTCAGCCATTATTCTGCCCAGTACAGCCACGGGTGAGATTGAAATTTCGGATAATCGGCTGACGAGTCCCGTATCGGATGGGATCGAAATTGAAGAGATTTTTGAAGATACTAACCTACTGATTGCTCGCAATACGATCGATGGTGTCGCCGATAGTGCAATTGATTTCGATGATATAGACAGCGGTTCTGTAGCGATCGAGATTACGGATAATCGCCTATCAAATGCCGATGATGATGGTGTCGACCTGGATCTGATAAATGGTAACACCAATCTCGAACTCAACATTCTCGATAACACGATTAGGAATGTCGATCAAGGTATAGAAATCAATGGTTTTGTAGGGCAATCCGACACAACTGCCAGAATTGAATCCAATGAGATTTCGAATTCTAGCGAAAATGGCATCGAGATTGAAAACATAGGCGAAGATTCAACGTCTAATATTGCAATCAACAATAATACTATTGAACTCACTGGAGAAAGTGGTATTGATTTTACTGCCATCGATGGTGATGCTGAGACAGAGATTGAAATTGCCCAAAATAATATTTCAGGCAGTGGTGACAATGGCATCTCATTCGGAGTTCCCATTGAAGATGACACTCCAGATAGTATCTTTGACAATGCTTCAGCAGAGATCTCCATTAACAACAACACGATTACTGAAAATGGAATCAATGGCATTTCGTTCAATTCAATTGCAGACTCGACTCAAGTTCAAATAACCATCGGAGATGGGAACACGATCTCAAACAACAGCGAAAACGGTATTGAATTCAATGATTTCGAAGATTCTGCGAATGTCGAAATTGAGATTTTGGGTAATACCATTACTGACAATAATATTGCCGGCATCCAGTTTGATGACATTCAAGATTTGGTGGTTGCCAACATCACCATCGATAACAACAGAATTTTGAGGCATGGCCGCCAGGGAATCAGATTTGATGAGATTGAAGATAATGCAAGCATCGATTTGGTAGTTTCAGACAACACCATAATCGATACTGGAAGAGCTGGGATTGAAATCGATGAAATCCTAGAGACTACAACCGCCACGATCGATATCAGCGACAACGAGATTGAGGATATTGGAGCAGACGGAATCAATCTTGATATTGAAGACACATCAACGGTCCAATTAACGCTCGCCAATAACAGCGTTCAATCTACGAATAATGAAGGGATTGACATTGACAATGAATCCCCAAATACAACCGTCACAGCTACGGGGAATACACTCGGCAATAACAGTGATTCTGGCTTCGTCTTAGATAATCAAGCTACTGGGGATGTCTGTCTGGTACTTGATGAGAATATTGGAACCAATATGTTCGCGATGACATTCGCGGATTTTGAGCTTGCGAATACGGGGACAGATTTTAGAATCGTGGATTTGACCAATGTCACTACGAGAAACACAGGCTCGTTCATCCCAGTTGACATCACAATGAACCCCAATTTCACAAATGTGCCCGGTTGTTAAAGGCTGGAGCTTCATCACGTTTACTCTGGCACAGAGCTAGTGATGATTTGCGATTGGTCTTCGGTATCACAGTGGAAAACTACTCGGAGTCAGGCGTTTGAGCTGATTCATCAGGAATGGGGATAAAAAGCCAGTCTAAGAACGTGACGGGTTCTGGATTTGTTTCCGGAGAAATGGGATTGGAAGCAGGGTCCCCCTCCAGAGAATCTTCTCCTGTTGTAGCGGCAGCATCTAGGTTGTCAGTACTGCCCTGTTCGGGGGATTGGGTTGTGGATTGAACTTCTTCCTGGCGATCTTCAGATTCAGGAGCAGGCTCTTCGATTTCGAGGGGAGGAGTAACAAAGCCGTTAAACGCCACAGCAGACAGTGACAGCATCGCTAGAACCGGGCCGTAGAATTTTGTGCGCGAGTCCATAGAACAGCTTATAACTCCATCTCTAATTCTACCCGCGGGTTCTGCAAGCCAAGATTGAATACATTCACTGGCATCCAATCGAATTGCTCGGTGAAATGGAGCTATCATCGCAGGTGCTTGCCGATGGAGCGGATGTGTTGCTGGAACTGTTTCCGTCTGACGATGGGTCGAAAAAAGACAGGCGGTCTAACCCAGATCGGCAATCCAGCCCAGAGCGGCCATCCAACGCAGTAGAACAGACTGAACAGGGTACCGGACAGCTGGCTCGTTGGGTGGAAGTTCTCGTCGATCGCCCCGGAAATCTAGAAGCATATACTTACCAGCTTCCAACAGAGCTAGAGTCTGTGCAGCCAGGAGATGTGTTGGCAGTACCGTTTGGCTCGCAGGTGGTCAGCGCGATCGCCCTTCGCTGTCTGGATACCCTGCCCGAACACCTCAATGCCAACAAAATCCGTACGGTAGAAGATAGTGTCGCGACTGGCCTGCTCCCGCCTCATTTGCAGGTGCTGCTGCAGCGCGTTGCTCGATACTACGTCACCCCGCTACAGCAAGTGGTACGCACGGTTTTGCCACCGGGAATTTTGGCCCGCGCCCAGCGGCGCATTTGCTTGGACAGGTGCGATCGCCAATCTACGTTATTCGAAGCATCGTTATCGGCTCCAGCCCAAGCCATCTTGGAATTGTTGCAGGGGCAAAAGCAAGGTGATTTATCTTGGCGGTACGTCCGGCAACGAGTGAAACAGGCCTCAAAAGGACTGCAAGAACTCCAGCGCCTCAAGTTAGTGCGCAGCTATTGGAAAAATGGCAAAACTGTTGCGGCCAAAACTCAGCAGGCGGTCACTCTGTGTAGCGGCCATGTGGATGATGCGGGACTGACGCCACGACAACAGGACGTGCTGGCGACATTACGGCAACTGGGGGGAGAAGTCTGGCTAACAGAGTTAGTCTCTGCAGCCAAAACCACCCGCAACGTTGTGCAGGCATTAGAAAAAAAAGGACATGTGGCGATCGCCACTCGGGAAAAACTCAGATCCCCAACATCACCAGAGGTAGGACGCGATTCCCAAAAGACCTTAACCGCTACACAGGCGGAGGCCGTAGAGGCAATCGTTACGGCCTCCGCTGGCACAATGCTGCTGCAGGGGGTGACAGGGTCTGGAAAAACTGAAGTCTATTTGCAGGCGATCGCCCAACGGCTAGAGGGTCAACAGTCCGCGTTGGTGTTGGTGCCGGAAATAGGCCTGACACCGCAATTGGCCGACCGCTTTCGGGCTCGATTTGGCGATCGCGTATTGGTCTATCACAGTAATTTGTCGGTGGGGGAACGCTTTGATGCCTGGCGGTTGATGCTGGATGGTGGCTCTTACGTAATAGTTGGTACTCGCTCGGCGGTGTTCGCTCCGATCTCGAATCTCGGTCTGATCGTTCTCGACGAAGAACACGACGACAGTTTTAAAAACGACCGCTCCCAACCCTGCTATCACGCCCGCACGGTGGCTCAATGGCGATCGGAACAGGAGGGCTGTCCGTTGGTGCTGGGAACGGCTACCCCCTCCCTCGAAACCTTTACGTCAGTGGTGGGCGATCCCCAGCGACATTTGGTGTTGCCGCAACGCATTGGTGCCAAGCCGCTACCCCCAGTTGAGGTTGTCGATTTGCGAGCCGAACTGGAAAAGGGCAATCGCTCGGTGCTAAGCGGAACCTTGCGATCGGCTCTGGAAGACACGGTGAGATCGGGGCAACAGGCAATCTTTTTTCTGCCCCGGCGGGGATACAGCACGTTCATTCAATGTCGCAGTTGCGGTCTGGCCATGACCTGCCCCCATTGTGATGTGTCGCTGACGTACCACCAGGTGGGCCACGAGCTGCGCTGTCACTATTGCGGCTATCGCACTCGAAAACCCAACACTTGTCCGAGCTGCCACTCGGTGTATTTCAAAGAATTTGGCACTGGCACTCAGCGGGTGTGCGACAAACTTCAGACAGAATTTCCCGAATTGCAAATTCTGCGGTTCGATCGCGATACCACTCGCCAAAAAGACAGCCATCGCCTCATCCTCGACAAGTTCCGTAATGGCGATGCCGATGTGTTGGTGGGCACTCAGATGCTGACGAAGGGACTTGATATCCCCGATGTGACGCTAGTGGGAGTATTGGCCGCCGATGGCTTGCTCAACATGGCAGATTTTCGGGCGGGGGAGCGGGCGTTTCAGCTGTTGACCCAGGTAGCTGGGCGGGCCGGACGCGGAGATGTGCCGGGACGAGTGATCCTGCAAACCTATCTTCCCGACCATCCGACGATCGCTCACGTGCGGTCCTACGACTACGACACCTTTGCTGCGATGGAGCTGGAGCAGCGACAGGAATTAGGGTATCCACCGTTTCAGCGATTGATTTGCTTTCGGATTAGCAGCGAGGAGCAGGCAGCGGCGGAAGCATTTAGTGAAAAAGTAGCGAATTTTCTGAGCGATCGCGGTTGGGGAGATGTCCTCGGCCCCTGTCCGGCGCAAGTGGAGCGGGTGGCGGGACGATGGCGTTGGCAAGTGTTATTGAAGGAACCTGCCGATTCGGGATGGGACCTCAACCAATTGGCTACGGCTCTACTGCCTCTTCCCCAACGCACGCCAGCAGCAGTGCGATTAAGCATTGATGTCGATCCGCTGCGGCTACTGTGAACAAGTCACTGTAGGCTTAGGGTTATTTTTGCAGCTTAATAAAATGCAGCAGATCTCACAGTCGGCATTGTCAACTCAAGGCGAAACCGTCAAACTTGAGCACTATATTTTTCAGATGCGGTTCGGTGTGATGACGAACCAAACCACTTTCGGGCAGCTCACCTCCTGCCAGCTCTTGAATTGCTGGCGCATCGGTTCTCGATATTTTGTTGCTGCGAGTTGCCGCTGATAGGGATTGAAGTGTTCTCGCCTCGGCTCAAAAGCTGAAAGCAATCGTTGGCCCTGACCTGCAGATTTAAAAAATGGTCTATTCACCTCTTCCTAACCCTTGAGGACCGAGACGAGTTTTCCTCGAATGTCATATCGAATGATAGCGAGGTAGCTAGAAGAAGAGCTTTAGCAACCACCACTCCGCAGGCAAGGAAATATTCATAGGGATAGATGCCCACAAAACGACCTATTCGATTGTGGCGAGAGCAAACAAGGAAACGGCCAAAAGATGGACAATAGCAGCATGTCCGAAAGGTTTGATTCGCATAGGTCTGAGCAAACTTGAGGCACCATTTCCGGATCGCTTCTTGGATAACACAGGTGCCGCGGTAGAGCATCATCTTCTCGATATCCCTGAAGCTCGGAGGAAAGGTGTAATACTGCCAGACGCAATAGGAGACGATCTTGCTAAAGAAACGATGCCGCTTGTCACTGGTGCTCATCCCCTAACCCTTTCATCGCCGAGGGGTTGTTTCCAGGGCAGTTAAGCTGTCAATACCCTCATCGGCAAAATACGTCTTTCCATCAGCTCTTGATACTTTTTGCTCCATTTCGACAAGACTGTAACGAAATACTTCCTCCTCTGCCCACCCAACAAAAACATCTCCTAGCTTGTAACAGCAGCTAGAGGATTGCTTCAGCGGACATCTACGAAAAGATCTGGGAAGCAGATATCGACAACGGCAACGGCCTCAAAGCTTATCGTCAAGACCAAGCGAGCACCGCCAAAACTACCGCCAACAGCGGTAAAGGCTACGTCATCGTAGACGAAACCCAAACCTTCGAAATGTTCGACGACTCCCCCCAATTCACAAATAGCCGAGACGGTCTTATCACCCTTCTCGATCAAGACGGTAATCTCCACTCCCGTGTTAAGTACACTGCCAATCAGGCAGGTAATGAAGGAGTAACCATTACCTTCTAAGCCCAGCGACTCTGACAATTATCCAAATTGCTTCGGCGAAAACTTCCACCCTGTCAGCGAGAAAGGGGCTCTCCATCGATCGGATCGGCATTGCGGGCCGTGGTAATTTAATCGGTATATTCCCGGTAAAGTTATTTGTTTCCAATCGCCATAAGGTGGATTTGATATGGCAATTACCGCGACTTTCTTTCCAACGCTCGGCATATGGCGGGTGAGAGGCGATGGCGAGATCGACACCGCCAGAACGATACCCTTCCGGGCCGAGTGGGTCCAAACTAACGGGGGCGACGATCTGATCGTCGGCAGGGGGAATCGCATCGGAAACGCTGCGGTCGAAACGCCCGACGGAAGCCTCGAGGATGGAAACCCGCTGCGCACTCTCTCCGATACCCTCGACGGCGGGGCGGGCGACGACGAGATCTTACTGGTGGATGGCGGCGGTCCCGTGCTCGCCGCCCGTCTCGCGATCGGTGGAACCGGGGACGATCTGATCACCAACCGCTCGCTCCGAACCACCGACGGTCAGGCCATCATCATCCTCGGCGATAACGACTCGATTAACACAACCGGCCACGGAAACGACACCATTGCCCCTGGCGTGCCGCAAGAGTCCATAGACGGCGGCGGTGGTCGGGACCTTCTGACATACCAGCTGGCGCCTGCCGCGGTTCAGATCCGCCTAGATGTGGGGATCGGGAGCGGCGGTATCCCAGAAGGCGAAGACCAAAGCGGTTTCGACAGCATCCGCCGGATCGAGGATCTCCGCGGTAGCAGATATAATGACGAGCTCACAGGGAACGGAATTGGCAACCGCATCTGGGGTGGCCTAGGGAACGACAGTATCGCAGGCCTCGCCGGTGCTGATACGCTGCTGGGAGAAGACGGCCGGGATTCCATCACTGGTGGAACCGGAAACGACCTGATCGAGGGCGGCGACGAAAATGACACCCTGCGCGGCCAGGACGGGAGCGACACCATCCGCGGCGACAATGGGGCCGACAGTATTTTTGGCGGCGACCAGAGCGACTTTCTCTTCGGCGGTGCCGATAACGACACAATCGACGGTGGAATTGGTGCCGACACCATTAACGGCGATGCTGGCCAGGACAGCATCCTCGGCGGTGCAGGCGGCGATGCGATCCGCGGAGGCGCCAACAATGACATTGTCGAAGGCGGCACCGGACAAGATCTTATCGCGGGCCAAAGGGGCAGGGACAGCCTTTCTGGCGGCGACCAAAACGATACGATTTCTGGTGGCGCCGGGGCCGATACGATCGACGGAGGCGCCGGGTTGGACGTGCTCAGTGGCGGCGACGGACTGGATGCGATCGAAGGGGGGACTGGGGCTGACACAATCCGCGGGGACAATGGGGCCGATACTCTGCGAGGCGGCGATGGCGGCGACCAGATCTTTGGGGGCAATGGCGACGACTTTCTGCTCGGCGAAGCCGGCAGTGACCGCCTGATCGGTGGCTTTGGAAACGACGTTCTCCGTGGTGCCGCTGGCAACGACACCTTGCTTGGCAATGGCGACGATGACCGCTTATTCGGCGATAGCGGCAATGACTTTCTCAGCGGGAGTTCCGGCGAGGACATCATCAACCCAGGTACGGGGGCCGATATCGCAGAGGGCGGGACAGGGTTCGACATCGTTTCCTTCGCAGACACGAGTCGCACGGTGTTCATCAATCTCGCACAGGGCTTCGCTAACGCCGAGACAGCGGGCGGTGGGACCGAGGTCAACCTGATCTCAGAGTTCGAGGGAGCCTTCGGATCGCAGACTAATGACTTCATCTTCGGCTCACGGTTCGACAACGAAATAAGAGGGCTTGGCGGCCCGGATGCAATCGCGGGCCTTGGCGGCGACGACACGATCCTGGGCGGAGACGGCAGTGACACGCTGTTCGGCAATCAGGGTAATGACGAGATTGGCGGTGGCGCTGGGGAGGACTGGATCGAAGGCGGTGGCGGTAACGACACAATGGATGGAGGAAGCGGCGGCGACTTGTTCGTGTTCCGCGCCGCTGGCGACAGCGACTCCGAGGACGCCAACGCGAACTCGACTGGTAACGATACGATCCGCAACTTTGTCCTCGATTTGGATCAGATCGACATCCGCGGCCTCGATGATGTTGAGTCTGTCTTTTTCACTCAGGTGAGTGCGAATAGCGCGTTCTTAGAATTCGTGGATATTGCAGGCACGCCGAATAATGTAGCGGACGATCGCACCGTCGGCACGCTATTAGTGAGCGGCGCAGGTGTCGGGACGTTCCTATCGACTTCCGCGGCCTACGGTCTCAACGCGGGTGCGATAGTACGCGCTGACGACGTCAGTATCTTCGGCCTATCCGATACGGATCCGTTCGTAATTTCCTGACCCGCGCGGCGCGTCAGACCACCTTTCGGGCGCCGGGCCTGTCTCTGCAGCAGCAGCTGTTTAACGGACTTTGTCAACTTAACTGAGCGAAAAATCAACTAGCCAGTAACTACCCAATAATCATGCTGCAGCAGATACATGGGCGATCTGGCTCCAGATTTTGAAGCGCGATCTCAGAGTTTTTCGATAGGCGCTTGCCGAGCAACTTTTATCAACATCCAAGTTGTTTATGTTTTTCCGAAAAGAATAATTAAGAACTTTCCATAAAAACATATTATCTCATATGTCACAACACTCACTTTTATTAGGATAAGAGTGGTTGAGGATGTGTGAGTTAAGGTTAGCGAAAAGGATAGTAATGCAAAATCATTTTAGGCCTTAGCAGCATTCTTAAGCGAATAAAAACGACACACTCAATATCGATTTGTTTTCTATTTATGGACAAATCAATTTATATTATATCCATAATCCAGACCACCTAACAAATTATTTTAATCACGATTTCAGTGCAAAAAAAGTAGGTGGGCACTATGACTATTGATCTTTCAGGGCTACACTTTACCAACAATGCAGATATCGTTCCATCTTTGGGAGCTGATGAACTAACAAATTCAGGATTTGCTAACACACTTAAGGGGAATGAAAGACTAACTGGAGTAAGTAGCAATCCTGGAACTACCCCTCCAGCTTTTTATAATGAGGGAAGTCTTTTAACTGGCTTAGGCCATGACTATATTACGGCGAAAGGAGTTGGCCGAGGCCTTACAAATTATGGAGTTATTGACACCGGACCGGGCGAGGACAAAATTAATGTTATTTCTTCTAATCCTACTTGGACTACTTTATTTAACCAAGGCACAATTATAATGGGTCACGGCCATGATTTAATTTCTGCTAAGGGAGATGGTTATTCAGGAATAAGGAATCGCGGAGTCATAAGTATAGGTGAGGGGAATGATGTTATTGATTCGAGCGGCGACGCCTACGGAATTTTCAACGACGGCGGTAACATCGAAACAGAAAAAGGTAATGATTCAATCATAGTCGAGGGGGTCGAGCGTGGTTTGTGGAATTATGGCTTGGTTGATACTGGACAAGGCAATGACAAAATTAAGGTCATCTCATCAAACCCAATAAGGACTACCTTTTTTAACAGAGGTATAGTTATCTCTGGTCATGGGAATGACGTCATAAGTGCAAAAGGTGGATATGCAGGAATAAGAAATGCTGGTGGTACAGTTGATACAGGCAAAGGAAATGACTTAATTGATGCTCGTGGTGAGAGTTTTGGAATTTTCAACGAAGAAGGAGGAGGAATCCATACAGGATATGGTAATGACATTCTTACAGGTGTTTCTGAGTTGAATGCTGCCATTTACAACCGGGGGGCTGATAGTGAAATATTTACCGGCCAAGGTAGAGACAGAATCATTGGAAGCAGCAGAGATAGCTTCGGCATCCTAAACGAAGGCAACATCGATACCGGTAGAGGTAATGACCTTGTAGATGCGCGTAAAGGTGGATTTTGGGGCAACGGAGATTTATATCTCGATAGTGGGAATGACAAACTCAGAGGCTTTGGAAGTGGAAACTTTCATGGTGGTCACGGCCGGGATTTACTGGAACTGACTGAAGGGCAGTATACAGTTGGAATTTCAGGTCATAAAGTTAGCTTCATTAACAGTGATGGCATCACTATGGATACCTTCCAGTTTGAAAGATTGCTGGCTGGCAGCAACAGGTTTAATTTCAATAACTTGTTCGATGGCCAGGAAATTAATGTCTTTTAATTGAGCAACTTAAGCAACTTTGTCGCATTAGCTATCAGTTGACCAGGACTGGAAGAAGAAGGAGATGGATAATCGCCCCGTTTCCTTATTCTCGCCACGGCTTTTCAACCGTAGTCATCAGTTACGCAGGCTGGCTCTGCTATCGTTTCTGCTTGAGCTACCGGGATGTGGAGGAACTCCTGGATCGGCGTGGTATGGCAGTTAGCTACGAGACGGTTGTAATACAGCTACTTGAGACCGCGAATCGTACTTGCTTACAGCGCCACACAGCAAATTGATACCGCGAACGATCGGATCTGCGCTGTCGGTATCCAGGCCCCAACACTTGCAGGGAAGCCGCTAATTCAGCACGGCGTCCTCATCCTCATCAACGACATCCGGAACAGATTCCACAATCTGAATTTTGATGGGGGTTTGCTCGGGTTGCGTCTTGTAGAAACCAAGGTGACGGCATAGCATTTCCAGTGCCGCAAGCTTGTCATGAAGCTACTCTACCCGTGCCATCTGCTGTCTGCGTCTCACGCATTGTTACGCGCTGAACGGCGATCGCACTTCCCTGGGATAGCTCACTGCTGGGCTTTACAACTATGCCGTTGTTCTCCCAAC
The DNA here is from genome assembly GCA_051439425.1 of Synechococcus sp. Lineage (GTDB taxonomy): Bacteria > Cyanobacteriota > Cyanobacteriia > Thermostichales > PCC-7336 > PCC-7336. The sequence goes on from JBFRWD010000084.1 coordinate 28,270, forward strand.
TCATCACATCAGTAATCCTGGAGAAGGCGATCGCCGCTATCTCACGAACGAGACGATCGGTGCTAATTCTGGTTCGTTCCCTAATTGCAGCTATTTCAGCCGCCAAAGCAGTCTGAATGTTGACTCTGGTCAACAGCCTAGAGCCTTGATGTCGAGCCGTTCTTGGTGAATATCCAGCCCGTGTTGCAGCAACTGTTGCACACAGTGACTAGGCGTATTCTTTGAGAAACCGCCTTTGGTTTATTGCTTAGTTCAGCCATGGTGTTCTCAGCTCTTCACCAGCAGAACTGGATTGCGATCGCTAATATCCACTTTTGCTCTCATGCGAGCTGCTCCAGAAACTTGTGAGAAATTCGGGCCAAACAAATGCTCTGGCTGATTTTTCGACCTCCACTCGTACTAATAGTCGAAGCTACCTCAACAGCATGCGCACTAAGCCAATTGAATTAGCGATCTCCATTCACCCCCAGGACTCCTAACCTTTCCAGGGATAGCTATATCAACCATAGGCCAAGTGTCCCGATCGCATTAAACGCAAGACAGAAATCTGACAGCCCTTACAAGGCCTCAGCCCCTTCCAACATTCATTAGGACGACCTACTTATATTAACTTTGGCTAAAGAATACCGGGAGATCCGTTCTCTTTAAGTGTAGATTAGTAGGTTTACAGTAATGGAATAGAAGTGTGTTGAGCCTAAGCTATGACTTTCCAGCAACTGTGTGACGAAGGGACTAAAATTGCCGAGTTCGATTGTGAATTAGAGCAACTTTGCAAGAAATATGATGTAGAGCTAATTAACGGGATGCGTATATTTGGCGTCCTATTGCGATGGTATGACATGGAAGAAGCAATGCAGGTATGCATAAGCCTGCTTGAGGAATTGCAAGGGCCTCTAAGCATACGCCAGAAGTAGCTCAGGAGGTTGTGTTGCAAAATTCGGCGTCACTCAAGCGAGGTGCTAGTCTAGGCCCTTGTGCCCTGCCTAATTAGCTAATTGATGCCAGCAGACACTCCGTTCAAGTGTCGTCACTTCCCTCCGTCGATCATCATCATGGCGGTGAGGTGGTACTT
>JBFRWD010000085.1:0-36564 GCA_051439425.1 Synechococcus sp.
AATTCGACGGTGTCCAAGCTGTCGGCTCCGAGGTCGTTTTGGAAGTGGGACTCAGCTTTGACGGTGTCAGACTCGACTCCCAACTGATCGACGACAATCGTGCGAACCCGCTCTAACGTATCTGACATTTCAATTCCTTTAACTTTTGCCTCACTAATTTTATAGGAAAGGGGGCCGCTTTCCAGGGCGGCCGTGAAGAGCCGGCGGGGAACGACTCGGTTTGCATCAGCCCAGTTTCCAGTCCAAAAGGAATTATCAATGCCTGTCCTTCTCCACCCATCAGTCACGGAGTGCTTTTGGGTATGGACTCCACAGCGGAATCTGGAGAAGGTGGCTCAGCATCTTCATTGCGAGCCGTTTGGTTCTGTGCGACAACATCGGCGGAAGGTTGAGAACGATGAGAATCATGTCCATTTGTCTGGTGGCCGTTCCCTTGAGCATCTATAGTTCTAACTGCCTCCACACCTGCTGCCTCCACACCTGCCGTTATCCCAGTAGACGAAGCAAGGGCTGGCTGCCTTGCACCAAAGATTTTGTCTTCTATTGACCGAATCACGATGTAGAGAACCGGCACGATCGCCAAACTCAGCAATGTCGAGACCAACATACCGCCAAATACAGCCGTCCCCAGCGATTGGCGACTGCCCGCCCCGGCTCCGGTCGCAATCACTAACGGAAACACTCCGAGAATAAAACTAAAAGCTGTCATCAAAATGGCTCGGAAGCGAGCTTCCGAGGCTTCTACTGCGGCTTGGGCCACGGATAAACCGCGATCGCGCAATTGGTTGGCAAATTCCACAATCAAAATGGAATTCTTACTGGCCAGTCCGATCAGCATGACCAGACCCACCTGCACGAAAATATCGTTAGTCAGCCCCCGCACCTGCACAAAAGCCAGTGCCCCCAAAATCGCTAGCGGTACCGACAACATAATGATCAGTGGGTCGACTAAACTCTCATATTGAGCAGCCAAGAATAGATAGACGAAGACCAATCCGAGCAGGAATAAACGAGCGGACTGCCCCCCCGACTCCAATTGTTCGAGAGAAATCCCCGTCCATTCGTAGCCAATACCGGGGGGCAGCAACTGAACGGCCAACTGTTGCATGCGGGCGATTGCCTGACCGGTCCCAACCCCAGGCGCAGCATCACCTGACACCTGTACGGAGCGAAACAGATTGTAGTGGTTGATGATTTGCGGGCCAACCACAGGAGTAATGGTCACCAATCCGTCTAACGAAATCATCTCGTCAGTGGTGCTGGAACGCACGTAGAACTGACCGATATCTTCAGGGTTCGTGCGGTAGGGCTGGTCCACCTGGACGTAGACACGATAGCTACGATTGAAGCGCTCGAAATCATTGACGTAGTTCCCCCCCAACAGCGTTTGCAACGTGTCAAAAATATCTCTGGGTTCGATGCCCAACAACCGAGCTTTCTCGCGATCGACATCCACCAATAGTTGAGGGGTGTTGGCTGAAAATGTCGGCGGATTCACCGAAATATCCGGCTGTTCGTTGCTGGCAAAGAAGAACGATTGGGCAGCTCCAGCCAAGGAATCAAAATCAGTCAGGGTTTTCCCCTGTACCTGCATGTCAAATCCACCGCTGGTTCCCAGCCCCTGAATCGCGGGGGGATCGATGGGAATCACCAACCCCTCGCTGATACCGCCCAAAAGACGACCGCGCATCTGGTTGACGATCGCCGTTGCCGATTGCCAGGGTTTCGATCGCTCCTGCCAAGATTTGAGAGGGACAAAAATCAAGCCGCTGGTTGGGGAATTGCCACCAAAGCTAACACCCCCTACAGACACGACACTATCGACCTCCGGCAGCGATTTGAGCGTCCCAACAGCCTCATCCATAATTTGCTGAGTGTAGTTGAGAGATGTCCCCGGCGGACCTTGAACGATATTGATGAAATATCCCTGGTCTTCCGTAGGTAAGAATCCGGTGGGCACCGAGCGATATAGGAATCCGGTAATTGCGATCAGCGCCACAAAACAAATCACCATGCCTTTGCGAAACCCCACGATCGCATCCAGCAAGTGACGGTAAGTAGCCCGCATGCGCTCGATCGCGTTCGAAGACCACTTGAGGATAGGGTTGCGCGCCTCTACCTCTTGGCTGGGGCGACTGATAAGGGCGGCGATCGCCGGCGACAGGGTGAGCGCGTTGAACGTAGACAGCCCCACCGAGAACACAATGGTGAGGGCAAATTGACGATAAATCTGGCCGCTGGTGCCAGGGAAAAAGGCCACCGGAATGAAAACCGCGAACAACACCAATGTAGTCGCAATTACAGCCCCAAAAATTTCTCGCATCGCCTCCACCGATGCCTGCAGCGGCGCCAATCCCTGCTCAACCTTCGAGCTAATATTTTCCACCACCACGATGGCATCATCCACCACCAAACCAGTTGCCAACGTTAAGCCGAACAACGTTAGGGTGTTAATCGAAAATCCCATCACCTGCATGAAGGCAAACGTACCTACGAGGGAGACAGGAATGGTGAGGGTGGGAATGAGAGTCGATCGCCATTCTTGCAAAAACACAAAAATCACCAATACCACCCAGAAAATCGCCTGGAACAGGGTGAGGATAATTTCTCGAATGGACTGATTGACAAACTTGGACGTGTCGTAGGGAATGGCGTATTCCAGCCCCGGTGGAAAATCTTGGGCCAGCTCTGCCATCACCTCTCGAACCTGTTGGGTAACCGCCAACGTGTTGGCAGAATTCAGCTTGGTAATTCCCAAACCCACTGCGTCAAAGCCATCTACCTGGAATTCTGTGGCGTAGGACTGCGCTCCCAGCTCCACTCGTCCCACATCCCCAATCGTGACCAACGTACCGTCATCACCAGTTGCCAAGATGATGCGGGCAAACTCGTCCGCCTCTTGTAACCGCCCCCTAGCCCGTACGTTGAATTGAAATAGTTGTTCCTCCGCCGAAGGGGATTGCCCGACCGAACCGGCGGCCACTTGAATATTCTGATCTTCAACCGCCGTCACCACATCCTCGGCCGTCAGTCCGCGACTGGCTAACTTCACGGGGTCGAGCCAGATGCGCATGGCGTAGCGGCGATCGCCAAAAATCCGCACATCGCTCACCCCCGGCACCCGCCGCAACACATCTCGAATGAACAAGTCAGTGTAGTTACTAATGAAGAGGCGATCGTACTCTCCACCCGGCGAAGATAGATTGACGAATTGTACGAAAGCACTATTGCCTGCCTTCGTAACCGTCAAACCCGTTTGCAAGACTTGTTCCGGAAGCTGACTTTCCACCAACTCAATGCGGGTCTGAACGGCGATCGCAGCTGCATCTAAATTGGCCCCTTGCTGAAACGTGACCAAAATCCGACTGGTACCGTCACTGGAACTGGTGGAGGAAATGTAGCGCATCCCCTCCACACCATTGATCGCCTGCTCCAAAATATTCGTTACTCCCGACTCCACCACTTCGGCACTGGCACCGCTATAGTTTGATTCGATGGACACGGTGGGTGGAGACACTTCCGGATAATAGTCCACCGGAAGCAACATCAGGCTGACTGCCCCCACCAGCAAAATAATGAAGGAGCAGACGCTGGCTAAAACCGGTCGCCGGATGAATGTGTCGGAAAACATGCGTCGGCAATCCTCGCAGGTTTGGATGGCGAAATCTCGGGACTAATCAATCTCGAGACTCATTAGGTTGATGGGGGGTCAGACTCGGGAGGGTCACCTTCGGGCAAATCGGCGTTCGGGGCTTCCTCGGGAGAAGTATCGGGGGGGGCATTATCTTCTGGGGCGATCGGAGCCGTGTTGAAAATTTTCTGAGTGCCTGTGACAACAATTTGCTCGTTACCTGTCAGACCCGACAGCACCTCGTACGAGTTGTCTTGCAACCGCCCTAGCTGAACAGGGGTTTGAATGGCAAGATATCCTCCAGTATTTTCATCTGGCTGGGCAACAAACACAAAATTTTGTCCCCCCAAGTTCGTCACGGCGGTTACAGGTACCACGATGTTGGGTTGCTCGTTCCAAATAACGCGAGCCCGCACAAATTGCTCGGAGCGCAAGGTGCCCGTGTTTTCGAAGGCGGCCTTGATCAAAATAGTTTGGGTCGCCAGGTTTGCATCGGGTGAAATAAACGATATCTCGCTGGCACCAATCGTAGATCCTCGACTGTCAATCAATTCAATCGGCGTTCCGATCGCCACCTCAGCCAGCCGATCGAGTGGAATGTTGAGGAAGATCTCTAACGATTCGCTTTGGCTAATGGTGGTGAGTACCGTTTCGGGAGTGACGTAATCTCCCACTTTGACGTTGACATTTCCCACCACTCCAGCAAATGGAGCTGTCAATCGGAAATTCCCCAAGACGATCTGTTGTTCGGTGGCATCCGCCCGAGCTTCCTCTAAATCTCGCTCGGCCTCTGAGACATCAGCTTGTTCGGCTCGAATCGTCTCGACTTGCGTGCGAACCGCCGCTTCTGCCTGACGCAGATTGCGAATACTCTCGTTGAGTTCGTCTTGGGAAATTGCACCATCTGCGGCCAGCCGTTCGTTGCTGGCCAATCGACTTTCAGCTAATTCCACATCCGCTCGCAGTTCTTCGAGCCGTGCCCGACTGGCTTCCGCTGTGGCGCGAGCACCATCTAAAGCAGCTTGGGCAGAGGCAAGCGCGGCACTGCGACTATCGAAAGTGGCTTGTTGACGCGCGGGGTTGATTTGCAGAATGGGATCTTCGGATGAGACGCGGTCACCAAGTGCAACATAGATTTCGCTGACGCGACCGCTCACCTGAGGTCTCAGGGCCGTAAAGTCACGGGCATTCAAGTTGGCAATAAAGATAGAGCTGTTACGAACGGTTGCGGTTTCGACATCAGCCACCTGTACGGCAGTCGGTGGAGGACCACCCGGTTGGGGAGGCCCTCCACACGCACTAAGAATCAGCAGGCCCACTATCACCGGAAGGCTGTGCCAGCACCTATTCTGATGTCCATTCACAAGCGCCAACCTCTATACCGTTGCAGGTTTTCTGACCCTGCCGTAGACCCGCTGACAAACTATCCCGGAACTATAGCTCCCGACTTCAGCTCCCGACTTCAGCTCCCGACTTCCTCAAGCTGATCCAATCGAAGCCAGACTGCCGGGGTGGGTACAGACCCAAATTTCACTTGGGCGTACTCGTCTTTTACATCCAGTACCTCTCCATCTGTCGTGTAGATGTACGTGGGCATAAACGGATCGCTGGCCTGGGACTCTACACTGTTTTCCATCTGCTGGGGAATCGCGCGAACCATCGCGCCACGCTTGATTGCTGGCATTTCTATGAAGAGGTCTTACCGTCCCCCTCATCCTACGTGATGTTTCGGCACCTCGAAACTCAAAACTAGCGCCCTGACAACGAGCCTTAAAGCAGCGGAAGCTCGCTCCAAGCTTCTTACAAGATGGCTGCAAATCAGCAGTGTTTCTGAAAGTAAACCAGACCAATCACTAGTTAGACCAGAATAATTTTGTAGCAGGTTCAAATTGACTCTCCATCCCTCAAGTCGATTTGAAGTGGAAGTTGTGTTGGAGAACTTAATAATGGCCACGGAAGAATTGACGTGTTTTCTCATAGCACCTTTTGGTGACAAGAAGATCGAGGCCGAAGGTGCGGTTGGGACATTTGAATTATTGCGTTCCGCCCTCAAGGAAATCATAGAGTCATATCCTGACATCCCAATCAAATTCAAGCGAGCTGATGAGATTGTCGACGTTGGGGCGATTGGTGAAACATTCATTCCCGCCCTGCTCAAGGCGGATATCGTAGTCGCTGATTTGAGTCTTACGATGAATGCAAACGTGTTTTATGAATTAGGCATTCGATATTCACTTCGAGCCCGAGGCACCATTCCAATTTGGCAGCGCGGAACAAAGCTTCCCGCTGACCTTCAGGGCATCTTGGGAGTAGAGTACGAACCCACAAATCCAAAAGCAAACTCTGCTGTTTTTCATCAGTTCATCAGACAAAGGCTTGCAAGTCAGCATTCTGACAGTCCCGTTTATAAAACGATACCCTCACTTGCTGTTGTTGAGGCCGATGAAATAAATAGGTTGCAACACCGAGTCTCAGAACTAGAAGAAAAACTCAAACGCACACGAATTAATGATGTGGTCAACACTTTGTGGAACGAAGCCAAGGTTCTCCTTACGAGAGATGCGCCAACTGCTGCCCTTGAAAAGCTAAAAATTGCTTTCAATGACGCACCCGACAACATTGAGCTTTGCCTTGATTACGGAAAGTTGCTTAGTAAGCAAAATCGACATGAAGAGGCTGTTCGTATTCTTACAAAAACAGTGGATTTAGCATCTGAATCAGGCGGACCTCGCTCTGTCCTGCACCGTGAACTCGGCATGGCATACAGTAGATGGAAGAAACCAAGGCTTGCTGTAGATTGGCTGGAGAAGGCTGTTGCTGATGACCCATCGGATGCAGATACCCACGGAATAATTGGCGGTGTATATAAGCAAGAGCTTGAAATCGAGAAGGCGATCGAGGCCTATGAGCGAGGTTTTGACGCTGACGAAACTTCCACTTATTGCCTGCTGAATATCATTGCTCTTCGGATGATTCGTAATGAAACCGGTGATCGACTGCGGGTGAAACGATATCTAAAACAAGCCGATCAATTAACACAGGCGAGTATTACAACGTACGGCTCGGATTATTGGGACGCCTACGATCGGGGGCACTACCTCTTGTTCGCCGGAAAGTTAAACGAGGCGATAGATGCTTTCAATGAGGCTCTGTCGGCCACTAAGACAAGCGGTGAACTCGATAGCGCCAGTAAGAACTTGCTATTACTTCAGGAGTTCGATGTAGACGTGAAGGGCCTGGATACAGTGCTAGATATGATCCACGGCCGAAGCGCTACGCTAAACAAATAAAAAGAATTGTTGGTCTAACAATCCTTTGCATACAGAATAGGCCGCGCGTGCTAGAGGAGATCAATATCATTCGCTGCGGCTAGTGTAAGCGCGAGTTAGAAGGAGGAAAACAAGTGCCTTTTATTAGTAGGAACGGGATCGGGCAGTAACCACGCTCGAATCGTACGGGCAGCAGAGCGCTGCACCCACCGAGAGACAATTTGCCGGCCCAGGTCGCGAGCCTCCGGTTTGAGGGCGGCTTTACCGATGGTGGGCAGAAACTTTAGCGGATCGAAATTGGGGTCTTTCTGTAGCATGTCCCACAACCGCTGCAAATTCTGAATACCGTCTTCGCTACCGCTAGAGGAGAACAGCACTCCCGCAATGCGTTCGCGAAGGAACTCTCCCCGTTCGGACAGGATGAAATCCAAAGCGCGATCGGCCGCTGCTTCTAAGTCGTAATCTTCACTGCTACTGGCATTACGCAGTAGGTTCTCCAAGCGATTCCAGCGAAACTCACCATCCCGGAATAGAACATCTTGCAGGGATTTTCGCAAGGCTGGAGCATCGTCGCTGAGCAAGCGGTTGGCAATATAAGGGTAAGCAACACTGAGAACCTTAAAGTTCGGGTCGATACCGATCGCAATACCTTCTAGAGTGAGCAGAGATCGAATAATTAGTGCGTAATAGGCCGGAACCCGGAAGGGGTACTCGTACATCACCGACGACAATTGGTCGGTAATACTCTTGAAGTTCAACTCGCTAACACTAGCTCCCATCGCACTGGCAAATACTTCCCCTAGAGCCGGAATGATAGGAGACAGATCGGTCTCGGGTGTAAGGAAACCCAATTCAACATAATCGTGGGCCAATCCACTGAAATCTCGATTCACCAAGTGGACGATCGCATTAATCAACCCATACCGCTGATGCGGCTTCACGCTACTCATCATGCCGAAGTCTAAATAGGCCAAACGACCATCAGCCATCGCCAGTAAGTTGCCAGGGTGTGGGTCAGCATGGAAGAATCCATTCTCCAACAGCTGTCGCAGGGAACAATTCACACCAATCTCGATCAGCTCGCGTCCATTCAATCCTTGAGCTTCGATCTTGTCTAGCTCGGTTAGCTTAATCCCATCAATCCACTCCATCGTCATCACTTTGCAACGTGTGTAATTCCAGTGGATGCGAGGAGTATGAATGGCAGGGTGGGCATAAAGACGACGGAATTTTTCAGCGTTCCGCCCCTCTTTCTGATAGTCCATCTCTTCGTAGAGCTTGCTGGCAAACTCATCGACAATGGCCACCAAATCGCTCTTAACCCGAGCAATGTTATTCTTCGCCCAAGCAGCCAGCAGCCTCACGATGTAAATATCAATCGAGATGCGATCGCCGAGATCGGGACGCTGCACCTTGATAGCCACTGCTTCGCCCGAACTGCGCAAGATCCCTTTGTAGACCTGTCCCAAGCTGGCTGCAGCCACAGGCGTTGGGGTCAAATCTTCGTAAAGCTCTTCAGGCTTCGCCCCCAACTGTTCTTCTATCAGTTTGAACGCAATCTCGTTCGAGAACGCAGGTAGCTGATCCTGCAGCTTGGTTAGCTCTTCCAAAAAGACTGGCGACACCAAGTCGGGCCGAGTGGAAAGTGCTTGACCGATCTTGATATAGGCAGGCCCCAGCTCTGTCAGAATTTCCCGCAGCCGGACGGCATACGATCGCCGGCGTTTCTCCGACTGCCCGAACACCTTGTCGAACCAGAATCGCGCAACTAACAGCACAAACGGCAGAGCCACAGCCACGATTCTGCTGCCGATCGACCAATATTTACCACGATAGCGTTCGGCAATTGTCTCAGGGTTGTACGGTTCTTCCGGCGGTCCATCTAGCCACCGCTCAATATCTGCAACCGAATTAAGCCCTGCATAAGTAGTGAAATTTTTGTCAAGAGCATTTCCCCCAGCCCTGCCCGGAAGAGACCGCAGAGATCGGGTATGAGTAGCTGGAGGAGCAATAGGTGCTGCAGCCATATCACGTAGCTCGAATGAGAATGTTTACACATCTTAACGCAGTGGTCGGTGATCGTTGTGAATGTTGCAAGAAGTTCATCGAAAGGAAAACGTTGGTCTGGGCGGGATCGCTGCTGTCTCAAGAACTCGGCTGTCACGAGAATCGAATCGACTGGAATCTCACTCAGGCAATTGGGTGGGGCTTCATTGGGTTAGTTTTTGTACATTTGTTGGCAACATCCGAATTCAGAGGATTGGGGAGATGGCGATCGGAACTGGCCTAGCACAACTGTTCCAGGCAATTGTCAGTAAAAGCGTCACGATACTGGCGACCTCTGTTGGGATAACAGCATTCACCACCCTTGTTGCTGCGGAGACAAAAGCTCTCCCAACTCGCGCCATTCGCCCCTCAGAAGACAGCCTTTATGCTGCCCAAGTCCTGAGGGTAGTGGATGGAGAAACGCTTCTGGTTCGGTTCGTCGAGAATGACGACGAACCAGGCGGACTCCCGTTCGATCGCGTCGTGACTATGGACGTAACTGGCATTGATGCACCGGTTGCCGAGCAAACCCCTTGGAGCTACAACACCGGACAATACCTCCAGGATCGGGTCAATCGCATGCGAGTGCTGGTAGAGCTGATCGAAGCACCAGAAGAGACCGTAGGGGCGGTACCGGCGTACATCTGGACGGGGAATACGCTGGTGAATGAAGAGATGCTCAATCTCGGGCATGCTTTGACTGAAGATGAGCCGCTGGACACTCGATATTCGAGGGAGTTTTTGGATGCCCAAGAGGTTGCTCAGAAGCAAGGGCGAGGGATTTGGAATTATTACAGCCCGTTGCCGCAGTCGCCGGCTCAGTTTAGGCAGAGTCGGGGGTATTAGTTATTTATCCCTGGTCATTAGTCCTTGGTCACTAGTACCTGGTTGTTGGCAGGAGCTGGGCTGAGGATTGACTGGATGGACTTAGTCAATACGGGTGCCGTGGTTGGCATAGACACGGAAGCCGTCCGTGTACTGGATAGCGGGCTCGCCGCTGGCGTGAATGCGATTGTCGCTATCCAGCAGCAGATGGGTGGGGCGATCGCAGACGATGGCAACATTCTTGAAGGGTAGGAACCAGCCGCAGCGTTTGACTAAAGACTTCAGCACGTACCAGTGCTTTTCAGGGCAATCAAACTTCAAGAGAGAGTAGAAAAAGTCGAGATAGCCGCAATAGCCACTCCACAGCTCGGGAGTCAGGCAGTTGAAGAGGCTGAGCCCTTGCTCGGATCCTAACACCACCCCCCACAAATCTCCCAAATCGTCGGTAGGTTGACCGTCGGCGTCGAAGGCATGTATTTCGATGGGTAATTCGAAAAAGGACTTGGGGGAGTCAGCAAACTGAAGCAGCATGCGGGTTAGGGGCTTGGCCCAGGGAAATTCCTGTTCTAAGTTCTGTCCTCCGCCAATTGCCAAGGTCAGTCCAACAAAATGGCGAGCACTGAATTCGGAGCCTAACTGATTGCCCACCAGGGTTCCCAACTGCCCCTGAGGGCTGACGCTGAGACTACGAATGGAGTCTTCTTCCAGATGCTCCCCAATGGCTTCTAACTGGTCGAGCAATATCTTGGATTGCAGCAGCTCTCCTACCGGCAGTCCTAGTCGGCTGTTCTCCATCGATCCCGAGATGTCCTGCAGCCAATCCATGACGGTATCAAATCCGTGCAACGGGCTGGAACAAAAGACAATGTCAGGATCGCTCAGCCCGGAGATCGCGTAGGCCATCCTCACCGCCTCGCGAGCTAGATCGCGAGAACGTTCCTGAGCCTGTCGACCGACCGGACTGGTGGTCTGCAAGCCCGCCCGCTTCCAGCGATCGCGAGAGCCAAACAACATGGCCTCTTGTTCGAGTGTGAGACGGTGGAGAGGGTTGGTCATAAGTACCGGACGAACCAAACGGGCGCTCGCTCTTAGATTAGCGCGATCTCGGGTAACCGGTCATCGAGGAATACCGTCCTCTCTGTCTGGTTATCTCCCCTTGTTTGGCTATTTTGGGCAAGCGAAAAGAGAATTTCTCCCCATATTGGCCAGCAGGTAACCCCACAAATAACGGCTTACTATCCACTTTGATGTCTCTGAGAACAAGCTGGACACACTTATGAAGTAAACGGAGAGCGCCAAGCGCGCCCCGGCTGGATTGGTCGATCGAGCAGTACGCCATTGTCTAAATGGAGGCGGCGGTGTTTTGACTGAGTAATCAACCCGCGATCATGGGTACTCATGATGATGGTTACCCCAAACGAGTTCAGCCGCTCCAAGATTTGCAGCACCAATCGAGAATTCTCTGGATCGAGATTTCCGGTGGGCTCGTCCGCTAACAGCAATGGGGGAGTATTCACAATGGCCCGTGCCAAACTTACCCGCTGCTGTTCCCCCCCAGATAACTCGTTCGGGAAGCGATCGCACTTATCCATTAACCCCACCATCTTGAGGGCAGGACCCAACCTCCGTTTCACTTCAAATCGAGATATGCCTTGAGCCCGCAGCACAAAAGCGACGTTTTCTCCCACGGTCCGGTTGGGCAATAATTTGTAATCCTGAAACACCACCCCAATCCGGCGGCGCATCATCGCCAGCGATCGCTTGCGCAACTTTGACAGGTGGACTCCAGCCACCGTTACTCGCCCGCTGCTAATGTCTTCCGCACCGTACAGCAATCTCAGCAACGTAGATTTGCCCGCCCCCGATGCCCCCGTAACAAACACAAACTCACGTTGCTGGACTGTGAGACTGACATTATTGAGCACGGTGATATTTGGGTCGTACACCTTGGTGACATGCTGCAAGTGCACGAGGGTTTTCTCAGCCACTTCAGGCATCGAATCCTGAGTTGCAGGTAGGGAGGAGCCATGCAATCCTGCAGTTGACTCGGATGAGCCGGGATCGGTCGAATCAATATTAGGGGAATCACTATTCGGCGAAACCAGTGATTTGCTGCCCCGAGTAAGACCTTGAATCATTTCCGTACAACTCCATTCACCAGCACATACCAAGCAAATTGCGGGAGAGCAAGCATCCGCCGCCATCGCCAAGGTTCTTTATACAAGCGATACAGCCATTCCAAATGGCGATCTCGCATCCATTGCGGGGCTCGTTCTTTGGTCCCCGCCCAGATATCCAAACTGCCTCCAATGCCAATCCAAGTGGCTGTGGGTAACAGGTGGCGGTGTTGACGAATCCAGTACTCCTGGCGCGGAGAGCCCAAACCGACAAACACTAGTTGCGGCTGTAACACCGAGAGTTGATTGACGATCTCTTTTTCCGCTTCGGCGTCAAAGTAACCATTGCATCCTTCTACAACCAGCGTGGGATACCGCTCGTGCCACTGGGTCAGCACAGAGTCGAAGACCTCTGCTGCCCCCCCCAGTAGATATACAGTCCATCCCTCCTGTTCCGCCAGGCTCACCAATTGCTCCGCAAGCTCAATCCCCGGACAACGAAGGATATGAGTGCGCTGTAATTGCAGAGCCAAAACCACCCCTGCCCCATCGGGTGTCAGCAGATCGGCATCTTGCAATGCAGAAGCAAACTGAGGATCGCGCCTACCGAGCATAATCATTTCGGCGTTGAGGGTAATAGCATGTGTACCCACACCATCCCGAATGCGATCGCGCAGCCAAGCAATATATGCCCCAAATGGCTCCGACCCCCCTTCCGATGAAACCGGAACGTGCACCGGAACCCCCAAGACTTGACGGAGGCACAACTCAGACACGGCAGCAGTAGCGCTTTCTAGCAATTACGACCAACCTTACGTTCGATAATTGGAGTTTTCAATAAAAAAACCGCCAGACAACAATCTGGCGGATATCTGTATAGTTCAAGTCCCCAGGTAGAGCCCATATGTAACGACTGACAAATCTTCAATCGCTAAATATGACGACGCAGCTCGGTTACCAGGAACGCACACTCACAAGTCATCAAGGGCAATCAGCACAAGCATCAGTTAGTAGAGTCAATCACCAATAACCAATGACCAATCACCAGTACTTAAGAACCACCCCTAAACAACTTCAGTAATCCCAACAATCTTGCTACCCGAACGCGCAATACGAGCAACCTCATTAGACAATCGACTGTAAGACACCCGGATACTCTGAACGCTTTGGCGCACCTGAGGCCCCATTGCACCGGAATAGTGAATCACAAAGACTTTATCGCGATTATCCACATCGCTGCGGGTGGCGCTGGATACCGTCGAGGTTGCTTCAGGAGCTGCCGAACCACCAGTTTGACTGAGATAGAGTCTCCAGCCGCGAGGAGCTGCTGGTGCAAGCACCATCGAAATAGAGTAAGCCCCTGCAACAGCAGAATCCCCATCTAAACTTACGGATGTCCCCACCGCCAACTTCATGGTTTGATTGCCGGTTGCTTCTACTTTGATATCGGAAGAGCCGGGCAGGACATCGCCCATCAGCGAAACTTCAAATTGGTCGTCCCCAGCGGTGAGAGTAATACCCATAAAACAGAATCTCTATAAAAATAAATCTGGTTTAGCAGAGATATTGTACCGTTCTGGGGTTCTCATCTAAGGGCATGAACGCAAACAGATACGGTTACAGTAGAGTGCCGCCAATTGTTTTTTTGCTCTAACTCATCCCTCTGCTTGACTAACAGCTCCCTTTCTGGGCTTTTCGCCAACATTTCCAACTAGCCATGCCCGAACCCCGTCAGTCCAAACTTCTCCCGCTACCCAATGCTGTCCCCGCTGAAGCGATCGCCCAGTGCGAGGCATGGAGCAATCTTCTGCGCTCCCGCGACTGGTTGGCCGATCTGGGCTGGCAGCCATCGGAACGAGAACTTCAGCAATTTGAAAAACTCTATGAAGCCGTAATTCTAGGCAATTCCGTCCAGAATTTAACCCGTCTGACCAACCCCGAAGATTTCTGGGAGAAGCACCTCTGGGACTCCCTCAGAGGGGTGTTGAGCTTGGGTAGTTGGGAGGAGCTTGCCGCTCAGTCACCACAGGTCATCGACATTGGCTCAGGGGCTGGATTTCCCGGCCTGCCGATTGCCATCACCTTGCCCAGCTGGTCAGTGACTTTATTGGACTCGACCAAGCGGAAAGTGACGTTTATCGAGCAAGCGATCGCCCGCATTGGCCTGACAAATACATCGGGACTGGCCAGCCGAGTGGAGCTAGTTCCTCAACGGGAGACGTTTGATATAGCAGTGATGAGGGCGATCGGCCCCTCCCCAGTTTGTACCGAATATTGCCTCCCCCTGTTGAAAGTGGGCGGACGGGCCGTTATGTATCGCGGTCACTGGAGCTTGGAAGAAGAAGGGACCGTAGCGTCGGTAGCTGAAATGTTGGGGGGCGAGATCGCCGAGGTTGACGCATTTACGACTCCAGTCAGTGAAGGTGTTCGTCACTGCGTTGTCTTGCTCAAGACCGACCCCACCCCAGAAGGCTTTCCCCGTTCCCCTGGCCTGGCCAAACGGCAACCTTTAGGCTTTGTCCCCGCGAAATAGTTCCCCGGACCGTTTTGAACGGGCAGCTGAATCGGCCCACCCTACAAATTTACAAATATGGCTGAATTATTTGGTCAGGCGTCTTGCCGGGAAAGACTCCCAACCAATTGCGAGATCGCAGAATCGTAGCGGGGGACAATTGTCTGCCATTCGTAGTGCCGAGCAATACCCCTCAGACTGATGCTTCGCACTTTTGACTCATTCGTGGCCGCCCACAGCAAGCGATCGCACAAATCGGAAAAGTCGTCATACAAGTGGCGGTGGTGTAAATGAGAGGGTATTAATTCCGGATAACTTAACCGATGGGGCAATAGGGGATAGCAGTTACAGTACATTGCCTCCAAAACACCGATCCCAAAAAATTCATGATGGGCGGTCGATACAACCACATCACTGCTTAGCAACAGACGACCGTACTCTTCTAGAGATTCGGCATAGCCAAAATGAACGATGCGATCGCCTAACTTGCTACGAGCCTCGGCAAACTCGTGAGGTTGTTGTCGAAAATTCTCCCCCGCGACCGCCACTTCAAACGGCACATCCTGATCCATCAGGACATACAATGCCTGGAAAAATTCCGCCGGATTTTTGTCATATTCCCATCGTTGATTCCACACAATGCGCAGTGGCCTACTGGGTAGCGGTGCGTTCGAGTCAGCTGGTTGAGGTGGAACTGGATAGTTATCGAACTTCTGCAGATCCAATCCCACCGGCAACACGAAACTCTTGTCCTGCAGGTGCGGAATTACCTCTAAATGGTTGTAGTCAGGGAAATGCTTCAACAGTCGTGGTAGCTCGTCAAAAAATTCGCCGCAATGATAGTCACTGTTAAAGGCGATCGCATCAGCCACCACCATGCTCAGCAGATTGATCGCGGCATAGGTTAAATCTCGCTTTTCCCCTGGAAGAGTAGGATATGTCAGCTGATTTTCGTGGGTGTAGAACAACGCCGGGACCTCATCCAAATGGGGTCGAGAGAGAGCCAATAGCGCGGGCAAATTGGTCATGTCTGTCACCAGCAAGCAATCGGGCTTGCCGTAGTTCTGACAGTGCTGAATCACCTGTTGAGATAGTTCTAGCGCTCCTCCCTGCATGCGCCATTTCCAGAATCGTCCGACCATCGACAGTAGCGTTACTCGATGCCGACTGCGATCGCGTAAACCATTGGCCCAAGCAGCATGAGAGCCTGTATGGTACGGAGACACTAAAAGGCACTGGAGGGGATTTTCCCGCACTTGAGCTGTTCTTATGAAGTGTTCTTTATGTTTGATAGATCGGCAGCGTGAAGTGGAAACTGCTACCCTCGCCAGGCCGAGAATCCACCCAAATTCTGCCGTAGTGGGCCCGAATAATTCGGCGGCAGAGGGATAGGCCAATACCGTATCCGTCGCAATCGAGATCGCGAGATAGTCGAACCGTATCGCTAAACACCCGTTCCTTCGCTTCTTGCGGAATCCCAGGTCCCGTATCCGCAACGATCACTTCAACTTTTTGGCGCGTACGATGCAACGCGGTGACGCGAATGAGCCCGCCGGATGGTGTGTACTTAATGGCGTTATCTAACAGATTCATGAGCACCTGACGAATCTTGTCCACATCAGCATGGATGGTGGGCAGCACATCAGGAATATCGGTCTCTAAGATCAGCTCCTTATTGGCTGCCCGTGTCGCGATTTCAGAAATCACGTCTCGGCACAATGCCGAGAACTCCACCTGGCGGGTACTGAGAGCGAGTTCGGAAGAGGTGCCCCGAGCAGCTTCTAAAATGTCCGCGATCATGCTGTCCATCAATCGCGTTTGGTTGCGAGCATGGGCAAACATCTGATTAACCGTCTCGGGCTTGAGTTTATCTTTGTTCAGCTCTAACGTTTCTAAAGCAAGGGAGGTAGCAGCGAGAGGGTTACGCAAATCGTGTGCCAGCATCGCTAAAATCCGATCTTTGAATAGGAGCTGTTCTTGTAGCTCAACCTCTCGCTGGCGCAGCTTAAATACATCCTCAGATAGACGCAGCAGTTCTGCCGTTTGCTCGGATGACACTGCACCGTCAGTCGGCTCGTCATCTTGCTGCAGCTCTAATTGCCCCTGCCAGCGAGGCCACCAAATTTCCAGTTGAGAGACTAAATCTTTACCGGCCAGAACTTGAGAAGGCGGCGGATTCGTCTTGACCAGGGCCGGAGTCGCGACCAATTTGTAATGCTCTGCCAGGTAGGGACGTTCGCCTAGCTCCACAATCTCTAATTGAGCGGAAAATGCGCCCTCCAGTGAATTCAATTGCTCTCGCAAAGACCGCACAAGCTCCCTGGTGCCAGGTCGCCGATCGACGAACACCAGAAGCTCAATACGTAGCGCGTTGGTAGTGGGCCCCTCTGATGTCATACGAATCGGCGATCGAAAAAACCACGGACTTTATTACAAACAGTTAGCCAAGAGCAATCAAGGCTGTTAACTTTTTTAGATTTATCCTCTATGTTACGACAGAACGCTAAGCTCCATCTCTATAAAAATGCAGGCCCTCCCACTCTTCGAATGAGTTCGCTACTGTTGAAATATGTAAGCTCTATCCCTCTATTAGCTGGGATTTGTTGACGCAATCACCACTAGATTTACATGCATACTTTGGGTTCTGTCGCTATCGCTAGCGGAGCGATCGCATCGCTATCGCTAGCTACTGCCCATGCATCTGCCTGGATGAATGGTATCTCCAATCGTTCACAACTCGACACCAATCTTCGTAATAGTTCGCCATCTCAATTCGTGACGTCCGTCCAACCAGTGCTGGAACAAGTGGCATTAGAGTCTTCTCTCACTCCAGCAATGGCATCTGCCTCTCTCTCTGCCACAGTGACCCCTGGCACGATTCAGCTGGGAGACACTCTCACAGTCCACATCCAGCTTCCCGCCGGCAGCCCGACTCCAAGTGTGACATTCAGAGACCGACAATTTCCCGCGTTTCCGCTCTCATCTCAGCCTCACTCGGATCGTCAACTCTATCGAGCTCTCGTCCCGTCATCACCACTCGATACCCCTGGGGCTGGCACTCTGACCGTGACGGCAGGGGACGAGCGGCAGACGTTACCCGTAACAATACGCGCCCGCACCTTTCCGACTCAATCCATCACAATCGGTAGTGGCGGTTTGCAAGCCACCCAAGTGGAATTGGATGCCGTATCCCAATTCAAGGCTATTTCCTCTCCCATGCGCTATTGGAATGGTCCGTTCCTGCGGCCCAGCGGCGGGCCAGTCAGCGCTGTATACGGAGTGCGGCGGTACTACAACGGCGTTTTTGCCAGCGATTATTATCACCGGGGAGTGGATTATGCCGCACCGCTGGGCGCTCCAATTGTTGCCCCTGCAGCCGGAACCATTGCGCTAGTTGGGCGAGAAACCGAAGGCTTCACCATTCACGGCAATACAGTGGGGATCGATCACGGCCAGGGAGTGGTCAGTATTTTTCTGCACCTCAACCAAATTTCAGTAACGGAAGGGCAGGAGGTCGAAGCAGGACAGCAGGTGGGAACGATCGGCACGACCGGAGCTAGTACGGGGCCGCACCTTCACTGGGGGCTCTACGTACACGAGGTCGCAGTCGATCCGGTGCCGTGGCGATATCAAGGATTTGAGTAAGCTTCTTGCCCCCACCTCCAACGGGGAATCATCAGATTGGAACCCTTTTCTCTAGCCCTTGCAGCATCCGAGAAAAGGGTTAAAGATGTTTGCCTATTTACTTATCAAACATGAAATAAAATATTTCTACGAATTGCTTGACAGCTGTAGGGAAAATCCGGCATGTTTGTATGGCAATAAGCGGAACTGGCGGAATTGGTAGACGCGCTAGATTCAGGTTCTAGTGTTCGCAAGGACTTCCGGGTTCAAGTCCCGGGTTCCGCATCATCAGAAAAGCCTCGCCGATAGGTTGACTGTTATCAGTCAAGCTTCTTTGGCGGGGTTTTCTGTTTCGGAGTAAATTAGTCCGTTATCTTGCTTGGCTTGACCTGCTTGGCTTTGGCGTTTGTTTCGCAATCCACTGTTAGGTCTGGAGTGCGAGGACAGCTCAAACCCTCTATCTACCAAGAAATATGGCTATAGGATCCTCCATAGCTGATTGCAGATAGCTTTAGAGGGGCGATGTCATGTCTGTACCTGACTCTTCCAGTCGTTCTAATTCTTCCTTATCGAACGTCCCAGAAAAGCCTACGACCAAGAAATGTCGATGCCCGTGGGTCGATCTGTCCAAACCTGATTATGTGGCTTACCACGATCGCGAATGGGGAGTCCCCGTTCATGACGATCGCCTTCTGTTCGAATTTCTGATCCTTGAATCCGCTCAAGCAGGCCTCAGTTGGTACACGGTTCTGCGTAAGCGAGACAACTATCGCCGAGCCTTTCATGGATTCGACCCGCATCGAGTGGCGCAGTTTAGCGAGGAGCAGATTGCATTACTGCAACAGGATGCAGGCATCATCCGCAATCGGCTGAAGATCTCTTCCGCGATCGGCAATGCCCGCTGTTTTTTGTCTGTAACTGAAGAGTTTGGCAGTTTCGATGCTTATCTTTGGCGCTTTGTGGATGGTGCCCCCATCGTTAATTCACCCAACACGATGGAGGACTATGCTGCCACCAGCCCGGAATCAGATGCGCTAAGTCAAGACTTGAAACGTCGGGGATTTAAATTTGTGGGCTCTACCATCTGCTATGCCTACATGCAGGCCATTGGCATGGTCAACGACCACAGTGCAGATTGTTTTCGCCGTCAGGAAATTATCGAGAGTATGCACTAACCAGTAGGCGCACAACTGACGGTTTAACCTCGACGTTACTGAAAATATCTCATCGGATTAACCGGAACACCATTGACATGGACCTCCATATGGAGGTGAGGGCCAGTGCTCCAGCCCGTACTTCCCCGACTCATGATGGGTTGACCCTGTTGCACGATCTGGCCTGTACTGACAAACACGCTGGTACCGTGAGCATAAAGGGTCACCAATCCATCGGGATGTTGAATCTTGACCATGTTGCCATATCCCCCCGTATGCCAACCGGCAAAGATAACTGTGCCCCCTTGAACTGCCACAATCGGCGTCCCGTAAGCGCCGGGAATATCGATGCCGTTGTGCATACGACCCCAGCGCCACCCAAACCCAGAGTTCATGCGCCCTTCTACCGGCCAGACAAACCCACCACTGCTGACCGCTGGAGGCAAAGCCGCCGCAGGTCCTCTAGTATTGTCAGGAATAGTAATCTGTTGGCCAACTTGCAAGCGATTGGGACGCACCGTCGGGTTAGCCCGAATAATCTCGTTCACAGTCAAATTGTGGCGGCTGGCAATCAATTCCAGTGTGTCTCCCCCCGCAACTTGATAGGTTTGAGGCTGAGATTGACTGTCTGCATCGCTCTCTCCAGATGGTTCGGGAATCGTTAGAGTCACCCCAGACTGTAACCGCGTAGACCGAACGCCTGGATTAGCAGCCAATAACTCACGCGTGCTGGTGTTGAACTGACGAGAAATCTCTGACAGCGTGTCTCCCACCACAACGGTATACATGCGCGGAGATGCAGCGTCTGGTGCATCAGCGATCCTGGGAGGAGAGGCCAAAGACGTGTACGTCGCTAAATTCCACTCGGCCACCCCTGACTCCGCTAACGTTTCTAGCACTTTAGTGCGAACAGCCAGAATTTCTTCAACTTTTCCTGGAATCACCAACTGTTGGCCAACGACTAATTCATCTCCATTGTCGAGAGGCGTAGCGGCGACAATATCGGCTTCGCTCACTTCATGGGAGTTGGCAATCGTCTCCAGCGTGTCTCCAGTGTTAACCGTATAAATCACCCCCTCAGTGCGAGGGATAAACAACGTCTGTCCGGGTTCAAGCTCTGTTTGGGCATTGATACCGTTAGAGGTCGCGATTGCAGCTGCATCCAATTGGTACATCTGGGTTAGTTGCCACAACGTTTCTCCCTCTTGGATTTCGTGCTGAACAATTCCCGAGGAGGGCGCTTCTGGCAAGAGTTCATTTTCCGTCAATGCTTGGCTGGCTTGCTCCAGTCTTAGCTCGTAGTTTTGCTGTAGAACCCCTTGAATCGTCAGCTCGGTACTGGCGGCGGCTTCTGGAAAGGGAAACGATTGCGATCCAAAGTCGGCTTCATAGCTGCGTGCCAAAACGACTGCCGCGATTCCCAGCCAAGTAGCCAATCCAGTACACAGCACTGGCCTGCGAGCGGAAAAGATAGATGCAAGCTTGAGCGCCCCCCCTTCAGTGACCAGTACACTAGCAACTCTCTGAAAACGAGATCGGAGATCGAGCGGTCGCAGCAATGAGACAACGTCATCTAGAGCGGCTGCCGCAGCCCGAATATCATCAGTCAGGTCGGTGGTTAACTCTCGATAGTTGAGTAGCGAGAGGACTCGCTCTGCAAAAATCAACGCCACCGTTAAGCGATAACGACTACCCAGACTGAAATCACTTCGGGAACTATCTCTGACGACTGCCGACCTCGTCCGAACGGCGCTGTTGGCCGTAGGAGGTAGCCCATCTCGAACTGAGTTGACCCGATACCCTGAGAACCTATCTTCAGCTCCAGAGACTGTACGAGGTTTGCCGCGCTCAATCGCTCTGCGATCGCGTTGGCTTCCAACCCCAATGGCTGAGTCTTCTAAAGCTAAGCTACATTCCTTACCTTCTTCAGTATCCAAAGCTGAAGGCTGCGTTGACTCCAACTCAATCTCCTCACCAATCCCCAACAGTCATGCCCTCGGCTCGAATTTCCAGAACGCGATTGCCTACGTATGAGCGACCAACACGAGACAGTAGATGTATTTATGCCTATCCAAAATGAATCTTTACACTTCGGCCAAGAGTACACCGATTAGAGGCTTCAAACAAGTACATTTAGCCACACCAGCAGAGACATTTCATACGGGATACATTGAATACATCCACACCTACAAATGCAATGCATTTGGAACGTCGTAAGCAAAGGAAAAAGTACACCCAGGTGCCAGTCATGTGTAAAGAAAGAAACTAGCACTTGGCGCAATTATTCTTGAGTGAATACACTATGTGGTCTTGCGTCTACTCGCCTCAGAGCGTTATCGCGAGTAGTTTCTGGTGGTTCGAGTAGTCAATGGCACCTTACAGGAATATCCACCGTGCTTGTCTTCGAGTTGTTGCATGCACATTGAATAGTTTGCCGAGAGGATATTTCGGACACGACTCATCGCTCTAAAACTGGGATCAAAAAAATGATGAATGTGAAAATTCTGGTCAACCGATTGGGACTGGTTTCTATTTTAAGTGGCATCGTATTTGCCAGTGTATGGTCCTCTCCAGTTCGTTCCGTTCCGGCCAACCCCCAACTGTTGTCTAGCTCCGAACTATGGTCGATCGAGGCCTTATTCCCCGGTCGAAGCGTGCTTGGCGAACACACCTTCAAGGTCTGGCTACCGCAGTGTGGGCAATGTACGTTTGTGCCAGTGAGTGACGTCCGAGGGAGACCCGAGCTATCTCTCCACCTAATCAAAGATGGCCAATTGCACTACACCCTTCCCCCCTCTGAGGCCGATCGCACGTGGGCTAGCTTCAACATGCTTGCCGTCGCATTCACCGATTTGGACAATGACGGCCAAGATGACATTGCAGTATTAGCCGAGTACATCACAGGCATAGGCCCAACTGGGACTCAGCCGTTTCCCGCTGCCTCAATTTATTTCAGTCGAGAAACGGTATTCAAGCACAATCGACAGCTTAGTCAGTACCTGACCGAACAGGGGGTGGAAACCATTGCAGAGCTTATTTCAGCCATGGAATCCTATGGCTACTGATAGCCAATCAACAATTTATTGCCACCTCTCCTATTGAGTTAAGGACATACGAAAACATCCGAGTTATAAATATTAGATTAGTACGGATTATTCGATATTTTTATTCGGTATTCCGATCCTTATAGAACATCAAAAAAAGAAACTTCAATAAAGTTAGACCATTTTCTCTGTCGAGCTAAAAATAGGCGGAAATCCGAATTTTCTTCGTTCGGCAAACTGAATCATAGCAATATATTTTTGATTTTATTGTAGTAATTGTTCGAGGGCGATGGAGTAGCCCAACCCTTGATTGATAACCATTCACCTTCCGAGCATTGCAAGGAGATGACAGAAATGACGTTAGTACGCTGGAATCCCGCTCAAGAAATTGAATCCATTCGTCAAGAATTGGATCGCGCATTTAGTTCCACATTTACCGATCCAAATCGCGAGTCTTACACGGGGCCTACGCTACAAGTGTGGGAAACCTCTGAAGCTTATGTTGCCCGTTTAGTGGTGGTTGATGCTGATGCTGACAGCTTCGATATTGAAGCCTTTCCATACGGTCTAGCGATTAGCGGCACCATTTCCCCACGAATTCCTGACAACGCCAAACTCGTCTATGGCGAATACAAAGACGGTGATTTCACACGCAAGTTCCGTGTAGCTACACAGATTGACACAGAGACGGTTTCTGCAAATTACGCTGACGGAGTATTGACTGTGACCTTGCCTAAGGTCAGTCGATCCCGAACAGTCAAAGTTGCCCTCAACAATGTCGACACGGCCGACTGAGTATCGGTAGATACCGACTCATCGTTTTGATCTAGACCATCAGAACTCATTGCTTTCCCACTGATTTCACAGTCCGGGCGATCGCCTAGAATCACTTTGCCCCACCATTAAACGTGGGGCTTTTTTCTGCATTCTCAGCCAGAGAGATGTCGCGAGAAACTAGCCTAGAGCGCTCTGAAGACGGTCGTAGAGCTCCTGCCAGCTTTCATCGGACATCATTGTTCCCGGCTTCTCAATACCGTTTCGATCTAAGTAAGCAGCAAGATCTTGAAATCGCTCTTTCCATGGGCGATCGAAATCTACACCAGCCAAATCGTAGACTTTCTTCCGCAAGTCCAATTGAGATTGAGTTAGTGACATATCACGGTCTTCAAACGCGACAAAAACATCTCAACACGATTGACGATCGACAATGCTTCTAGTAACAGCAGACTTTATCGAACATCGTTAATTACTGCAATTATGCCAGTAGACCATCAAAGTAGCACGACGATCGACTTGCAAAATGCTCCAGAACATTGCAATAAAAAAGTCCCCGATGAGGGGACTAGGTGACGGAATAAACGTATCGTTGATGAAGGTTAACTATACCTTGGCAGTCTCCTTCACCATTTTGCTCCAGCCCAACTTGTCTAAATGGCTGTTACGACGAATCGGGCGAGTTAGCGTTTCCAACATATCCCTCACATTTGAAAATCCATGAATCTGAGCAAAGGTAAACTCCACCGACCACTTTGTGGTAACTCCCCTTGCCTCCAACGGGTTGGCATGGGCCATGCCCGTTACGACTAAATCGGGATTATCCTGCTGAATTCGCTGCAGTTGATTGTAGTTATCTGGTTTCTCCACAATCCGGGGCTTGGGCACTCCCATCTCTTCGCAAGCCTGTTGTAGTGCTTCCAGTTCCGACTTTTGATAGCGCTTATCCATATACGGGATGCCAATCTCTTGCACGATCGCCCCACACCGCACCAAGAAGCGCGCCATCGACACCTCCAGCAAGTTGTCCCCCATAAAGAACACCGACTTACCTCTCAACAAGCTGACATACTCAGCCACCTGAGCATGATTCCAAATCTCAGCCTCGCGATCGTCCAAGCCCTGCGGCTCAATCCCCAAAGACTTACAAATGGCTTCGATCCACATGCGCGTCCCATCTGGGCCAATCGGAAAGGGAGCATTAATCAGCTTGCACTTACGACGTCTGGCTAAATTACTAGCCGTTCGACTGAGAAATGGATTGACCCCTACAACATGGGTATCTGTCGTCAAGGTAGGTAGCTCCGTAAACGTTCGCGACGGCAACCAGCCAGATACTTTGATTCCCTGTTTCTTCAACTCCAAAGTCAGTTGCGACACGACCGGTTCGGTCACCGATCCAAAAATCACCAGCGGAGGATGCTTCTTATAGACAATTTCCTCCTGAGGCGCTTGGGCTTCCTTCTTGCCGAAGTTGAACAGGCCTGATAAGCCGCCACGCTCTTCTTTGGTCTCCTCAACAGGAGGAGTATCTGTTGTACTCGGGCAACGCTCTACCATCGCCGCCAGCACCGTGTCTTCCCCCTGAGTAAAGGCGTAATCCAGACCATTGGCCCGTGCGACCACGATCGGAATGCCGATTTCAGCTTCCAGTTTGGGAGCAATGCCCTCCAAGTCCATCTTGATGATTTCGGTGGTGCAGGTCCCGATCCAAACAATTACCGACGGGTTGCGATCTCGCTTGATATCCAAACACAGGCGCTTCAGCTCTTCATAGTCATTCAACTTGGCGCTAATATCGCCTTCTTCTAGTTCTGCCATTGCATACCGGGGTTCGGCAAAAATCATCACCCCCATTGCGTTTTGCAAAAAGTATCCGCAGGTTTTCGTGCCGATCACGAGGAAGAAGCTGTCTTCAATCTTCTGATACAACCACGCAACGCAGCTAATCGGACAAAAGGTGTGATAATTCCCGGTTTCGCACTCGAAATTCAAAGGGTTGGGAGCAGTAGATGCGGTCATAGTTAAAGCTGCTTGAGTGATTTATGGTGTGCCTTGAGAAGAAAAAAGAGGAGACAAGTGTCAGAGCATCTCCTCAATCGTCAACACTGGAGAGTTAAACCAAAGCAGGTGCGCCTGTTTTCACGGAGTTGTAGGAATCAGACAGCAGAGTAAACAGATCGCGATCGGCAGCTTCGGTGGGCACAATGCCCTCCGGCTGAGCCAATAGATGATCGGCAATATTCAGGTAGTACTGGCAAACGGGATCGAGGCTGGGATCGCTTTCAGCCAACTCAAAAATGGTTTTGCCTTTCACCCGCGAGACGCGAATATCTTCGATCAGAGGAAGGACTTCCAGCACGGGCATCGGTACATGGGAAATATACGTATCGATTAAATCCCGCTTCGACGTGCGATTGCCGATCAAGCCAGCCAGTCGCAATGGGTGAGTGCGTGCTTTTTCTCGAACAGAAGCGGCAATCCGATTGGCTGCAAATAAGGCATCGAAGCCGTTGTCCGTCACAATCATGCAGTAGTCGGCATAGTTGAGCGGAGCGGCAAACCCACCGCAAACAACGTCTCCCAGCACATCAAACAGGATGACATCGTACTCATCAAAGGCATTCAATTCCTTCAGTAGCTTGACCGTCTCACCGACAACGTAGCCGCCGCAGCCTGCCCCAGCAGGAGGGCCACCGGCCTCAACGCAATGGACGCCGCCATAGCCTTCATAGATCACGTCCTCAGGCCAGACATCTTCGTAGTGATAATCTTTCTCTTCCAACGTGTCGATAATAGTTGGAATTAAGAATCCAGTCAGAGTAAACGTGCTGTCGTGTTTGGGATCGCAGCCAATTTGGAGAACTTTCTTGCCGCGCTTGGATAGTGCTGTGGAAATGTTGCAACTGGTAGTGGATTTACCAATACCGCCCTTGCCATAAACCGCTAATTTCACAGACCGATCTCCGTTTAGGATTGCTATACGCGATCGCCCCGTCCAATTCCTATCTGCGCTCTCGTTTGTATCTGGGGGCTCGGCTTGCGGACAGGAATCAACTGGGTCATTTCCCTCGCTAAAAAATCACCGCTCGGGCGATCGCACTTCGAATGCTAAAGGGTTCATCGCGTTCGAGAAAGTCAATATTGCAGTTCACAAATAAAAATAGAGTTCAAAAGAAAAACTCTAGCTTCACATCTGCCTCGGAATTAATACTGATTTGTTTAATGAATTCCCGCAGATAGGCTCGCTGTTCCGACTCGCTGAGCGAGCGCCAAAAGGGTTCGATAGAAACCGCTTGAGCAATGGCTGCAAGGTTTCCGGGAGGAAGCTGGTCCCGTTTCTCACCCAACTTTGCGTTTTCTCCCTCCAGTAAATATCGCTGTAGTTGGCGTTCGTCATCACCGTTGGTTGAGCGGGATTCAGACTCGCGGTCGAGGGTGACAATTTTGGATTTGTTGCTTTTGATTTGCAATTCGATGCGACTCTTAATGCTCTCGACCGGTAGAGAATCAAGATTGGCAGTGCGCTGGGGAAGCTGCTGGCATACCGCCTGGATCGTATTAGTCAGTGCCAGATCGTAGTTAATGCTGTAGCGGCAGTTCGGACAGCGGAGATATCGGTACACCTTGGCTTGCCGCTTTTTAGTAGCTTGAACAATCCGCAGCGGGCGATCGCAGCTCTGACACACCACTAATCCTGCGAGAGCACGAGGAGCACTGGTGGAACGACTGGCTATGGGGCCATTGCGCCGAGACCAGCGATCGATCTGCGCCGCTTCTTCACGGGTCAGTAGGGCTGGGTGGGTATCCCGCAGTGTTACCCCATCTTTGAATTTCAGATCTCCGCGGTACACCGGGGATGTGAGCCAGCGACGCGCCGTTGTGACCGAAATGGCGTTTTCGCCCGCTTGATTGATGTCCTTAACGGCTCCTCGAATAGAACCGAACAGAAGATATCGCTCGAAAAAAGTCCGAACTCGTTGAGCTGCTCGCTCGTCAATCTCGTATGTATCACCCACTCGCCGATATCCAAAGGGAGCCGGGCCAGGAGGAGGCTTCCGGTTGAGTCGATTTTGAGCGTGCCCCTCTGAAATGTGACGGCCTTTCAACTCCTGCGGCAGTTGGGTCAAGAAAGCTGCCAGAACATCGAGGTCGCTCAACGATTGAACTCCCTCCTCAGTTGCCACAACGACATCGGCATTCCGCTGCAGCCAAAACTTCACCTGCTGTTCCACCTTCGGAGTCGTCTCGGCCAAATCCGTCAAAGACAGTAAATAAAGTCGGAGGTCTGTCGCCTGCTCGCTACTGTACTGCTGAATCAGGTTGAGATAATGCTGGCGATCGCCCAGGTCCACTAAAATATCTGTTGCCCCCGACCGCAACAACAGCGACTGTTCCTCCTCACTGGGGGGGACAATCGCCGAACGATAGATATAGCCGAGTTTCCTCACAAGATATTGAATAGACTCATCCCGTAGTGCCAGCCCTATATTGGCACGCCGATTTGAACGGGGCGACCTGCAGTCATCGTGTCCAGCGCGAGTCGATGAATGGTGATGTTTATGTGGCAGCAGTTTTATGTGGTTTCGGCGACTATTCAGCAGTATTCTATTGGCCGGTCAAGTGGTGCTCTACCTGCTGAAAGGGCGCCTGTATCACCGCAATACGGTCGATCAGATGTCGCTGGTGGGAACCGAATCCTTAGGAGTCGTTATTATTACGGCGTTAGTCATCAGCGGCGTGTTCACCATTCAAGTGGCGCGGGAATTTATTAATTTTGGAGCTGCCTCGGCGATTGGTGGTGTACTGGCACTGGCGTTAGCACGAGAGATGACGCCGGTTTTGACGGCGGTGGTTGTCGCCGGTCGGGTGGGCTCGGCGTTTGCTGCTGAGTTAGGCACGATGGAAGTGACCGAGCAAGTGGATGCCCTGAAGGTGTTGCGCACCAATCCGGTGGAGTACTTGGTGGTGCCCCGCGTTCTCGCCTGCGCCATGATGATGCCAATCTTGACTATCCTGGCTCTGATTGCAGGAATCATGGGGGGATTGATTATCTGTGTTGCCTATTACGGCCTCACCACCAGCGCGTTTATGAACTCTGCTCGCAACTTTCTGGCGGGGTCGGACATTATTATCTGCTGCGTGAAAGCGCTCGTGTTTGGGGTGGCGATCGCAATTATCGGCTGCGGATGGGGTTTAACCACAACTGGAGGGGCGAAAGGAGTGGGGAGATCGACCACAGCAGCAGTGGTGACCTCGTTGCTGTGCATTTTTGTGGCCAACTTTGTGCTGTCGTTTTTCTTCTTCCAGGGAGCTGGCGGAGCGTTCAATACACTGTAGCGTTTACTATTTTCAGGCTCTCTCAACGAACCGATCGCAGCCTATAGGCAAAGGCTATCCTTGCGTTTATGGGGGACAGAACTTCCGTGTCGATATCGGTCTCGCCTCATCCTTATTTCTAGGAGTCCTCCCATAACCCATTCATACTCCAGGTCAGGGTCACAATCGTTTGATTGTCTTCGGTTTGCACCCGACTCCATTTGCCGTTAGGCAACTGTTGGGCAATCGTGTTCATCGCCTTGGTGCCATATCCTCCTTTTTTCGCCGGAACTAGCTCAATACCATCATTTTCCACCTGCAATAGGCAGTCTGCGCCTGTTTGATCGAGCACCACTTGCAAATAGGTACCCGAGCCTCGCGGTGGATGGACGTGCTGAATCACATTGCCGATTGCCTCGCGGGCAAACCGGTAGATATCTTCGCGCGCGTCGAACCATTCACTCGTTTGCGGTTCCCGTAGAGGGGGCAGTTCCACCTGGAGTAGTAAATCTAGCTTGTCATCGGCCATTAATTGCTGAATGTGGTTCGCGATGCCAGTATGTAGCCCCGCTTTCAAATCGGGAGAGATGCCGAACTTACTGGCAAGCGATCGGGCATCGTTCAGTTCGCGGCGAATCCCGATACCGATATCCTGGAGGTGATTCAATATTCCATCCACTTCTAGAGCGGGATTGTCCAGTTGCAGCAGCTCGATATCGTCCATCACCAGCTTGAGTTCCTGTAACTCGCTGTCGTGAATATCTGTGGCGACCCGATACAGCAGCTTGCGAGCTTGGCGAGTAATGGCCTCCTGCTCTTCTTGCTGCATACGCTCCAGTTCACGCTGTTTGGCATGCAGGCGATCTCGACTGTGAATCAGCAGCAAAGACACTAACGTTGCCACAGTCGTAGCCCCGGCCACGACAGCAGGCATGGCAAGCGGCCACAGCCAATGGCCGTTCAACATACTAACTATACTGGCTCCGCTATATACCGCCACTAATAACGCTACGATTGCCACTCGCCCCCACAACGAAATCAGTAACAGCGGGCCGTTGCGGCGAAGGTTCAACCCCATTGTGAGTACGACTCCTGTCCCCAGCCCAGCGAGAGCTATGACACCAGCTCTCCAGCTAAACGGCACCATCTGAAAGACTTCCCCCTGCAGCAAGCTGGAGATAGCCAGCCCTTGCAATTCCACAGCAGATACCTGGCCGCCATCAGGCAGACGAACGGGATGAGATTCCGGACTCCCTTCCACGAAACCCACCAGCACGATCTTGTCTCGCAGCGGTAGCAAAGCCTCTTCAGACACCGATCCCAAGCAAGAATGAATCAGTTGCGGAGCACACACCTGCTCGATCGGAATAATAGGGAGAGAGCCGGGGGTTAAAGGTTTGTAGTAGATAGGGTCAGTGGGCAACTCGGGGGTCAGCTCGGCTTTTGACAGAGCAAGCCGTTCCACAGAGAAAAATCCTTGTAGTCTCTGGCTGTCTCGTCGCACCAGTTGTTCGGCAAATCGAAGCTCTCGCAAAATTCCCGTCCGGTCGGTGGAAAATTGGACAAACCCCTGCACACTTTCTGGCGGCACGATGTACCGCAGCGACACGATGTCGATGGGCAGAAAATGGTTGTAGATGGGAATCTCGCCCCGGCCAAAACTTTCGCTGGTGCGGGTAGCCACTACTAGGCGATCGGCATATGCTTCCATCGCCCTTCGTAATGGAGCATCCAGATCCTCATCTCCCAGCGCCTGGGGGACAGCAAACGTTCCGGGTAAATTGAGCACAACAGTTCGTGCTCCGGCATCCTCTAGTAGCCTCTGAGTTAAAGCCGCGTAATTCAGCCGTTCTGGCGAAAAATCTGGGAGGGTGGCATTGTCAGTTTCTGCAGTGTCTAACTGACCATCAATTCCCACAATGACGATTTCGTCGGCAACATTTTGCCAAGTGCGCGATCTCCACACCCGCCTCTGGGCCGCACTCTCCAACTCTAAAAACACAATGCTGTTACTGAGAATCCCCAGTCCTGCACTACAAATGGCTCCCCAAAATAACCCCCATCCCAAAGCATTTGGCAACGGAATAGCGGTAGCTTCGGCTTTGGGGACTGACGGAGAAGTCTGAGTCATGGGAAGTGAATGGAGGCGTGCTAGCTCTCGATTCTACTTTGAATGCATGGAGCCCTTAATTGAATGGAGCCTTTATTGAGAGGTGTTCGTCAGCCCAGAAAGGGAGAGAACAGACTACTCCGATCGATCGTCGTCTTCGTATTGCAGTAGCAACTGCTTGGAAGAATAGTAAACGTTTGGTTTTCCAGCTCCCTGTCACTCATGTGGCTGGGGAGATTGAGTTATCGAACTCAGACTCGATCGACCCTTTCAGTACAAACTCTAGAGGTAGTGCCACTTCTAAAAGATGTAATCAGCTTAGCCAGCAGGACGGCGACCCAAACTGGGAGGAACCTCTGTGTTGAGATCGAAGACATTAGACTCTGATGGCTTGTCGCCTGTAGTTTGTGGGGAGTCGCTACCCTTTCCATCAGGAGATAGCCGGTATCGGATCACCTGCTCTCCTCGATAAAGAGTGATGTTAAGTCGCTCGCCCCGGCGATCGATTTGCCAAGTCCCTTCGCTGTTGTGAAATGTTTCGTTACCACCAGAAAACGTTGCATCGAGAGCAGGGCCAGAACGAGTACGAATGCGACCACCGTCCGTTTCGACCTCTAGACGCAGGCTCGCACCGTGCCCTTGACCGCTGACAATTTGTCCGGTGCCGCGCCAAATCGTACCGGCTTGGGCAACTGCAGCCAGCGGATTAAAGATCGCACAGCCTCCTAGAGCCAGACCAACGGCTAATCGTAGCCATCTACGCCCCATGCTGGATTCAATCGAACGGAGGCGCGGTCGTTTAGTAGTGCCCAAACTGTTCATCACGCGAAGCAAATATCGCTAAGGAAACGGCCTAAATTGCTAACCCAAGTTACCTTCTCATATCCACCAGACCAACGAACAATCAATCGTTGGCGGACATTGTGTGGAGCGGGAAGCGCTGTTGCCGAATCTGACAACAATCGGGTAACACTTCAGCTAGTTCTACTCTAAAGATAAGGAAGTGGTCAAAATAGGTTAACAACTGTGCCTTCAGTTACGAACTCCCGCACATCGCCAGCAATCAGAACTCAAAAACTGAACAGTGCTAGAGCAAGCAACTAGAAAAAAGCTGGTAGTCCACAACATTCTGCACATTTCTTGAAACCGTCTCCCCGTATAACAAAGAGGAATAAAATCTCCTCTTCTGCCATCCAAGAAGGGTAAAAGCAACTCGATCTTAGGACTCAGTTGCGAGAGCGGAGTTGTCAACGTCATTCAGGACTGGGCTACCAGTATCAACTTCAGAAATTGCAGCGATGGGTAGACTTTCCGATTGAGTCTGTGCAGGCAACCCTAAGAAAGAACTACCCGTCACAGAGTTGGTAGTCAGAGTGAACAGAGGATTTGACAGAACACCAGATAAGACAGTCGCAATCAGGGTCAATACCATACCCACCTGAATGGGGCGCATTCCCATTGCCGTCCAATTCGTTTCTGGATAGTTGCGGACAGACGGAGACATTTCCTGGGGTTCCTTTACCACCATCATCTTGATGACACGAACGTAATAGTAAATGGAGACAACGCTGGTAAATAATCCAACCAGTACCAGACCGTAGGCTCCTGCCTGCCAGCCAGCCCAGAACAGATAAATTTTTCCGAAGAATCCAGCCATCGGAGGAATACCTCCCAATGACAGCAGGCAGATGCTAAGGCACAGGGTCAAGAAGGGATCTTTCTGATACAGGCCGCTGTACTCGGTAATGTCGTCCGTTCCCGTCTTGAGAGAAAACAGAGTGACACAGAGAAACGCCCCCAAGTTCATGAACAGGTACACCAGCAAGTAGAAGAGGGTACTGGAATAGCCAGCTTCAGTTCCAACCACTAGGCCAATCAACACAAAGCCCGCTTGAGCAATGGAAGAATAGGCCAGCAGCCGCTTCATGCTGTTCTGGGCAAGGGCGACAACGTTGCCCAAAATCATGGTCAGGATTGCCAAGATGGCGAAAACAGCCCGCCATTCGTCTGCCAGTGTTGGAAAGACAGTGGTGAGGAATCGCAGTGCAAGGGCAAAACCAGCAGTCTTAGAACCAACGGAAAGAAAGGCAACAACTGGAGTGGGTGAACCTTCGTATACGTCAGGAGTCCATTGGTGAAAGGGGACAGCTGCCAATTTGAAAGAAATACCGGAAATGCAGAAAACCAGTGCTAGCGTTCCGGCCAAACCTGCATCGGCCAGATGAGGAGCGATCGCCGCCATATTCGTTTCTCCACCGGCCAAACCGTACAGCAGGGACATACCGTAGAGAAAAATCGCCGTGCTGCTGGCACCAATCAGCAGGTATTTCAGCGCTGCTTCGTTAGAGCGGGGGTCACGTTTGGTGTATCCCGCCATTAAATAACTGGAGATACTCAAGGTCTCCAGCGCCACAAACACCATGATCAAGTCTGTGGAGCCAGCCAGAAACATCCCTCCCAATGTGGAGGTTAATAGCAGAATGTAAAACTCGGGGGCCGACGAACCGGACTGGCTGATGTAGCGGATAGACATCAACACCACCAGAGCGGCAGTAATTACCAGCATCCCTCTAAAGACAATGCTGATTGGATCTGCCGTAAAGCTGCCTAGGAACCCAACGGGATCTGTCATCGACCATTGATTGGCCAATGCAGCGATCGCCACTCCTGTACCCGCAACCGTCACGCCTGGAATGATGCGACCTGCTGTTTCCCCCCAAATCAAATCAAGGGTCAAAATCAACAGAATAGTCACCGTCACGACAGCCTCTGGCAGAATCGTCAAGGCGTTGAGGTGAGAAGCGATTGCAGGATCGAAAATATCCATATTGATCGGAGGGTCTCGTTAGAGTAGTTCGCTAGGTCGAGAGTAGTTCTCTCAGTGAAGAACAGTACGGACAAATGATTTGTGATTTGCCGCCTCTTAGCATACCGCGTATTTTTTGCTGCTCTTACCCATTTCAGAACCCAAAGCTTGCGATATGTAGAAGTTACGGCCGGAGAGCGGACGATGAAGGCCGTATTCGCGATCGCTTGTAGGATCCTGCCTCTGGCATTTCGGAGCGATTCTTTATTTAATCTGGTTATAACGACTTTGGTTCAATGGGACTCTCAGATTTAATGGAGCGTCCTACTTGAGTCTGAAGTTCTGTCCTCTTTAAATCATGACCAGGTTGCGACCAGCCCATCAATAGATGGGTTACAACCATCTAAAGAGGATCTTTGTGGAGTGAGAGAGTGACCAGATGAATAGAACCCCTGTATCGGCGGCTTGGTGTCGGTCTACATTTACCGCAGTTGTTCTCGCAGGAACTTGGGCAATCTCTACCCCTGTGACTGTGGCTCAGACGCCTGAAGCCGACGGAGATCCGTTGCCGCCCGTGCCCCCAGCGACTGCAGGGCCAACAGCCCAGGCCGCCGATCCACTATTGCAGGAAATTCTCGATGAGGCAGAAGCCATCCGAGAAACAGAGTCCGATACCGCAGATAACCAGCCTCACAATACTAATGAAAATCTCGAAGAGGATGAAAATCTAGCTGATGGTCAGTTGGTCGCGCCTCCCGCAATAGTGCCTGACGATCCTCAGGACATCACCACCCCCGAGGCTCCGCCCCTGCTCGAATTGCCAGATGACGTTCCTGCGATCGAAAGTCCCAATGCAGCAGAAACCCTAGAGCTTCCTCAGGATCCTCTCCAAGTCCGAGTTGAATCGATTCAAACCCTGACCCTTGAAGATGCTTTTCAACTATCCCTAGAAAACAATCCCACTATTCGGCAAGCCGAACTGGACGTTGAAATTGCTCGCAAGCAGGTCAGTCAAGCCAGAGGCGAATATTTTCCGCAACTCTCTACAAGCGTGAACTACGCTTTCACAGATCCAGCCACTCCCGATCCTGTTGGTACTCCATCATTCGATCCATTCACTGGTGAGACGATTTCAGGCATAGACAGTAATATTCAAAATTCTCTGAACGGACAATTTAGGCTCGATTTCACAATCATTGACGGGGGAGGGCGGACCGCACGCAATCTAATTGCCGATCAAGCGGTCGCGATTGCCGAATTTAATCTAGACCAAACCATCCAGGGGGTACAGCTGGAGGTAGCTACTGCCTATTACTCCTTGCAGCTCGCCGACACGAATGTCTTGGTAGCCGAGGCACAAGTCAACGATTCACAAACGAGCTTGCAGGATGCCGAGGCCCGAGAGCGGGCCGGCATCGGAACCCGGTTTGAAGTCTTGCAGGCTCAAACAGAGCTAGCCAATGACGAGGTCGCTCTGATTGATGCCCTCAACAACCAACGAGTGGCACGATTCGATTTGGCCAGGATCCTAAGTTTCGACACTACCGTTGAGGTAGCAGCGGTCGATCCTATCGATCCCACAGAAACGTGGGACCTTAGCCTGGAAGAAACCATCGTGCGGGCATTCGAGACTCGCGCTGAGTTCGAGAGCTTGCGCGAGCAGGTGGAGCAGTTGAGACAGCAAGCACAGAACTCTCTTTCGAACGTTCGACCCAACGTGAGCATTTTCTCCACATTTGACTATCAGGCTGATTTTGATGGTGACAATTCTGGCAACCCCTTTCTAGAGCGAGGTTACTCGGTAGGAGCTGCATTTAATTGGAGTTTCTTCGACGGGTTCCAATCCTTGTCTGCGGCTCAGCAGGCCGACCTTGAACGGGAGCAAACTCGAATTGGGTTTGAAGAAGCCAGAGACAGCATTCGGTTTGAGGTGGAGCAAGCCTATTTCTCCCTGAACTCCTTCCGAGAACAAATTGATGCCGCAAAGGTTGGCCTTGAGAGCGCTCAAGAGGAGTTACGATTGGCCCGCTTGAGATTTGAAGCAGGGGTAGGAACTCAAACGGATGTCCTGAATGCTCAAACACGCTTAGCTGAAGCTCGTCAAAACCTGTCAAACTCGGTGTCAAACTACAACTTATCTGTCGTACAGCTTCGACGTGCTGTAAACGGCTTATAGGCCTGTATCACAGACTGTCACTGCGATGCACCCGTTGCCTCGATCTAATCCCACAGCTGTCTGTGGGTGAGGGAAGACGAGTTTGTAGAAATGCTTGACAGAGGTTTTCTGCAATCGTTAAAGTGTTTAGGCACCAATGGGGCATCGCCAAGTGGTAAGGCAGCGGGTTTTGGTCCCGCCATTCGGTGGTTCGAATCCATCTGCCCCAGTTTTGACAAGTTTTCGCTTTCATTGACATTGAACCTACCAATGTCCTTGCACTGGATAGTAGGGTGAAGGGCTGGTTGGTCGAGCTTACAAATTGCGATTGCGTTCTCCTCCCTTGAGCGATTCGATTGTCTTGCCCAAAGGAATATATTTAATTGCTAGATACATAACTACCATTGCCAGTAGGGCGATCGCGATGCCCAAAGGACGGTCGGTGATGGACCAAACAACAGCCAGAATCAACGCAATTGCATCGGCAAGCAATACGTCTAAGCGCTCTACGATTGACCAGGGGCGAATTGAAGGTCGAGTGCTGGGTTGAACGGAAACTGTAACAGAGAGATTAAACATTAACTGACTGAACATCACTATCGAGATTCCCGAGCCGATCCAACGCCAACTAACCAGCAAGCCCAGTAGCTCTAGAACAACCGTCACCGCCAGACTATATCTAAACCTCGATAATTCAGAGGCAATTGCTGACTTCGCCAGCAATTGCCTGCGAACGCTGTTGAAGTTGTCGATGTCGACAATCGCCATCCTGGCGAGATCCGCAGCAAATAGTAGTAACGCGATCGCCATTAATCGTTCGGCACTACTGTCAGACTGCACCAGACGTATAATCGTGCCACCCCCTGCAAGAACGTAAACCAGAATCAGCCAGGACTTCATCTATTCTTCTCTCGGTCATGTTGCTAGCAGAGCAGATAAATCTCCAAAGAGACCACTCAAAAGCCTAGTTCTCGACCTAGTATGAGCATGAACGGTCTCGTACTCTCGACCTTTACCTGAGAAAATCCTTGGGCAACAGGGGCTGTTCTCGCGGCGTTGCACATTAAGGGGCTGATGGTGTCGGAACATCACGATATCGAAGGTAGTGCAGCAGCAATCGAATCGAGTGTTTGAGCATAGCTTCCGATTTGGAATAGCAGAGAGTCTTACGGCTCAAT
>JBFRWD010000086.1:0-14556 GCA_051439425.1 Synechococcus sp.
CTCTTATGTAATGCAGTGCGGAAAATAATAATATTCCCTCATTACATGTGAGAAATCAATTGCAAACGGGATGTAAAGAACTCAAAACTAAGAATAAAAGAGCGATACATGAAGCAGAAAAGACGGCGGAATAAATTAAATTAGATACATATCAAACAGCGATGTATCAGTGTGCAAAAGGCAGGTGCTTGAGGGGGATTGTCTTTTGTCATTGGAAGGATGGAGACAGTTGTGAATTTGCTTTTGATGAGAAACTGTAGCAATGAAGACATCTTCTAAGTCCCAATAATTCCCTATGCAATCAAAAGCTGAATTATTGAAGTTATGGCATTCGGCAAGTATTCTGCTCGGGAAAGATACTGCCTATCTCGATGGCATTCAAACTCATTGCGTATATTTGAACGATGAAAAGACGAAGGGCTTTGATGAGCTGGTTCCCGAAATGTCTAGATCGTTTTCTTCACTCATTCGCAGTTGGCGCAAGGCGAGAGAGTGGATTCAGAAAAATCTTCAAACGGATATCACAACTGCCGAGTCCGAGCGGTTTCAAACTGACTCGCGACGGCTTCTGCTTGCCATTAATCGAGACAAATCAGTTGAGTTGATGACGCCGGCCATCATGGAAGCTGTCCGCCGCGATCTAGAGATGTACCGGGCGGGCAAGGCGGAGCAAGAACAGGTTGATTTCAGCTACTTGCTTACCGCCTCAAATCCCGACTGTCCAGACGCAATGCCTGACAGACGTCGATCGGACTCTCGCAGCGAATGATGCTGGGGCCATAGGCTCCCATCAGCATTCCAGCCGCCATGCAAAGTGCGAGTGGTAAGAGCTTTAGAGGAGGATGCGATCCCTTACGCGAGTCACTATTACCCAGATGCTGTTTCATTACCGAGATGGCTTGTTTTCGGAGCGAGCCTCCGATACCCAGCTCCTTGAGAGCAGCTTCAAAGGCTTGCAGGAGCGTTGTTCTTTGTATGGCAATGGAGCGTTCTAGAGTTTGCGATTGCATCACTGCCCGCTGGCTGCGCTGCTCCTGCTGTACCTGCAGAATGGCGTGAGACAGAGAGCGGGTGAGTTGCGTTTCAAATGCCAGGATCGTTAGGTCGATGGTGGTGTTGTTTCTTCTGCCGCTGGCAGTTGACTGACTGCCGAAGACGAGTCTTTTAGCCGCTTCAAGGTAGCCTGCCGCTGGAACTTTCCCAGGGCAAACGTATCGATCCCTTCAGACTGGCCGTTGATGAGCCCGCGTGCAAAGCCCTGATTAAATTTTCTTCTAATCACAGAACTGGTTAGCTCGCCGCATTCTTTGCCGGTTTGTTCGGCAAACTCACCGGCCCGAGATGTTATGTCGGCACTAATTCCAAGCGTGTAAGCGACGCTGGGGTTGCTGAAAATTTCTTGGAACTCGTCATAGACATCCTGCTCCTGCGTTCCCCCAGAGAGGTTTTTGGCGAGCGATTGAACGATAGCGAAAGCGGGCTTGAACTCCGGTTGTGCGAGCTCTTCAGGAGTCATGTTCAGCCAACCGGCAATTTTCGTAATAGCTTCCTGCTCCGTTTTAGATGGGGAGGGAGATTTCTTGGCCGCACCGGGCTGTTTAGCTTGAGTGGTGGTGGATTCGTCTGTCATGGCAAGCTCCTACTGTTGAGTAATGGTTTGACAGTCTGTTTGGGTGGAGGTTTGAGCTAGATAAGCAGCCGGATCGACGCGACCCCAGCCGTTAGGTAGACGTTCGTAAACCGTGAAATGTAGATGCGGGCCGGTGCTGGTGCCGGTACTTCCCACGTAGCCGATCGCGTCTCCCCGTCGGACGGACTGCCCTGGAGCGACAGCCAGTTGACTCATATGGCCGTAGATGGTTTTGTGCGAACCGTGGTTCAGCACCACCTGTAATCCAATGGCTCCTCCGTGATTGGCCGTTTCAACGGTTCCAGCCTCGCTGCTATAAATCGGTGTCCCCATTGGAGCGGCAATATCGATGCCGCTATGGAAATTCGAGGTGCCGTAGATGGGATGAGTCCGCCAGCCGAAATCGCTAGTCACCGGCCCCGAAACTGGAGTGATAGGTGATGACTGAATGGTGGAGCCCAGAATCTCCTCAATTCGGGAGCGGTACGGAGATGGGCCAAACGAACCGGCAGCTACGCGACAAATCCAGCGATTGTTGGGTTGTGCGATTGCACTCGGGGCAACGCTCGATAGAACGGATAACGCTATGGCAAGCGTTGCAAGTGGCTTGACCATTTGAGGGCAATTCCAAAGCGAAGAGAACACAAGCTAGCGGCAACGAGCAACAGGACGATTGCGGTTGAGGCTGATAGCGGATTGGACAGTGCAACCTCTGCAAACGGTGCGGCCACTGCGATGCCAAGCCCACCCGTGAGGACAAAAAACCAGATATTCATGGGCTAATTACTGTCGAACTAAGAGGTACGTGTCGAATAACTCTAGCCAGAAGACATTTCAAACCTAGCCTGAAAATCCAGATATGGATCGCATTTTTATTCAAAAAGGAGTACGTAAAAAATTGTGAAATACAAATCTGAAGGAAATAAGCAAAAACCCATAAACAAAATACAAAGAAACCCCTAATAGAAATATAAAGAAACTCGTAATAGAAAGATTAAATCTGAGAAAACAAGGCGAATTTGCTTTTTTAGTTGTTCCAAAATAGATGTTCTCTGTTATCAGTAGATTATTAGAGGAATCAATAATCATCTAACGTGCTCTTTTGGAGTAACAGAAATGAATAGATTGCAAATAGACGGTGGGAGCCCTTATCCTCAAAAGGGCTTTCAAAAGTTGCTGAGCCCACAGTATTGGAACGAACAATTTGCCCTATTTAAACCTAGAGATATCGCCCTAACCTTTGGAGTTACAGTCAGTCTGTTTGGGGAATGTCTATCTCAAGGGCCGCTCAAAGGTGCATTGATTCCATTGTTGCTGATTTTCAGCGCCAGCATGGTATTTCTCGCCTGTTTAGACGGCATCAACAACAAGTATCGTCGCTGGCTAGCCACGATCTATGCCGGAGGTGCGGTCGCCGCTATTCCTTTACAACCAGTGCTGGCTACCCCCATTGGTGGGGCGTCTTGCGCTTCTGGCCTGATGGGTGATTTGGCTTCCTATACCGAACAAATCATCACGGCCATCACCAACGATGCGACATTTGCCAGTCAAGCCTGTCTGATTTTTCAATTACTGGCGGTCTTGATTGTTGTGGCCATTGTGGGCAGTTTTATCTACCTGATTTTTCAAATCAGAGATGGTTCCGAATTCCGTACCGCCGCCAATCCCCTATTCATGACCGTGTTTGTCACGGTCGGAATTTTGCTGACCACCCGTTTGGTTCTGCAAGTGTGATCCAGTCCCGTTCTCCGCTCGCGATAGGTCTATGGGGTTATGACAGAGCCCGGTAAACGACAAACACAAATCAATCCCTACATCGGTAGATCGATTGGGTTTGCCATTGTGCCGCAAAGTCAAATCTTCACCGCTGCCATCACCGTAGCGGTCGGCTGCGTGTTTCTTGCCTTGGGATTCCCCCCACAGATCTTATTTCTCACCACCCTGTGGCCGTTCGCCACCCTGTGGCTGCTGACGGGAGATCGACCCTATCTGTTTTACGAGGGCTTCTACCGCCAGCGGGTGTATGCCGTACTGCGCCTCAAAGAAGAAACCTCAGCCACCACAGGCTTACCCGAAATCCCCAATCTAAACCGTCAGATTCGCGTACCGGAAGTAGTGGATGGACGCATGAAAACCCTTCAACGAACCGTTGCCGAAACCCGTCTCGATCTAGTCGCCTACGTGCAGTTTCCCGCCGAAAGCGTTGGAGCGGGGCAAACCAGCGATCTCGAAACGGTGGGTGCTCGGTTACTGAGAGACCACCGCAACCAATACTTCCTGACGTTTAGCTGGTGGCTCGACGGTATTCCGGCGTCGGTGTCGGAAGCCAATGCGGATCGGTATCTGGACGATATTGGCTCTCTACTCAAGCAACTGGCGAAAGACGAGCTCCTGAGCGTCAACTACTCCTGCTTTTCCAATCTGCGGGAAACCCTGCAGCAACAGGAATTTCAAACCGCCGTTTCTCGCCATAACCCCATATTGCAGGTGCTCGATTTGAGCCGACTGCAACGCAAGCAATCCCTTAGCCAGACCAAAACCTTCAAACGGCGGGACATTCTGCTAGAGATTCAATTGCCGTTAGGAGAAAGTCACAGCGTTAAAGCGGATCTGTTGGGGTCCATCTTCAAGCAATTGGATCGCCTGCTGCGGATTGTGGCCGGTCAAGCGGAATCGGACACCTACTACCGGTTATTGGAACTGCTGCAATCGGGCCATCGCCGCTATTTCAACTGGTGCAACGAAATCCAAAAGCTGCCCTTTCAAGCCCATCCCCTCACCGCCGAGCAGCTAGCGGATAACGATTACGCCGACCACCATGCGTTGAGTCGAGAGGGACAAGTTCCCAGCCTGATTGTCTGCGACCGCGAGGTGAAAGCCTTTCGTCACGTCCCGGTCAGAAACGGACTGCACGCCCGCTCGGTCATCTTCCACCCCGAACGGGGAGTTGCCGCCTTCCCACAGGTGCATCGCCGCTATCTCTATATTCCCGCTCTGGGCAAATACGTCGGTCTGTTGGATCTGGGCAAGGTGGGTGCCGGTCAGCGGTTTAACGGAGCCCGCAAACATCTGTTGAGCCTGTGGAACGTGCAGGACTTGCCGTTCATGTACGACTACAAACTGATCACCCACGTCTCCAGCTCGTCGGATGCCAGAGCCAGATTCGAACTGGAACGTCTAACCCGCAACAGCATGCACAAAGGCGATCGCGCCAGTCAGGAGCGGACGGTAGACGTGCATTCCGATAAGCGATTGGGCCATAGTCTGGATGCCCGCAAAGCGATTGAAGATGGGGCGACATTGATCGCCGCCACGCAAGTCTTGATTCTCTATCGCGATGACCTCAGCCAGCTCAACGATGACCTGGTCTCTGCCGCTCAAATGCTGACGCGTTATCAATCGGCTGCCCGCATCGATAGCTACGTCCTGGACTACTATCTCTCCACCCTGCCCACAACGGCCTCTGCCTCCCTAACCAAACCGTTTGACCGGCGACAGGAGTACATGACCAATGACGATCGTCCCGGAGCTGAATTTAACGGTCTGGTTCCGCTGATCAAAAACAGCAATACCAGTCACGATGCCACCGGACTGTTAATGCTGACGGCGAAAGGGGGCGAGCCCTATCAGCTGGACATTCTCAAGCAACCGGCTCACATCGGCATCTTTGCCACCACCCGAGGGGGCAAAAGCATTCTGATCGGCTCCTTATTTGAGGAAATGCTGCTGAATGGGGTGCCGATTGTCGCGATGGACTTTCCCAAGCCCACCGATGGGTCATCAACGTTTCGGGACTTCACCGAAATGGTGCAGAAATTCGGAGTGAAGGCCGCTTACTACGACACGCGGCGGGTGGGAAACAATATTCTCAAGCTGCCGGATTTGCGGCAATTTGAGGCCAAGATTGCTCGATTGGACGCTCGGTTAGAGACGGCTTCTGACGATGAGCTACCGTCGATTAACCGACAACTGGAACAGGCCAACGAGGGGTACAACAATCGCCTGCGAGCGGTGGAATCGGCCCAACTGCAATCCCTGGCAATTATCGTCAACGAGCAGGGAGAATTCGCCTCAATCGTTCGCAATACGCTGGGCAATATCCTGCGAGATTTTCATGCCGATGACACCATTTGCAGCCGCTATCGAGAGGCGATTGAAGGAGGCATTGGCAGTGCCGCTCACCAGGCCATCCCCACCCTGCACGATTTCACCGCCTTTGCCCGCGACTGGATTGCCAACTACCGCGACAACGACAGCCATCTGGATACCCCAGAGATTCAAGCGGCAATGGCCCGCATCCTGCACCAACTGAGTGCGGTGCTCAGTGGCCCGCTGGCCCACTCGATTGCCTCTCCCGGCGAGATTCCCACCGACCTCAATTTCCTGTGTTTTGCCGTCCGCTCGGTGGACGACCCCACTGAAGTAGCGCTGACTGCCGTGAGTGCCTACAGCGCTCTACTGCTGAAGGCGTTGGAATCCCCCCGCTCCTGCTTCTGCGTGGATGAAGGGGCTATCTTCTTCCGCCATGAAGCCATCTCTAACTTGTTGGGAGAAATCAGTGCCAACGGCCTCAAGTGGGGGGCCAGGGTAGTGCTGGGGGCTCAGACGGCAGAGGATGTCAAAAAGTCCCCCTCAGCGGACAAGATTCTCAAAAACATGCAGTACAAGTTGGTGGGATTTATCACCAACGAAGCCAAACCCTCCTTCGAAGAATTCGGCTTTCCCGAGCACCTCCTGGATAAATACAGCGACACCACCACCAAGCCCTGTCACAAAACCATTTGCAGCAAGTGGTTGGTGTCGAACCACGGTCAGATTACCGAAGCGAAGCTCTATCCCAGTCTCACCTTGCTGGCCTTGTGCGCCAACAATCCCGACGAACAAGACTTAAGAGATTTCTATTTCGACCGCTATCCGGGTGAGCCGTTGGTGGCGCTCAAACATTTTCGGCAGCGCTACATCCACTGCCTGCAGCATCAGCTTCCCCTGACCCCCCCCGTCACAGAACTAGAGACCCCCGCACTGGAGTCGACCAGGGAGGAGTACAGCTATGCGTCCTAAATTCTCTGCGATCGCCATTCTCGGAGCCCTCACCCCCTTTGCGCTCGCCT
This sequence comes from Synechococcus sp., assembly GCA_051439425.1. Taxonomy (GTDB): domain Bacteria; phylum Cyanobacteriota; class Cyanobacteriia; order Thermostichales; family PCC-7336; genus PCC-7336. The sequence continues at coordinate 6,742 of JBFRWD010000086.1, forward strand.
CTCCCGCCGAGGCCTTCCCCATCCCGAATGTGGTGCAAGATGTCTACGACTATTTGCAACCGATTCTGGTGGGTGGCTCCGACGACGGAGGGGGAACCGCGACCCCCGAACAACAGCAAACGATATCCACCAGCATCCAGCGCAGTTCCGACCCGTTCAGCAACTTGGTCGAATATCTGTTCGACACCAACACCGATGTCATCGCCAATTACGGCTGGTCGGAAGCAGATGTTGTTGGCTCGCTGGGCATCATCGACCCCACACTTTTGGAAGAAGGGGCCGCCGAGGAACACCTGAATGCGTTTCGGTTGCTGCGCTATCAAAACCTAGCCAGCATTTCGGATTCGGTGTTGGGCTGGGACGGTCAAAACCGACTCACCCAGCAGCAGGCCTACCACGCCTCCTATTCGGCAGCCGCCTACGCAGCTGCCGAACACAATTTCACGAAGACCGCCACCGCGCCAATTTTGCCGGTGTTGCAGCCCATGTTCGAAAGCTCCGTCACGGCGGCGGCGTCCTCCCACGAGCGCACGGCTACGCAAGATGTGTTGAAGGATATGGCCACTCAGGATGCGTGGAGAGACAGCATCCTGACCTCGGGGCTGGGGCATCTGGGGGACAAGTTAGACCAAATCGATCTGGCCTTGCACTACTACTATCCCCGCGCCGCCCAGCAGCGAGCGGCCACCGTCAACACGCTGCAAATACTGGGCAATCAATTGCTGGATATCCAATTGAGCAACAGCGCTCACCTGCAACTGGGGCTGCGACAGCAGCAGCTAGAGCAGTCGGAACACGATGCCAATACCCTCAATCGGCGGGCCAGCACCCGAGCGGCCTTGCAAGCGGCCCAGCAGGTTTACATCCCCGGACTGTTTCAAGAGGAGAGGTTGTGATGATGTCTTCTCATCTATTCGGTCTATTTTTATTGCCTAACCATCCAGTTCTGGCGGTGGACTTCTCCCATTCCGTCTTGGATGAAAGCCAAGACATCTTCACCAACACATCCAACTTTTGGGAAACGATGTGGCAGGAGACGTTCTTAACCGGTGGGTTCACGGGATTCGAATTCATCGTCTACGTGGCCATCATTATTAGCATCTTCGCGCTAGGCGTCTTTTGGGTACAGCTGGCCAAGGTCAGTCTCCGAAGCAACGATTACAGCGACACCCTGAGCCGGTTAATGATGGCAGTTCTCTTGCTGGGTCTGCTAATGAACGGTGCTAGATTCCCGGCCCGTCTCACCTACGGCATTCGACTGGCTACTTCCGGACTGACCCAGCAAGTTTTAAACGTTCAATTTCAAGAATCAACCATCCGCTCGGTGCTGCAAGATCGCGTGCTGACCAATTCGGGTTGGGAAATCCTGTCGGCGGAATACAAGAACTGTCAGGAAATGGGCCGTCCCATCGTGCCCGTCCACGTGCAGGATTTCACCGATACCACCAGCGCCGAACAAGCGGCAGTGTTTGCCAGACACGAATGCTATGGCGAGGTGGCGGTGCTGGCCGAACAGCTTCAAACCGAAGTGGAAACCAGCGGTTTGTGCCAGGGGGAATGCGTTGCATTTCTGCGGTTTGCCGGACAAGTCCAAGACAGAATTCGCGAGCGGGAGCAAGCCTATCAAGAGGCCGACCTAGCCGACCAAATCCTCATGGATCAACGTGCTGGCTTGGAAATGTTTGACGTGCTGCTGGAGGATGTCTTTTCTCGCACCACCAAAGCTCTGATGGGCCATACCCAGATCGCTCTGGTCAACTTAATGGAGCTGGTGTTTTGGCTGTCGGCGCTGATATCGCCCATTGTCATTGCCTACTCCTTGTTTCCCACACGCACGGTGCGACCGTTTTGGATTTGGTTGATGACCCTCTCCAGCACCGGCTTATCGCTGATCTATTACGTGATTTTGATTGGGGCGATGGCCCTGTTTATGTCCGGCGAACTGGGAACGGCCACCAACGATGTTGCCTTTTCCTTAGTGTTCGGTCTATTTGGTCCGGTGCTGGCGGTTGGATTGTCCACCGGAACGGCCTTTACCGCCGTAGCGGGGATGGCCCGCACGGGGGCGGCGTTGGCCAGTGCTGCCCTGCAAACGGCAACGCTGGTGGCCCTGCGTCGATAATCTGCCCCCTCAACCTGCCCCTTCAACCTGTCAGTTGTGTCTTCGGTATTCCCATGCTGAGTAATTTTCCTCTACCCGATCGCATCCCGCTCAAACGTCCCTCCTCCAAATGGGTAATGCCCCTGCTGACCTTGGGCAATACAGCAGCCCTCTCCATGCTCGTGCTGCTCAATATCGGCCATCTCTACTCGTTCAAATCCATCCGCGAGCAGCGGTCCACGTTTGTGCAAACCATCGATGGCGAAGCATTACTGACCTCAGCCGTCGATCTGAATTTCCGCTCGGATGCCCTGATTCTGGGGGCGGTCAACGACTGGCTGGTGGGCTCTCTGGCTTGGAACGGCACGTACGAGGGAGAAGCCGACGAAGGGGTGCTGTTGGCCACAGACCGCAATACTCGGGTGCCCACGGATGTCTATCACCTGCAGCAATTCCTCAGTCCCAATCTGCGAGAGGGATTTTTGAGATCTCTGAGCGAGGCGATTGACTCGCGCAAAGTGCTGGATGGGTCAGTCGAGGCATATGTGGAACTGCAGTACATCTCTCCCCCCGAACGCCATGAGGACGGCACGTTCGCGGTCAATGTGGTGGCGGAATGGGTGATTAACAATTACGCGGGTGACCGGCAGGTGCCCACTCAAACGGTGATTCCCTTTAACCGAGTGATTCGGCTGCGGTCGGTGGTGCCCCCTCGTAGCCTGCTCACCGACCTAACGCCCGCTCAGAGTTTGGCGTTCAACATGCAAAAAAATGGCCTGCAGGTGATTGGTATCGGGAGTTTGAACGATGACTAGCCAACCATTCACCGACCGGCTGCCCGCCTGGGTATTTTGGCCGCTGTTTGCCGCGCTCCTTGCCTCCTCAGCAGGCTCAGCAGTCGGACTGTACCTGCTCAATTCCTCCCCCGAACCGGTAAATTCTCATGAACAACTCTGACTCACACCATCCATTAGAAGCGGACATGGCCGCTGAACTGTCAGGATTTGACGGGTTCAATCTGGTGCAGCCAGGGGAGATGCCGGTGGACAGCGATGCGGTGCCCTGGTGGAAGCGGCCCATCTACCGGCTGGCTATTGTCGGGGTGGTGCTGTTTATCCCGATTTTCACCATCGCCAATTCTGTCACCGGGGGCGGTGCTCGGCAGGCGGCCTCTGAAGAGGCTGTGGCCTCGACTGCCTCGGAACCGTCCGAATCGGGTCAGGAAGTGGATCGGTTGCTGCAGGAGAATATGTTGCTGCAGCAGCGGGTCAATGCTTACGAAGGCACCCGTAGCGAGCTGCCGATGGACGGGCAGCCATCTGAGGCGGACGGGCAGCCTTCACTTCCTCCCATCGAGGTACCGGAAACACCGGCTGCTGCGACGGACGAGGGTATCACCGATCCGAGCGCTCCAGTGGCGACCGCTCCCAGCTTGTCTGCGAACGAGCGGTGGAGTCGAGCCTCGGGTAGCGGCAGTTTTGGCTCGATTCCTGGCGACCAAGTGGCGGCAGGTCCCTTGTCCAATCCGGCTGCGGTGACGCCCACGGACAATCCTGGGCAAGTCCCCGCTCTGACGGCTCAGCTGACCTCGGGTGAGCGGCAGCGCTACAACCCGTTCTCTGTGTCAGAGACGTTCGATACTCCCGGTTTGGATGCAACGGGCGAGGGGGAGGCGATCTCGTCAGTTCCCGGCTCTTCAGTTCCGGGGTCTTCAGTGGCGATTGACTCCGAAGCCGAGAACTTCATCTTGCACGGTGTCATTCGCCGCACGGTTCCGGCAGGAGCAACCGCCACCGGGACCTTCGATGCCCCGTTCTACTGGGTTCCGGAGCTGGGGGATATCAGCTACCGGATCGTGACGGATGCGGCGGTGAACGACCGACAGGGGAATGTGGCCTTCCCCACCGGGACAACGTTTGTCTCTTCGGTGGAACAAGTTTTGGACAACGGCTTGGTGCTGCTGGCTGTCCGCGAGGCAATTACCCCCGATGGTGTCACCACTCCCCTAGAAGGAGTCAGTGTCAAAGGGGAAGCGGGCCATCCCTTGGTGGCTCAACAGCAACGAATTACCGATGGGGTCGCTCGCCGCGATGTCATGACCGCTGTCTTGGGAGGGCTGTCGGCGGCGGCAGACGAATTAACCAGAGCTTCATCGTCAAGCTCCTACAGTTTCAGCTCGATTGGCAGTGCGGGCCGGACAACGATTGATGATGATTCCCGCAATCCGGGGGCGGCGTTTGTGGGGGGAGGGATTGATGCCGTGTTGCCGGATATTCAACAGCGCAACCGCGATGCGGTGCGACGGCTGCAGGAGACCGAGCAGATTTGGACGCTCGACCCCGAGCAGCCGGTGGAGATTGTGTTTAACCAAACCGTTCAGCTTTAAGTTTTGGAGGTCGAGATGAGAGTTCAATCCTTAGGCCCGTTAGTTTGGGTGCCATTGGCTGCAACGGCGGCGGTGGGCAGTCCCATGCCTGTGTGGGCTCAGTCGTTCCAAACCACTCCAGCCACGTATGAGGCTTCGACCGCGTCGTTTGCCAATGGCGAGTACGGCACCATCCGGCTCTATCCGGGATACGGCTTCACGCTCGATTTCTCCCAAACCGGTCAGGTGGTGCAGCGGGCCTGGCTGGATGACATGAGCGCCATCGGGATTGACTTTTCGAATGGAACGCAGGAGACGATTGAGGCGCAATTTGTGCATTTGAAGTTGATCCCGGAGGTCAACTTTCAGGAGGTGTTGCGCAGTCTCGACGGCGGCACTCTGCTCACTCTGATTGCCTACGATCCCGTGCGCAATACCCAGCATCGCTATCAGTTCCGCATCTTCCCGGCTCAAGGGGTGCCCACCCACACGGCTTTGAATATCCAGCCGGAAGTGGCACCGATCGCCACACCGGCATCGCTATCCACAACCTTTTCGGTCAATGGCCTGGTGGATGCTCGGCCCGAGCATATCCAAATGGGCTTGGGCAGTTTCATGAGCGAGCTGAGTCCCGACCAGATGCAACAGATTGGCGATGTCAGCGGTCGGGTAAACGAGCTGATTGCGCTGATGCATAACGGTACCGAAGCGACGGCTGCAGCGGTGCAGGTTGGCCTCTCGATGCAGATCGTGAACTACTTCGCGATGCGCGGGCTACAGGCATCACCTGCCAATCCCCTCGGACTGATTGATGAGGTTCTCCCTCTGGAGCTGCAAGGGTATACCGATAGTGCGATTCCGGGTGAGGCGTCCAGTCCACAGCCAGCGCTGGCAGCTCCATCCATTCCCCCTCCCTTGGAGCGTTCCCAACAACCATCGACTGTCCCTCAGTTTGAAGCGACCGAGCCTGAGATACCGCCTTCAGATGACGATCTTGTCTCGAAAGCCGACTCAGCCGCCATCTATCAAGCTCGAGTGCAAGAGTTTCAAGCGGAACTCGACCGACTGCCCGCGCCGGTTCGACTGGATGCCGATGGCCGTCAGATGGTCAACTTCATCAAAATCGGCTCGGGAATTTATGGCAGAGACCATCACACCGACCTCACCTATCAACCTCGCGTTGTCGCTCTGCTGGCCTATCTCGAAGCCGGTCAATCACTCCCGGAAGCGTCTCGACAGGCTCAGTTTGATGAAGCCGAAACCAGCCAAATGCTGACGCTGGCTGAAGAAGCGCTAGACAGCATCGATTGGTAAGCGGTGATGAAGCTGGGTATCGATAGGGCATTCACAGCAACCATATCGTTGCCGATCGCGGCATCCTGCGCGATGGCGGCTGCGATTCAGTTTGGCCTGCCTGCATCAGCAGAATCGCGCCAGCGGGAGCGGGTGTGTGTCCAATTGCCTGCGGGGGTGTACGACTTAGTCGGCCGCCCGTTCAACCGGAACGGTTATTACTGTTTCGAGGATGAGCTGGACCGCAGCTACTTTTTACTGGAATATTTCCTCTCGGAATCGGGATTACCCCCCGAAGAAACGCTGGGCATTCTTGGTGAAATTCAAGCGGTCGAGGGCGAGATCCGCGAGTTTATCGATGCCAATTCGATGTCCGAAACCATCAATGAGTACATCCAGCATTATCAAGCGTCCACCCTAATCAAATTGGCCGATGACTATCTGTTCCCCGAGGGCTTCGATCCGACAGGGGCATTGCAAGAGGTCATTCCCGTTGATATTGAGCAAATCGAACCGCTGGTGGATGCAGCGCTGGATGGGTCTCTCGAAGACATCGGATTCGATCTGCTGGAGGCTGCAGCTCCCACCATGACCGCTCAGATCGATGGGGCGGTAGCACAGTATCTGGGCGGACAACTGGGAGAGGTGGTGGATGCCGACTTCATGGTGGGCTTGACCGAGACGATTGCTCCGGTGATTCAGGGGGATATTGATGGGCTACTGACCAGTGGGATTCTGGGAGATCGGTTCGACCAACTGTTGAACGAGCGCCTGAGCGCACAACTCTCCGGAGTGTTGGGAGACTCGGTAGCGGGGGAGCTGTCTTCGACACTCTCGGTACTGCTGCAGGGGGGAGATATTCAACAGACATTGGTCGCTAATGCCAGCAGTTTGGTCAGGGACAGGATTGAGGAGGTGGTCTTTGATGCGATTCAAACCAGTTTGGGGAACCAGATTGGGACGGTACTCGACAATTCGGTGCTCTCGGGTCTGGACGGTGCCTTGAATGAAGCGTTGGGGTTGGGATTGACCGATCTGCTTTCGGGGTCGCTCTCTCTGTCCGCAGGCTCGATTCGGGATGCAGCGGTGTCCACCGTCCGCACCATCGCCACCGATGCGCTGATTGCCAATACTCCGTTTGGGCAGTGGTCGGAACAGATTGGGGATTTGTTGGCCGAGCGGTTTGGGTTGGCCGGCATCGAACAGGCGATTGGTGTGGAAGGGTTGGAGTTGGTGGCGATTGCTTACGAGCTGCTTACTACACCGGGATTGTGGGCCTATTTGGATATTCCGCTGGGGTCGGCTGAGGGGGTGATTGACTACACCATCTCAGGCAGTGATGTGGAGGGGTGGTCGGTTCCTTGTTTGGAGTTATCGGATTGCGACCACATCGAGTTGGTCAGCGATATGTGGCCGGGGGTTCACGGTCGCCGCTGGGTTGCCTCCCAACAGATGGTTGAAGGGGGGCATAACTTTCCGTTGGACTTGCTGAATGGCGGGCAAGAGCCTACAGGTCGTCATTTGTTTGGCGATTTTAAGTTGGTGGTGCGCAGTGTGGATGAAGCGGCTGGGTCTGCTTCGTTTGGAATCTACATGCGTTTTTGTGTGAGCTTCTTTTTCTACGAGTCTTGCAGTCCTTATTTCATCGGGCCGTTGCCGTGGTTTTCGGCTAGGGAAAAGGATTTTGTGTTGATAGGGAAGGGAGGTTCAGCCCCGATTGATATTCCTGCTGGAGAAGGGCCACCGCCGCCACCAAATACTCCGGTCGATCCTCAGCCCACGCCAACTCCCGAGCCCATACCGACTCCTTCGCCCGAGCCAACTCCCTCCGTTGAGGAATGTACTTCACCGCTGCATCCAGCTCCGGGTTATCCGGTTACCAGCAGCTTCGGATATCGAACACACCCAATAACAGGTCTCGAAAGGCTTCACACAGGTATAGATTTGGGTGTCCCAGTCGGAGTTCCAATTCGGGCATCATGCTCAGGAAGTGTAGTCATTGCTAATGAAAATGGTGGGTATGGGCTAATGGTTACCATCCAGCACGATGCTTCAT
>JBFRWD010000087.1:0-14973 GCA_051439425.1 Synechococcus sp.
GAGCAGGTGATTGCCACGTACGGCCCCCCTGGCGAGAATGGCTACAACGAAGTCAACCCCTTCCCCGCCAGCAGCCGCACCAGCCAAGATGCGGAGCTATATTTCATCAACTACGATGCGCTAGGAATTAGCTTTGCCTTCCAGTCTGGAACCAACCAGGTGCAAGCCATTGGTTTGTATAAGCCCGGCAGCTAGTCCCCTTCTAGCGGCAACACAGATTGGCCCAATCCTTGAGTGACCTCACGTCGGATTCCCGTCAGCATGAACACCATTGAACTTGGAGCGTTGGCCAGTCTGGCAGCAGGATTAGCAACTGGGCTGGGGGCCACCCCCGTGTTTGTTACCCAAGGAATGAGCGAACGCATTCAGGGCATCATGCTGGGGTTTGGGGGCGGTGTAATGCTGGCGGCAACCGCCTTCTCCCTGATTGTTCCTGGCACAGATGCGGCGATCGCGCTAGGGCTCTCCACTGCTCATGCTGCCGGTCTGATGGTGGCTGGCATTTTGTTGGGGGGCATGTTTTTATGGTTGGCCAATACCTTTTTTCCCCACGAACACTTTTTCAAAGGCAAGGAAGGCTCCCTCTCGAATAACCTACAGCGTATCTGGCTGTTTGTGATTGCCATCACCCTGCACAATTTCCCGGAAGGACTCGCGGTTGGTGTAGGGTTTGGGGCTGGTGATTTGCATAACGGGACAGCGCTGGCGGCTGGCATCGGGCTACAGAATTTGCCGGAAGGATTGGTGGTGGCATTGGCGTTGAAGGGATTGCAATATTCGGCTTTATCCGCATTTGGGGTGTCGCTACTCACCGGTCTGGTTGAACCGCTGGGAGGGGTGATTGGGGCCGGTACCGTTCAGGTGGCGCAGTTCATTTTGCCGTGGGGAATGGCATTTGCTGCTGGGGCGATGCTGTTTGTGATTTGCGACGAAATCATTCCGGAAACTAGCCGCAAGGGGTACGAGCAAGAAGGCACGTTGGGCATCATGATTGGCTTTGTGGTCATGATGTTTTTGGATATTTCCTTGGGCTAAATGACAGGGTAATCGTTTAGATAGCAAGCGTGTACCAAGCCCGGCACGTCATAATGACTGGAGATGTCGTGACTTACGAGTGATATGTCCGCACTCACGCAACCCAACACTCCTTGGCTATACCGCTATTCCCGCACCATCATGTCCGTGTTTGCGGTACTGGGAGGAATGCTGACCGCCTATCTGACCGCCAGTAAAATAGCAGCCCAGAAAGTTGCCATGTGTGGGACAGGCCAGGGATGTGACTTGGTGTTAGGTAGCCGTTGGGCCACATTTTTGGGGGTGCCGACTGCGGCTATCGGTTTGTTGGGGTTCTTGGCGGTACTGTTCTTGGCTGCGCTCCCCGATGACATCCCACTCCTAAAACGTTGGCGCTGGCCTGCACTGTTCGCCGTTTCAACGTCCATGTTTGCCTTCGAGATGTACATGGTGTATCTCATGGCAGTTGTGCTGCGCTCGTTTTGCCCCTATTGCGCAGTGGCGATCGCCATCACCACAGGCATTTGGGTCACGGTATTGTTTGGCCGCTCTTGGGTCGATACCGTGCAGCTTATTATTGGCGGCGCTGCAGTTGCTCTGGTCACAATCCTCATCACCGTTGGTGTCTATGCCAGCCAGCCCCAACCTCCTAGTGCGTTGGCCGCCGGCGTTGCCCACCACCTCCACCACCAAGACATCAAAATGTACGGTGCGAGTTGGTGCCCCCACTGTGCGGAACAAAAGATGCTGTTTGGAAGTGCGTTTAAGGACGTTCCGTACGTTGAATGCTCCCCTTACGGTGGCCCCGGTACTCCCCAAGCCCCTGTCTGTGCGGCAGAAGATATTAAGAGCTATCCCACCTGGATTTATGAGGGGGAGCGAATCTACGGTATCCAAACCTTGGAAGAACTTGCCGAACTCACGGAGTTTGATGTCTCGACAGTTGCAGACTCTCCGGAACAGGCCAGCGATCTCGGTAGCTAACCATCTGATTGGCATATCGGACATCTGCGAATTGCAGCCCTGTCAACCTGAGTCCTCGTCTAATTGAGTCCTCGTCTAATTGAGTTCTCAACAGGGCACTGTGCCGCCATTGCGGATTTGTCTGGGTAAAGTTCGCTTTAGTTACCTCTCTACTCAGGACATGTTTAAGCGCCTAGTTACTCCCTTGGCTTCGCTCGCGACCGCCGCTACAGCTACCATCGCTACAGCCACTATCGCCATTAACATTGCCCCTGCCTCAGCCCAGTCCGCTACAACATCTGCGGATGGCCGTTATTCCGGGTTGGTGCAGATTATGACCTGTCCTGACGATCGCGGTACCTATGGCGAATACAACGACTACGGCTATTGGGGAGGAGGGGCCTGGTGTGGCCAGACCGGAGAAGCTGGTTTTTGGGTGTACTCCTATCCCAATTGGTACGTCTGGGAACAAGAAGGGCACAGCACCAATCAGAAAATTTCAGCCAACATTAGTCTGCCTGCCCTTGCTTCAGCCAATGGCAACTACTATCGTCTCGAACAAATTTTGACCTGTGCAGCCGATCGTGATGCCTACGGCGATCACAACGATTACGGCTATTGGGGTGGGGGAGCCTGGTGCGGACAGACTGGCGTAGAAGGATATTGGGTGTACGTCTATCCCAACTGGTATGTCTGGCAAGGTGCTCGCTAGGGCAGTGGCCATACCGCTACCGAAATGAAAAACGCTATAAAAGCGCGTACATAAACTGGCCGATCGCTCTGGGAGGGCAAGGACTGTCGTATCCTGACAAACGGATGGATCGCGATGGGAGCAGTAGTCGTGCGAATTTTGGTGATGGGGGGAACCCGATTTGTGGGAGTCGCTCTAACGGAAGCGTTAGTGGCTGCCGGTCACGAAGTAGTGCTATTCAATCGCGGTAATCGTCCCGCTCCGGTCGAAGGACTTCAGCAAATTCATGGCGATCGCAAAGATCCCCAACAGCTCAGAGAAAAGCTGGCCGGTCAACGGTTTGATGCAGTCTTTGACAATAATGGACGGGAACTGAGCGACACCCAGCCCTTGGTGGAATGCCTGCAAGACAGCAACCTGCAGCATTTTGTTTACATGAGTTCTGCCGGGGTTTATCTTAAGTCGAACCTGATGCCCCACATCGAAGGGGACGCCCTCGATCCCAAGAGCCGCCACAAGGGCAAGGGTAATACGGAAGCTTACCTACAGTCCCAGTTCGAAGCGAACGGCTTTCCCTATACCTCGATTCGTCCCGTCTACATCTACGGTGCAGGCAACTACAACGACATCGAAGCGTTCTTCTTCGATCGCCTCTATCGCAACCGCCCCATCCTCGTTCCCGACAATGGCCAGTGGATCACCCAACTAGGCCACGTTAAAGATCTGGCCGCTGCTATGGTTGCAGTCTTGGGGAACGACACGGCCAAGGGCCAGATTTATAACATTTCCGATACCCGCTGTATTACCTTCAATGGCTTGGTGGAGGAATGTGCCGCAGTGATAGGCAAAGAAGCCAAAATCGTCCACTTCGACCCCAAGCAGTTCGATCTAGGCAAACGCAAAGCGTTCCCATTGCGCGGTCAGCATTTCTTCGCGTCCATCACCAAAGCCCAAACCGAGCTGAATTGGACACCGCAAATTTCGCTGTCAGATGGAGTAAAAGACTTTTGGGATCGAGACTTTATCGCTTCCGGGCGTCACCAAACTGAGGTAGATTTTGCGATCGACGAGCAAATCCTAGCCCGGTTTTAATTCAAAGAAACGCAAGAAATCCGAAGCGCCGTATCAGTATTTGGCAGTGAATCAAGACTATCTGGTGAACGATGAAGAGCGGGAGCAGACGAATCAGCCTTACAGTAGTCAGGTAGCTGAATCTCATATCGAATCGCTCGTGAATGCTCGCCAAAAGAAGAGTGGAAAAATGCAGTGGACTCGTGATGGCGCTCATAAAGTCCTGCAGATCGGAGGAATGATTGCCAGCAACGAATAGGGGCAAAGATGGCAACCTGCTGTTCTTAAAGCTTTAAGAGCTGCCGCTTAAAAGCTACATGGACTACAAATATAGTTCGCTTTCAGATGTCCTTCTATTGCAGGATGAGATGTAGTGAATTCATGAAATAAGGACTTAGCCCTCCTGTCAGTTTCTGTAATTCTGTCTACAGTGGATGTTAGTTGGTTAACTTAACAGCGAAAATCTTTTATATGGAGAATAATACCTGTCCTCCCTTGTCAACGCTCTTCAACGATTATTTTGCATTGTTGGCGTGAAATGGCCTCAAGCTCCCTTTTGATAGTGTTGAGTGATGTTGAGCTTAAGTGTTATATAGCACTGCCAAGCGCGTAGGAAGCCATCGACCTGTCTGTGTTAGACACGCACATCAGCTGCAACAGCTTTACTTGGCTGGCTCGGTCGAAGGATCTTAGTGCGGAACCTCTGCTGCTAAGACCTTTGCTAGATGATTTGAGGGCTTTCTCGATCTCGCAGAAGAATAGAGAGTACCACTCGATATGTACTTGTACCTATTTGTGATTTAAGATAACTTGACTTAAAGAAATATATTGCAATGGGTGACGCACATGGCAATTGAAGGTACGACTATGCATCGTGTAGCAGTTATCGGCGGTGGATTTGGCGGACTGAATGCTGCTCGTGCGCTTGGTGATGCACCAGTTGAAGTAACCCTGATTGATAAGCGTAACTTTCATCTCTTTCAGCCACTTCTCTACCAGGTTGCGACCGGAAATGTGTCTCCAGCTGATATTTCAGCTCCTTTACGATCGGTTTTGAGTAAGAACTCCAATACTACCGTTCTGCTTGATGAAGCTGTAGGACTTGACCCCGACAAGCAACAAATTGAACTAAGAGATGGCACCGTCACATACGACACGCTGATTATCGCTACCGGTTCTAGTCACCATTATTTTGGAAACGATCAGTGGAGCGAAATGGCTCCCGGCCTGAAAACTGTTGAGGATGCACTCAACATACGCCGACAGGTATTTGAGGCATTTGAGGCGGCGGAAAAAGAAGTAGAGGAGAAGAAGCGCCGTCAATTGTTAACGTTTGTTGTTGTTGGCGCAGGTCCAACTGGTGTAGAGCTAGCAGGGGCGATCGCCGAGCTAGCCTACGTCACAATGAAGCGCGATTTCCGCAATATCGATACTTCGGAAACGCGAATTATTCTACTAGAAGGTGCGGATCGCGTTCTGCCTCCATTTAGCCATCAATCCTCAGAGGAGGCGACTGATGCGCTGCAACAGTTAGGTGTCACGATTCGCACGAAGTCCTTAGTCACCAATATTGAAGATAAAGTCCTCACCGTTAAGACCGGTGACGAAGTAGAAGAGATTCAAGCCGGAACGATCTTATGGGCGGCGGGAGTAAAGGCATCTGGATTAGGTAAGGTTCTGGCCGAGAAGACTGGGGCAGAGTTGGATCGGGCTGGCCGAGTCATGGTTCAGAATGACTTAAGCCTAGTCAACTATTCCAACATTCATATTGTTGGTGACCTCGCTCACGTTCAACAAGACGAGCGTCCTCTACCTGGAGTTGCGCCGGTAGCGATGCAGGAAGGCGAGTACGTTGCAGGTCTGATTAAGGATCGATTGGCAGGCAAGGAGACAAAGCCATTCCAATATGTCGATCGCGGCAGTATGGCAATCATCGGCCAGAATAAGGCTGTAGCTGATATGAAGCTCATGAACCAAACTTTAAATCTTAAGGGGCCATTTGCTTGGTTAGTTTGGCTACTTGCTCATATTTATTTCTTAATCGAATTTGACAGCAAAATTATTGTCACAACCCAGTGGGTGTGGAACTTCTTCACTCGCAAGCGTGGTGCGCGACTGATCACCGAAGCTGGCGCTCAATCTCAGATGACTGTTCAGGTCCCAGATACCCGCGAGTCGGCTCTGCAAAAGGTTTGAACTTTCGCTTGGTTCTACGTTTCTTACTCGCATCACCCTCTAGACTCGGCAATGCTGGGTTTGGAGGGTTTTTGATATGGTGGCTTCTTATGCCTGCTTGAACGATATAGCAGTGGCCATATCACTGCTGACATTTCAGCGATGTCTAAACCTGACTGCGATGGTAACCTCTGTCCTATCTGAAATGGCAAATACTATAGCCTTGGTAAATCGAAGCTTCTTGCCTCGCCCAGTTTCGCTCTTGACTCACCCCTTTGAATAGAACGGCTTGTCTTCGTCTCTCTGTAGCCAAGTAACAATCTCCGAGGAATATCTCGAGTTCTATGATTCTGAATGTCTTCGATCGCAGTCTTCAAGTAGCGATTGTTCACGAGTGGTTTGTAGACTATTCAGGGTCGGAGCGAGTGGTCGAACAGTTGCTCAATCTATTCCCGCAAGCGGATTTGTTTGCGGTGGTGGAAAACTTGCCTCCGGAGTTGACCGGGTTTATTCAGCACAAACCAGTCCAAACAACGTTTATTCAAAAACTGCCGTGGGGAAAGCAAAAGTACCAGCAATACTTACCCTTAATGCCGCTAGCGATTGAGCAGTTCGATCTATCTAGCTACAACCTAATTCTGTCCAGTGCCCATGCCGTGTCGAAAGGTGTTTTGACTGGGCCAAGCCAATGTCATGTCAGCTACGTTCATTCACCCATGCGCTATGCCTGGGATTTGCAGCATCAATATTTGGCTGAATCGGGGCTGAAGTGGGGCCCTAAAGGGGTATTAGCACGATATTTTCTGCACAATCTGCGGCAGTGGGATCGGCTTAGTGCCCAAGGGGTGGACTATTTTGCGGCTAACTCTAAGTTCATTGCCCAGCGCATACAAAAGGTCTATCGTCGCCATGCCAGAGTCATTTATCCTCCAGTCGATATCGATCGCTTCGAGATGGCGGGTAGTAATCAACGAGGAGATTACTATTTAACGGCCTGTCGTATGGTGCCTTACAAGCGGATGGAGCTGATTGTAGAGGCCTTTGCTCGCATGCCCAATCGCAAGTTAGTAGCGATTGGTGATGGGCCTGGTTTGGCTCGGGTGCAGCGACTAGCCGGGGCCAATGTGGAGCTGTTGGGATATCAGTCTGCGGAGCAGCTTGTGCACTACATGCAGCAGGCAAAGGCCTTTGTATTTGCAGCTCAAGAGGACTTTGGTATTACGTTGGTGGAGGCTCAGGCTTGCGGAACTCCAGTGATTGCTTATGGCGCAGGTGGAGCGTTGGAAACGGTGAACGGGGTAGGGAGCGATCGGCCCACAGGCGTGTTGTTCTCCGAACAAACGGTCGACAGTCTTATTAGCGCGATCGAGACGTTCGAGACACACTCATTGTCTGCTCAATCTTGCAGGGACAATGCGAAGCGGTTCGGGATTGCACAATTCAGGAGTGACTTTTCGGATTATGTTGCAGATTGTTGGACCGATTTTTGGAACCAGTCCTAAGGTTTTTGCTCCAATGCCCATTGTCCCAGTAATAGATGTTCGATTGACTTGAGAGGTCGTTAGGTAGGACATACTTTTTGCAACTGACTCGTCGACTCTGGTGTTCCCCACAATTGCTGCGAGGCCATGGGGAGTCCTGAAAAAGCTCATATCCATATCCTGATGAGCGAAACAGGAGTTTGTGGTTTGTCTTTCGCGAGTTGGGTTGTGCACCGTCATCCTGAACATCTGTTGCATTGCTCAATTGGGATGTCTTGCTGAACGTTAGCTAGGTTATTTCATGGCTTGGACACGAACAAAAAGTGCATTGGTGTGTGCTGTCTCAATCTGTTTATTGTCTGTTGACGGTTTTTACTCACCGGGATCGGCCCAGAACAAGACATCTATTGTTGCTGGCAGCCAGCCTTACTCGGTTAAATCCGCTGGAGAGAATCGCCTGAAGTCTGTTGATGGAGACGTTGACGAAGAATCGATTCTCTCACCTGAGGACATGACTGTGTTTCAGTCAGTGTCTCAATACGCAACTGAACGCAATCTACAGAATGAGGCTCTTGGTGATTCAATCCAGTCGTTAGCCGAATATTTTCTGGGGTTACCGTATCGGGGATATCAGCTAGACCAAAGCGATCGCGAGATTCTTTCCGTTAATTTGCGGACCTTTGACTGTGTCATCTTCGTCGAAACCATGTTGGCTCTGGCACGTAACTTCGCAGTGCAAGACTACTCAGTACCGAACTTCTTGGAGGGGATGCAGGCCCAGAGATATCGAAATGGCGAAATTGATGGGTATTGCAGTCGACTGCATTACTTTACGGACTGGATTGGGGAAAACGAGCGCCAGGGACGAATCCGTAACATCACCGGCCAGTTAGGGGGGATATCTGTTGAAAAACAGCTTGATTTTATGACTTCCCATCGAGAGGCATACCCACAACTGATAGATAACGACGAAAATTATCGCTGTATTGCAGAGATGGAGGCGGCACTCTCTCCTACTGAGCTAACCTATATTCCAATCGCAGAGATTCGAGAAATATACAGCGAATTACGGGCTGGAGACATTGTGGCGATCGCCACCTCAACTTATGGCTTGGATGTCAGTCACACCAGCTTTATCCACATCTCTGAGGATGGCAATGTGGGAGTCATTCACTCGGATATCTATGGGGTTAAAGTAGAGCCCGATTTGCAGCAGTTTCTTGAAAGTGCCCCCAATGCAATCGGCGCGATTATTGCACGGCCTAACAGTTTGTCTTAGCGTTAGCACAGCTCCACAGTCCCCCGATCTCCGTTCACTCTCACCCGTTGTCCGTCTTTCAGCCGCACCATCGCTTGCTCCACATTCATGACGGCAGGAATGTTGTATTCACGAGCCACAATCGCCCCATGAGACAGCTGGCCACCCACTTCCGAAATGATGGCCACCGCGTTTACCAGTAGGGGGGCCCAACCGGCATCGGTGTAAGGAACGACCACAATGGTACCGGGTTCAAATGTATCGAATTTTAACTGACGACAGACTTTGACAGTGCCCTCCACGCATCCACCGCTTGCGGGAATACCAGACATCAGCCCCTCGGTACCTAAGCTGCTATTGACGAATGAGAGAGGATCGGAAGAGCGAGTCTCGGCTGGGGGCAGCCGGTTGCCGTAGACCACAGTGGGAATTTGGCGTTCCCGATCGCGATGGAGCTGCTGTCGGCGTTCTAAAACCATTGGTTGAAGGCGTTCCGGTGCGAGCATGCCACCTACCCATTCTTTAATCTCGCCCAAACGCAAGAAAAAGATATCCCCTTCCTGATGCAAGACAGACTCTGTAATTCCTCGACGCTCTAGCTCGACAAATGTCCAGCGTAGATGAGCCAGTAATTTTCCATATACCTCGTCAATGGACGCTTGTACGCTTGCACGCTCTCGACATTGGTTGGACCGCCATTGTTGCAGTGCATTTTTAGGTCGAGAAGCTTGTTGAGGAGCGTTTTCAGGCTGTTGGGCGAAAGTCTGAAACAAAGAAAAAATCGTGTCGGGAAGTTCGCTCCAGGTGGGGACGGCAATATCCGTTCCCGCTTCGCTCAGATATCCGTAGCGATCCAGCCAATCATTGAATTGGGATTTTAGCTGGGGATGTTCGGACATCATTGTCTCAATATCCTCATTGCGACTAGCCAAATAACTGTCGCTGTTCCCAGTACCCACCTCAGCGGTTCCAAGCTGGTTAGAAAGGGTGCTGCTGCGGTACTGAGCGGCTATCTGAGCCAAGTCGCGCAGGGCCGCCAACTCTGGAGCGGTGGTATCATCTAGCCAACTTTCCGATACCTTAAAAAGTGACTTGCGAATTGCCAATCCGATCGGCCCCAGGATGTTGTAGTAGGTCGCTGGGATCAGCGTTTCGCGAATGAAATCAACTCGATCGAGCAACTGTACCGGGCTCAGCGAGTCAAGAGAGGTGGATTCCAAACGAGCGATCGCCGGTTTGAATAGCTCGTCGAAATCTCGATAGAACTCCTCAGGGAGTCTTCCTTCTTTTTGCTTGAGTCTTAGCAGGCCAGATAGATTGCGCAGCGTACTGGCTAACGGAGGGCGTCCCATTTTTTGCCCCCGCAATAAAAACTCCAACCCCTGTTCGGGCAGCCCCATACGACTGAAAATCTCCCCCAACAAGGTGGCATTGAAATAGGCATGCGATCCGAGTAGCGTTGCTGTTTGAGAAAAGTCTAAGTCGGTGGCTCGTTGACCTAACACTGCTGAAAAAATAGTTCCCCATACCCCACAGGTGAGTGGTTGATTGACGGACCAAGTCAGCGGATGGATGGCACCGGGGATCACTTCTGCGGCAATGGTTCGCGTCCACACCGGTTGTAAGGTGGAAATTGGACGGCTCTGAACGATCCAAATCTGCTCTCCATCCCAAATCCATTCCAAATCTTGCGGAATTCCATCAAATAGAGTTTCGATTTGCAACACTAATTCAGCCAGTTGGCGCAATACATTCGCTGGCAGGAGGACGGAAGCTACATGGCGATCGCCCATTGAAAGCAAATCTCTCAAATTGGCCTCGCTCCAATCTTGCTGGATTCGGGATAATTCCCAATGGAGCGGAGTCTGCGTCCCGCCGACAACTGCTTCTGCCCCTCCGGGCAGTGCTTCAATCACAATGCGATCTAACCCGTGTATCGGGTGGCGGCTAAAAGCCACCCCCGACACCTGACCCTCCACGTAATGCTGCAGCAAGATGGACATTCCGGCATCAGTTAATCCACGTCCTTTGCGATAAGCGACAGCGCTACCATCCCCATAAGAATCACGGCAGACTTCAACGGCTGCCATGAGTTCGCTCCCGGAGCGCACGGGGCCAACCGTCCGGTATTGACCTGCTGCAGAGCTACTATCCCCGTCTTCTCCGATGGCCGACGATCGCACCATCAGTGGATGGGCATCACTGGGGTTCACTTGCTTGATGACATTTGGGTCAATCTCGCTACTGACTGGGAGACCCCATCCCTGTGGAACCTGAATGCCGTGACGTTTTAACTGAGCGAGTCGTGCCGCTTTGGCACCATATTGCTTAGGGTCAAGGGGGCGATCGAGTGAAACTAAAGCCATCGCGTCATCCCTCTGCTGCAAATCAATCCACACCAACAATCCCACCAAGCCAAGAGCTACCCAGCGTTCCGCAAGGGTTTTTTCCAAAACGGCGACCCACAATGCTCCGCTGGCGCAACCAATTCGGGCCGACCATCTCCGGGCTGAACTTTTCTGGGCTGAACTTCGCAGAGCTGACCATCTATTGTTCGACTCTGTATAAATTCCACTGTTCCTGACTGTTCCATCTGTTGGAGATACTTGAAGACTATGAATCAAAGCCTTAGCAACCCCCAATGTCGCCAATCCGGTTAGAGCTGACAACAGGACCGCTGCCGGAGAGTAAACCAATACGCCCCATGACACATTTGTTACTCCTCCACCCTTGGCGATCACGTAACGCCCCACCACTAATGGAATCAATACCCCCAGATGTGTTGCTGGCCAATCAGGTAGTAGCCACAGCGCAACGAAAACCGGCGCAACGCCACGAACAATTTCGGCCCCCACAACAGCAACCCCAATCGCAGGCCCCATCTGTTTAAAGGTGGCTGCTACGCTGATATTCCCCGTCCCTACTTCCCTCAAATCCTCGCCAGTCAGAGTGCGAACAATCCACAACGGTAATGGCAAGCAACCCAGCCCAAAAGATGTTAGGGCTAACGCTGCGCTCGTTAGCCATCCACTCAATTCCTGCATGCCATAGCCGCCAACTCATGGCCTCATTGTGATTGCAAGCTCGCGAGAGAACCAGCCGTGCGATACTGGCTAAAAGGAAACCTTAACAAAGTCAGGATTGGTGAACCGATTATGATGTTTGGCGATATCCCAGCAGCTCCCATCATCCTAGGCATTGTGGGATTTGTGGCTGCGATTTCCTTGGGCTCCATTGCTTGGTATAACTCCAAGCGTCCTGCAGGTTGGGAGAATGCCGAGCGTCCCAATTACATTCCCAAAGTCAATGACGACGAGTAATTGCCAGAGTCGAGCCGATATGCCCGATAGGGGTGAGATATGTTCTCGACAATCGCAGTCTGAGTGCTCTTCCCATGAGTGGATTGACCAACAATCCTGAGAGGTGCCAGCAGTTATCGCTTTTGTTGAGTTGCGTTGTTTGAGGACGTTTTGCAGTAAGCTTGTAAGGCTGTACTGGAATTGTCCGCACAATGCACAATCCCTCCCTGCAAGAGCAACCCCTTGGCATGAGAGCCCCAACTGTTCCCTCTAACGACACCATGTCAATTCTGGATTGGTTGCGCTCTGAGGGAAGACTGATTGAATCTAAGACTCCCGTCGTCGAGGAAGAGCGACCTCAGGAAGAGGACATCAGCGTATTGTTGGGAGAAGAAGAGAAGTACGACGACGATGACGACTAGGTTATACGCTTAAGCTTTAGTTTCCGATCGGTCTCGTACCGTTAACGATTTAGTCTGCGATCTCAGGCTTCAGTAATTATCAAAAGCCTCTAGTATGTGCTGGGGGCTTTCGTATGTTGGGAGGAAACCGCCCCCAAATAGCTCAACTTGGCCCACACAAGCCCACTTTTTCGTGTCAAGATGTTTAAAGTCCAGTATTCCGATCGGAATAGGCGGGTTTATGACGTTGCACCTCACCCTAAATCATCAGACGCAGATTCGCTCCCATGGCGAGAGCTCGTTTCCACAGGAGTGTTGCGGCCTACTACTCGGTGACATTGAACTCAGAGAGGGGCAGGAGCACAAGATCGTTAAAGGTTTGTGGTCGGTGGACAACACTTGGGATTCGGCCGAGAATCCTGTTGATGACGGTGAGTCGATCAATCGCCGCTTTTTGATCGAGCCGGCTGATTTTAAGCGCGGCTACGATGAGGCTCGCAAGCAAGGGCTTGGAATTATCGGTACTTACCACTCTCACCCCAATCATCCCGCTATCCCGTCAGAGTTCGATCGCCAACATGCATTTCCTTGGGGCTATTCCTGCGTCATTGTCAGTGTTAAAGACGGTTCTGCTGCAAACCTGCGCAGCTGGGTGTTGGATGAGAGCGATCGCTGTGTTGAGCAGGTTATTTGGGTTCAACTGGAGAGTGATGTGACTGACTCTAAATCCTCCCAGATGTCCGCTGAAGCGACTGACACCAGCCAACCTGTGGGTGTTTAATGCAGTGCTTGGGGATATGACCCACCGCTCAACTTCTGATTTTGGGACCAAAACTGTTTACTCTTAAAGAGTTCGACAAACGTTTGCACATTACCTTCGCGATCGACCGATTCCTATCATGGCTGTAAAAGTTCTGATTCCAACACCGCTGCGTGCCTATACTGGCAATCAAGACAGTGTAGACCTCGACGGCAATACCGTTGGAGAAATTCTCGATAATCTCACCAATACTTACTCCGATCTAAAGCGCCATCTGTATAACGAGAACGGCGAGTTGCGGAATTTCGTCAATGTGTACTTGGGTGATGAGGATATTCGACATCTAGAGCAAGGGAAATCCACCCCTGTCACTGGAGATGAAACTATCAGTATCGTTCCTTCCATTGCGGGAGGTTGCTAACTCATGTTGAACGACACATCAAGTATCGAGCTATCTCGGGATGAGATGGAGCGATTTTCGCGCCATTTGATCCTGCCCGAGGTCGGCCTCGAAGGACAGAAAAAACTCAAGGCTGCCAGCGTTTTATGCATCGGTAGCGGCGGTTTGGGCTCTCCCCTGCTGCTTTACCTGGCCGCGGCTGGGATCGGTCGATTAGGTCTGGTTGATTTCGATGTAGTTGATTCGTCCAACCTACAGCGTCAGATCATTCACGGCACCTCATGGGTGGGTAAGCCCAAGATTCAATCTGCGAAAGATCGCATTTTGGAGATCAACCCCTATTGCCAGGTGGATCTGTATGAAACCCGTCTGGAAGCCAGTAACGCTCTGGATATTTTTGCGGACTACGACATCGTCGTAGACGGCACCGATAACTTCCCTACTCGCTATCTGGTGAACGACGCCTGCGTGCTCACCGGCAAACCGAATGTATACGGGTCCATCTTCCGCTTTGAGGGGCAAGCCACTGTCTTCAACTACGAAGGTGGCCCCAACTATCGCGATCTCTATCCCGAACCCCCGCCCCCCGGTCTGGTACCCTCTTGTGCTGAAGGCGGCGTATTGGGAATTCTCCCCGGCCTTATTGGTGTAATTCAAGCCACCGAAACAGTCAAAATCATCTTGGGTGAAGGGATGACGCTCAGCGGTCGATTGTTGCTGTACGATTCCTTGAACATGAAGTTTCGGGAACTAAAGCTGCGCAAGAGCCCCGCGACACCTCCAATTACCGAGCTGATTGATTACGAACAGTTTTGCGGAATTCCCCAAGCGGCAGCTGCAGATGCTGAAGGGAGTGACGAAATTCCCGAACTAGATGTATCCGATTTGAAATCGCGGATGGATGCAGGCAAGGACTTTGTCTTGATCGACGTTCGCAACCCTCACGAATACGACATCTGCAGTATCGAAGGGGCGGAGTTAATTCCACTGTCCGATATCGAGAGTGGTGACGGGGTCGATCGCGTTCGGGAGCTGACTAACGGTTCCGAGCTGATCGTGCATTGCAAGAGCGGTATGCGATCGATGAAGGCTCTGAAGGCGCTGCAAAGTGCAGGAATTAAAGGTAAAAATCTCAAGGGTGGCATCCTGGCCTGGGGAGATGCATACGACCCAACGATTCCTCGCTACTAGCCTCTAATTGCTACTTTCCTCTAATTGGTATTCATAGCGGGCATTACAGCTTAGTTGCCGGCAGCGTCTACAACCGATCTCGAAACTCCAGTCTTAAATTTTCAGGGCTGGAGTTCGTTCTTTTGGTAATTATTTTCAAAGTTATTGCAAACGAATAGGCAGTTAGGACATATTGGTTGGATTGATGAGTGCCATCTCGCTTATGCCAGCCGCCTACAGCATGGACCTACGCCTGAAAGTCCTCAAAGCAATCGAACGAGGAGAAAAGA
>JBFRWD010000088.1:0-8539 GCA_051439425.1 Synechococcus sp.
GTGCAGGGGAACCGGGCAAGCGCGTGCCAATGCTGACCACCCAACAACGACCGCCGCCGTTGTCAAACCATCCCTGAACCGCAAACGGCAAGTAGGCGTCGAAGTCGGTAAACCCATCCGATCCAGGCTTGGAGAAGTACTCCAGGTACTGGCTCCAGTTCGTAATCATCATGGGTTTGAACAGTTCGGCGTCGCCGCGCACGTCTTCGGTAAACCCGATGAAACCGGCCACGCTTAAGCTGACCCCTTCAATCGGACGACTACCGCGATCGACCTCCTCGACATACACCCCTGGTGCATAGTAATCAAGCGCCATAACAGCTACCCTCAGCGAAACTCAGATGGGCTAGGAACTCGCGCAAACCTCAGGCTGTGCGCGTAGTGAAAAATGTCGGTGGTGAGCCCAACTGCTCGCAACCACCGGGAATGCGTACCGTGATGCATAGAGCTGGATGCATGGGAGTCCAAAGAAAGTACTACCCAAACGATGCTCTGCCAAGATTTTCATGACAGCAGCAATTTATGACAGCAGCAATCATGACCAAACAAATCGCTCTATACGACCTGTAGAGTAAGGAACTCTACCGGCTGCTCGTTATTAGACTTAGGTCTACATCTGGGAAATAAGTCTTTGGCATAGATGGAGGCGTGATTGAGATCGGGGGTTAGGGGGGAACACTGCGATCGCGTTGTGGTTTTGTTGGTTGCTGGTTCTTCGTTGCTGGTCACTGGTCACTGATCACTGGTCACTGGTCATTCGGAGAGAGAGAGCTCCTTAGTGGGACTGGCGCTTGGCAGGAGGGATGGATGAATGAGAGACCCGCTGCGAGTTTGGTGCGAAATCCTTGATGTCCGATTTACGGCTTGAACGCGAAGTGTTTCAGGTGCAGTGTGCCAGTTGTCACGCGACGGAAGTACTGTCGCCAGATCGGGCCACCTGCTCTAGTTGCGGGGGCAAAGTGTTGGTTGCCCGCTACGATTTAGCGGCGATCAATCCCGAGGATTGGATGCAACAGGTTAGCCAGCGAGAGGCAACCATGTGGCGCTATCGAGAGCTGCTGCCGGTGAGCGATCCCAAGCATATTGTCAGCTTGGGGGCAGGGTTCACGCCATTGATTTCTGCCGACCGTCTGGGAGCGGCGGTGGGGCACACCAAATTATTGCTAAAGGACGAGCGGCAAGGGCCGACTGGGTCATTTAAAGATCGGCAGGCTGCTGTTGCCATTTCTGTGTTGAAAGAGCAAGGGGTAACGGAGCTGGTCTTGGCCTCCACCGGCAATGTAGGAATCGCCTATTCAGCGCTGGCGGCCCGAGCGGGAATTCGACTGTGGGTCTTCGTTCCCGCAGGGGTTCCGGATGACAAGCTGCGGGAAATTCAGCTCTACGGCACGAATTTAGTCCGGATTGACGATACGTACGATCGCGCCAAAGCCGCTGCCGCTGCCTTCGCCCGCCAAAATGGTCTGACTCTCGATCGTGGCATCAAGAGCTTGGCCGGTGTGGAAAGTATGAAAACTCTGGCCTTCGAAGTCGCAGAGCAGTTGGACTGGACGGCTCCTGACTGGTACATCCAGGCGGTGAGTGGCGGCATGGGGCCGCTGGGGGTGGCGAAGGGATTTGCCGAATTAAACGAGCTGGGGCTGATCGATAAGGTTCCGGCGTTGGGATTAGTACAGCCTCAGGGGTGCGCCCCGATTGTGGATGGACTGCAGGAAAACCGAGAACGAGCGATGCCAGTGGACCATCCAGAGACTGACATTTTGCCATTGGCCACAGGCAATCCAGGGGATGCGTATCCGCTGCTCAAGCAGGCAGTAGATACCTACGGCGGCGCTGGAATTGCGATCTCCGATCGCCAAGCATTTGCCACCCAGCGACTGGTGGCTCAACAGGAAGGAATTTCGGTAGAACCGGCAACGGCTACCGCGATCGCCGGTGCACTGGGCCTGATTCAACAGGGAACCATCGCCCCCCACGAAACTGTTGTCGTCAACTGCTCGGGCCACACCTACGCCGTAGATGCCAGCGTGCTAGCGAACGATGACATCACCGCCGAGGAGCTGCCCTGGGGAATCCCTAGCAAGCAACGGTGGGCAACGCAGATGGGCTCCACCCCCGGTAATTACTCTCAGCCACATTTGAAACCGGCTCGGCAAACTTGAGACTCCAGACATTCAGGATTGCCCCGACTAAACACGACGAGACGAAACACAGATGAACGCCCCAACACCAACTAGCACTATCGATTGGTTGCTGAAGCGGTTGCGCAGCCCCTGGTTCCTATTAATAGCTTTGGGATGCGGGATTGCGCTGGGATTGACAGCTCCGGCGATCGCCAAAGCACTGGCCTTCGTGGGATCTCTGTACCTGCTGATGTTAAAGATGTGCGTCTTGCCCATCCTGATCTCCGGCATTATTACCAGCGTCGGACGATTGATGGCCCGCACCGATGCCAAGCAGTACGTGTGGCGCATTGTGGCAGCGTTCGCCGCCTGTTTCGCCTCCATCGGTATTTTGGGAGCCGGGATCTCGCTGCTAGTAGGGGCCGGTCGCAACCTCAATGCTGACAACCTGCAAAAGCTGGGGATTTTGGTCAACCAGCAAAGCATCGACCTGACGATCCCCCTATACGGGCCGATCGCCACCGAAGAATCTCAGGCCACACTGATCAACTTCTTCCTCGATACCATCCCCACCAATATCTTCGACGCCCTCAGCGAAGGGCACACCCTACAAATCTTGGTATTCGTAACCATTTTTGGCGTGGCTTTAGGGGTGCTGCGACGCGATCGCGAGGAAGCGGAATCGGTATTTGACCTACTGGAAAGCATCTATCAGGCGTTTACCAAACTGAATGGTTGGCTGATTGCTTTTCTGCCGATCGGCCTATTTAGTTTGATGGCTTCGCAGTTTTCTCAGTCGGGCTTGATGGAAACCATCCAAGTCATGACCAAGTTCGTGATGGTAGCCGCGATCGCCTTCTTCTCTATCTACGTGCTCAGCTCGCTGACCATTTGGCGACAATCCCGCCGACCCTTCGGTCAGGTGTTCGCCGCCACGGAAGAGCCAGCGATCGTCGCGCTGGCTACCAGCAGCGCTCTAGCCACCATGCCCGTTGCCATCGTGGCCTTAACGGAAAAGCTAGGCTTCGACCGCCGGGCCACCGACATGGTGTTACCTCTGGCGATCGCTATTGGCCGATTCGGACAAATCACCTATTTCGTCATGGCCAGCCTGTTCACGGTAGAGCTGTACGACAAAGCCATTACACCGGGATTACTAGTTCTCGTGATTGTGGGCTCGATCATGGGGGGCATCGCCAGCTCTGGAGCCACAGGGATCGTCACCCTCGGAACGCTGGCGATAGTCTTGCAACCCCTGGACATTCCGCTAGAAGCTTCGCTGGTGCTGTTCTACGCGATCGACCCCTTTATCGATCCGATTCGCACCCTGTGTACGTTGCATACCGGGATGGCTGCAACGGCTGTGGTCTCGGGAGCGCCGGCCATGCAAACCGTATCTGTGGGAAGCGGTGACTCAGAGCTGGCCATGAGTTAACTAGCCATGAATTAACTAGCCACGAATTAACTAGCCACGAATTAACTAGCCACGAGTGAACTAGCCGCCATTGCACTTAGCGAAAGAAAAGGATACGAGCGAGATGAATTTAAAGCGGATTAACCACTGGGGGTTGGGACTCGTCATTGCAGCCACAGTTGCTCTCCTAAATTTGGGGATGCTGGGTTGGAATGCGAGCGCAAGCGCAGCACCTGCACTAGAACGCAACAGCCCGATACTTCTAGCCCAATCTGAAGAAGATATATCGGTAGAAGATATTCAAGCCCTTGAAGAGGTGCTCGATCCTGACACTCAAGTCGAGGAATCCCCGATAGAAGGTCGCGGCCCAGTCACCGTCGATCTGCCCAACGATGGAGTAGTACAGGATAAAGCCCCTTTATACCTTATGCCCTCCGAAATGCGCACCATTCTCGATCGCGGAGAATTGATTGTCGCCACGCGGGCAGTCGATACCCCACCATTCGTGATGTACGCCAGTGATAGCCGCTCGTGTGAAGGCGTGTCGGTCGAACAGAATGGCCAAACCCTCTGCGGCCTCGATATCGAAATTGGTAAAGCACTGGCGGATGGACTGGATGTAAAGGTGAGGTTTGACAATTCAGCCTCTGCCTTCAACGAAGTGGTCGAGAAAGTTTTTCGCGGAGAGGCCGATTTAGCCCTCTCGAAGCTGAGTATGAGCCTGACACGGGCCTCTCGTCTGGGCATGTCCGAGCCCTACGTCAACTTGCGGCAAGGGGTCCTGCTCAACCGAGTCATGTTGGCGCGCGCTACCAGCGATCCCGATGTCAGCATTACCGATGCCGTCCGCACGCTAGAAGGCCCAGTGGGGGTGTTGGAAAACACTCAATACAGCCGGTTTGCCAACCAGTTATTTCCCGCAGCAGAAGTCGTGGAGTTCCCCACCTGGGATGAGGCGATCGCTGCTTTGGTGCGAGGGGAGTTACTGGCTGCCCTGCGAGATGAAATGGAAGTGAAAAAAGTGGTATTGGGAGATCCGCGCACCGCCCTACTGCTCAAGACCGCCATTTTCACCGACACCCAAGATTTGATTGCTGCCATGGTGGGCTGGAACAAACCCCAGCTACGCAGCTACGTCAGCCATTACTTGCAGTTAAACGAACCGGTTAGCTCGGCAGACGATCTGATCGAGCGCTATCCAGAAGTCTTTACCCCAGCAGAAGAGAGTTAAACTCACGACTTCTGCTCGAACAACAACCCTCGCTCAAAATAACCGTCCCCAACAACAGCTCCAGACCTCAATAGCTTGCGACACGAGATCGCTCATGGCCAATTATCGGAACTTACAACTGAGTTCGATCGCACCGCTGCTGGTCAAACTGCGACAGGGGCTGAATAGTCCTTGGAGTACTGCTGTGGCCATCTCCATAGGAGTCACCATCGGTCTGCTGCATGTGCCGTGGCTGCCCATCCTGACCGTATTTACCAGCGTCATTTTCAAACTGCTGAAAATGTGGGCGCTGCCCATTATGTTTACCAGTTTGGCGATCTCGATGATGAAGTTCGTCAGTCGCCCCAACTTTGATTCCCACCTCAAACATACGTTTCTCTATTTACTAGTGGGCTCGTCGCTATTAGGTCTAGCGGTCTTCGCGATCGGCAGTCTGTACAATCCGGGAACTGGTCTCAGCGATGGAGCCCTCGGTCGTCTTGGCCAACTGGTGCTGGACGCGCAAGGAACCAACGATCTGGAGCTAACGTTACGGACGAGGAACAGCACGCTCGCTGAAACCCCACTGCTGACCTTTCTCACCACCTTCATTCCAGAAAACATTTTTTTGGCCTTCAGTCAGGGCTTTGCCACACAGGTGGTGGTGTTTGCGCTGCTATTTGGCACGGCGGTGGGGTTAATTCAACGGCAACGGGAGGCACGCATTCAGGTGTTGCTAGAAACCTCGTTTGCCTCATTGCGGAAATTTACGGGCTGGTTGGCGATTTTAGCGCCCATTACGTTGGCGATTTCCATTGCCTCCAAAGTGGATCGCTCGGGGTGGATGGGGATCTTGGCAATGGGAAAGTTTATCTCGGTCATCCTGCCCTTATTTTTCATCAGCTATCTGGCCAGTATTGCGATCGTCTGGCAACAATCGCGCCAGTCATTGGCGACCGTGCTGTCGTCATTTAAAACCTCGACGCTGTTCGTGCTGTCCTCTCAGGAGGCTATTCCAGCAATCCCGTTCACCATTACGGCAATGGAAGATCGGTTGGAGCTGGATCGAGAAACTGTGGATCTGGTCATTCCCCTGTCAGTCACCCTCTGTCGGTTTGGCTCGATCGCCTATTTCACAATGGTGGCTATTTTTGTTGCGGGTCTCTATCGCATCCCGTTGGGACCATTGGATATCGCCATTGTGCTGGTGGGGTCCGTGCTAACAAGTGTTGGGACGGCAACCGCCTCTGGGGGACCGGCAATGTTGGCCCTATTTTTGCCGGTGATGGCCTTGCTGCAATTACCGCTAGAAGCCGCCCTCGTCCCGTTGGCCACCGTCGACATTTTGCTCAAGCCGTTTCGAGAACTCAGCACCTTATATTTGGGCACGGCAGTCGCAGCGACGATCGCCGACAGCAAGCAGTCTGCAACCCCCAACATCGATACCGATCTGGAAGGAGTTGTCTCGGCGGGCTAACGTCTAGTTCGACAGATTTCCTTAAGTAGAATCTATGGCTCATAGCTCAACGAAACTATTTGTGTTGAAGGTCTCTTGCTCCCTTCTCCCAATGTGGGAGAAGGGCTGGGGATGAGGGTCATCGAACTCAGGTTGTATGGGGGTTATGGAATAGAGCGATGAAACTTTGGGAGGGGGATGCACGGTGTTTGGGAACAGTAGGGATAGTTGTAGAGAAACTCTTGTCTTTAACACAAACACTAATGGTGTTAGGGAACCGTTTTTACTACGACGGGAAGGGCGAAATCTCGATGAATTTGTTCTACGGGGGATCGACCTAGAAGGATCTTTGCTCGACGGTACATCTGTTTGTGAAATCTAGGACTAGAGACAAGCTGGTAACGGCTTTAAGTTGCATCGTTGGTGGCGTTGTTTTGCTGCTGGTAGGTCTGGGGATAATTCCTCTGGACGAGCCGATGAATGCCCCCCGGTTTGTTGTAGTTTTAGTCGGTGGCGCGTTTATTGCGGCGGGTGGCTTGCTGTTGCAACTGCCCAAACGATCTGGGCTGGCTCATGTATTTGCCTTCTGCTGCTATTTGGGATTAACTACGGCATTTTGGTGGGCGGCAATCGCTGCACCGAGCGAGCTGTTTGGTGGTGATATCGTTTGGTTCCTGTCGGATGAGATGAATGTATTGCTAGGTCGCTGCCTGTTTGGTTTGGTTGCGGTATTGGGAACAGGGGTGATGGTTTATGCACCGCTCGATCTTCTGATGAAGCGTCTGAACAGAGAAACCCCATACCAAGAGAGTTCGATAGAGACCAATCGCACGATGGATGATTCTTGGTAGGAATATTTATGTCGTCTCTCCCCTCTCAACAGAAGTCACTACTCCTGGGGCTTTTCTGTATTGCTGTTGGTCTATTTCCGATCGCTCACTCGCTACATTTGCTGCCGATTGCCCAACAGCCTGGAGATGCACCGCGATGGGTGATTGGGGTGTGCGGAATGGTCTTCGTGCTGTCGGGCTGCATGATGATGACGCAGCTCAACTCGCGATTGAATAACATTTTGGCGGCGATATTTCTGGCCCTTATGGGGTCGATTGGAGTTTGGATGTCTCTGTTTTCTCCGGCGGAGGGGATGTCTGGAGGGTTATTTTTCCTCAGTCGCGAACAGAATGTTTTGCTTGGCCGGTGCGTGTTTGGATTGGGGGCAGCGATCGGATTTGCCATGTGCGGATATGCAATTCGCTTGGCGTTTAGTCGTATGAAGGGCGTGGACTAGTAAGAGATTGTAGCGAGCGCTGTTGGCAGCTATAAACTCATTTTGTCTGAAAAATATTTTGAACCATTTGTTTGGGTGATTTTGCTGCTGCTTTCTCTAACGCCTCTACTTCCGCAGTTGTTAATTGCCACCCCAGCGCTCCGATATTTACCTGAGCTTGCTCCACAGATTTCGCCCCCGGAATCGGAATGGCACCCTTTGCCATGCACCAGTTAATTGCTACTTGTACCATCGACTTGTTCCGTGCCGTAGCCACCTCCTGCAAGCAGTTCAGCAACGGCTGAATTCCTGGCAAAATCTGCCGAAAGACCAAGCCACGTAAACCGGATGGCAGCGTTCCGCCGGCCGAATACTTTCCAGTCAGCAATCCCAACGCCAACGGGCTGTAGGCAATCAACCGAATCCCCAGCTCATCACAAACGGATTTAATCTCTAGCACCGTTTCGGGATATCTAGAAAGCAGAGAATACTGCACTTGCAGCGACACAATGGGTATGCCCCGATCGCTCAATAACCGATGTGCTCGCCTCAGCATCTTCGGCCCGTAATTCGACAGCCCAACGCCTTTCACCAAGCCGCGATCGCACAAATCCCCCAGTCCATTGAGGAGTGGCTTTTCCTGCCAGGGAGCGTAATTTGAGGGTGACCAATGCATCTGAGCCAAATCCACAGGCCGCTGCAACCGTCGTGCCGATCCCTCACAAGCCTTTAGCATCGAACCTCGCGTCAAGCGCCACGGATACGCTGCTAGTTTCGTGGCAATACAAATGCGATCGCCATTCGGCCCGTCATATTCCGCCGCAAACTGTCCCAACAACTGCTCGCTGCGCCCGTTCAAGCGCCCTGTTCCGTACGAATCTCCTGTATCGAACAGCGTCACCCCATGCTCGACACACAGGTTAAACACCTGCTGCAACTCTCCATCTCTGTCGGGGCTGTACCCCCACAGCAAGCGATTGCCCCAAGCCCACGTCCCGCATCCCATTACGGGGAACGTCAGCTGCCAGGCGGTCTGTTGAGTTGCTGCGTCGGAAACCAAAGTCACGGC
>JBFRWD010000089.1:0-8037 GCA_051439425.1 Synechococcus sp.
GTTATAGAGACATCCGTTATATTGGCGAGCTGTCCCAGTTCTTTGGGCACCTTGCTCAGTTGATTGTTGTAGAGGCTGAGCAAAGTCAGATTGGCGAGTTGTCCCAGTTCTTTGGGCACCTCGCTCAACCCCAAACCGCTCAGGTCAAGTACGATCAATCTTCTTCACAGAGCAGTTCGAATGCGTTGCAGAGCCTTGCGGTATCCCTCATCTGGAGTCATTGCCAGCCTTACTCTCCCATACTGGAACTTTAGAGCTCAAAAGCGAATGCTAAAAAGTATGCAAGTGAAAGCACTCCCAATTTCACTCCTCCACTGCACTATCCGGTCGTTCCGAAAAGTTATCAATTATCAGCAGATTGTACTCGCGAAACTGTAGAAGCGATCGCCCTCACCAATTGAGCAAGCCACTATGCTATGTGTGTGAAGGATCGAAATCGTACACATTCAATTTGCCATGAGAACCAATATCGTCATCGACGACGAGCTACTGAGCGAGGCCATGAAAGCTTCCGGAGCGAAAACCAAGCGGGAAGCTGTAGAGCTAGGGTTAGCCGCATTGGTGAAATTAAAGAGACAAGAGAACATCCGCCAGTTTCGCGGCAAGCTCAAATGGGAGGGAAATCTTGAAGATATGAGACTGGATGGATGATGTTAGTTGATTCCAGCGTCTGGATTGACTATTTCAATGGCAAGCAAACTAAACAAACAGACTTGTTAGACAACACGTTAGGGCAAGAGTCTGTTGAAATTGGAGATTTGATTCTGACTGAAGTCCTTCAAGGCTTCCGAAACGACCGAGATTTCGCAACAGCAAAACAACTACTGGAGGCCTTCACCGTCTTCAACCTGCTCGGGAAGGAGCGTGCGATTCGGGCGGCAGCCTATTACAGAACTCTGAGGAAGCGCGGCGTTACTGTCAGAAAAAGTAGCAATGTCATCATCGGCTCCTTCTGCATTGACGAAGGGATACCGTTGTTATTTTCCGATCGCGATTTCTTGCCGATGGTTCAACATCTCAATCTTCAAGATGCGATCGCCCGCGAGTCAAATTAAGCTGGTTGGCCAAATTAAACCAGCAACACGCGATCGAGTCTGCTCTCCCTTCGCGATCGCTGTCGGCCCAGTAATGAATGAGTCCAGGCGAAAAAACAACTGATTAAGTTAAGCGCAGAGTTCTCGATCTCGTCCTTTTTCCCCATGCGTAATCTGCCAAGTGACGCCAGGAACAGCACCTGAAGCGTCTCCAAACTGGCTAATCCTTTCAAATTACAGTTAGGGTTACCCGATTGCTAGTTGGGTTGAATGCAAGAACTGTTTGACAGTGACGCTAGACGTTAGACTCATCTTCGCGTGCTTAGATTCCCGATACTTTGACTCCAGATAGGAAACATCTGTGCCCCCATCTACTGCTCTGCTCAGCATTGCTACGTCCAATTTGGTCCGCATGCAAGAGTTCTACTGTTCGTTGTTGGAAACTCCCCCTGCCGTTGTTTTAGAAGAAACTTATCTAGAATTCCGTCTAAAAGGTTTGCGATTGGGGTTGTATCGATCGCACAATCCCGACTACCTAGCTTGTCTGGGGGCCAGCAGCCTTTGTCTTCAGGTACAGGATTTGGATGCAGTACTAGCGCTGCCGATCTTGAAATCTGTATCGATATCGCCATTGCGATCGGAGTTTCACGGCCGCGAAGTGGATTTTTGCGACCCAGATGGCAATCGCATTGTTGTCCACGAACCGTCTCAAGCGTTCTGGGATTTGATGCAAATGAACGTAAACCCAAAAACTAACGAGCAAGACTCCGACTAGGAGGAATACAGCGATCGGCACTACGGAGCAAGTCCACTAGACCGCCAGATCGGTCGCTACGCTTGTGGTGGAGTCACCCTAGAGGTTGCGATGACAAAGCTATTGAGCGGTATTGCGATTTGCATTCTGTGTTTGATGGGTTGGGGGAATCCCGCGATCGCCCAAGATATCGAGCCAGGATTGACGGTGACAGGTGATGGATCGGTTTCTGTCCCCACTGCCATTGCCACCATTCGTCTGGGCGTCTCAATCAGCGGAGACTCTGCCACAGAGGTTCAACAGCAGATCGCCGAACGGATGGATACGCTGGTGAGCGAATTGCAAGAGCTGAACGTCGATAACTTGCAAACCACAGGCATTTCTTTGTATCCCGAATATTCCAGCCGGGAAGACTCGCGCATCAACAGAGTTCGCGGCACCAACACCGTTCAGTTTGAGGTTCCTGTAGAGCAAGCCGGACAAACCCTCGATAGTGCGGCCCTGGCCGGCGCATCTCAAATTGACTCTGTCACCTTTCGACCCGCTAGCGATGTCGCAGAAGCTGGCCGCGACGAAGCCTTGCGGTTAGCCGTTGCCGACTCACTGGCTCAAGCCAATGTTGTTTTGGAGTCGCTGAATCTGGGACGGCAGTCAATCTACAGCATTCAAGTCAATAGCAGCAGCTACAGCCCCGAACCCCTTCAGCTGCAGCGATCGGCGGCTGTCAGTAGTGCAGCTTCTACCCCGGTGTTGGGAGGAGAGCAGACCATCAATGCCTCTGTCACGCTGACGGTTCAATATTGATGAATTGCCGATCCCTGCTGTTCTGGCAGTGGCCCTACCACTTCGTTTAATGGATCTTTGCTCCCCGTGCTAGATGCAGGGTAGAGTCGCACTCTAAGCTGTACACATTGGTCTTCCCAGGCAAGAGGTATGAGTCAACAGGATGTTTGCCCCGTCTGTAGCGTACGTATTCATGGAGATACTGTGCTGTTCTCCCATGGAGATGAGGGAACCAAGCAGCGTCTATGGGCTCGTGTTTGCTGCCACATCAGCGGAACGGGGTGTATTAACAACTGGGACGGTGGCGATCGCCAGCTGACTGAGGACGATCGGTTTGGTCAAGTGGAAACCCACGAAGACGAAATTCTCGTCATGATGAAGCAATGGTTCGACCTGGGTGATGACGATCGGGAATAGCAGCGAACTGGAATAGCAGCGAACTGGAATAAAGACGATGTGGAAAAACAGCGCTCTGGACTCACTCGCAGAGTTTGAGCCCTAAACGCGCTTCAGCTTGGCTTCCAGGCTGCTCAGCAAGTTTAGATTTGCCATCACGCCACTTGAAAAACAATAGTACTTGTCATCAACGCGGAAAAAGCTCTCGTGCCCCATCCGTTTTTGGCGATCGCCCAGCACCCAATAGCGATGGGTCAAGGTGTCAGGGGTAATCCAACCCTCACCCTCCACTCTTCCTAGCTCGCCATGCTGCAAGCCAAATGAATAGCTTTGCACGCCGTCTGGAATGCGACCGCGATATTCCAATATCAAAGGCTGGCGATCGTAGCTCTGCTCGGCAAACACCATACGCAAGATGGCATGGAACCATGAGGAGGAATCCCACTTCACAACCCCCTGCCCCTTAAATGGCAGAGGTTCTTGTCCTGCCTCAGTAAAATGTCCTGTAAGTAACCAACGACCGGGTTCGAGTAGAAAAGTGTGATGCACGATGTTTTTAATGTCTTGCGTCAAACAGTTGGGGAGTGGGTGAGTTGCAGCGATCGCGGTTAGCCCTGCCAGCAAGTAGGGGAAAGTAGGGAGAGAAACATTGGTCGGTGTAGGTGAGGGGCGAATGCAACTATTGGCGAGTGTGCCCGCTCCTTACGAGAAGCGCAAAATCGATGCCCGAATTTCCAGGCAATCGTCACGGCCGATGTCCTCAACGAATGTCCTCAAGACTACTAAAGTCATTACCTATTTTGAAATTCCGCTTAGGATAATCGTGAAGAATCGTAAACGCCTCGCATGCTGTTAGCTTCTCAGGATCGTTCCAAGCTGGACCCGTCGGATGATTCTCTTTTCTACGATTATCCGCGTTTTGTGACTCATGTAGATGATCGGTTCATCCAGCAGCTCACCGAGCTCTATCGCCTAAAGCTGAAGCCAAACAGTTCTGTCCTCGACTTAATGAGTAGCTGGGTCTCCCATTTGCCTGATGAGATGGAATTTCAGGAAGTGGTGGGGCATGGCATGAACGAAGACGAGCTAGCCCGCAATCCCCGGCTATCCCGGTTCTTTGTGCAGAACCTCAACCACCATCAGCTGTTACCTCTTCCCGATCGCAGTTTTGATGCTGTTCTTAACACCGTCTCCGTACAATACCTGCAATATCCTGAAGCGGTGTTTGCCGAGATCTGGCGAGTGCTAAAGCCTGGTGGTATTGCGATCGTGAGCTTTTCCAATCGCATGTTTTATCAAAAGGCCATTCAAGTATGGCGAGACGGTAACGACACTAGTCACGTCCAGCTGGTCAAGAGCTACTTCAAGGCAATTCCTGGATTCACAGACATCACGGCAGTAGGTCGCCCAGTCTTTGGTTCTAAAGGGTTTGATTGGATGCAATTGCTCGCCCCTCCCTCCGATCCATTCTTTGCCGTGGTAGCTACGCGGGTTGATGGCAGCGATCGTGGCAACTGCGACACCACTAACGTTGCAAACTGAAGTATCGGAGGGGGTGAGGTACTTTGCATCAGACTTGAATAGCGAAAACCCACCGTAATATGAGGAAGCGATTCTACTGCCTGAACTTTCCATGCCCGATTCTGCAGATCCAAGTGCTCCTAGCACCCAACCGAATGAGCAGCCAGTGGCTCTACCCGAACTACCGGATGACTTAGCTGGGGCTCAAGCCCAGGCGCTAGCCGCCGTGCAAGCGGCCTTAGAGGCAGGATACAAACGATTGCAGGTGGAAATTCTGGCACCGGATCTGAAACCCGATGTCTTGGCGTATCCCTTTCATCAACTATTCAAGCCACCGTTCGGATTTGCATTTGCCGACGCTGGGGCTGCAGCTTTGGCTCAACACCGTTGGGAGCAGCCTAACTGGATTGTTTGTGGAATTCGAGAGGCTCAGCAGATTGAGGATACCGTCCCGCTGATCTTTCCGATGCCAACTCTGGTTGAGATTGAAATGGTGGAGGCGCTGTGCGATCGCCGCAGCAGTAACGTCAGCACGAATAAGTCGAACGAGGTTGCGGTATTAGCGATCAACCCACAGCTTCAAGACACGGGCACAGCTGGTGTGGGGTTATCGGGACGCCGCTTGCGAGAACGATTTATGTCTACGCTTGAGCCGTGCTACTTTTTGCAGTCGTTGGGAAATGGAGCACTGTTTCGGATGTTTCCACATCCGTGGACAGTTTGGGAACTCATGGACGATGGCCAGTATCAAGTTATTGCAACGTTAGAGGCCAAACCGTCTGGTGAACAACTGGCTCAACTGTTTGCCGGAGACGACCAAGAGTCAATGTGGAGTGGACTCAAACGCTTTATCCGAGCATTGCAAAACTGAACGAGTTGAAATAGAGATTCAAACAACTCGGCAAAATTACCGATCTCGCAAGAACAAATGTAACGACATTGATGAGGGATTTCGTCTCATTGACTCATCTTGCTTAATAGATGAAGTTGGATACAATTATTATTGAATTAGAGCTCCTCGGCTGGTATTTCTCACACAATACTTGACTATCCGTCTGAGTATTTCGACCGTTTCGCTTGCACGTTGCTAGTGGTTTAGTCGAAGTTGAGATATCCCAACACATTCCATTCTCAGAAGGTGTGAGTTATGCGCTTACTGACAGCACTAGCCCTGGGCAGCATTGGGGCAATTGCCACTGCTGGAGCCAGTTTGGCCCAGATTCCCTTACACGATCAATATGACGACATTGCTTACGGTCGCCTAGAACGGGTGAATCCCTTGATCTTTGCGGACATCATTGTGGCAGAGCAGTATCAGCAGTTCCATCAATTCAACCGCGATGTATATAGCGAGCTGATTTACGATCAACCTAGAATCAGGACTGTAGATTTAGCCGACCCATACACATCTTCAGTGGCCAATCAAGCGGGCTACTATCGAGTCACGTTGACCGAGCCGCCATTGGAACTCGTTGAACCCTTGCTTGAAGAATAATTAGCTGAGACGCAAACAATTAATTCCTTTCCTCTGTGGAGGGTTCAGGTGTATTTCAAAGTATGCTTGAACTCTTTTTGCTTCGGAATTTCCCTTTCTGACATGTTGTGGATAGCACGGAAAAACTAGGTGTAGCAATCTGCTGTAAGGCCTGGAGTGTGAAGATAGTTCAGAACCTTGATTCTTCAGGAGAAATGGCTAGAGGATTCTCCATGGCTGATTGCAGAAAGTTATAACTGAATACTAGGTATAGGTGAATAATCTCGATCCCCTATCCATATTAATCATTCCTGCTTTTTCTGGATTAAAGGTTTGTGGGTAAAGGGTTTTTGCGTTGTATCGAGCCCGACTCAGATCGGCTTCGGAACAGTCGGTATCACTGAAGTTGGCGCCGCAGAGATTTGCGCTTTCTATGCTGGTGCCGCTGAGGTTTGCCCCATCAAGTACCGCCGATTCGAGATTACTCCAGTGCAAGGTAGCCCCACTCAGGTTCGCCTCACTCAGATTGGATTGCATTAGCTTCGCGCTCGTCAGGTTTGCCCCCTGCAGATTTGCGTGCTGCAAATTGGAGCGGGAGAGTTTGGCGACGCTGAGGTTGGTCCCACTCAGGTTTGCTTTGCTCAAATCCACACCATCTAAACTGGCTAAATTAAGATTTGCACCACTGAGGTCGGCTCCACACAACTTCGCTCCTGCAAGATCTGCTCCTCTTAAATCCGCTCCACTTAGATCGGCAGATTGCAGGTTTGCTCCCTCAAGATTGGCCCGCCTCAGATTGCAATGTCTGAGACTTGCACCACTCAAATGGGCTCCTGCTAGTTCAGCCTGGCTGAAGTCAATCTCGGACAAATTAATGCCGGAGAGACGGGCATGTATCCACTGGACTTGTTTGAGTAGCGCCGGGCTAGGGGCGTACCTCGAAGGTGGCTGCAGTAGATGCGCATCCAGCAAAAATTGAATCAAGGTGTTTTGGCTAGGGGGGTCGAGTTCTCTGAGAGTGGAAATCGTTAACGCCCGAGCCACTTGAGCCACTGGATCGTCGAAACTGGCGTCCATGAGTCTTTTTTCCATCATTAACGCTGTAATTCGGTCCAGGTAGGATTTCAGCCGCGTGTTGGATTGGTGCTCGCGTTTCGCACGATCGGCGCGATTGTTGAGCTGCCGAACTAGCAGGTAAGTGCCCAGGGCCAGGACTATTGGCAGGGCTAGGATATTCAGCCATTCGCGCGCCGTAGCAGTATCTATGCCAAGGACAGTTAACATCACCAACATCAACACAAAGCCGCTGACTGCACTAACGATATAGATCCCTCGAATTGTCTGGAAACTACGCATTGTTCAAGTCCCGTCGCGGAATGCTCGCATAGCGAGCTGGCCTAATGCCATGGGTTGAAAACAGGGTGGGGTCGCCCCCAATCAGCTCGGAATGAAGAGTCAAGTCGGTTGGTTTTCCTTTAGTGATGGCACTGAATACGGGACAAGGTGAGTTGTGTTTTACGAGTGGCTTTGTCTGTGGGCCTGCGCACTTCGTGCACATATTGCTGCGTTCATGAAGTGGGCTCAAAATGTGTTCACGATTTCGTGCCGAGGCAATGACAGCGTGATAGGACAAGCAGCATAGTGTTGTCTTTTACACAACACTACATGAGTACGTAGAAATACGGCAATATCAAACACTCGGTTTTGTGCATAAAAAGTGCAAGGAGAGCGCTTGAAGTACCGTTCTCTGATACCTAAAGGTAGTATGTTGGTTCGGTAATGCGATGTCAGTAGTACGGATAAACGCGGTCATTAAGCAATCGGCAAATGTCGTCTATTTCCTGATTCACTCGACTTCGGCAGGCCATTCACATCAACTTCGGCACCCAAATCTCAACAACTTCAGCAGGGTGCAATCGGTCATGGCGACAAGCAATATCCCCATAGGACGAATTACGGAGCAAAGCGACGATAGTTTGATTCATGAAGTAGTCGCCTCGTGAGGCTGTTGTAGTGGGCTGGTGAGCTTGCGCATCGACTCTCCCGTCAGTGAAAGACGCAAAGAATCGTGGACA
>JBFRWD010000090.1:0-4715 GCA_051439425.1 Synechococcus sp.
ACCCTCACACCAACCGAGTGCCAAAACTACTTCGCCGCAGCAGGATATGATCCAGAATGATCGAATGACGCTCTAAAGGATATCCGGCTCCCCATAAATCAACAGATTCTTTTGTAAAGCCAACTCCAAGAGACGCACTTCTGATGCGCCGCCCAAATCGTGAGCACGCTTGCACATTTTACTTCCTTAGGTGCTTATCGAGTGATGAGAATGCGGATCTTGGGCCCGTTCGAAGCAAGCCTTTACCAAGCACCCAACTATTGCTGTGGTCCCGCAAAAGGATCCGCAGCGGTGGCGCTACGCGAAACATTGAACGGCGCCAAGTTCCTGGTTAAACACGCGTCAAGGGACGCTTGAAGCCAGCCCGTATTTAGATCTTTGCCAATGAAAACTAATTCTTGCCTTCGATCACCAAATGGCGCGTGCCAATCACGATGAATACGCTGTAGATTCTGCGGATTTCGCGGCCACGCCCGTCTTGGTGTCGCTGCCCACCACCGGCCAAATGGTCGAAATGACGTAATTGCTCCTGCGAGGCTGAATTCGATGGCCCAGCTTGGCTGGCTTGCAACCCAGAAATAGCCCTTCCCTCGTAAAACTCCGGGTAGAGCCCCAGTCAAGAATTCATGTATTTTTTTTGGATCAAATGGTTGTCGTGATCTAAATACATGAGATTGTATACTGTACTTTTCGGTCTCTGGCTGATGATCGGCAAATCCATGTAACTCTCGAAACCAAAGAGGTTTCTGTCTTGCGACTTCAAAATTAAACCGCTTCGTTTGCAAAACACTATGAGCTGGCACTTGGCACCGATCGGTTGCAATAATTTCAGCTGTCGGATTAAGACTGCGAACAAGCTGTTTAATAGCTATTATTTTTTCGGCACTCACATCGGAGATTTTATTCAGTATAATAACGTCCGCGAATTCAATCTGGTCAACGAGAAGCTCAACCAAACTTCTTTCGTCGGACTCGTCGCGACGTTGCCCCCTATCCGCGAGATTGTCCCGACTTGCGAAGTCCGACAATAGATTGGCTGCGTCAACCACCGTAACCATCGTATCAAGCTCGGCGATGTCGCCCAGCCTAAATCCTGCTTCATCTTGAAAATCGAATGTCGCTGCAATTGGTAGTGGTTCCGCAATACCCGTAGACTCAATAACAATAGCATCAAACTGGCGTTGTCGCACCAGTCGCGAGACTTCGGTCAGTAAGTCCTCTCTTAGGGTACAGCAAATACAGCCGTTGGTCATTTCGACAACAGCCTCTTCACTAAAGCTAATTTCTACTCCCTGAGACCTGATCAAGTTAGCGTCTATATTAACCTCGGCCATATCATTAACAACTATGGCTAACTTCCTGCCGTCGCTAATATTTAGCAAGCTATTTATTAGTGTTGTCTTTCCGGAGCCAAGAAAGCCGGAAATTACAGTTACGGGCAATTTCTTGTGTGGTGTATCCGTCATGGCGCCGACTTGGGTCATAGCATTTTGATATTGGGCGTCAATGTGCGCCCGGCATTTCTTGCGTCAGATTAATGGCATCACAGCATTTGAGACCAAGAGCCTGACCGAAAGAAGTTGAGAGACTTCAGCATACTTTGATTCACGAATGTATCCAAGCATGGAGGAACACGATGTACTTGACATCACTCGCAAGTATTTTGCGCGCAAAGGGTCTAACTTCGCAGCTGAATCCAGTGAAGGGGGCAGGTCACAGCGCCATCCACGGCAGCGAGCCAGTTATCGCGGATTGTGTAGTCGATCTGTTAGTCTTAGCCTCACCCGCTCGCAGCCGCCTATCAATCCGGAGCCGAGCTTACCCATACATTTGGCGAAGAGCTTGGCAGCCAGTCGACCGCGCGCCTTGGTAACAGAAACGCCATCGTTGGCACACCCAAAACGGCGACATATGTCATCAACACTGAACCACATGGCGCGTTCAACAACTTCCTCAGTCCAACCCCACCTGGCCTGCAACCGCACCCGCATATAGTGGGCTGCGATTCTAAGGTTTGGTTCGGCACTAATCGGCAGGGGGTTGCCGAATAAGCGATGAGAAAGATAGAGCCACACTTTGAGAACGTTCGAATGGTGGCGATCCTCCATGAGTTGATGGATTGCCGTCCAATCCAGGCATTCCCGATGCCTCGTTTGCATGAGCGCCAACTCATGAAGCGAGCGCAGTGGCATCTCGCCTCGCGCATATGCTCGGTCCACAATGGCGGAGTGCAACACGTTGTGTAAAAGCCGGCAGGTGGGTGTTGGCACTCTCATTGAAACGCCCGATACTTCAACGGAATGTGCGGTCTTCCAGATATATTCCATCGGCAATAGTTTTTGCATGCCCGCAGGAAGCGCGTTCCGGTGAATCTCAACAGCACCATAACTGCCGGGACGATAAAGCGGCCTGAGATGATGGTGCTGCCCATAGTCGATAGGAGGGAGATCGCCCGGCTCATCCTTGGAACGGTCGTCGACTGGCCGATAACCAAGAGCTTGCAATGCATTCCAACACTTCTGTGCGTCCATCGGCCGCACCTGGATGTCTACGTCCGCCATGATGCGGCACCCGGGGTCTGCAAACGTACTCGTGAACAGCGACGCGGTCCCTTTGAGCAGCAAGGGAACAATGTAGATTGCATTCAGCTGACGCGCGATTTCGACTGTCTGTGCTCGAAGATGTTGATTTCTCAGCGTGTTGAGTTGGTGCAACTCGCAAAAATAGTCGCACACATCGGAAGGCAGACTTCTCGCGAGCCCCCTGTCTCGCAATGCCACCCACAGCGCCGGGGTAACGAGCTGTTCGTTTGCGATCTCGATAACGTCTTTCCAGTCGAGATGCTCAGAACCAACAGCCGACCGTATCGCGGTATCGTTCTCCGATGGAGTCTCGGCTGCCAGACATCCAGTGATAAAATCGTACGCAATTAGCCGAGCGTTCACGCCAACAACCTCTTGATCAGGCGGACCGCTTCACTGAGGTTGCCGAGGCGCAACTCGTAGCATTGGATTTGCTGGATCCAAGCAACCAGAGCCTCAACTCGATCCCTCGTCAGCCCTCCGTGCATCGCGTAACCTGCCTCCGTTACCCTACATAGGGCCTCCGCAGCACCCAAAGGCGAAAGAGAGGTTGTACTATCTGCAACCTGCATTGGGAAAACCACGCATCTGAGTTGGTAATCTCTGGCTTGTACTAGGTTTTCAATCGGAGGTGGCAAATAACGCAGTTCCACATCGCCAGCTTGAACGAATTTGGGGAGACGCTCGAGGGAATCATAGAAGGAGGCCAATATCGGCCAAGAACCGGATTTGAGGCCTAGGCTCACGGGAGCTCCACGAATGAGAAACTTGCCCGGCATCAGAAGGCACATCTCATCAGTAATGTAGCCGAGCCCCGAAGCGATCAAGGCGGCTGTAAGGGTGGACTTGCCACTTCCCTTGGTGCCGGGCAGAAGAACACAGCGCCCATCGGCGCAAACCGCAGCAGCGTGGAGCGCCACTAGACATTCG
This sequence comes from Synechococcus sp., assembly GCA_051439425.1. Lineage (GTDB taxonomy): Bacteria > Cyanobacteriota > Cyanobacteriia > Thermostichales > PCC-7336 > PCC-7336. The sequence goes on from JBFRWD010000090.1 coordinate 3,513, forward strand.
GAAGCCTCGTAGGCTGATAGCAGCGCCTCCCGCTGGATGACAGGTGCGACCTCGAGGCGGTTTAGGCAATCATCGACCGGTTTTCCGTTCCCAAGAACCGAATAGCGGTCTCCCTGATTGATGATGTCAACGACCAAAGAAGGATGCTGCTGGTCAATATCCGATGGTTTAGTTAAATGAGCAAAAATCGGGTGTATTAACGCTTCAGTAGTCTCGCAGGGATATCGGATTCGTAGGTTCAGACCTAACAAACGATAGTCATGCTCGCGGCAAGGTGCGGGACTGTGTGGAGTACGACAATCGAAGGAAATTGGGCCGACCCCACTTATCGCGGAACTGTCGGGCTGACGCTCGATGGTTTTGCTGGTAGTGTCAACCAAGCCCAGGGTTTTCCACTCAGCGAGCGTTCGGGATACGTCTTCTCTTGCTACGTTCTCAGAAACGCTGAACCGCCGAGCTAGCGCCGCAGCGATCGAAGATGGATCGAGACCCTCTTCGTTACCGCACCAGATGAAGGTCGCAGTCGTATTGAGGCGGTACAAACGCTTCGGCGCTTCGGAGAAGAGTACGCCCTCTTCTCCCAGCAAGAAGAGCTCGCAGTTAGATGTATGCAAGAGATGCATGGGGAGGATCTGTTAAATCCAAAATCGTGCGTTGGAGCTAGGGACAAGTTTATCTCAGCTAAGAACGCTTCCGTGGTAGAAGCCCCCCTCCTCCTCTGTCTTCTCTTTCCTGCTCGACTTTACCAGCGTCGGCTCCGTCTCGCCCGTCTCGCCCGTCTCGCCCGTCTTCTCCTCCTGGCGTCGGCTTCGTTCCACCTACTCGAATTACTAGCGATCGCCTCTGCTGAAGGGTACATGAGCAACATGAGCGCTGGCGGCGTATAAACTCCGATTTTTCCAGCGTTTTCCAGGAACTTACGCCTATCTAGCTTAGTAGAGGCTAGTTTCTCCATTGCTCTCCTCCCTACATTACGGTCCCGCAAAAGCCATAAAGTTTTCACAATAACTATCAAAATAAGCGGGAGAATGCAAGTTTTTGGTTGTGCGGTTACTAAGCTGTTATCACGAGGATGGGCAGTCGCATCGAGTTCCGCAATTATCGTGGCCATTCTGCAAAAGAAAAGTGGCTTAAGCTGGTGGAGGCCGATCTCCAATGTCCTCAAATAGGTAATTGCGGCCTCTTTTTCTACCTCAAGTGATT
>JBFRWD010000091.1:0-15445 GCA_051439425.1 Synechococcus sp.
GCTCGCAAAGGACTGTCAGCAGGCGAAAACTGAACTAGAGGTTGCATCGAGCGACACCATGCCAAGTACTCTGTTTGCGCAGAATTGAGCCGCAGGCGATCGCCTTTAGATTAGCTGCAACACACTGCCAGAGAACTCACAGTCCCAGACGTCAGCCCAAACCACTAACTAACATCAAACCTCTGCGCCGTATCCGTATCGGGCAGTTGAAGCTCAACCAGCTCGCTACCCATCTGGCGGTTGAGACTAGTTCGCTCCATAGCCCGTTCCCGCTCTGCCAGATCGCGCAGATTCACCGGAACAGTAGAGGCAGTCTGAAGACCGCTTTGGAACGAATCGGGACGGACAATACCGCCGGAAATCAGCAATTTAAACGCGTCTTCAACCGGCATCTCCAGTGGGACCGTATCGGCTTCTCGCACAATGGCATACCAACCCGATGTGGGGTTCGGTGTGGTAGGAATGAAGACGCTCAGCCACGCTTCCTGCTGAGTTGTATCGCGCCCGAGCCCTGCCTGAAAATCACCGGTCACAAATCCAATGGACCATGCATCCTTGCGCGGATATTCCACCAATACCACTCGGCTAAACTGCTTACCGCGATCGGCAAACACAGTTGTCAACAACTGCTTGAGCGTCTTATAAATCGAGCCTGCAATCGGGATCGCATGCAGGAGGCGCTCGCTAATGTTGAGCAGCCATTGCCCCACAATATTGCGAGCCATAAAGCCGATCAGCAACAAGAATAGGATGGGGGCAACCAAACCTACCGATATTTCGATCAGATTGCCGAGAATGGGGTGGATACCCTGGATCGGATTGATCTGCTTGGGGATCGTGGTCAGGAAGCGAATGCTGCGAGTTGCAACCTCAACCATCAACCAGATGGTTGTAGCCAAAGGGATAACGGTTAACAGACCAGCAACAAGATAATTCTTGAGGCGATGCTGAATCCTTTCCCTAATCGACGACATGTGGCGACCTAGACGCATGTTGTATGTATACCCTGCCACAAAATGAACGTGCCACTAATACCCACTATCACCTTCGAAGGTGACAAAACGAACGAAATTTAGTTGCAATTCAGCGGCTGTTACAGTAAAGGCCATTTTAGGGACAGAGCCCTGAAGCTAAGAACTTTGGTGGTGCCTGAACCGGCAAAGTCAAGCTGAAAGTAGACCGTGTAGTTCTATTCTAATCTTGAATGATTTTTTGTAAAGAAGCATGAAGGCAGGCGGATTGATTACAACCATCTCAGACTGGATTGCAGTCTAATTTATTGGTTTTCTCTCCAGATTTACACTCATCTTGTTACATTTGCACATCATGCGCCTGGGATGGCTTCGCAATTTCTGTCTGTTTACATCGGCGAGATCGGCTTGCTCTCCGTCCGTCGATCGCTCTTCTGAGTGGGGCCGTCCTTTATTGAGTGTGAGCAGCCATCAAGAATCCACGGGCAGCGATGTGGGCGACATCAACCAGCTCGGCATGGGATGCTCCATCTTTAGCGGCAGCCGACAGTCCCTTCAACACAACGAACGCGAAATTTGCCAGAACGTCTGCCCTGTCTGCATAGTCTTCTGCAATCCGGCTCCTCAAGAGTTCTCGGGTTGCTTGTTGATATTGAGAGCTGAGTGCGCAGGCTTCAGCATCGGTACAGTTACGAGTCCCCTCCAGCACTAAGCAGCCTCGGAGTAAGGCCTGTGAGCTATAGACCTCTGCTGCTTTTAGGAAAAAATTCGAGATCGCAATATCCACTGTTTCGCCGCTCCGTACAGCCTCCGACAACCACTGCCCATCGAACTGGGTGTATCGCTGCAAAACGCGACTGAATAGCTGGCGTTTACTACCAAACGCACTGTAAAGACTGGGCGGAGTAATACCCATTGTGCGACTCAGCTCTGCGACTCCGACGCCATCGTAGCCCCGCTGATGAAACAGGCGCTGAGCGGCGGAAATTGCCTCATCGACATCAAATTGCCTCGGACGCCCGCGTCCAGATATTTTTTTAGCGACCACTAGATTATTCGATAGAACCCTGCTACTTTGATTTATATAGTAGTCGATACATAAATGGATGGGGCATATGTCAGTTCTTGCGGGCAAAAAAGCATTGGTATTGGGCGGTAGTCGCGGAATCGGTGCCGCCATTGTCGAACGCTTGGCGGCGGACGGGGCCGATACTGCGTTTACCTACGGTCGCTCGGCCGAAGCGGCGACCCAGTTAGCTAGCAAGACTCGCACCACCGCATTTCAGGCGGATAGTGCCGATCGCGTTGCCGTTAGCCGGCTCATTGCCGAGCAAGGAGCACTCGATATTTTAGTGATTAATGCGGGCGTGTTGGTGATGGGTGACCCGCTAGATATTGACCCGGACGATGTGGATCGCATGATCGATATCAACGTGCGTGGTCCTTACCATGCTGCTGTGGATGGAGCACGACAGATGAATGATGGCGGACGGGTGGTGATTGTGGGCTCTGTGAATGGCGATCGCATGCCCTTTCCTGGAGGTGCCGCATATGCGCTGACCAAATCAGCCATTCAGGGCATGGTGCGTGGCTTGGCCCGAGATTTTGGCCCTCGCGGAATTACAGTGAATAGCGTTCAACCTGGCCCCGTAAACACAGAGATGAACCCCGAAGATGGGCCCATGAAAGATGCGATGCATTCGTTTATGGCGATTAAGCGACATGCTCAACCGGCTGAAATTGCAGGTATGGTGGCTTATCTGGTCGGGCCTGAGGCTGGTATCGTTACCGGTGCCCAGCACACCATCGACGGCGGCTTTGGTGCGTAAGCGGAATTCAACCTGTCGCTTCAGCTTGAATACTTCGCAAACGAAGGAGCGCGATATCTCTATTGGGCTGTGGCTGTCACTTGCTGCTGCAGGAATGACAGCACGGCTTTGACCTTTTGCGGGAGAAAATTTTGACTGGGGTAAACCATCCACGCCGCTGTCCTAAACTCGGTAGCGGTGACATCGTAAGCGGGAAACACATCTTGCAAGCGGCCAGCATTAAGATCGTCCCCAATCGCCCAATCTGCCAATAACACGGGGCCTAGTCCCGCTAGCGCACAGTCTCTTAAGGCTAAAGCGCTAGAGGTAACGATGTCTCCGTCTACATGGATGTCTTGTCGCTCTCCGATGGTGGAGCGAAACCGCCAAAGGGAGCGATAACCCGGCAAATCGAATAGCAGGCAGCGGTGTCGCTCCAAATCCCTCGGATCGTTCAATGCTGATGTTTGCTTGAGATACTCGGGGCTGGCACAGACGCGATACCGCGTATCAAACAGCTTGATGCGTTCTAGGTCGGCGGTAATGCGCGGGGCCAAGCGAATGGCGAGATCGATGCGCTCGGAAACGAGGTCGAGATTGGTGTCGCTCAGTATGAGTTCCAGCTTGAGCTGGGGGAACTGGCGACGCAATTGAGGGAGTAATGGAACTAGCCAGAGCTGGCCCAATGCGACTGATGTTGTCAGACGTAGGGTTCCTGCTGGATTCCCTTTGGCTGCCAAAATCTCTTCGCGAGCGCGGTTTAGCTCTTCCAGCGCATTGGCAATTCGACCGAGATACTGCTCCCCTGCCGCCGTCAGAGCCATACGCCGAGTGGTCCGTTGAAATAGCCGAAACCCCAGACTGTCCTCCAGAGACGAGATACTGCGAGAGATCGAAGAAGGATCGACATTGCGATCGCGTGCAACGGCAGCAAAGCTGCCTCTACGAGCAACTTCAACAAAAATCTGCAAGCTAGCGACATCCATTCGTGTTTTATTCGCATGAATGCAATGATCTATATCCTCTTTATTGTCATAAGCGAACTAGTTAGAGTGACCCCACGATTGTTTGTGACGTAATACAGGTTTGACAAGAATGTTTCATTTAGAGAGAGGGCGAGCGACTATCGCGGTGTTGGGGGTGGGGGCAATGGGCGCCCGCATGGCGACTCGGCTGTTGAATGCAGGCCATCAGGTTACTGTCTGGAATCGAACTGCGTCCAAAACGGCACCGCTTGTGGAATTAGGGGCAACAGTAGCCCATACGCCATATGCTGCCGTGACCCAAGCCGATGTTGCAATTACTATGGTGCGGGATGTTGATGCGTCCAAGGATGTTTGGTTAAACCCCGAGTATGGTGCCCTGGCAGGGATGAAGCGGGGAGCAATTGCGATTGAAAGCTCCACATTAACGATGGGGTGGGTGGAGACCTTGGCGCAACAATGCAGCGATCGCCAGGTTTTATTTTTGGATGCCCCTGTCGCTGGCAGTCGTCCTCAAGCAGAAGCAGGCCAGCTCATATATATAGTGGGTGGGAACCGCGAGATCGTAGAGCGCGTGACTCCCCTACTTCAGGTGATCGGTCAGGCTGTCCATCACGCAGGTGAGATCGGACACGGCACAGCAATTAAGTTAGCTATCAACACTCTATTTAGTGCTCAGATTGCCCTCGTGGCAGAACTGCGAGGCGTGTTTGGGAACAGCGCTGTAAACGAGCAGAAAGCCTTCGAGATCGTTGCGAAAACGCCGGTTTGTAGTCCGGCAGTAGCAGTTGCAGTCAGAGCAATGGCATCCAGTTCGTTTTCTCCACTGTTTCCCATTGAGTTAGTTGAGAAAGATTTAGAGTACGCAGCCAGCCTTGCAAAACGAAACAACGCCCGCATTCCAATTAGTACGGTGACCCGGCAAGTTTTCAAGGAAGCAATACTAAACGGATATGGTGCTGACAACATTACAGGTGTGTCACAGCTTTATTAACAGAGATAGAGAAACCGTACATATGTTGAGCTGAGGTAGGGGGGCACTAGATTCCAAGTATCCTTTCCGAGGAGATCTCGAATGTAATAAGTGAAAACTATCCTTTTGATAATTTCATGCTATGGATTGTTCGAGATTGACTGTGATTGCTTGAAGATCCAATGGTTACCATAGATAAAAATTATGGTTTAGTCTCAACGCTCAATGAATTGCCTTTCAGAAGGCTAAGAAGGCTCAATATTTGTAGGACTTTCAGCTTCTAATCGGGTACCTGTCAATCGTTTATCCCTAAGGAGGTCTGCTGTCTCTCATAGATTCTTACATTGATAATTTGTAATCTGATGGTGTTGATTTAGATGGTAAGATTTTGAAAACAAACGAGCTCATTTGTAAGGTCGTTTACCCTCTATCCTCACCATGCTGTTGCGACTTTCTAAGTTTCATTTCACCCACGTTTTAAAGGGATTGTTCGGTACTACTGTGTCGTTCGTTCTATTGCTTGTAATGCTTGTACATCCTGTTTCGGCCAAAACACATGTGGTCAAAATGGGGACAGACCGAGGCATTCTGGCATTTGAGCCCAGTACTTTAACGATTGAAGTGGGTGATACTGTTAAGTGGATTAATAACAAAGCATTTCCCCACAACGTCGTCTTCGATCGCCGCGCTCCCGATGCCGTTCGACAGCATTCTCAAAAGCGTTTGCTAGCATCACCGTCGATAGAAATTAGCGAAACATTTGACGACGTTCCTCCAGGTGAGTACTCCTACCATTGTTTGCCCCATCGTGGTGGCGGTATGACGGCGACATTAATTGTTCGCGAATAGCTGCAGTACCGAGCGAGTCCATTTCTGCGATCGCCTCTACAGAATTTAAACAAGCTCAATCACTCACTATTGAGCTTGTTTAGTTTTGGATTGATGACTTTAAAGGATTTACGCAAATAGCCCAGTTCTTCGCAAAACATCCAGAAATTGATGGGCGGCTGGCGTTAAGTCTGCATTCGCCAATACGGCCACACCGATCGAACGTTCCAGTGGAATCGGTAACTGAAACGATTGCACTCCGTCGGGTAGTGGAATCGTTGCCAAATGGGGCAAAATGGCGGCTCCCAATCCCTGCGCCACCATGCTCAAAATCGTTGAGTCTTCTTTGATTTCGTACGCAACATTAAACGGCTGACCAACCGTTTGCCAGTGATCCCGCAACACTGATGTGCATTCTGCATAGCTGTGGAGGATGAACGAGTACTCTCCCAGTTTTTCCCAAGTCAGTTGCTCTCCCGAGTGAACATCTCCATCCGGCAATAACACAACAAATTCGTCCCGAGCGATTTCCCAAGTCTCGAAGTCTGACGAACGTGGCAGCGGCACCAAGCCTATATCGGCAATACCTTCTCGCAATGCTTGCTCTACATCCAGCGGATCGCTCTCTTTGAGGCTGACTTCAATATTTGGAAACCGCTGTGTGAGTTGGGAAATCGCAGGAGGGACAAGGTGCGTTGCCGCACTGCGGAACGAAGCAACCCTGACTCTGCCCCCATCAAGCCCGCGTACCACGTTGGCGTCTCGCTCCATCAATGCCCGAGTTTGGACGATCGCCCGAGCGTGGCTCAGCATTTTCTCGCCAATTTCTGTCAGGCGGGCGCCGAATCGTCCACGTGATAGCAAGACAATGCCTAACTCATCTTCCAAGGACGAGATTGCCCGACTGACTGCCGACTGAGAGATGCCCAGCTTATTCGCTGTCACGGAAAAGTTTTGTGATTCGGATACATCTAGAAAGATGCCCAGTTGATCCATGTTCATGGAGACCTACACGGAGTCAGTAACTATTGGGACTGTAACCGTCGTTACATTTACGCCAATGAAGAGGTTATTGATTCGGTTTTCGCATAGATACGCTTCGCAAATTGTGTTGTAGATCGCATTTGGCGGCGATAGATTATTTGAAAATTTGGTCACCTTAATAAATATTTATCTCGCATCCGGACGTTACTCCGCAGGTTTACGCCATGTTCGAGCTGATTTCCTACAAAAAGTTCCGCGATACTCCGCAAGTGCGATTTTTTGATATCACAGTTGCTGATTCTAATGCTCGCGATTTAGTCTGTCACGAAGGCCCCGCCACCAGCCCCAACAATACTCCTGACGGGCACTGGCAGTTCTACCTTCACCCCGGCCAAGAAGATAACTTACTGGCCCTGTCTGGTGGAAGAACGTTTTTCCTCGTGAATTTCTCGTGGAAGCAACCGTTTCATATCGTTCGTCTGGAAGCCAACGGCGATATCCTGCGCATCCCCCCCGGTACCTTTCACCGTTCTGTTTCCGATCCGCAGGGATCTGTGGTGATCAACCAAGCAGTTCGGCACGCAAGCGCTACTGTCGAAAGTGAGTTTCGAGTGTACAACAGCGCCGAGATTCCTCGACTCTTGCAGGTAACTTCGGACAACGCTCCACCTCCCTTGCTGCACCAGTTCAGTCAAGAGCGCCGAAACGCAGCATAGTGTTTTGTCCGCGCGCGCACATCTTGGCAAAGTAGGTGCGGTCTGAACATGTCAGACATCAAGTGACTCGCAACCCTGTTCGGTTTAGTCAACCTGACAGCGATCGCTACATTCATCTATGGCTTGTTGACGCATGCGTACAATCTCGTTGAGGTTCGGTCGTCCTGTCACCGCCAAGCGGCGATCAGCCCATAACTCATACAGTTTGTCCACCAGCGGTCCGACCACTGGCCACCGAGTAGCAGCATAAATCCATCCGATCCCAAGTGCGTCGTATACCTGACGAAACACGTCTACCCCCCGGATGATGGCACCATCTGACTTCACCGCATGAATGACACCCATCGCCGTTTTAAAGTCAATCCCAGCGTGATTTTGTGGGTTGTAATCCAGTGCCGCAATATCCACGAATGAAATGATGCCTCGTCCCGCATCTTTGCGACGCAAGAAGTTGACCTCGCGAACGCACAGGGGACAATCTCCGTCGAATAGCAATTCGATTTGCCAAGTTGGACGTTGCTGGGCTGCACTGCGTTCATCCCGTTGAGGAGCTGTGGCAGAAGATTGAGTGGTCATAGAATTCTTCGTGGTGATGCCAAGTCTTGTCTTTCATTATGAGCGCGATCGCCCTTTTGTTAAGAACGATAAAGATTTTATTGTCAATTACTGACCGGATCTTGAGTGGTCGTGCTGGTGAAAGAGGGCAGCGCTTGAGTGGGTTGTATTTGGACAACCTTGGTGTATGGCCGGATCGGTGTACTAGTGGTGTGCCCGTACTCGTGCTGTGTTTGCGGAACAGTGATTGGGGCAACCCCTTGCAGTAATGTGTTGTCCGATTTGATGGCATTACTTCGTAGCAAGCCTGACAACTGATGAGGTCTTGGTACGGTGATAAATGACGTGCACTTCGGTGACATTAATGTAAACTGTCTGCCTGATTTGAATCGGTATGAGGGTCGCCTCTTTACCAACATGCTTCATGACAAAAACGAAAGGTTAGGTAACAGGGCGATCGCCGCAACAGCAATTCTGGGGCAAGCTGAGTCAAACCCATCCGTTTCCATTTTATGACTGAGGAATTCCAACTCAACACGCTATACCTTTCAGGACATCGTGACTTTAACCACCTCACCTCTAGTATGTTGCGAGGTCAGTCACTCAACGGCAAAGTTTTACCTGATATTCAATTCAATGGGGCGGAATTGGAGGGGATTGATTTTAGCGAATCCGATTTGTCGTCAGCCTCTATGCGAGGAGCGTTGCTCAATGGCAGTAACCTCAATTCGACAGGATTAATTGGAGCCAATTTGCGAGAAGCAGAATTGCGAGCAGTTGACTTAAGTGACAGTAAACTTGAGCACTGCTGTTTGATTGGTGCCGACCTCACAGTGTCAAATTTAACAGCGGCTGACCTGACCTTTGCTCGACTGATTGGTGCCTGTTTGCGTGCGGCGAATTTGTCGAAAGCCTGTCTGCATCAAGCTGACTTGCGCGGAGCGAATTTGTGGGGGGCAAATGTTCAAGGGGCGAACCTTCAACAAGCAGACTTGGTGGCGACAGATTTAAGTGAAACCAATCTGAATGAGGCCGACGTAGCTGGCGCTATCTACAGTGTTGATACCATTTTTCCGCCAGGGTTTAACCCCGATACCGCCAGCATGGTTCTAGAAAATAGACCCACCCGTGCTTGAGGACGAGTTGGACACTATATGAGAGTGCGACTGGTCAGGCGACAAACTTAGTCCTAAATGGAAGTTAGCCGCACTGTTTTTTGGCGTTGATGCAGCCAGCTCTCTTTCTAGTCTCTATGGGCAATTCGTTTAACGTTACTGGCTTATCTGTCCATTGCTACAACCGTACCTGGCACCTATCCCGATGCTAAGACTGAATCTGCGATCCCGAAATGAGTAGTTTGGCCCGGGCCAAGCAGGACATCCGAGGATACACTCATACCCAGCATTTTGTGCCTCTCTGACCAAGGCGAGCGTACAAGTGACATCGGAGTGCAGCAATTGTGCTGCCGAAGTGGGGGGTGAATTCATTGGGGGATGAGTGGTGTTAAACGTCTCAAATCACGAACAGGTTTCTGACGCATCGTCGGAACCTTTAGAGGGAGTTGAAGCTTTGCGACAACTCTCGGAATCGGAAACAACATCTGGCAGAACCTACTGTCGAGATCGCGCCGCCAAGTTGCTGTTGGAGCGCTATGCGGCAGGGGAGCGCGAATTTCGCAGTTTACGACTAATTGGAGCAGACCTGCCCGGTATTCAGCTCTGCCATGCAGATTTGCGGGAGGCTAATCTCAGCCGAGCCAATCTTGAGGAAGCCGACCTAACCGGAATTGATTTGGCAGGGGCTAAATTAGTCGAAGCAAACTTAGTCCAGTCTCAGCTTAGTAAAGCTGAACTCGGCGAAGCATTTCTGATTGGCACTCAGATGTCGGACTCTATTTGCAGCGATGCCGATTTTCGGAAGGCAAATTTGGGTCAAGCTAACCTCACTAACGCCTCGCTACAGGGGGCACAGTTACAAGGAAGTCGCTTGATTAGCAGTGACCTGAGTGGAGCCAACTTGCAAGGGGCCGATCTACAACAGTCCTATCTGATCGAGACGAGGTTCGATCGCGCCAACCTACAATCGGCCCAATTACAGGGGGCTGTGATGCAGGGGGCCAGCCTGCGAGACTGCGATCTGACCAATGCAGATCTGACTGAGGCCATTCTGATGGATGCCGATCTAAGGGGGGCCAATTTGAACAATGCCAACCTCGATGGCAGCGTTCTTGATGGGGCACAGTATGACGAACGAACTGTGTTTCCCCCTACCTTTAATTCCCAAGCCATCGGTGCTCCGATTACTTAGCGCTTTCGCCCCTGGGCCCGTGGCCCGGTTGGATAGTGGATTCTCCGGTAGTTATTGCTGGTCTGTACTGGTTCTAACGAGCTATTCACGATCGTCACCGCGAGTCAGTAATACGGAGCTGAACGCTTACTGTTTTCGATACCACTGAGTTCGCTTGGCTGGAGATTGGGGAACGAGAACACAATCCGACAATTGCGGGAACGCTAGCTACATGCTCGCGATGGTTCTGTCCTGTTTTGCTAGAGCCTTATGATTGGCGATATACAACAACGTTTACTCGTGCTAGAGCTAGACATCTTGGCTTTGGAAGTTGAGCTACGATTGCGCGCTGCACGATCGCTTCCACTGGCGCCATTTCCAGCCCGTTCGCAGTTATGGTTGCTGGGATATTTACCCAGCGTGCTCCCCCATTTATCTACTGTTCTGAAAGACATGGAAAGTCTGACGGAACTATCCGATTTCTGGTCTCCCAGCAGTAGATTGGTGACATCGGCTCAATCTTCCGTCTCTCCATAAAATCGGAGCGCCTTCAAGCTACTGCGGTATTGCGGTTGACTATCGTCTTACCAAGCATCCTCGTCGCCGCTGATTAGCCAAGTGATAGACACACCAAGGGCTTTGGCGATCGCCACCAATTCCCAATCAATCACTCTGCGCTTACCATTTTCAATCTGTCCTACCTTGACGTAGTCCAAGGTAATTCCGTAGCGGGCCAATTTTCCAGCCAGCTCATCTTGAGTTAGCCGTAACTTTTCTCGCATCCAGCGCACCCTGGGGCCAATGATATTAGCCGGACGGGGATTACTCTTCCGAGAAATAGGATCTGAAGGCTTGGAATTCTGACTCAACAGTTTGACCTTCGGGCTGTAAATGCCTCGAGCTTCGAAAGGTAGAGTAAGGCGCTCGATTCGTGCGAGCTAATTTGATGTGAGATAGACAACATAAGGGGTATGGCAGGATTTTCGATTTTCGATCTTGAGCCACTGCCTCCTGACACGTTCACCTATAGACACTATGCCGAATCCAAGACTTCTACTTCAAGATCCGATCTATGAGTAAAGCCAATCGTTCGGGTAATGAGAGCGAATATGTCCGTAATCGTCGCCCGTTTCGACATCTTGGCGAAGTTTTCCAAGCGTTGACTGCCCATCGATAAGAATTTATCTACCCAAAGCATAGATGCTCTCAATTCCTAAGGATCGATTTTCGATTACTACCCACTGCGACGTCTTCCTAGACTATGGATGTGCATTAAAACCTCCTTTATAAACATGACTGCTGCAAAAGCCTCTCTCTCCTGGACGGGAGATCCACCTACACCAGCATCCGCTAATCAGGTCTCGTTTGGAAGTGTTGAAGATGCTGTAGATCTCTATCTGAACGAAATTGGCCGTGTCGATCGCATCGATCACGCAGATGAAATTCGCCTCTCTCGCGCCGTGCGCAAGTTAGTTGATATTCGCGAGATGCGGGAAGTCATTGAAGAAGAAGTGGGTCAGCGTCCCTCTGACGTTGACGTTGCCGAGCGCATGGGGACCAGCGAGCTAGAGTTGCGTGGTGACGAGCGTCGCGGCAAGCGAGCTCAGCAACAGCTAATCAACTCGAATTTGAGGTTGGTGGTTAGCGTCGCTAAAAAGTATGTTAATCGAGGCGTTCCGTTCCTCGATTTAATCCAAGAAGGGAATATCGGCTTGATTCGCGCCACCGAGCGATTCGACGCGGAGCGCGGATACCGATTTAGTACTTATGCCCACTGGTGGATTCGTCAGGGGGTTACCCGTTGTATTGCGAACCAAGCCCGTACGATTCGTCTCCCCGTTCATATGGTTGATAAGGTCCGTCATCTGAAACGGACGATCCGCGATCTCACCAAAGAAAAGGGACGTCGCCCTAGTGATGAGGAGTTGGCGGAAGCGATGGGTGTCAAGCTGAAAAAGCTGCGCACCATTCAACAGTCGGCGACCTTGCCAATTTCACTCGATGTAATGGTTGGTCCTGAGGGCGAAACTCGCTTGGGTGATTTGCTAGAAGATACCCAGTCCGATCGCCCTTTTCAGGAAATTGTGGCAAACTCCATGCAAAAGGATGTCCAGTCTGCAATGGGGATTTTGAAGCCGATGGAGCGTGATGTCCTGCGCTTGCGCTATGGCTTCGATGGCGGTAAAGGAAAAACCTTGCGGGAAGTTGGCGAGCATTTTGATTTGACTCGCGAACGCATTCGTCAGATTGAGAAGGAAGCATTGCGTAAGCTGCGATCGATGAAAACCACCCGCCACACCTTGGATGGGTATCTAGCGAATTAACCCCCTCGGTCTATCCCTTCATTGTGCCGGTTAGCTGCTTTCACGCTTACCGGCTTTTTAGTGGTTGAGTGTGCAGCCAACCTGGTCACCAACAAAAGGAGATTCATATCGCGCCTGGCAATTCACCATGGAGGGGTCTGTTCTCAAAATCAAGGCTTTGAACAGTCTCCATATCTCTAGGCATTGCAGCGGACTGTCACAGCATATCTTCCAAACTCGTATCATCAAATTCTCATATGTGAGGCACCCGACAGACTTTTTGCGGTGTTAGTATTTCGATAAATCTTCAGTTTCTAGAAAATCGAAATGTTACAGTTCGATTTCCCCTTGTAGGGCGTTAACCCTTCTCGGATACATTCATCCATCATCGACCAATCCCTGATTAAGAGCGTCGCTTCGTGAGTTGACTACGACGCAATGTAGCTGGATCTTCGCCACAATAGCACTTACTTTAGTATTTAAGTGAATATTTGACTACGATCTATTGTCCCGAACGACGCTGTTGGCGCGAATATTGGAACCAGTAAGATGCATTCTCCTCATGGTGATCGCAAATCAGCGATTTCACTCTCTCCTCGTCGTAAAAGATGGGGAGTTGCGGCGGCGGGCCTAATTGTGGTTGGTGGCCTGATAGGCATTAGTACTGCCCGCAATAGTTCTCAATCGCAAGCGACGGCCCCACCCCCCGCTCTCTCAGTGCGAGTTCAAGATGTAGCCTCCGAATCCATCTTCAAATCATCAGAATTTGTAGGATCCTTGAATGCTTTGGAGCGCGTTGCTTTGCGCCCTGAGGCTGAGGGACGAGTGCAGCAAATTTTGGTGAGGGAAGGGGAGCGAGTGATTGTCGGTACCCCTATGGTGCAACTGGAGTTCGATCGTCCCCAAGCCCAGGTAGATGGAGCCTTGGCCAATGTGATGGTTGCTCGCGCTGCACAGAATAGTGCTCGGGCTCAACTGCTGGCGGCTCAAGCCGACCGAGATCGAGAAGTGGCGGAAGTCGAGCTGCAGATGGCAGAATTTGAGCGCACCGAGTTACTGGTTGGTGAAGGCGCTATCTCCGTTCAAGAGCTGGATCGGGTGCGGCGAGATCGGGATGCTGCTGTTGCCGCCTTAAATGCAGCAGAACGCAGAGTGGCATCGTCGGAAGCCGTATTGGAAGAGGCCGAAGCGGCGATCGCCCAGGCTAACTCCAATGCAACAGTGGCTCAAGAGGATTTGGACGATTACAACATACTGGCACCGATTGCCGGCGTTGTTGGAGATATTCCGGTAGACGTTGGAGATTATGTCGAAACCGATACCGTTCTGACCTCCGTTGTCCAGAACGAGACATTGGAGCTGCGGCTGGCTATTCCGATCGAACAAGCCAGAGGATTGCGACCCGATTTGGAGGTGCAATTAACCCTACCGGGGGAAAATGAGCCCATTGCATCGGGACAGATTGACTTTGTCTCACCCCAAGTGGACCCAACTCGTCAGGTGATTTTGGCAAAAGCAAGCTTCGATAACCCCGACGGGTTGTTGCGGGACGAGCAATTTGTTGCGGCCAGCATTATTTGGGAAGAAACATCTGCGCTGACGGTTCCCACATCTGCCGTCTCGTTTATCGGCAATCAAGCATTTGTCTACGTAGTGGCCCAGATTGCGCATGAAGAGACAGGACTCGGTGACTCGGCAATGGACGGCTCGGATGCCTCTCAAGCCATTGCTCAACTGCGGCCAGTGCAATTGGGAACTCTGCAGCTCAACACTTACGAGATCGTCTCTGGGTTGAATGCAGGAGAAACCATCGTCACGTCTGGGTTGCTCAATTTGTTTGACGGTGCGGCAATTTCGCCAGAAACAGATGTAGCCACTTTATCCCCCCCATCCGAGTCCTGAAGCGTTGTTGGTACTAACGGCATCGACATATTTCTGGACAAGAGTATCCGGACAAGAGCATATTGAACGCAAGGTTTTTGGCACATGGATTTAGATAAGCAACTGCCCACCGAGAAACTATCTAACTCGCAGGGAGAGAGTTCGCAGCTAGCAGCGATTGCCGAACAATTGGCCCGTTTGAATGCCCAGGTGGCAACGGTCCAGCAGCAACTAGACACGCTTCCCGAGTTGACGGACACCGTTCAACAAATCGAGGGTACTCTAGCCCTCGTTTCTGACGTCTATCGCTACAAACCCTTACAACAACATCTAGAAGCCGGGAATTGGTGGGATGCCGATCTGGCCACAATCCAGTTAATTGTCGAAATTGCTGGTGCAGTGGATATCGAAGAACTTACACCCAATAGCATTCGGCACATTCCATGCAACGCGTTGCAAACCATCGATCGATTGTGGCGTGACGCCAGCGATGGCCGATTTGGGTTTTCGGTACAGATTCAACTGTATGTCGAAGAGGGCGGCAGCCTGAATACGACTGTGGAGCAGAACTCTGAGGTGATTGCTGCTTGGGGCGATCGCTTGGGCTGGCGGGAGGGAAATCGCTGGCGAAAATGCAGCGAACTGGATTTTAGTCTCGATGCGCCAGTGGGATGTCATCCGTCGCAATGGTGGAACTCCCCCTACGGCTCTAAGATGACCAACTTTTTCCTGGCAAGACTCCTAACCTGTAGCTTGTGACGCCATGTTTGTTGAAACATTTATTCGGCGACCGGTTCTCACCATCGTTTGTTCCATTGTTGTGTTGCTTGCCGGTTTGGTTAGTCTTCCGACGTTGCCGGTGGAGCAATATCCAGACATTAGTCCGCCACAAGTGGTCGTGTCGGCTACCTATATTGGAGCCAATGCCAGTGTTGTGGAAGAAACGGTCACCACTGTTTTGGAACGGGAGATTAACGGTGTTACCGGCATGCGCTACATGTCATCTATTAGCTCAGAGGATGGCAATAGCAGCATCACCATTACCTTTGACCAAGGCTATGACATCGATATTGCAGCCGTAGATGTCTTGAATCGAGTTTCGGTTGCAGAACCACAATTGCCCTCTCCCGTGCAGCAAACGGGCATCAGTATTACCA
>JBFRWD010000092.1:0-52954 GCA_051439425.1 Synechococcus sp.
GTCTTCAGAGCACTGTCCTAACATTGCGGGCGACTGCAATAGAACATGCAGGCGACGATAGATGAATAGAGAACTAGCCCAATTTGCGTGAATGAGTCCAAGCGGCCTGTGCCGCCAGCCACACCTCTTGTACCGGCACGTTGAACTTGCGCGCCAGTGCAGCGCAATCGCGAAATTCCGGCTGCGCATTGACTAACTGATGGTGCCGTCTGGCAATCTTGACTTGAATCGACCCGAACTCGGTCTCAACCCGCATCATTTCCCGCTCTAGCACAGAGCGTTGCTGTAGCGATCTGCGAACCCCAATCGTTGAGGTTTCCATAAACAGAATGCTCTCGCACGCATCTGCTAAGTGCAGGGGCACCACAACGGTCACTAATGTTCCCGGACGATTTTGCTTCATGGTGACCGATTGCGAGAAAACATCGAGTGCCCCTGCCTCAAATAGACGCTCGAACGTATACGCAATCACTTGGGGATTGAGATCGTCAATCTGGGTTTCCAACACCGCGATCGTTTCTGTCGGTTGCGCAGATTGACTGGTTCCCACCCACAGTCGCATCACATTCGGAATTGTTAATTGCCGCGTTCCGGCTCCGACTCCCACCAGCTCCACAGCCATTGCTGGACTATCGCCAAATGATTGAGCTAGCCCGATCGACAATGCTGCCCCCGTAGGTGTAACAAGCTCCATTTCCTCACCGTTACTGAATATCGGAACTCGATGATCCTGCCAAAGCTGCAAGACTGCTGGGACGGGCACCGGCATCTTGCCATGAGAGCCGTTCACCCAGCCTCCACCCACCGGTTGTGGCGAGGCAATCACGCGATCCACCTGCAACCATTCCAATCCGATACAGGTACCGACAATATCCACAATGGAGTCAACTGCCCCCACCTCGTGAAAATGAACCTTTTCCAAAGGCTGGCCGTGTACGACAGCTTCAGCCTCTCCCAAAATACGAAATACATCTAAGCTGCGCTGGGCAACTGCAGGGGAAAGGGTGGATTCGACAATCAGTCGCTGAATATCGGAATAGTGGCGATGGGGGCTATCGTCGCGGAGGCAATGAACAACGGCCTGAGTGGCATTGACTCCTGCGCGCTCTACCGAAAATACTTGCAGGTCGAATTCTCCATCCAGCCGTAAGCGGGATAGCTCGTGCTTGAGACGATCCAGAGGAAGACCGCAATCAATCAATGCCCCGAGGAACATATCCCCCGCAATTCCAGCCGCACAATCTAGATACGCCAGTTTCATGTGAAGGGGTCTCGCTCAAAGGGATTTTGGAAGCCAGCACTACGACTAGCCGAAGATGCTCAGTCGGCGATAAAAGCTGCGGCCGGAAAAGCGGCATCGCCAGGGTGGTACTTTAGCGTTCAGTATGCCCAGAGGTAGTCGCCCCATACTCAGGTGACGAGTATCACGAGAACGAGGGCTCCTTGCACCTGAGACATGCTAGACCCGAGAGAGCCTGGGGGGTAAAGCCATTAAGGCTAAGTCCTGTCCTACCCCAAATATTCGGCAACCACAACAGTGACGTTATCGCGTCCACCATGCTCCTTCGCCGCATCGACTAGTGCCGTAGGAATTTCTTCCAACACGTTCGACTGCAGACAAGTATCGGCAATCTGACTGTCATCTAATTCTTCTGTCAAACCGTCACTGCATAGCAATAAGCGATCGCCCAACTCTAGCTGAATGGGCTGAACGGCAGGAGGTCCGGTATCGGGACGGCCCAAGCAGCGCTCCAAAATATGTCGATAGGGATGCAATTTAGACTGAGCAGGGGTTAGCTCTCCCAAGCGGACCGCACGAGCTATCAGAGTGTGATCCTCAGTCATCTGTTGCAGGTCTTTGCCACGGAGACGGTAAAGACGCGAATCGCCAATGTGAGCACTCCAGCAATGGCCGCTAGGGTCAAGCAGAATTGTCACGATGGTCGTTCCCATGTCTGCGCGGTCGGGATTTTCCGCCTGGTCCTGCAAAATGGAGGCATTGGCTTCTTCGATTGCCTGGTTGAGTAACTGCGGTGCAGGAATTTTTGTCCAAGCCCGCCTCAATACAGTTTGTATTGATTCCACAGCAAGCAAACTCGCTTGCGCTCCGGCAGCATGACCCCCCATACCGTCAGCAACAATGAAAAAGCGCCCATCAGGATCGCAGAAAAACGAGTCTTGATTACTCTGTCGAACCATGCCGCGGTCCGTATGTCCGGCAAAACGCATCACAATGACAAATCCGCTTGCACAACAAAGTGTTGATGATCAGTGTATTGGGAAACGATCGATTTGACCTCTGACAATAGGAAATAAGTGCGTCAACTGTAAGTGTGCCCGTGGTACCGATGTCCGTGCCATAGGCAATCCGTGAGAAATGTAGGCTAACCGTGATACTACACCTAGGAGTCGAATCGCTCGCAGTTGCGAACCGTTGTGACGTGCACTTACACTGATGCATCCATGAAGTGGGTGTACCAATTTAACCTTAGAATCGGTCGTACTGTCTGAGCTTGACGGCAGTCCGGATGAGAGTAATCGCAAAAATCAGTGCAATTCCTCCGGCAACCGCTGCGTAGATGGGTAGCTCGGCGATCAACAATTGCGTACCTGCCAAGACAAATGTAGCCAACAAGAGGGCTTGAATGACTCCAACACCCGTCGTTTGATTTTTCTGCAACAGGCGGTCTGTCACGACAGAACGTACTCGAACGCGAATATCTCCTTGCTCTAACTTATCGAGTGTTTGCTCGATCCGGCGCGGCAGATTAATGCTGGTATTGGTAAATTGAGCAGCTTGCCGGCCGAGGCGATCGATGATGGTGTTCGTTTCTCCGGGATTCGTCTGGGTCATAAGTTCGGTGGTAAATGGCTGGGCAATTTCAATGAAGTTGAATTCAGGGTCGAGAGCTTTTCCCAAACCTTCGAGGGTTGAGAATGCTCGCATCACAAAAGTAAACGTGGCAGGGAAGCGAAAGGGTTGATCTTGAGCCAGCTCGTAAAGATCGTCGCTGATGGCTGCAACGGATACATCCTGATGTTCTCCCATAGGGCGATCGAGAAAGTTATCCAGCATGTACTGTACCGATCGCCGAACTGGAGACATGTCGCTGGTAGGAACCAACGCCCCCAATTCCACTAAAGACTCGACAACCATGCCAGCATCCCGCGAAGCAATGCCTTGCAGTGTAACCATCAACTTTGACTTGATGTTGGGAGCAATGTGACCCATCATGCCAAAGTCATAAAAGATCATCGTGCCATCTGGTTTGACTGCCAAATTACCCGGGTGAGGATCGGCATGGAAAAAGCCATGCTGCAACACTTGTCGCAGATAAGCTTCTGCTCCCAGACGAGCGACGTAAGTTCGATCTAGGCCGGCCGCGGTCAGCGCTTCAAAGTTGCTGATCTTGATGCCGGGTAAATATTCCAATGTGAGGACGCGCGGAGAGCTGTAGCGCCAATACACCCGCGGAACAACAACATTGGGGACTTCAGTGAAGTTACGTCGGAAGGTGTCAGCATTACGTCCCTCGCTTAAATAATCCACCTCCTCCCATAACGTGCGGCGGCACTCTTCGTAGATGCCCAGCCAGTCGCGACCTCCCTTGCCCCATTTGGTACGGTTCTGAAAAAAATCTGCAATTCCGCGCAGGATATCAATATCGATGGTGAACAGTCGATTGAGACCGGGGCGCTGAACTTTTACGACGATCTCATCCCCATTGTGCAGTTGAGCCCTATGAACCTGACCCAAGCTGGCAGCAGCAATTGGCGTGGGATCGAAATAGGAAAAGATGGTGTCAATGTCACGATCCAGCTCCTCTTCCACGATGGTTACAACTTTGTCGTAGTCGAAAGCAGGAACCTTGTCTTGGAGAGCCGACAATTCTTCGATGTACTCGGTGGGAAATAAATCAGCACGGGTAGAAAACAGTTGGCCGGCCTTGATAAAGGTCGGTCCCAGTTCGAGCAGCGTTTCCCGTATCCAAATCGCTCGTTGCCGCCTGCGGCGAGACAGTTGCTCCTCTGCGGGGGGGGTGGACGATCCGTAGCTCCAATTTTTTTTGTCCAGCCAGTTGTAATAAACCAGCATGAGAACAAATCGCCAAATATCGATCAGGCGACCGCGACGACTGTAGTTGTTGCGCGCCCAGCGGTAAGAGTCGTAAGACTTGGCAGCCCGCTCTCCGGTGGGAGGCTTTACTGGTAGACGAACTGCAGTCAAACGGACTCACTCCGGTACTGTTGCAACTGAGAACGAAGTTCGGCAACTTCTGCCCGTAAGTCGTCAAGGGTTGCCTGCAAGTTAGTTGTGGACGAAGGCGAATCAACTCCAGCGGCAGAAGTCCCCTGATAGTAGATATCGCTGGCGGCGCTAGCTTCTTCAGCTTCAGCCCGAGCAACCACATCGTGCCCGAATTCTTCCCACTGCTTCTGAGCTTCGGCAATGCCTTTGCCAATTTCTCCCGCTAGATCGGTCATCGCAGCCTCGGCCCGCTCTGCCAATAAATTGGCAGTGGCTCGTCCGATGAAGAATGCGCGGGTTAACGGATTGGACATAAAAACTCTGTGCTCTGCATTCGACACTTAACAAACTATAACAAAAGCAGCCGTGCAGCCTGCAGCCAATCACTGATTAAAACTCTCACGTGCTCAGCGTTGCCATTTCGCCACGGTTGCAGTAGATATTTGAGCTCAGAATCAGAAGAAGTCTGACTGATTTTAAGCAATCAGTAGCCATGAATTAACGAGCGCCTACTCAGCCTGAGTAGGCGCTCGTTAATTCATGGCTACGTCTCACCAATAGCTGCCAAAAACAATGGCAGCAGAGTGCAGAAGCCTAACTTATGCACTCTGAACAACAGGCAGGCCACCAGGCAGATAGGTCGCAGCAATTTTCAGGCCGCTGGACATAATGGGACGATTGCCCATAAAGGTAGCCACAACAGTACCGCCACTGGACATGACGGGCCGGTTGTTCATGAACGTACTGGAGATTTCACGAGAACGGGCCTGAATAGGCCGACCATTCAAGTAGGTTGAAGAAACCTGCAAACCAGATGCAACGATGGGACGATTCCCCATGAACGTAGACACAATATTCATACTGGCGGGGGCGGTAGGACGCAAACCAAGTGCCCCACCTCGTTCGTAAATAGCCAAGCCAGAGGTTGCTTCGCTCTTTTTGGTAGCCATGGTCGG
Source organism: Synechococcus sp. (assembly GCA_051439425.1). Taxonomy (GTDB): domain Bacteria; phylum Cyanobacteriota; class Cyanobacteriia; order Thermostichales; family PCC-7336; genus PCC-7336. The sequence continues at coordinate 5,206 of JBFRWD010000092.1, forward strand.
TACTCCCTCGTAAAAACGGAATTCTGGGGGGCAAGGGGGTTTGGCGGCGTGCCCTGAAACCCGTATGCTCGATAGCTGCTAGCTAAACAGATATACCTTAGGATAAATCGAAACCGCTCTTCGATAAAAACTGAACGGTTTGATTCGTGCTTAAGCTAGTGATTTGATTTTATTATTCCTTAGCTATTTGGGTGGCGCACTGCCATCTCTCGACACAAGTAGCACATAGGGGGCTGTTAGCCGAGGCAATCTTTGGGCAGTGGCGTCCCTCAACAGGGTCACCCTAGATTGGGTCAAAACAAGCAACTGCAAGCAAAAACTCTACTCGTGGATATCAGGCTGAAGTTGAGTCGTCTTTCAGTGGCGATCGCCTGTAGAGTAGCTGTGTTTGAAGACCTTCAGCAATCTGACTATTGATGGGACTTAAAGCAATGGCCGAGGCAATCTTACTGTATGAAGGCAAGGCGAAGCGGATTTATTCCACCGGTACCGATGGAGTATTGTTGGCACGATATAAGGATGACGCTACAGCCTTTAATGCCCAAAAAAAAGGGCAGATTGCCGGGAAGGGGGCCGTCAACTGTACGGTTGCTGCCATATTGTTCCAGTATCTGGAGGATGAAGGCATTGCCACACACTTCGTCGATCGACCGTCCCCGACGGAAATGAAGGTAAAGTCGGTTGAGATTGTGCCGATTGAGGTGGTGGTGCGCAATCGGGCAGCCGGAACCCTGTGCAAACGGCTCGGCTTGGAGCGAGGTCAGGAAATTGCTCCGCCACTGGTGGAATTTTTCTACAAAAATGACGAGCTGGGAGATCCGCTGATTACCACCGACCACATTGACCTCCTAAAGTTGGCCACTCCCGATCAGGTAGACATCTTGCGAGAGCAAGCCGTGGCGATCGATCGCCTTTTGCAGGCGTTTTTCCTCAAATGCGGATTAGAACTGATTGACTTCAAATTAGAGTTCGGAACGCTGCCAGATGACAGCATTATTCTGGCGGATGAAATTAGCCCGGACACCTGCCGGTTGTGGAATGTGGCCGACGAGCGTGTTTTAGACAAAGACTTGTTCCGCTTTGACTTGGGAGATCCGGTGGCGGGATATCAAGAGGTATTGAAGCGAGTTGAAACCGTAGCCGCCGAGCTGAAAAATTGATTGCGACTAGTCATCAATAGTCTCCGAGCTTCGATCTCGTTGCTCCAGCTACCTTCGTAAGGGGGGTGAACTATCAGTGACGGGTTTAGTATGGTTATAATCCCCAACTACTTCGTTATTCACTTATGGCTCTTCCAGGTCTTGGCCACGTAGCAGTAAAAGTGGCAGACATCCCCAAAGCTTTAGAGTTCTACCAAACCCTGGGGATGACAGTGGTCTGGGAAGACTCTGATTGGGCTTATGTCAAAGCTGGTAAAGATGGGCTGGCCTTGTTGGGACCTGGGTATAAAGCCGCTGGGCCGCACTTTGGGTTTGTGTTTCGAGATCGCCAGCATCTAGAGGCCGAACATCAGCGAATTACTCAGTTAGGGGTCAAGCTGGGAGCTATTCACGATCATCGTGATGGTACGGCCTCCTGTTACGGCAGAGATTTGGACGGCAATGTATTCGAACTACTGTACGAACCCGAGGAATCTAAGCTATCGACTATGCTTTTGTAGTTCGTGCAGGCGAGTGGACTATACCGGTTAGGACGTTACGTCGTAGTTGGCTTAGAAGTCGCCACGATTAGCAGTATCGATCGCCTCGCAGGCCACATCAATGGCAGAAGCTTTGTGCTCCCAATCCTCTTGGGCCATTGATTCTTGCAAAGTAGACGCTAGTCGAGCTTGAGTATCGGCATAGCGATATAGCGCAAATAAAATATCTTCAAGGTTGTAATGTTCGAGCAATCCATACAAGCTGGATTGGAGGTTGGATTCGGGCATAAGACAACCCACAGACAGCGAATTTTAACGTTCGTCAAGCGATGCGATCGCAGGAAACGAGAATTGCGAACATCAGTTCCGGATTAATTGATCGACGGCTCTATTGTTTTGACTTGACACACCAAAAGAATTGCAAAGCGAATATCGCATTGTAATGGTTCCACAGAACCTTGACAGTAGCCTTCCCCTGCACCCAGCTATTCGAACCATGCAGGCTGGCGTCTTCTAGGTAATTTCAACACCTTATCCCTAATGTAGAACAAAACCTGCCTGAGCCATTTTGGGGGTGGCAATTGAATATCAACTGTTTTACTGCGGGACGATCCCCCTTGGGGGCTTGGCTTTACCTCCCCATTCAGTTACCAATGGTCCCATCAGCAAAGTTAATGCGACATAGACAATCGAGGCATTAAACAACTGAGATTCCAGCAAGCCCGCCTCCTGGCCGAATAGCACAATGACTAAAATCAATGCTGCTCGTGAGAGGGTAAGTCCCGACATCACTAGCATTTCAGGCCAGTCGTACCCAAACCACTTGCCAGCCAACCATGCGGCGATAACTTTACCTCCGCAAGCACCGACGACGATAGCCAAGCCCAAGAGCAAACTGGCGGGCTGAGTGACAAACACCCTCAGATTGCACAATACGCCAGCAGAAATGAGAAAAGCGGGAATAAACAATCCATTTCCGATTGTTTCCAAGTGGGCGACCACCTCCGAACCACCAGCCGGAATGGTGCGGTTGAGAGCCAGCCCCACAATAAATGCCCCAACAATACCATCAACCCCCAATAGCTGAGTAAGGGATGCAATCGCGAACACGATCGCCAGCACAAGAGCAACACGAGTGGGGATAGAAAGCTGCAGCACTCCTCGGTCAGTCGGTGCGAACGCAACTCGGCCCAGATACGGGAGCCCGATCCAGCAGGCGATCGCTAGCGCAGGTAGCAGCACCAACAGGCGGACCCACAGCAGTAAGTCTACAGCCCCTGTCGCCGCCGCCTGCACAATGGCATATCCAGCCAATGTAATCACGGTTGTCACTGCCGTCCCCCCGACAGCGACGGCCACCACCTCTGATTGAGCCCATCCCATTTCGGCGACTAGCGGGAAACTCACCAACATATGAGGAGAATACAGCAACCCCATGAGAACAATTCCAAACAATCCCAAATCGAGTAGGCTGCCAGTCGCAACACCGATGGTGAAAGGCACCCCAAAGGTCAGCAATCCGAACACTAATGCCCGCGGGCCAACTCGCCTCAAATCGCTCAGATCGGTTTGCAGTCCCGCCAGCAGCATAATCATCAGCAACCCAATCTTTTCCATCAGAATCAACTGGGCATCTCGTTCCAACCAACCCAATCCGTGGGTTCCCGCGATCGCGCCGATGCTGATTAGTAGGACAAGTGACGGAATACGCAGCCGTTTACTCAACAGAGGGGCGATCGCTGCTGAGGCGAACACGGCAAATAGCAAAACAATTGGGTTATTCATCAAATAGTTGATTGAACGTGAGCTGATTGCTAGAGAGTTGATTACTAAAGAGTGGACTGAGAGGGTGCGAGCCGTATAAGCGAGGCTGCATACTAAGAGTGAACTGTAGTGTGGACTTAAAGAAACCCCTGCTGCCACAGTGGTAACTTGCCCGCGCTTCTCTTTTGGATTGATTGCAGGAGCAAAGCCTTGACAGCTCAGTTGACCCGCCCCACTATCCCCGACGTCGTTGCTCGGCAACGGACTTTTTTTGCCACCGGCCAGACCCAACCACTAGAGTTTCGGCTCCAGCAATTACAGCGACTCAAGCAGGCGATTATCGATCGCCAGGACGACATTCTGGCAGCTGCAAAAGCCGATCTGGGTCGCCCTGCCTTTGAAGCGTATTTCGAGATTGCCACGTTGGCGGAGGTGAATACGGCCCTCAAACAGCTGCGGCGTTGGATGAAACCCGAGACAGTGAAAGTTGGCATCGATCAATTTCCGGGGACGGCGTGGAGGCAGCCGGAACCGCTGGGTATAGTCCTGATCATCGGTCCTTGGAATTATCCGTTTCAGTTGATGATGTCGCCGTTGGTGGGGGCAATCGCTGCAGGGAATTGCGCCGTATTGAAGCCCTCGGAGCACGCTCCGCACACCTCCAAGGTGGTGGCCGATATTGTGGTGGCAGCATTCGACCCCGATTACGTAGCGGTGTTCGAAGGGGAAGTGGACACGAGTCAGCAGCTACTGAACGAGAAATTCGACCATATTTTCTTCACGGGCGGAACTGAAGTGGGGCGCATCATTATGCAGGCGGCGGCGAAAACGCTGACCCCCGTGACCCTGGAGTTGGGGGGAAAGAGCCCTTGCATTGTGGATGCGGACGTCAAATTGGATGTTGCTGCCCGCCGCATTGCCTGGGGCAAATTTATTAATGCTGGCCAGACCTGCATTGCCCCCGACTATATCTTGGTCGATCGCCGCATCAAGGATGATTTAATCGACCAACTGCGGGCGACGATTGCTGAATTCTTTGGAAATACTCCCGAACAGAGTTCGGATTTCGGGCGGATTATCCACGAGCGTCATTTTGACCGCCTGGTGACGTTTCTCGGTCATGGAGATGTGGCGATTGGTGGGGAGAGCAGCCGCGAGCGGCGCTACATTGCTCCGACCGTTTTGGAGAATGTCACCTGGGATGATGGTGTCATGCAGGAAGAGATCTTTGGCCCCATCCTGCCGGTGCTGACTTACGACTCTTTGGATGAGGCGATCGCCAAAATTAACGAGCGTCCTAAGCCGCTGGCACTCTACGTGTTCTCCAGTCGTTCGGAGGTTCAAGAGCGTGTGCTGAGTTCGACATCATCCGGTGGTGCCTGCATCAACGATACGGTTATGCATGTTGGAGTCGATACCCTGCCTTTTGGAGGAGTGGGTGATAGTGGCATTGGTGCCTACCACGGCAAATTCACGTTCGATACGTTTTCCCATTACAGATCGGTACTTAAGAAAGGGTTGTGGCTCGATCTGAAGTGGCGCTATGCCCCGTACACCGAGGCTGGTTTGAAGCAGATTCGCAAGCTGGTGACTGGAGCTTAGAGAAGCGCTCTCAACCGCTTCATTGCACCGGAGCGATCGCAATTGATTCATGCTGACTCGCCAGCACACCGGTTGCGCACGCGATACAGTTGCGAGTTAACGGTACTAAATGGGTGAGTTTGTCTCTGTTGTGCCTTTCAAGCCTTACCATTCCATCCCGATCTCCGAGTGCAACGAGTCTTTGCAAGAGCTGCCCCCCTGCTTTTTAACGCTGCAGCCCCATCCCTACGTTGCCGTTGGGGCCGATTATGCTGGCACGTCTCCCTTTGTCTTGCGGCAAACAATTGTCGCCAAGCTGAACGCTGCTCAGCAACTGATTCGGCAGCAAAAACCGGGCTGGACACTGTTGGTGTTCGACGCCTTTCGACCCATCACCGTGCAGCGTTACATGGTGGATTACACCTATCGCCAGCTCTTGAGCGATCGCAATCTTCAACCCGAGACAGTAACGCCACAACAGCGTAAAGCCGTGATGGAAGAGGTTCTGAAATTTTGGGCGCTTCCCAGTGACGATCCGGCAACTCCGCCACCGCACAGTACTGGAGCAGCAATCGATCTGACGCTGGCCGATGAGCAAGGGAACGAGATTAATATGGGGTCGCCGATTGACGAGATTTCGGAGCGTTCGTACCCCTATCATTTCCAAGGGAGTCGCATGCCTGAGGAGCAACAGTTTCATGACCATCGCAGCATTCTCTTTGGTGCAATGGAATCGGCAGGCTTTATTGGACACCCCAACGAATGGTGGCATTTTTCATATGGCGATCAAATCTGGGCCTGGCAACTAGGCGAGCGATTTGGGGAGACGAAAGACGCAATTTATGGAGCTGTTGCTATAAACACGCAAGAACATACGGCTGAGCTGGAGGCAAGTTTATGACAGTAACGACTGCTAGCGAACAAACCGTATGGTCAGGTTCTCCGTCTCAAATCCTGAATCTTGCTCTAGGGTTGCGATCGTTGCTCGTATTGGCGGGACTCATCGCGGTGTTCTTCGCGCGAAACTCAATTCTGGGTTTTGTTGGTGGCTTTGTTGATATCGAATCCGTTTCCATACCGATTGACAGTATTCTGCTAGCTATTGTCGGGGGTGTAGCTGCAATACAGGTAGTCAAGCTAGCTTGGGCCTGGTTTGCGGTCAGCAGTACAGTCTATACCCTGACCAAAGAACGATTCATCGTACAACAAGGTGTCATCAACCGGCGCACCGACACGTTAGAGCTTTACCGCGTCACCGACGTCACGGTGATAGAGCCTTTACTAATTCGTTTAGCTGGGGCCGGAGATGTCATATTAATGTCTGACGATCGCACGACTCCTGCTGTACGAGTTAGAGCCGTCCATCAGCCCGTGCAGGTAATGGCCTTAATTCGCAAATACTCGGAAGCGATTCGGCAAGAACGACGGTTGCTGCTAGTTGACAATCAATAATCGTAATCTAGCGATTTGTCGGGTCTGCTCTGCGAGTCATCTGACAGAACACTAGGCATTAAAGGGCGGCAAACAATCCTTGCTAAGTGGCTATGTTTGCCTTCTTATAAAATCTTTACACAGGCCATGACTAGCGCGACAAACAGAATATTTGTTTCACACAAGGATCCCAACAGGGTTAATTTGGCACTCCTTGCGGTGGGTTACGAATTGTCTATCGGTATTTCTTCGGGATGATTGCCACCTTTTCGAGAAAATAAATCCAACAAAAATATACTGAGGCATACTGAGATGACAGCCTTCAGTTTGCTATCAGGGGTTAGGTTCGTTGGATCTAGAAGCAAAACAAAGGATAACCGGCTTCTTCATAGAGGAGGCCCGTGTTTGCTTGCAAACTCTGGAGCAAGGATTACCCGTCTTGCCCGAGCGAGCTGCCGATGGTGAACTGATTGACGAGCTGTGCCGTGCTGCTCACTCCATTAAAGGAGGAGCCTTGATGTTAGAGATTAGCAGCGTAGGACTCACGGCCCACCGAATGGAAGACACCCTCAAGGTCTTTCGATCACGCAAAATTCCCTGCGATCGCGATCTCCAATCTTTACTACTGCGGTGCCAAGAGACACTGACCTATTTGATTGATGAGATGCAATCGCCTGTTGGGCTCTCCTCAGAAAATGCCAGTCAAGCGATGGCGGCGATTGAGCCAGCGATCCACCAGTTAGAGTTTCAGACAAAGGTTTTGCGGGGCGAGATTTCTGCCAAAGCCCCAACTCCTCCCGCAAGAACGGAGGCCGCTTCTCCAGATTTAACTTCATCTCAGCCTCAGCCCCATCACCTGACAGCAGGTGCTGTTGCTAGCTCGACTGTCCCATCATCCCGAACCGATCGCTCGGTTGATGTTGGCGCGCCCTCACCACGGCTTGCTCCATCAACAGCGAGTCTCCAATCTGCTAACCAGCCAGAACTGGAGCAGCTTACAGAGAGAACGAGTTCTACTCAGAGCCGTCCTTCACAACAGTCCTACATCCGGGCCATACGCCGATTGGTCGTGGCCATATTTCAGTACGTCAAGTACCTGGGCAGGCGGATTTTCGGCATCTTGAAAGGCATCATCAGCAAGTAGCGGATATTGCCAGCTGAATCTCCACAGGAAACGATGCGGTGCTGGCCGACGAGTACGGACTCCCGAGATGTTCGTACTTCTCCCGATGCTGGAGGGGTAGTTGAGCTACGCTAGCTCCTGGCGGGTAGCGACAATAGAGTCTGTGCCTTCGCCACAACCCTTCCATCCACCTTCCTTCCATGACTGTTTCCCCTAGCCACTCCAGCTCGGTTCAATACCAGTCGCCCCATCAACGGCAACGTCCAGAGCTGCTGGCCCCAGCGGGAGATTGGGACTGTGCCAAAGCTGCTGTGGAGAATGGTGCGGATGCCATCTATTTTGGACTGGATAAATTTAATGCCCGTATGCGGGCGCACAACTTCACCGAGAGGGATTTGGGCGATCTGATTCCTTGGTTACATCAACGAGGGGTCAAAGCCTACGTCACGTTCAATACCCTGACATTTGCAAACGAGCTTGCTCAAGCCGAACAATACCTGCGGGCCATCATTGCGGCGGGGGTAGATGCTGCGATCGTTCAGGATGTGGGCATTTGCAGGTTGATTCGCCATCTGTCCCCAGACTTTCCCATTCACGCCTCCACGCAAATGACTGTCACCAGTGCAGCGGGTGTGGAATTTGCCCGGTCATTAGGTTGCGATCTGGTGGTGCTGGCCCGCGAATGCTCCCTTAACCAAATCGATAAGATTCAGCAACAGCTTCAAGCCAGAGATGTCCAATTGCCGTTGGAAGTCTTCGTTCACGGTGCCCTATGCGTGGCCTATTCCGGCCAATGTTTAACGAGCGAAGCCTTGGGAGGACGGTCGGCCAATCGCGGGGAATGTGCTCAAGCCTGCCGCATGACCTACGAGTTGATTGCGGATGGGAAACCAGTCCCGTTGGGCGATCGCCAATATCTACTCAGCCCTCAAGACCTGTCTTCGCTGTCTGTATTGCCAGAACTCGTGCAATCGGGAGTTGCCAGCCTCAAAATTGAAGGCCGCCTCAAGACGCCTGAATATGTCGCGAACGTGACGCGGATCTATCGTGAGGCGCTGGATCGGGCAACGGGTACAACCAACTATGCGGTGCATCATAGCGATCGCTACAGCCTGGAAATGAGCTTCTCTCGGGGACTCTACACCGGCTGGATGAACGGTATAGACAATCAGAAGTTGGTTCATGCTCGGTTTGGGAAAAAGCGTGGTGTGTACTTGGGACGAGTCCGCAACATCAAAGGAAAAAAAATCGCCATACAGTTAAAAGCCCCCCTGAAAGCAGGGGATGGGGTGGTCTTCGACTGTGGCAAGCCCCAACAGAAGGAAGAAGGAGGACGGGTTTATACAGTTGATGAATCAAGCAAGCTGGCCTGGATTAGCTTTGGGCGCGATGCGGTTGATTGGCGGCGGGTCCATGTGGGCGATCGCCTATGGAAAACCAGTGACCCCGAGCTAGACCGTGCGATTCTCCAGAGTTTTGCGGGAGATACTCCGAAGTTCAGTCGTCCAATTGACTGCGACGTTGTCGGAGCATTGGAGCAACCACTGACAATCGTCGCTCGCGATCGCATCGGTCACATTGTCACCGTTGAGTCTGAAATGGCGCTAGTGGAGGCACATTCCAAGCCGTTGGATGAAGCCAGGCTACGCAAGCAACTGGGACGATTGGGAGGAACTCCATTTGAATTGGGGGATTTGAGTATCGTTCTGGATGGCAACGTCATGCTGCCTGTCAGCGAACTGAATCGCATGCGCCGCAGCCTGGTTGAACAACTGGAAGCACTGAGGGGACAGCCGCATCGCTGGCAACTGCACGAGACAGCCACCTACCAAGATTTATTACCCGTCTCTGAGCCGGAGGAATCAGAACCGGAGCTAATCGTACTGGCGCGATCGCTCGACCAGCTAGAAATGGCCTGGACTACTGGTATCAAAACCTTGTATTGCGAATTCGAAGATCCGCGAACCTATCGCGATGCCGTGCGCATGGTGAAATCCAACCCCACTACTGCCGATCAGACCATTTGGGTCGCTCCCCCTCGCATTGCCAAGCCACTCGAAAACTGGATTTTGCAGCAAGTGAAAACCAGCAATGCCGATGGCTACTTGGTACGTAATTACGATCATTTGGAGTTTTTCAATGGCGATCGCTGCATTGGCGATTTCTCTCTCAATGTGGCCAATCCGATCGCAGCTCGGTATTTCATGGACAATTTCCAGCTCGAACGCTTAACGGCCTCCTACGACCTCAACATCGATCAGTTAGCCGCCCTCCTCACCACTGCTCCCCCTGCCTGGTTCGAACTCACCATCCACCAGCACATGCCTATGTTCCATATGGAGCACTGCGTATTTTGTGCTTTTCTCTCGGAGGGCACAGACTTTACTAACTGCGGTCGCCCTTGCGAAACTCACCACGTGAAGCTGCGCGATCGTGTCGGTACCGAGCATGTCTTGCAAGCAGATGCAGGCTGTCGCAATACGGTGTTTAACGGGACGGCTCAGACCGGGGCCGAATACGTCCACCAACTGCAAGAGCTGGGAGCACGCCAGTTTCGAATTGAGTTTGTCGATGAAAACAAGGGTGAGGTCCGACAAGCGATCGCCCGATACCAACAACTGCTCAAGGGAGATATCAGCGGAGCACAACTGTGGCGCGAACTACAATTGCAAAGTCAGCTGGGTGTGACGCGCGGCCCCTTGGATCGCCAATAAGTAGCTCGTCAATCAATTAAATTGCCCATGCGCAACTACTGCGTGGGCTTTTCCCCCAGTGCCTGCAAAATAGTGGTGACAATTCTGTCCGATGCACCGGGAGTTCCCAACCGTTCTCGACCATTAGCCACGCAAGCCTCCAGATACTCGCGATCGCGAACCGTTTTCACAAGGCATTGAGCGGCGTCTTTAAGAATGGCCGGAGTTGCTGCCTCGGTGCCGATGGTTTGAGCGGATAGCCCTAGCAATCGATCTTGGGCTTCCGCAAAAGCATAGGTAAATTGAGGCCCCTCTCCAGCAATTTGAATCACCGGTTTACCGATGGCTACGGCTTGATCCACCGCCAACCCCGCCATACCCACCACTAACGTGCAGCCACAGACAATATCGTTGAACGCATCGGAATAGCAGCGAATGACAGCTCGGGGGCGATCGCTCTCTCCAGGTAATGTCAAAACACCACTTTCGCTATCCAAGTGCCACCCCATTGAATGGGCAATATCTGCCAGACAACTCATGACCCCCGGAACCAGGGCTGCGTAAAACTGAATGGAGTCGGGGGTCTCTAACTGAAAAACATCATCAACGAGCTGAAGCTGCAACTTGAAATTGCGAATGGCTTCTGGCAAGCGAGACCCCGGTAAGAGTGCGATCGCCGGAATGTTCGGCTTCTGTTGAATGTCTTTGCCCGTTGGCACTAAATAGTCGAGGGAGGGGATGCCGCCATAGATTGCTTTACCTAACCCTTGTTTCTGCAAGCTGACTGCTGTTGGCGGATCGCGGGTAATCACGGTGAGGCAGCGATCGCGGGAGAGAAAGAACCGCAGAAACGGGTCGGGCTTGAGTTCCCCTTCGTATAGAGCGGACATGGGGGAAATGAACGAAATATATCGGTTTTTGCAGAAGTAAGAGAATGCTTGGCCGACAACATCTCCTGTGGTGAACACCAAATCGCAAGAGGGAGCATACCGACGAACTGCCATCAACTGCTTCCACAATGTGGTGAGCAAGCCCGCTTGAATGTCTTTCCACAACAACCAGCGATCGACATACGTAAATCCCCCGGATGGCATCGTCTTGGTGGGGCCAATGATGGGAACATCTAAGCGACGATAGGCGTTTCCTTCTCCGACGACCGGCATTGCTGCAATATCAACTGAGGGCAGCCGTTCTCTCAGCTTGCGAATAATAAACGAAGAGTGATTGTCCTCTCCATGACCGTTGCTGATAAACAGAATGCGATATGTCATGCCGCAATATAACCATCACTGCAGCAATCGCAGTGTCTACCAGACCTCGCGACGCCCTTCAGATTTTACATGGGGAATTGACGGTAAGTAGTCACTGAAACAGTTGGTACTTACATATGCAATGCCTGCAGATTCCAAGCGAGGCGCCGTCTATAGGACAGGAATATCTATTATGTCCGGCATGGAGAAACGGCAGTTTGACAGAGCCATTTGAGCAGGATATTTGCCTCGCAGTACAACGAAGCAATGAGTTGAAGTCTCTTGCTCCCATCTCCAATGTGGGAGAAGGCTTGGGGATGAGGGCTATCGAACTCAGGCAGGAAAAAGACAGGTTGTAAGAGGGCGATCGGGGTACTATAGAAAGGCGTAACGGGATGTAGCGCAGTTTGGTAGCGCATCTGCTTTGGGAGCAGAGGGTCGCAGGTTCGAATCCTGTCATCCCGATTTAAAGTCGATATCACCAACAATCTTGTCGCAGCACCACTTTGCCGATCGCTTGTCCTGAGGCCAAATAGTCGTGCGCTTGCTGCACATTTGCAAAGCTAAATAACCGCTCGTCGAGCAATGGCCGTAGTTGACCGGAATCGACCAGCGCTGCAATTTGGGTCAATATCTCGCCATGACGTTTGCGTCCGACATTGTGTAGCAGTGGCAGCAGCATGAAGATGACATGCAAAGACAGATTTTTGGCGTGCATCAGACTTAAATTCACCGAAGTGCGAGTGGAAATACAGGACACCACTCCACCTATTGCCGCGGCCTCAAATGATTCGAGTAAATGGGCTCCCCCCACCGTGTCAAACACCATGTCAAAGCCTTTCCCTCCGGTGTATTGCTGAACGTAATCGGAGACAGACAGCGATTGATAATCAATTGCTGCATCAGCGCCTAGATCCAACGCCAGCTGGGCTTTTTGCGGAGTCGATACCGTTGTAAATACTGTGCAACCGGCCCATTTGGCGAGTTGTATGCCAATATGCCCCACCCCACCCGTTCCACCGTGAACCAATACAGTTTGATTGGGCGACAGTTTGACTCGATCGATCGTACTTTCCCATGCAGTAATAGAAACTAGGGGAAGGGCCGCCGCTGCAACGATGTTAATAGAGCTGGGTTTGCGAGCCACCAGCGCCGCATCTGCAAGCATAAATTCCGCCAGTGCTCCACCCGTTCCGTGCACTCCACCTGCACAAGCGAATACTTCATCTCCCCGACTAAACCCACTGACATTGGGGCCGATTTCTTCCACGTATCCTGCAACATCACCATGCAAGACAGCAGGTAGAGCAGGAGCAAAGCTTGGACCGTGTCTGCGAATCTTGTAATCCACTGGGTTAACGCTAGTGGCGGCGACTCGAATCAGCAGGTGTCCATCTGGAACGTTGGGGCGGGGCAGCTCCACCTCTTCGAACGGGTTATTCTCTCCGTACTGACGAAGAACAAACGCTTTCATAAGGTACGAGAACGCAGATTCGGAACCCAGTATAGTCCTCGAAGCAATGCCGCGTTACTGTTTCTCTTAGGAAAATCGAACAGAATTAAAGAGTTTACATGACTCTTTCCAATCTAATTAGGCAAGAGACATATCGTCCTTTCAAAAGGATACATACTATGTCCGGGATGATACTATTTACTGAATTCCGATTGATGATAGCCGACTATCTCGATCAAAAAATATGCTCAGGCATGCAATAAAATAAGCACCTATGAATTCAGCACAAACCGCAGCAACAGCAAGCAATAGTGAATCAACCTACACCCTAAACCTTAGGGAAATCGCAGGAGAGATGAACAAGGAATGGGGAAGACATAGTTAAGAGTAGAGCGAATAACCCATTCCCGTTGTGGTTCTGGTGAGAAATACAGATTATCGACGTTAGGGAGTATCGAGAATTTCGGCAGACGTGCGACCATCTAGCTCCAAAGACCAAATGCCAACTCCGGCATCGATGGCTTCTTCCTGAACACCTCGCAAGTACGTCGAACGCCGTTGGAAATGGGTGTTGCCTGTCACAGTGGCTAAACCATTCCGGACCAGCTCTTCATTCATTTGAGCGCCGTTAATCCACAGATATGCCTGGACGGGAGAAGTTCCGGCTGGCCCGCGCTGAAACGTATCTCCTTCAAGCCGAATTTGTTCGTGCAAAATGGCTTCTTCAAGGGCAAGTACAGCCAGCTCTTCGATCTCGGGAGCATAAGCTTCTACATTGCGGATGCCGGCCAGTTCGATCGTGCGCAGGCGAGGTTCTCCCTCTACCTGAACGACCACTTGATTGCCACTCAAAACCTTCACAACAGTGGCTGTCGGATAGCGATCGAGAACTTCATTTTCGAATGAGAATGGGTAGTTGGGGACAATGCGAGGCTCACCATACGCCCGAGCAATGGTAGGCGTTAGCAATCCGACTGTCGCTAAAGCTAAAACGCATCGTTTAAGCATAGCTAAGTTCCTCACACGTTCTGAACAATCACTGGTGCAATTGTACCTATCTAAATCAACATCAGTGCGCAGATAATTGCCGAGCAGCGACCGTCAATCTGATTCAGTATTCCTAGGTAGTTAAGTCAAGCGCTTGACATCCCTACCCCAGCCTTAAGCCTTGAGCAATAAGGATAGAAAACGTTGGTACGAGACCGAGGAGAGCTTACCCATTTAGAACGGAAGGAGTCGCCACACTCCAAGTAAAACTTCACAACAGATCCTGGTATCCATTGCTGCAGACACCTGTTTATTCGCAGTTTGTCGAGCGATAGCAGTGGCCCCTCTACTGCGGACGTAACAGTTATGTTCAACCCTGACTGCAAGCGAAACCCTTAATCCTCACAGAAATGGCAAACGCTATATTGCTCAGTCAAGATAAGAAACGCCAAACACATTGGCAATCCTTCCACAGCGCCAGGCAATTCGCTACGGAGAATTCTCCAATCATTTCGCCTTTCAGATTCAGAGCTGTCTTCCGACTCTAGACCTTACAGCGGATTGCAATAGTTCATGGATTGCTCCAACCCCGTTAATCCCCCAGACAAATCCCCATACCTCTCGCTGTGTGAATCAGGGTACCGGCACAATCCACACAACTGTACGTGGCGATCGCGTCCTCGATGGGCAACACTTCTACCGAACGGTTCTGCCAGGCCACCATAGTGCCGTATTGCTCCTCGGAAATGAGGTCGACGGCTTTAACGCCAAATGCCGTAGCCACCAGGCGATCGGTTGCTGAAGGCGTCCCCCCCCGCTGTAAGTGACCCAACACAGTAACGCGGGTATCCAGACCTGTCTTGCCAGAAATGCGATCGCTAATGAAATCACCAATTCCCCCTAATCTAGGGAGTCCGCTGCGGTGAAGTTGCTGAGCGACTGTTTCCCCTTGCAGATTCTTCACCCCCTCGGCGACAACTGCCAGGGTGTAGGCCAATCCTCGTTTTTGGCGATCGAGAATCTTGGCACAGACCTTATCAATGTCGTAGGGAATTTCGGGGATCAAAATGATCTTCGCACCGCCTGCAATCCCGGCGCTCAGGGCAATGTGTCCAGCATCCCGACCCATTACCTCCAAAATCATCACCCGTCGGTGGCTTTCAGCAGTAGAGCGAAGCCGATCAAGTGCTTCAGTGGCAACCCTGATCGCGGTTACGAAACCAATGGCCAATTCCGTTCCGCCTAAATCGTTATCGATGGTTTTGGGGATGGCAACCAGGTTCATTCCCTGTCCCACCTTGGCCAGCTTGTTCATAATGGCCAGACTGCCATCGCCACCAATCACCACCAGCGCACTTAATCCCAAACGGTGATAGGCATCGACAACATCCTGGGAGCGATCGCGCACCGTTCCGTCTGGGTCGGGGTAGGCGAACGGGTTGCCGTAGTTGGTGGTGCCCAACATAGTGCCCCCCAGCGGCAACTTACCGATGACAGATTCTAGGGTGAGGGGAATGGTATCGCAGGGTTCGCTCAAAAAGCCGTGGGTTGCGTTAAGGATGCCGATAACTTCCCAGCCATAACCATGGACGGCCCGCTGTACAACAGCTCGAATCGCTGCATTGAGCCCTGCACAGTCTCCACCACTGGTCATGACGCCAATTCTCCGTGGGCCGCCCATGCCATACCATCCCGATTGTCAAAAAGTTTCGTCAGCATGTTTGTACCGAACTGAGGCGGAGATCGCCAGGAATCCGAGTTTTTTTTAACTTGGGAAGTTACGGCGGTTCCCATTTGACCGGCGGACATGGGGCGTTATTGAACGAGTTCTGGTCGCTGTGGTGGAACAGGACCCGTGTTTTTAAGGATTGCCAATTTGGGATAGCTCGGAACGGAATTAGAGCGATTGCGAGACAACGATAAGCAAAACCAATCACTCGCAAGCAACAACCTTTATGTAGCTAATGTTATTATCCCTTCATAAAGTTTTCAGAATGATGCCCATTTAAAATATAGATTTATTTCTATGGTTTGCATTGAACTTATTCTTTCACCCTGTAAGGACGCCACTAACCGCTAAATCTATGGACAAGAAGCTATGTCGTTAAATGCCCAACCCTTTGTGAATCGCATTCACTTTAAAAACTTCCGTGGCGACCTGTTTGGTGGGTTGGCTGCGGCGATCGTCTCGTTGCCGATGGCACTAGCGTTTGGTGTCGCCTCCGGCGCCGGTCCTGCAGCGGGCTTGTACGGCGCCATACTCATTGGCCTTTTTGCTTCGTTGTTTGGGGGGACGCCAACCCTGATCTCCGAGCCTACCGGCCCAATGACAGTGGTGATGACGGCGGTTGTATCGTCATTAATGGCTGCCGACCCCGACAACGGGATGGCCATGGCGTTTACCGTTGTCATGCTGGCCGGCATCTTTCAGATTGTGTTCGGACTGTTGCGGCTCGGGAAGTACGTCACCCTGATGCCCTACTCGGTAATCTCCGGGTTCATGTCCGGCATCGGTTTTTTGCTAATCGTTCTTCAGCTCGCCCCTTTGTTCGGGTTTCAAAATGCAGCGGGTGGCGTCTTTGGGGCCATGCAAACCTGGCCACAGATTGTAAGCGAGTTTAAGGCTCCTGAATTTCTTCTGGGTGCCATCACCATCGCAATTCTGTTTCTAACTCCGCGGAGGTTGAGAAAACTAGCACCTCCTCAGCTTCTGGCTTTGGTGGCGGCAACAGTTCTTTCGCTGGTGGCTTTTCAAGGGGCAGAGATTAGCCGCATTGGAGCGTTCGAAATTGGCATTCCCGAGTTGACAGTTCCAACATTTACGCTGGCACAGTCTCGGGTGATCTTGATAGATGCTGCTGTTCTCGGAATGCTGGGTTGCATTGACTCATTGTTGACGTCCGTTGTTGCGGACAGCTTGACCCGCACCCAACACAACTCCAATAAAGAGCTGATCGGTCAGGGGATTGGCAATATCGTTTCCGGACTGTTTGGTGGTCTGCCTGGAGCAGGTGCCACGATGGGAACGGTTGTGAATATTCAAACCGGCGGACGGACAGTTCTTTCGGGTTTGATTCGTTCCGGTATTCTCCTTGCGGTTGTATTACTGGCCTCCGGCGCAACAGCTGAAATTCCCAGAGCCGTGCTGGCAGGTATCGCAATCAAAGTGGGTATCGACATTGTTGATTGGGGCTTCTTGAAGCGCTCTCTAATTGTTTCTCCGAAAGCAGCCGCTATTACTTACGGCACGATCGCAGTCACCGTATTTGGCGATTTGATCACGGCCGTTGCATTGGGCGTCTTCGTTTCAAACGTACTCACTATCGAGCGACTGACCGAGCTACGGGTGCAGTCCTTCAGTGCTATCTCCGACGCTGATGACAAAATTATCTTGACGGAAGAAGAAAGCAGCCTGTTGAATTACGGCAACAACCGCATCCTGTTGTTCCACCTCGATGGCCCCATGATCTTTGGTGTAGCTAAGGCGATCGAGCGAGAGCAATCGGCTCTCGAAGGGAAAGATGTTTTGGTCGTGGATTTGAGTGACGTTCCTATGATGGGCGTGACCTCGTCTCTGGCGATCGAAAACACGATCGAACAGGCATTTGAACATGGTCTAGAGGTCTTCATTGTTGGAGCTTCGGGCTCCGTGAAGCGCCGCCTGGAAAAGCTAGGGGTGTTGAGCTACGTCCCGGCTGATAACCAAATGACCAGTCGGACAGAAGCCTTGCGGCAAGCGGTTGATGTGATTCGCCAGCGCTCGGCAGTTAGCGATCCCTCCGAGGAATTAGCAAGAGTCTAGCCACCGCTGGAACAAAAGCTGAGAGGTATCGATGGCATTGCAGATTAGCTGCAGGCGATCGACACCGACTCTCCCCTAGACAAGCCACTTGCTTCTTTTGCGGTGGCTTTCTCGGCCTACCATCCAGTGAACACATTCATCTTTATCGAAGTAAATGCTATTCGTTGTTTCTCACAGGCGAACGGCTTTAACTTAATAGCTAGTGAATATGTTTTTTCTAGATCGATTTTTTTATCACTTGAGTGAACAAAATGCTCATACTCAAATCATTTGTATTGCTAACAATTTTGATTGGATTTCTGGGGGTCTTGCTCAAGAAAAATCTGATCATGAAAATCATCTCGATGGATATTATGAGTACCGGGATTGTTGCACTGTTTGTATTGGTTGCTGCCCGCACAGGATTATTTACTCCGATTTTTACGGGGGGGCAAAACGTGGCCTATGCAGACCCGGTTCCCCAAGCCGTAATTCTGACTGCAATTGTGATTGAGTTTTCGATTCAGGCACTAATGCTTGTGGGGGTCATGAAGCTGTCTAAAGATAATCCAACCCTAGAGACCGAGATCATCGAGAAACAGTATTCCTAATGAGTGAAATCCTTAATATTGAAATCCTCAATATATGGATCTTCCTTCCGTTCTTGGTTGGATTTGGGATCTATCTGATTCCTCAGGTCCATCGAGTATTGGCCCTGACTGTTGCCCTATTGTCATTCGCAGTGGGTGGGGCTGCAGCAACTAGCTCGGATCCTTTAACCCTTCAGCTACTCGATAGCTTTGGGGTTACCGTTACGCTGGACTCCTTGAGCGGTTTTTTCATTCTCACGAATGCAGTTGTGACGCTAGCGGTATTGCTATACTGCTGGCCGACTCAGAAAACAACCTACTTTTACATGCAAGCCATCATCTTGCATGGCAGCCTCAACGCTGTATTTGTATGTTCGGATTTCATCAGCCTTTATGTCGCGTTAGAAGTCATCGGTGTTGCGGCGTTTTTGCTCATCACCTATGTGAGAACCGATCGCTCCATTTGGGTGGGGCTAAGGTATTTGTTTATTAGCAATACGGCCATGTTGTTCTACCTGGCGGGAGCAATACTGGTCTATCAATCCAGTCAAACCTTTGCCTTTACTGGATTGCGACAAGCCCCAACCGAGGCGATCGCTCTAATTTTTCTGGGGCTTCTTACCAAGGGAGGTATCTTTGTTTCGGGATTATGGCTCCCGTTGACCCATGCGGAATCAGATACTCCAGTCTCGGCCTTGCTATCGGGAGTCGTGGTTAAAGCAGGGATTTTCCCGTTGGTGCGATTTGCACTGATGCTGGAAACTCTCGATCCGGTCGTCCGAATGTTTGGCGTGGGCACAGCTCTATTGGGGGTCGGTTACGCGATGTTCGAAAAAGACACCAAGCGGATGTTGGCTTTTCACACTGTGTCCCAATTGGGATTTGTCTTGGCCGCTCCGGAGGTTGGTGGCTTTTATGCGTTAACCCACGGTTTGGTGAAATCGGCTTTATTTCTCATTGCGGGAAATCTCCCCAGCCGCAATCTGAAAGACCTCAAACACATACCGATTGCAACACCAATCTGGATTGCTCTAGTTATTGCGAGCTTCTCTATTTCGGGATTTCCCTTGTTGTCGGGATTTGGAGCCAAGGTTTTAACCATGAAAAATCTCCTGCCTTGGCAAGTCATCGGCATGAATCTAGCAGCTTTGGGAACGGCTATTTCCTTTGCTAAGTTCATCTTTCTACCTCGGGGAGGAGAAAAGTCGGTCAAGCCCGGTTTTTGGGCCGCGATGGTTGTATTACTTGGTGGCTTATTTGTCGCCAATGTGGTGTATTACGAAGCCTATACCCTGCAGAATATTGTGAAGCCTTTGGCAACGATTGCCCTTGGCTGGCTAGCATACCTTTTGATTGTTCAGCGGACTGCGGTCAAGCTGTCACGATTTTTCGAACAGTTAGACCATCTTGTTGGGACGATGAGCCTGATGTTGACGTTGCTTTTTTGGATGGCATTGGCATGATCAAATATCTCAACTATCTGCTCAGGATTGCCATTTGGTTTCTACTAACGGCAGACGTCAGTCTGGCCAATGTCATCATTGGCATCACAGTTTGTTTGCTGATTCCGACCGGCTACACCGTGCCATCTAAGCTCAGAGACTGGTTGCGGGCACTGTACGAGGTTGCGATCGCCATTCCTCAGGCCTATTGGGAGGCGATCGTGATTATGTTCCAGCCTCACAATCACGAAGAAATCGAAATGCAGCGGGTGAGACCCCGGCGAACACCAGGATTAATCTTTTTGGACATCTTTATTATTACGTTTACTCCGAAGTCAATTGTATTGAAATATCACGATCGGGGTTGGTATGAAGTGCATCAAATTAAGGAGGGTGATGGATGATGGGCTGGACTTTATTTGTCATGTTTCTCATTCTCTTGATTCCAATGTTTGAAGCCTATTGGGATGATGATATCTGGCAGAGAATGTTGGCGTTTGCCAGTATTTCCAGCAAAACATCCATCATGATTTTATTAATTTCCATCTTGCGCGATGACTGGATGATTGGAGTGGTTGGAGTGCTGATTCTAAGTGTTGGAAATGCAGCGTTAATGCTGCTAGCCCATATCATTCGGAGGGTGAATGCATGATCGTGAATTACCTCAGCTTGGCTTGCATTGCCCTTGGCCTGGTGTTTTGGGCTTACGGTACCGTGCCGCTATTGGGGGAGCGGTCTATTGTGTACAAACTGCACTTTCTGTCGATCTCGGACACGTTGGGGTCGATGCTGGTTGTTTTTGGCCTGCTCCTCAAAATTCCAAGGGAGTGGCCGTTGTTGTTACTAGCTTTAATTTCGCTGTCGATTTGGAATACCGTTTTGGGTTACGTGCTGGCCTATTGCTCGTCGGGGGAGAACGCCCATGATTGATCTGCCCACGAACGATTTATTTCTAATGATTCCGATTGTGGCACTGTTGCCGCTGTCGTCTCTCATGTTGGTGCTGCAGGTCAATCCCTATCAAGCGTTGGTCATTCGCGGGATTGTGGGGGCGATCGCTGCTCTGGTATATGCCTTGGTGGGGGCGGCTGACGTTGCCTTAACTGAAGCGTTGGTGGGCACCATGCTGTCGATCACGCTGTACGCAATCGCGGTGCGATCGTCGATGAGTGTCAAGGTCGGAGTTCGAGAGGTGGACGAACTAGTGTTTTCGGAGCCTCGTGCTGACAAAGACGTAGCTCTGTCACCGATTGCAGAGATTCGGCAATTGTGTACCCAGCACCATATGCGGTTGGAGCCGGTTTATTACACGGATACCAACGATCTGAAACACGCCCTGAAAGCGAAGGACGTTCACGCCATTCTGTCGCCACATTTCGACGGACTCTCTCATGATGACGAACGCTCCGATCGAACACCGATACGTTACCAGTTTCAAACTCGTGTGCCTCGTATCCACGAGATTTTGGCAGCTAAATTAGACCATCCCCAGCTACTTCTGGCGGATTTGAATTCTGCAGGCGGAGAAGACCCCGCCCCCAAAGAGGATTCGACTTCAAGGACTCAGGCAACCGTTAGCAAGGTTAGATAGCGATCGTGAAATGGGTTTACATTCTGGCTGGAATTGCCTTTTATATCAAAATGCTGGTCATTTCCGATTTTGACATTGACCTTAGCGGCATGGGGATTGTGGAATCGATCGTGCAGGATTCGGGGGTTGCTAACGCAGTCTCGGGAATTATTTTTCGCAATCGGTTATACGACACTATTTTCGAGGTAGTGGTGTTTTCGATTTCTATTATGGGGGTGAGCTATTTATTGGCTGACGAAGAACCTCACGGTACGGTCTACCAGTTTAAGGATCACCCGTCTATTGTTTTGGCCCGCTTGGGGGCCACCATCGCGGCCTTGATCGCGATCGAGTTGGCGATTCGCGGACACCTCAGTCCTGGCGGTGGATTTGCAGCAGGAGTTGCAGGTGGAACGGCGATCGGACTGATTGCGATTACCTCTTCCGCAAACTGGATGCAGGGTATTTATAAGCGGTGGCATGCTGCCACAGTCGAGAAAGTCTCGGTTCTGCTGTTTATTCTGTTTGCCCTGCTCAGTCTCTCGGGGTTAGCGCTACCACATGGTCAACTGGGGAATTTAGTCAGTGGCGGCTGGGTGCCGTTGCTCAATATTCTGGTTGCGTTGAAAGTAACGCTGGGGTCTTGGGCGGCAATATTATTGTTTATTCGCTATCGCGGATTGCTCTAGACCATCTACCTTTTGGAATAAGAAGCAGCCTTAGTCTGTGCTTGGCTCTGAGGTAGGGGCTAATTGTTATCCAGTCTTGATGTCAGATTGTAACCCCACCGGCTTTGCCAAGAGATTTCCTCTAGGCTGTGGGTATTGTTTGCCGAAAAGTGCAGACCGCTTTTGGCCCAGAGCCCGAGCAGAACTCCTGTTCTAAGCGCTCCCGCTCTCCACAATGAAAACCAGTTAATCGAACAATCTATCTAGCGGTTTGCCCGACTCAATATGGCCCTCTCGGTTTAAGGATGACTGACGATGGAACCGGAACGTAGCGGCGATCGGGTTGAGACTCCAGCCCAAAAACCTACCGGGACGGAGATGGGAGGGGGATGGCCGCTGGTTCGATATTGGGCGGAAGAAACCCTGACGGCTAAAGGGCCGACGTTATGGAAGACTCTTCTCCATAAAAGTGCATGCATTTCGTGCGCGTGGGGAACGGGCGGGCAAAAGGGTGGCTTTACGAACGAGGCAGGAGAAACGCTGCAGAGATGCATGAAAAGCGTGGAGGCGATCGCCTCCGAACTGGACGCTGGGGTCGATCGCCATTTCTTCGAGCGTTACAGTCTGTCCGAGTTACAACAACTGACTTCGATGGAGGCCAACCGGCTGGGTCGCTTGAGCTTTCCGGTGATTTACCGGGCGGGGGAATCCCATTTCCAGCGGATTGGGTGGGACGAGATTTATGACTTAACGACAGAAGCGTTTCAGCGATCGCCCGAACGGGTTGCCTCTTACAGTTCCGGTCGATCTTCTAATGAGGCAGCTTATTTACTGCAATTGATGATGCGGGCGTTGGGGTCGAATAATCTGGCGGATTGTTCGGACTTGTGTCACGCGCCGTCGTCGGTTGCCTTATCGACGGTGTTTGGCAGCGGCACATCGATGGTGAGTTTGGAGGGATTAAAGCAGTCGGATTGCGTTGTGTTGGTGGGCTCTAATGCACCGGCCAATCATCCGCGACTGATGAACGAATTGATTCAGCTGCGCGATCGCGGTGGCAAAGTCATTGTTATCAACCCGGTGCGTGAAGTGGGGTTGATCAAGTTTGGCTCTCCTGCCTTTCCTCTGTCTTCGTTAGTGCAAGGGTCGGAGATTTCGTCGTTATTTTTGCAGCCAATTCCCGGTAGCGATCTGGCGATTTTTGTCGGCATTCAAAAGTACCTGCTGGAGCATCAGTTAGTGCAGATGGAGTTTTTGCAGTCGCATACCGAGCAATGGGATGTGGTGCTGAAACATGCCAAATCGCTGTCTTGGCAGGAAATCACAGATACTTGCGGATTGTCACGGGAGGAGATTGAGGCGGCGGCTCGGGCGATCGCGGAGTCGGAGCGGGTGGTGTTTGCTTGGGCGATGGGGATTACCCAGCAGGCCAATAGCGTGGATAACATTTTTGCGATTGCCAACACGGCCTTGATGACGGGCAATGCGGGGAAGCTGGGGGCTGGGTTGATGCCGATTCGGGGTCACTCGAACGTGCAGGGGTTTGGGTCGATGGGGGTGACGGTGCGCTTGAAGGCGGAGATACGGGAGGCACTTGAGGAGTTGTTGGGGCGATCGCTACAGCGGGAGCCGGGATACGATGCGCGGGCGTTGATTGAAGCGAGCGATCGGGGGGAAGTGGATACGCTGCTGTGTTTGGGGGGTAATTTGTACGCGGCCAATCCCGATTTGACACAGGCGAAGCAGGCGTTGGGGCAGATCGACACGGTGATTTATTTGGCTACCAAGCCCAATTTGGGACACTTTCACGGCTTGGCTCAGCGCAACACGATTGTGGTGCCGGTGTACGCGCGGTTTGAAAATCCCCATAAAACAACAACGGAGTCGGGCAATAATTTCGTGCGGTTGAATGACGAGGGCAGCAGCCACCTGAAGGATGCGGATTTGGTATCGGAGGTGGAGTTTTTGACGCAATTGGCCCACCGCCTACACGGCGATCGCCCTGTGGACTGGCAGCGGCTGCAAGATACCCGGTACGTGCGGCAATTGATTGCGCGTACCATTCCGGGCTACGAGAAAATTGGCCAGATTGACGAGCAGCGCCAGGAATTTACGATTTCGGGGCGAATTTTTACCGAACCGGTGTTTCCGACACCATCGGGGAAGGCCAGGATGCAACTGACTCCGTTGCCCGAGCTGAAATTACCGCCTGCAGAGCAGTTTGGGGTTGATGCGGAGCGGGGGATTGTGGTGGCGCTGATGACGGGGCGGAGTTATTCCCAGCACAATACGGTGGTTTATAAGAACGGCGATCGCTATCGGGGAATGCCCCATCGCAATTGCATTTTGATGAATGCCGATGATGTGGAATTAGCGGGGTTTAGCGAGCACGGTCGGGTGAGCGTGCGGGGGGATGCGGGGCAGTTGGATGAGGTGGAAATTATTTGTGGGGATGTTCGGCAAGGGGCGGCGTTGATGTTTTATCCGGAGGCTAATGTGCTGATGAAGGCTCGGATAGAAAAGCGATCGGGGACACCAGCGTACAAAAGGGTACCTGTATTGGTATTCGGTGCCTGAAGGAGACAGATAGTTGTTAAGTGGAGTAACCATTGTTTTCGTTTGGCTCATAACTGAGTGAACTGCAAACAATCGTTCTAGATTAAGTGTCAATTCACTCCCAATTGGTATATATCGATATAGCCAGTTCGGGCAAAGATTAGTTCTATTTCCTATGAATTAGACTCTATAAATATGACATTTGTTAGGATCGAATATATTGAACTATTTGCGTTCTTAAGTGAGGTAATGGCTAATGAAACTTATCTCTCTCTATTATCTTGAGCCCATTGATGATGTAATGGCTGAGAAAATCAATGGGGGTTTGACTCTGCCAACAGACCCATTCGGTTACGATGACATTCACATACCAGACCTACCGCAATTATTTGGTCATTCAACCTCCGACGAACCTCTCCCGAGTTGTGCTGCAGTTTCTTGCCTAGTGGGTCAACCTTGTCCTTGTCGATAGGTAAAGCCAATCTAGATTGATACCCTTATTTTTCAGCTCGTAGTTGAAAATCGCCTCCCCTAGACGGTTTTTGGGAAATGAGGGGAGCAATAAGACTGTGCGAAATCAGCGCCCTTCTGGTGCGCTGAAGCGTTCATAACTGCAAGACTCTTCGGTAGCTTAAGGCGTCAATCCACTCGCTATATCAAGTAAATAATGCCCTAGGACGATCCAAATTGTCTTAGTTTGCCTCTGCAGATCGTCATTGTGGGGGTGTGCTTGTACTTGCGGTGTGGAGTGCTATCGAGGCATGCCCCATCGCAATTGCATTTTGATGAATGCAGGTGATGTTTCGGGAGCACGAGCGGGTGCGCGTGCGGGGAGAATGCGGGTCAGTGGGATGAGATGGAAATTATTTGTGGGGATGTGCGACAAGGGGCTGCGTTGATGTTTTATCCGGAGGCTAATGTGTTGATGAAGGCTCGGATAGAAAAGCGATGTGGCCCCCCAGCGTTTAACTAGTGCCTGTTTTGTTTTTTTGGTAAAGGAGTAATCTGAAACCTTCCATAGAAGACATGAATAAAAGGCAAAAGTACTGTTTTTGAAAAATCATCTTCTGATTCATTGGTCAGGGTTGGCCCAGAAATATCTATTATGGAAATAAGCAAAGATTTCCATAAGCAAATAAACTCTGTTCTGGCATATTTCTATGCCACTGTACATTTAAGTACATATCAATTAAGGCCACTGTTTGCAGACGTCCTTAATTGCCTGAACAGAACGAGCTACAGTTTCATTCCCAAGATGGCGACGAATGGGTAAAACAACATAGGGGTAACTGGAGAATAATTCTTTGCGACCAAGACATGCAATTTTACTTAATATATCTAGGCACTCGACAAGAGAGATTTCTCCAAAGCGAGGGTGTTGAATCAATCCACTAGCCGCCTTAGCTCGCCAATAAAAATCATTAAAGCTCTCGACTATTTCCATAAGGTCCACTAACTCAAAATTAGAATTCATTCTTAGCTCTCTCAGAGCATCTGCACGAGAAGACTCAGACTGAATTCCGCGCGCGGCCTCTAGTGCTTCTCCTGTCAACTCCGGTTGACGCTCGCACAGCCCTCTCAAAGCAGATGCACGAGAATACTCAGACTGAATTCCGCGCGCGGCCTCCAGCGCTTCTCCTAGCAACTCCGGCGGTAGATACTTGTACAGCCCTATCAGAGCAAATGCACGAAAAGTCTCAGACTGAATTCTGCACGTTGCCTCCAGCGCTTCTCCTATCAATTTCGGTTGACGCTCGCACAGCCTTATCAGAGCATCTGCACGAGAATACTCAGACTGAATTCCGCGCGCGGCCTCCAGCGCTTCTCCTATCAATTCCGGTTGACGCTCGCACAGCCCTCTCAAAGCAGTTGCACGATGAGACTCATCCTGAATTCCACGGGCGGCCTCCAGCACTTCCGAAAAAAGTGCAGATGGAAGATGGTTGCAAAGTTGTTCAATCGCAGCTGCTCGTTGTGATTCCTGCTGAGCTTGAAAAGCATAGGCCAGTCCTTGTGCTGGTGACCAGTAGTTCTTGTCCACTAGCACGGCAATCAACTCAGCAGGAATGTTGCTAGCAATGCTGTTGAGTGAGGTGACGATCGCTGCATAGCGCAGCTGGAACACAACTGACTCAGACGGATCGGTTTTTAGTAAGCGTTTGGCCATCTCCCACCCCCGAGCCACATCACGGACAAAATACGACAATTGTCCTAGCCGATCGCAAGCGTCGTACCAACCGTTTCTCCCTGCAGATGTTGTTTCTGCAAGCAGTTCGTGAATGGCTTCACCCAACCCCGCTTGCTCCATATGCCAAGTCAAGTAACCGTGAATATAGCCATCATCCGGTAACTGACACCACTGTCCATCAAGAGCAATCCCCCGATAGCATTCGAGTAGTTGAGTATGGGCTTCCTGTACCGTCAAGCCCAACCCCGGTAAACCGCCCTCCACCTTTCTGTCCTGCGTCAGTAGCTTCTGCGCCGCATCGTGCATCAAGTCGTGCAGCCGAAAGGTTAGCTCTCGATCCGCGCCCTCTGCGCCTGGCAACAGCAATGCCTTTGCTCGCAGTTGTAGAAGACTTCGTCTTGCACGCCCTTCATCCATCTGCCAAAGAGTCGCCGCCATCTTGGCTGTAATCGACACATCCTCCGGCAACACCCCCATCCAGGCAAACTGGTGCAGTTGCTCCACACGCAACCGCTTCAAACTCAAATTGAAAGAGGCTACCAAACTACATTTTTTTCGCGTGGCTTCATCACGAGCAAAATCTGCATCGAACCGTTCTAATTCCAGCCGTTCTCGCTTCAAATCCTCAATCAGATCTTCAACAATCACCCCTTCGCCTAACTGCACTGAGGCTAATTCCAATGCCAGCGGCAAATCCCCCACTATGTCCGCCAACTCGTCACTCAACTCTTCCTGTCCGGCAATGGATGCTCCAGCAGACTTGCGCAACAGATCCATCGACTGTTCTCGCGTCAGTTCTTGCAACCGCACGTATTCAGCGCCCGAAACATAAACCTCCCGAGTTGTGACCAACACCCGCGTCCGATCGCTACCCACTTGAAACGGACTAACATGTTCCGCATTCCAGGCATCATCCACCACCAGCAACATGCTCTTGCCCCGCAACAAAGTGCGCAGGTGCGAAGATGCGACTTCGGCAGTGGTGGGCTTAAAGTCGCGATCGCCCAAAGCCTGAATCCACCCACTCAACAGCGACAACACATCAGGCTGCTGACCCAACGTCGCCCAAAGAATGCCATCACCAAAAAACTCTTGAACATCGGCATCCCGAGCCAGGTCTGCCGCCAAAGTAGATTTCCCGATACCTCCCAAGCCATGAATCGCACTCATGACAAGCGTCCCAGACTGAATTTCAGCCTTCAAAAGGTCACTTTTCAGACGCTCAAGTTCTTTAGGCCGTTGAACGAAGTGACGCGGGAGAGGTGGGGCCTGAAACGGGGTTCCCGCGCGCAAACCAGGTTTTGAATGAGAAGCTTTTTTCCCCTTCGCCTTTTCTTGAACCCACCTCGTCAGCGCCTCGGCAACTTCGATAGATGCAGGTTCACGATCGAACCAACCAACCGTCCACTTCTTCTGCAGGCGATCGCGCCACTGCCTTATTTCAGGATCTTTATCTAACTCGTCAAACTTCCTCTTCCACTCAGCATCCTCATCCAGCATAAAAACGAGAACGTCGAGCCCTCTTGCTACTGCCTCCTCGTATTCAAGCTGAGTAATGCTCTTGGTTGCCCCATCCGGCACGTATCCCCGCCGAAATCCCACCAACAGGACGCACAAATCGCACCCATCCAGCCGCTCGACAGAAAGATACTTCGGTTCCTCCGGGGCAGCCGTCCAATCCTCCATCGCCACCACATCCACGCCAGCTTTTCGTAATTCAGCAATCGCGTATTTGCGGTGTTCTTTGAGGTCTTCGTAAGTAGAGGACAGAAAGGCGCGATATGGCATCAATCAGTTCGAGCGACAAAAGCACACAAGCTAATCTGGATGCTACATCATCTATCTATCCGACACCGATTGAATAGATGATGCAATTTATGCCGACTAAAGCAGTTCGGTGGTTCCCATCAGGTAGCGATCGCACTCCCGAGCCACCCCACGCCCTTCGTTAATCGCCCACACCACCAAACTCTGGCCGCGACGACAATCCCCCGCCGCAAACACACCGGGAACGCTGGTCACGTACTCCTCATGTGCAGCCTTCATATTGCTGCGCCCATCCTGCTCCAGACCTAACGCATCAATAATCGGCTGTTCCGGCCCCAAAAATCCCATCGCCAGCAACACCAGCTCCGCCGGTAGCACCTGCTCCGTCCCCGCAACGTGCTTCGGAATAAACCGGCCATTCTCATCCTTGGCCCATTCCACCTCAACCGTATGCACGGCCTTCAACTGCCCGTTCTCATCCCCCTCAAACTTCGTCGCCGTCCGCACGTAAGCACGCGGCTCGTGCCCAAACATTGCCTCAGCTTCTTCCTGTCCGTAATCCATCCGGTAAATCTTGGGCCACTCCGGCCAAGGGTTGCTGGGGGCACGGGTCTCTGGGGGCTTGGGCATAATCTCCAGTTGGGTCACGCTCTTGCAGCCGTGACGCACAGAAGTCCCCACACAGTCCGTACCGGTATCGCCACCACCAATGATGACCACATTCTTACCGGCAGCCGAAATGTAATTCTCCCCAGGATTACCGTCCAAAACCGCTTGAGTATTGGCCGTCAGGAACTCCATCGCAAAATGAATCCCCTTCAAATCCCGCCCCTCAATCGGCAGATCGCGAGGGCGAGTCGACCCCGTACACAGCACAACGGCATCGAAATCATTCACCAAATTCTCCACCGGCAGATCTTTACCAATCTCCGTATTGCAAACGAAGGTCACTCCCTCCGCTTCCAACACATCCAGACGGCGCTGCACCACCTGCTTCTTATCCAGCTTCATGTTAGGGATGCCATACATCAGCAACCCACCGGGACGATCTGCTCGCTCGTAAACCGTCACCCAATGGCCCGCCGAATTCAGTTGAGCCGCCGCCGACAACCCAGCAGGACCGGAACCGACAATCGCCACCTTTTTCCCCGTTCGCTTCGTCGGAGGAGTGGGGCTAATCCACCCTTCTTCCCAACCCTTCTCAGCAATCGAATACTCGATATTCTTAATCGTTACCGGCGGCTCGATAATCCCCAACACGCAAGCCCCTTCACAGGGAGCCGGACACACCCGTCCCGTGAACTCGGGGAAGTTATTGGTTTTGTGCAGGCGATCGAGCGCCTCTTTCCAGTGGCCGCGATAAATCAAGTCATTCCACTCGGGAATCAGATTGTTAATCGGACATCCACTCGCCGCCCGATTCATCTCCATACCGGTGTGGCAAAACGGGGTGCCACAATCCATGCAGCGAGCCCCCTGATTTCGCAGGCTCTCCTCCGGCATTGGCAGATGAAACTCATCCCAATTGCGGATGCGATCGACTGGAGAGACTTCGTCAGCAACTTCGCGCAGGTATTCAATAAAGCCGGTTGGTTTGCCCATGGGTCTGTCTTCGAGTTAAGGGGATGGGTGGTCGGAAAATAGATGGTTGTGTCGGAGCCAATAGACACAGCCCCGACCAGTGTGTTTGACTTAGCTACCGCCGATGCGAGCGATATCGCGGGCGTTTTCTTCAAAGGCAGCAGACAGCGCATCGTCACCGCTGAGGCCATCCGCTAGCGCCTTCTGAATGTGCTGCAACACGCGCTTGTAATCGCGAGGCATAACTTTGACGAACTTGGGCAGCATCTCGTCCCATTGCTTCAAGATGCGATCGCCCTTTTCGCTGCCGGTTAGCTTCACGTGAGTAGCAATCGCCTCCCGCACCTCGTGAATGTCATCTGGCTCTACCAATGGCTCCATATCCACCATCTCGGTGTTGCAATGGTTGGCAAAATCTCCGGCTTCGTCCAGCACGTAGGCCACGCCACCACTCATGCCAGCCGCAAAGTTGCGTCCGGTGGGACCAATTACAATTGCTTGACCCCCCGTCATGTACTCGCAGCCGTGGTCGCCAATCCCTTCCACCACCGCTCGCACACCAGAGTTACGCACGCAGAACCGCTCGCCTGCTAGACCGCGAATGTACGCCTCACCGCCCGTTGCTCCGTAGAACGCCACGTTACCGGTAATGATGTTCTCTTCCGCCACAAAGGTGGATTCCTTCGGCGGATAAAGCACAATCTTGCCGCCGCTGAGGCCCTTGCCCGTGTAGTCATTAGCATCCCCCTCCAGTTCGAGGGTGACTCCCTTCGGCACAAAGGCACCGAAGCTCTGACCGGCGCTGCCCTGGAAATGCAGGCGCACCGTATCCTCCGGCAAACCGTCCCAATGGCGTTTGCTGATTTCGTTGCCCAAAATCGTGCCCACCACTCGATTGACATTGCGAATCGGCAGGGTGGCGCTGACTTTTTCACCGTGTTCGATCGCCGGCTTGCACAAGTCCAACAGCGTCGTGATGTCCAGAGACTTCTCCAGTCCGTGGTCTTGAGGAATCTGGCAATAACGTCCGATGTCTGGGGCAACGTCCGGCTGGTGCAAAATTGCCGAGACATCAATGCCTTTGGCTTTCCAATGGTCGATCGCCTGCTTCGGCTCCAACACATCAGTGCGGCCCACCATCTCGTTAATGGTGCGGAAGCCCAGCTCCGCCATAATTTCCCGCAGCTCTTGAGCGATGAACTTAAAGAAGTTGACGGTGTGCGCGGGGTCACCCGTGAAGTGCTTGCGCAGATTGGGATCTTGAGTGGCCACGCCAACCGGGCAGGTATTTTTGTGACAGACACGCATCATGATGCAGCCCAAGGAGACCAACGGAGCAGTTGAGAACCCGTATTCCTCGGCCCCTAGCAGAGTAGCGATCGCCACGTCCCGTCCGGTCTTCATCTGACCATCTGTTTCCACCGCAATCCGGCTGCGCAGGTTATTCAGCACCAATGTCTGGTGAGTTTCCGCCAGCCCCAATTCCCAAGGCAAACCGGCGTGCTTAATCGACGTTTGCGGAGATGCCCCCGTACCGCCATCAAACCCGGAGACCAACACAACGTCGGCATGCGCTTTGGCTACACCCGCCGCAACGGTGCCCACACCCACTTCCGACACCAACTTGACGCTAATGCGAGCCTTGCGGTTGGCATTCTTGAGGTCGTGGATCAGCTGAGCCAAATCCTCAATCGAGTAAATGTCGTGGTGGGGCGGCGGTGAAATCAAACCCACACCGGGGGTGGAATGACGCACCTTAGCAATCCAGGGATACACCTTCTTACCGGGAAGCTGGCCGCCTTCACCCGGCTTGGCTCCCTGCGCCATCTTGATCTGAATTTCCTTCGCCTGAGACAGATACAGGCTGGTCACCCCGAAGCGACCCGAAGCTACCTGCTTGATGGCACTGTTCTTGGAATCACCTTGCTCGTTTGTCCAGGTGTAACGCTCGGGATCTTCTCCACCCTCACCGGTATTGGACTTACCGCCAATCCGATTCATGGCGATCGCCAGCGATTCGTGGGTCTCCTTCGAGATCGACCCGTAGCTCATGGCCCCCGTCTTGAAGCGAGACATGATCGCCTCAATCGGTTCCACTTCCTCCAACGGCACCGAGTCCCGCTGCTTGAACTGCAGCAAATCGCGGATGCGGAAATACTGCTTGCCGCGACCGTTAATCTGGGCGGCGTACTGCTTGTACAGCTCGTAATCTCCCTGACGCACCGCCTGCTGCAACAGGTGAATGGTCTGCGGGTTGAGCAGGTGTTCTTCCCCGTCCTTCCGCCATTGATACTCTCCACCCACATCCAAGGTGTGATCTTGGGTGACGCGCTCGGGGAAGGCGTGACTGTGGCGCAGAATGGCTTCCTTCGTCAGCACCTCCAGGTTGGCTCCCTCCAGACGGGAAGCGGTCCAACTGAAGTACTTATCAATTACAGACGTATCTAGGCCAATCGCCTCGAAGATCTGCGCTCCGCGATAGCTCTGAATGGTGGAAATTCCGATCTTGGAGCCAATTTTGATGACACCTTTGGTGACCGCTTTAACGTAATTCATGCAAGCTTTGGCGTATTCCACCCCTTTCAGACTGCCATCGGCAATCATCCCTTCAATCGTCTCGAAGGCCAGGTAGGGATTGATGGCACCGCAGCCGTAGCCCAACAAAACGGCAAAATGATGAACTTCGCGAGGTTCGCCCGATTCAAGAATCAACCCCACACGAGTCCGGTTGCCGTTACGAATCAGATGGTGATGCAAGCCTGCGACAGCCAGCAATGCGGGAATGGGGGCACGATCGGCGTCGATATCGCGATCGCTCAACATGAGCAAATTGCTGCCAGCAGCAATGGCATCATCCGCTCTCTGGCAGATCGATGCGATCGCCGCTTCCAACCCTGCCACCCCAGCCTTGGGGTCAAACACCATCGGTAAGGTTACGGACGAAAAATGAGGGTTATTAATATCCTCCAGCTTCACCAGATCTTCGTTACTAATGACCGGAGTTTTCAGTTCGATCAGTCGGCAACTTTCCGGTTCCGGATTCAACAAGTTGCGCTCGCTGCCGATGGTCGTCACTGGCGATGTGACAATTGCTTCCCGTATCGAGTCAATCGGCGGATTCGTAACCTGAGCAAACAGCTGCTGGAAGTAGTCGTACATCAGCTTGGGGCGATCAGACAGCACCGCCAGTGGCGTATCCGTCCCCATCGCACCAATCGCCTCCACCCCGTTCTGAGCCATTGGCGTCAGCAGCAGCCGTAGCTCTTCGAATGTGTAGCCAAACGCCCGCTGACGTTGCGACAACGGCATATCCGCTTGGGCATCCACCGCAGCGGTCACCTTCGAACTGGTGGCTGACAAGTCGTCCAACGTCAGCAGGTTGCCATCCAACCACTCCTGATAGGGATGTGCTGACGCAATCTCGCTCTTAATTTCCTCATCTGCAATAATCCGCCCTTGGTTCATATCCACCAAGAACATCCGCCCCGGCTCCAGGCGACCTTTCTTCACCACCTGGTCGGGCTCGACGGGCAACACACCAGCCTCAGAGGCCATAATCACCCGGTCATCTTTGGTGACGTAATAGCGAGAGGGCCGCAATCCGTTGCGGTCTAGTACCGCGCCCATGACGCTACCATCCGTAAACGCGATCGACGCTGGACCATCCCAAGGCTCCATCAAGCAGGAGTGGTATTGGTAGAAGGCCTTGCGATCGCCACTCATGGACTCGTGCCCGGACCAAGGCTCCGGAATCATCATCATCACCGCATGGGGCAGCGATCGCCCGGACAGAGTCAGCAACTCCAGCGTGTTGTCAAAAATTGTCGAGTCGCTGCCTTCAATATTGATAATCGGCTGCGCTTTTTCCAGATCGTCCCCAAACAGCTTCGACTTAAACATCGACTGACGAGCGTGCATCCAGTTGATGTTGCCGCGCAGTGTATTAATTTCCCCGTTGTGAGCGATGTAGCGATAGGGATGCGCCCGCTCCCAACTGGGGAAGGTGTTGGTACTGAATCGGGAGTGCACAAGCCCCAACGCGCTTTCCATATCCGGATCGCTCAAATCCAGATAGTATTTGCCCACCTGGGCAGGCATCAGCATGCCCTTATAAACCATCGTGCGGCAGGAAACGCTGGCAGGGTACCAGTAGCGATCGATGCCGGGGTTGCGAATGGCTCCGTGGGCCAGCTTGCGAATCACATACAGCTTACGCTCGAAGGCTAGCTCGTCTGCAACGTCGTCCCCTCGCTGGATAAAGGCCTGTTCCATAAACGGCTCGCTGGCCTTCGCCGTCTCCCCCAAACTGGAGTTATCGGTAGGAATGTCACGCCAGCCGATGACAGACTGCCCCATGTCAGTCACTACTTTTTCGAAGGCACGCCGGCTAGCCTGCCGCTCATCCGGGTTGGGGGACGCAAATACGTTGGCCACACCGTAATGGCCGGGTTCGGGCAGCTTAAATCCTTCTGCTGTTGCCACCTTTTGCAAAAATTTATGGGGCAGTTGCATCAATATGCCTGCCCCATCACCAGTATTCGGTTCGGCTCCCACCGCCCCCCGATGGTCGAGATTCAACAGAATCGTCAAGGCCTGTTCGACAATATCGTGAGAGGGCTGTCCCTTCATCTGCACGACGAAGCCAACTCCGCAAGCATCGTGCTCAAACTGAGGATCGTAAAGCCCCTGTTTGGGTGGAGAAATGGTGTGAGTCATTCGATGTATTGACTAAGTTGTATTAAGGGGGACGAGGTTGGGAAAACTGCCAAAACCGTTCAGACATGCTAGCTGAAGTTTTCGAAGACAGATATTAAGAAGTATTCAAATCAATTTTGAAGTTTCCTTTACGCCATCTGGCCTCTCCGGTTATCCCGATGTGGTTGTAAGCAGCATTAGGGCCTGCTCGTCGGCAGTCACACTGTCATCTCGTGCTGATTTCTTTATTGAAGAAACGTTAAGGTGTGAGGCTAACGCGAGCCCATACGATTAAATCGAAACTCAATATAATGCGCGGGGTTCTGCATGACACCTCTGACACTGGCTACCGCGATCTCGACCCTCTTAAACGCACTCGTTGTCGGTTGTCGGAGCAATTTATGCCTTTTCGACAATTCGCGGCTCATGGGTAGGTCTTTGGCTGGCCAGCCAAATTCTGTTGATTGTGTTGACCTTGCTGTCCCCGTTTGTTACGTCTCTCTCTGCTTCATATCTTAATTTGGAGCGCTTAGAGATAATAATTTTTTCTCAAAATCTACTACTAGCTGTCGTATCTTTATTGGCAAGCTCACTGTTTATTTTGGTTGTTGCAAGAATAGAGAAACTCAAAACAACAAATACCAGAATTCCAATCAAGGCCAGTAAAGTTCTCTAACCCTTTAGGCCATCTCTCATTTGTTTTCTGAAGGCAAGTTGCAATGGGATCTGTTGGGAACAACCACCCACAATTTCACACTTGTGTGATAGTTGAGACGCCTTATCACCCAAAAAAAAGCTCTCCAATCTTAGGGAGAGCTTGAAAGATTCGGACTAATGATGACAAAGCAGTGGCAACTAGGGGCCGCGACCGCGGAAGCTACTTTGCAGGTTGGGTGCAACTGCCACCATATCTTTATCGGTCATGTGCGATTGCAGAATCCACTTGCGAAGCTGCAGCTGGTAGGTGGGCACAAAGGATACGAAACGAACCGCTTTCAGAAGCAGGATTATTCCCAACCGTCGTTAATTCCTTTTCCCCTTTCGAACAAACATTGGCTGGCAAAGAATGAAAAAGTACTTAACAATCGTAGAAAATAGCCGCAAGAATGTACTGCCGGATGAAAGAAAAGCACCCGGGGCAATCTGTAGGCAAGGACAGTTCAGGACACAGATCCCGGCAACAATTTCTACCAACTTTGATGGCCGGGGCTTTCTTAGGCTAAGGCAAGGCCCGATTAGGCGTCTCCCAGAAAAATTTGCATATTCAGGAAATTGACATACGGAGCTCTTGCCAAGCGAAAGCTAAACCCCAAGAGCAAGAGGCATGAGACAAAGACAGGACATCAGCACTATCCAAAGTCATTAAGCTACGGAGGCAGTTACACTACTTCGAGCTCGGGAATTTGAACGATTGGATTCCTGCTTTCGAGGTATGGCAATCCGTTGTAAGGTCTGGAGGGTTGAAACCTCTACAATACTTGATTGTCAAGGAAAAGTAGTCAGGGAAGTCTCCATAGCGGATTGCCGGTTGCTGCATGTGTGAATGCGCATCGTATCGAAATCGATCTCCAGACTCACACCGCAGGTCCTTTTTTCATTCGTAGAAACACTGAAAGCATAGATGGTTCTTATCCAATTGTGCTGAACGATATGTTCACAGCACTGGGTATCCAATAACCAGTGGCAAGTTTACAGAAACTTTAAAATGTAAAGTTCTGTGTGTTCGCTCCTACTGCGAGCATGATGCGGAATTTACCGAGAGAGCTCAGGCGATCTGCGTTTTGCAGACCAGTCTGTCGTGCTCATCTTGTCTGGAAACTCCATCTTCCCGTGTGTTGTTGAGCTGGATACCCCCGATGAAGCCGATTCAAGTTGGTCTTTACGACTCCGAAACGAATGAATTAGTTACCCTTCTCAACGATGGTCAGACAATTCCTGCACGCTTGGTCAGGGGTCGCAAATTGGCCATTGCCGCATACATTCCAGCCAACAGTCCTATGTCTGGAAACGTGGGGAGTATGGTTCTCAACCTCAATGATGGTCAAGTAAGGCGAACCGAAAGTGTTGCCCCCTATTCGCTATTTGGTGATAACGGCGGAGATTTCTTCTCAGGTCGTGGTATTCCAGCAGGCAAGCATAAAGTCGAGTTCTCGTTATTTTCTCAACGCAAAGGTACTGGTAAGCAGCTCGGTATCCATACGTTCAAGTTTGAGATTGCCGATGACAGCACGAATGCTGCACCTGAAATTACCAGTAAAAAATCTGTCAGGATCGCTGAAAATAACGCTTTTGTGCTGAACGTCAATGCTAGTGACGATCGCGATTCTGAAACTCAGGCATTGTCGTACGAGCTGACTGGAGGAGCCGATCTCAACTTATTTTCCCTCGATACCAAAACTGGACGGCTAGCGTTTAAATCTCGTCCTGATTATGAAAACCCATTAGACGTTGGGGCAGACAACACCTACAACGTCGAGGTGACGGCCTCCGATTCGCAAGGACTAACCGATGTTCAAGCGATCGCGATCTCCGTTAGCGATCGCCAAGAAAACCCGGTGCTCCGCCAGTCAGTTCAAGTGGGGCTGTACGATGCGCAAACCGATACATTAATAACTCTCCTCAAAGATGGGGACAAAATTCCCGAACGTCTGGTTAAGGGACGCACGTTTACGATCGTTGCCAGCGTCCCTTTCAATAGCCCTTTATCCGGCAAAGTTGGCAGTATCCATCTCGACTACAACAACGGCAAATACAGAAAAACAGAGAATTCTCCTCCGTACGCACTATTTGGTGATGCGGGAAAGAATAACTTATTCTCGCGTCGCACCATTGCAAAGGGCAAGCACTCGATTGCCTTATCGATGTATTCCAAGCGCGAACGGGGCGGAACCATCCTAGACAAGCTGGAACTGAATTTTGACATTGTGGAAGGTACGAATTCTGGCGGGTCGACTAGCAGTAGCGTCAATGAAGCCCCCGAGATTATCAGCCGTAGCGCGCTCTCTGTCGTAGAGGGCAAGACTCGGGCCATTGATGTCAATGCGCGCGACGATAGCGATCTCGAAGGGGCTGGGCTAACCTACCGTCTCACCGGTAATACTGACGACAAACTATTCTCGATCGACTCCAAAACCGGACAGCTATCCTTCAAATCGGCACCTCAATACAACCAGCCTCGAGATATTGGTTCGGACAATACGTACAACGTCGAAGTTACCGCTTCTGATTCTAAGGGATTAACCGATGTTCAAAAGATCGAGATTTCTGTCGACAAATCGCCGATCTCCGAGCCACCCCCCAAGCCCAAATCTGATTTCTTCCTAACCGATGAATTCGATTTATTTATTGCCCATAACGATGGCAACAATAACGATATTGATGACGTAGCATCATTGCCTATTCAGGCGGTGTATATCAACGCTGCCGGCCTGCAAGATCGCACTACTTTCTTCTTCAATAATAATTTGGGCGAGCCTAACAATACTCGTGGCGATAAAACACCGCGTAACTTCGATCAAATGGCGGCTGTCCGTCAAAGCGCTGCCTTTGCAGAGAAGCTGGGAATCCAAACATACGATTACCAAGCGGGAATCGAACGAACCACGCAAAAACTGGTCGATATTCTTAACTCAGGCAAAAAGATACTAATTTTCGAGGGTGGGCCGATGGAAGCGACCTACCGGGCCTTAGGGTACGTATCCCGGCAAAATCGCTCCAACATCACCTTGATGACCCACGGTACAAGGACATTCAACCAAACTCGGCAGTTAACGACCCGCCGTGGAGTATTTGATACCCGCACATGGGCCGATATCTTAAGAGATTTTCCGGAAGTCAACCGCATTCAAATTGAGAACCAAAATGGCCCCGATAAGTCTGGCGATCTGGGCTTCAATAGTTCGTTATGGAATTGGCTAGACACCACTAAAGATCCGCTCCTGCAAGAAGCTCGGTCTCTGATGGAGAATACGAGAAGCAAGTCGAAAAATGACCCATCCGATTCAGGCATGATCTTTTATGCGCTGACCGGCAAGCAGGATGGAGACCCGATTGATGCGCGTGAGTTTTTTGAGAAACATTCACCATCGCTGAATGCAAGGCCCACCCTCGTCGTTCAGGGACCACTCAGTGTGACCGATCGCCAAACCCAGGTTGTCGATATCCAAACTGTTACGTCTAACGGCGATCGAGAGGGTCGGGGGTTGACCTATGCCATCACGGGAGGGGCAGACCGCAATCACTTCAAAATTGACAGCGAGGGAATTCTCAGCTTCAAGGACGCCCCCTCATTTGGCAATCCCAACGATACCAACACAGACAATCGGTACGACGTTGAAGTGACCGTTACGGATTCAAGCAACAGACGAGATCGCGAGCGACTGGACATTGAGGTTCGTCCATCCCAAGGCCCCAAAATTATTTCCAGTTCTAGAGTACGAGTCAATAGTGACCAAACCCTGGCAGCAGATATCAATGCCGTAGACAACATTGATGAAGAACGATCTGGGTTAATTTACACAATTACTGGAGGGGCCGATCTCGAAAAGTTTGAGATTGATGCGGACTCAAGCGGCAGTATGGGTCTACTGACATTTAAAAATCCCCCGAAATCCAGCACCCCTACAGACGCCAATCGAGACAACACCTATCAAGTTGAAGTCAGCGTGACGGATTCGGATGGTTTGACCGATAAACAGGCCATTCAGGTTGTCGTCATGGGAGATGAGAGCAGTGTCTCGGCTCCCGGCAGCAGTAACGCTGTTGCCAGTCAGTCTCTGACCGAAACCGATCGGCTTGCTCCCATTCAGGTAGGGCTTTATGACGCGACAACCGATAGGCTAATTGCTCCGATTGAAGATGGTGCCCGCATCTCAGCCGACTTGGTGAATGCAAAAAATCTAACGATCGCAGCCGTTGTCCCCGACAGCAGCTCCCTATCCGGAAAGGTAGAGAGTATATTCCTCAATCTCAATCAAGGGGCGATCTCCCGAGTTGAAAGCAACGAACCCTACGCTCTGTTCGGAGATAAGGGAGGCAACTTTGCTGTGGGCCAAGGTTTGTCCAAAGGACGTAACCAGATTGCTTTTGATTTGTTTGCTGAAGACAAGCGTCAAGGGGAGCTGCTGGGAACAGTCACCCACAATTTCACGCTTGTATAGCAGTCCGCTGTAGGGTCTAGAGCTTAGCCTCAGCTAAAACCCTGGATTTGCAAAGAAACAGAGCGAGGAAACTTTCCGTAGCAGATTGCCGATCTTGATATGACAGTTGAGTGGCCATAGCGCAAAAAAAAGCTCTCCAATCTAGGGAGAGCTTGAAAGATTCGGACTGATGATGACTAAGCAGTGGCAACTAGAGGCCGCGACCGCGGAAGCTACTTTGCATATTGGGAGCAACCGCAACCAGATCTTTGTCGGTCATTTGCGATTGCAGAATCCACTTGCGAAGCTGCAGCTGGTAGGTGGGTACAAAGGGTACAGCGGTACCGCTACTGAGAAGGTAAGCAGGGCGAGTTTGCGGAACAACACTGACCTTGATACCGCGATAGGTAAAGTTTTCAAGATTTCCGGGGCGATCCATTGCTGCTGCAAATACAGGATCGACGGGAAGACCGCGATACTGATTCTCTCCAGCATCATGGGCCTCCAGAAACGCTGCACACCAGTCGGCGATCGCACGAGCGTCCAACGAACGATTCGCGGGCAGGAGATGCTCGTTGATTAAGGCAACGATCCAAGCAAAAGCCACCCAGGCATATTCCCCCAATCGATCGCGGAGATTTTCACAGAACCGCATGAAGCGGGCGTTAGAAGGTCGATCCGTCATGGAACTCTACTGAATGAGACTGTAGTTATGCGTGATTATAGCGACATTAGTGACACAACACGTTCATTATGAACTTCAAATTGGGCAGGCTAATAACAAAACCCTGAATTTCAGGCGAAAATTAGTCTGCCGCCATGGCATCGCCAACCCTGTGGATCTGTCAAGAACAGGTCCTCTCAGTGAATAAAAGTATTCATCAGCAACAGCCTCCTCGAAGAACAAAGAATCGCGAGTAGAAGCGCACTTCTCAACAATCAACCAGTCGATGGAAACGATTATTGGAATGGCTTCTAGCTTTACCCATGAATGGGGATAGTAACCTAAGTTCAAGGGAGCGGCATTGAGAACACGAATGGCTAGGACATTTCGAATTTTGGCAGGTAGCTTTAGTTTGATTGTTCTCTTACTGGCAAGTTTGATACTCCATGCCGGAGGGTGGGCCAATTTTAAGCTGAGCTATTTTTCTTGGACTCAGGTATTGCATAAGCAAGATCTTGAGTTTAGCGATTTGCGCGATCGCCAAGTTATCCCCGAAGAAACTACCCGAATAGATCTCGAACAGCTATTGAATGGCGGCCCACCTAAAGACGGTATTCCCAGTATTGACAATCCCCTGTTCGATACTGCCGATTCGACTCCATTTAATTCTGATGAATGGGTGGTAGGGATCGTGGTTAATGGTGAGGCAAAAGCCTATCCCTACGGCATTCTCAACTGGCACGAGATTGTCAACGATACGGTTGGTGGCATAAATCTGGCCGTTAGCTACTGCCCTTTATGCGACACTATCCTGGCGTTTGAGCGCAACAATACAACTTTTGGAGTATCGGGGAAGCTTTACCAAAGTTGTTTGGTTATGTACGACCGTGCTGACGACTCTCTCTACGCGCAGCCTTGGGGATTGGGAGTGGTTGGACCGGAAATGAACCGGTTTTTAGATCGCTTTCCGGTTGTCAAAACTCGATTGGGCGATTGGTTAGAGCGGCATCCCGATAGTTCGATCCTGGCCACAGACACTGGCTACAACCGTGACTATCACCGCTATCCCTACGGTACTTACAATCAAGACGAACGTATTATTTTTCCTGTTCGCGGCCAGCAAAGGTTAAGCGAAGCTCCCAAGGAAATTGTTACCTATATTTGGGAACCCGATCGCAATACCCCACATAATCAGTTCTCTGGGGATAGTGAGCAGTTTGTGCATCGAGATCTTCAGCGGGAAGGGCAGCAAGAAGTGGAATTTAATGGTGGTACGGCAATCGCCCGATGGGATGAGCAGTTAAACACAGTTATTGTTGAAGATTCTGAAGGCTATCCAATCCCTAGCTCGACAGCCTATGCATTTGTGTACCCAGCTTTTTTTGATTGATGTTTTTTCTGACGTAGTTCAGCAACTGAGAAGATACTCTACGGCTCATCGAGAGGTGATGCCGACTGTGGATCATAGACAGCACAAGGGGTTACCAATCGCTTGGAAGCTTCTCACCAGCCGACGCGAGAGCGAGACAAACTTATGAGATGTTCTAATCGATGGTCATATTCAGAAGTTTCTAACAACCTTCGAATGCACCTGAACTTACCTCTGTCCAGAAAGGCATTTGATGTCGGCGAATTGCTATGGGTAAAGAATGCTATCTCGCGTCCAAACCTGGAGCCAGATTGTAGGGAGCTAAATTATTGACCTCTAACTCAACAAGCAGCAGATTTGCAATTATTGATGTGCTGCGGCTGTTACATGAAGAGACGGAGCAACCGAAACGCTAACACTATCGATCGCCGATCGCATTCAGCAAGCGTTAAACGCTGGTGATTTCCACCTCTTTGGCCTTAGTGATTTCGTCAATTTTCTTGACATATTTGTCAGTCAGCTTTTGTACTGAATCCTGCAGATCTTTGGACTCATCTTCGGAAATCTCCGAGTTCTTTTCCTGCTTTCGAATGCTGTCAATACCA
Organism: Synechococcus sp.; assembly: GCA_051439425.1. Taxonomy (GTDB): domain Bacteria; phylum Cyanobacteriota; class Cyanobacteriia; order Thermostichales; family PCC-7336; genus PCC-7336. Next base: position 47,741 of record JBFRWD010000092.1, read on the forward strand.
TCCCGGCGAATGTTGCGGACGGATACTTTGCCTTCCTCTGCCAGCTTGCCCACCATTTTGACCAAGTCCTTGCGGCGCTCCTCGGTCAGCGGTGGAATATTGAGGCGAATCATCTTGCCGTCATTGTTGGGAGTAAGGCCGATATCGGACATGGCGATCGCCCGTTCGATATCGCTCATGGCGGAGGCATCAAACGGCTGGATGCTGATGGTGCTGCTGTCGGGAGTGCTGATGTTGGCCAAAGATTTTAGAGGAGTAGGAGCACCGTAATAGTCCACCTGAACGCGATCGAGCAGACTGGTGCTGGCGCGTCCCGTGCGAATGGTGTTGAAGTTTCGCTGCGTGGCCTGGATGGCCTTTTGCATATACTCTTCGACGTCCGATAGTTCCACGGTGCACCTCACGGTTAGCTGAAATGAGATTATCTATATCAAGATTGAAAGGGCTGAGATGAGTACAGGCAGGTCGAGTCACTAAGTATTGGGCTTAGCTCAAACTAAAGCACAATCATCTCTAGCCCTAGTATTGTACGCTCGCCAGTGCCAGGGAACAGGGCGATCGCTCGGGACTTATCCAGTTTTTGCGCTCTGAAGCTGTTTCGCACTATCGCGGCAATTGGCCATACCCAGAACAGGGAACCGTTAACTGGTGGCAGAAGCATTGGAGCCGCGAGAGCGATTGCGACTCAGAATGAACAGAGCCAGTCCCCCCAACACCGCAAGAGATGCCACCACCAGACGTAGGGTAATAGGCTCGGAGAGCAACACCACACCCCCAAACGTTGCGAGGACGGGGACGCATAGCTGAACAGCGGCAGCACTAGTGGTGGGTAGAGCTGGCAACACCTGGTACCAAATGGCATACCCCACCCCCGATGTCAGTCCTCCAGACGCAGCCGCCAATCCAATCCCCACTCCATCCAGTGACATCTGACGGAAGAACAGCAGGCTTACGACCAGTGAAAACGGTACCGCTCTCAAAAAGTTGCCTCCCGTTTTTAGTATTGGATTGCCAGCATTTTGTCCGCGCATGGAGTAAATCCCCCACGCCACTCCAGCCCCCAGCATCAGTGCTGAACCAAGGAAAGAAGGGGCTTCTAGACCAGGGGTAACCAGTATGCTCAAGCCCGCAAACGCACTGATAAAACCCAGAAGCTGTCGCCAGTTGAGGCGTTCCCCAGCTAGCAGCCCACCCCCAATCATGGTGACCTGAACGGCTCCAAATAAGAGTAATGCTCCAGTACCGGCAGACAACTTGATATAGGCAAAGGAAAACCCTACGGCATAAGCAAACAGGAACAATGCCGACCCCCAAGTCCCATCCCTAGACTGTTTGGAGCGATTTGGCTGTTTACGCGCTGACTGTTCGGAGTGAAGACACCAGCCAATGAGCCACAGAGTGACAGCACCGGCAACCAATCTGACAGTGGTAAAACTAGCCGCATCAATGGCAGTTGCGGCCAATGCTACACGGCACAGCAAGGAGTTGCCGGCAAATGCAAGCATGGTCAGCGAGGTCAGGGCGATAATGCGGACTAATGACATGACCTGATAAGGCTGGGGCAATTGAACCGATGGTATCCCCAAGAATCCGCCAGATAGACACGCCTTTCCAGGCTGGCTGTAATGTCTGGCTCAATCGACGCGAAACCCGAACGTCAGCCTGACAAGGGACTAGGCCGCAAACTGGATGTTGAGGCGATCGTTGTCCATCTTGGCCCCTGCTGGATTCAGGCCCGCCAAGGTCTGAGGCAGCACCAGATTACGGCGGTGGTTGCCGATGCGAATGTTGAGTTCGTCTCCGGTTTTGCTCAATTCCACCTGCTGCTTCTCGATGCCGGGAAGGTAAAGCTCCAGACGGTATTGGCCATTATCACTGTGTACCGACATCGTCGTTTCTTTGTACTGCACTGCAGCCGGGTCTTCATTCCCCCACAGGGTGGCAGCTAAACGTTCTAGCGACTCAAATCCCACCAGTTCTTCGGCATACAGAGGCACTTCTTTCACCGGCAACGGAGAGAAGTCCGCATGAATTTGCTGTCGGTAAACCTCTTGGCTCTGTTTCCAGCGAGCGAAGTAGGGATCTTGAACTTCTTCAGGGATGATGCGGTTGGCAATCACCATATCGGTGGCCACGTTGTAGAGGCTGAGATACGCGTGAGCCCGCAGTGATTCTTTCAGCACCATCTTTTCGGGGTTGGTCACCAACCGCACGGTGGTGATGGTGTTGTCCGTCAGGATGGTTTCCAGTCGTTCGATTTTCTCGTAAAACTCGTAGGGGGCATCCATGACCTCATTTGTGGGCAAGGGGATGCCGGATAGCTGCTTGACGATCGGGGCAAACACTGGCCTGAGGGCCGCAGCCATTCCCTGCAAGGGTTTGTAGAACTTACGCATGTACCAACCGGAGACATCCGGCAGGCTGAGCAATCGCAACGCGGTTCCCGTGGGGGCAGAGTCGATAATCAGCACGTCAAATTCATTTTCATCGTAGTGACGGTTGACGCGTACCAACGAGAAAATCTCGTCCATACCGGGCAGCACGGCTAACTCTTCTGCCTGGACTCCATCCAACCCACGAGCCTGCAACACCTCGGTGATATAGCTCTTAACCGCCCCCCAGTTTTGCTCTAGTTCGATCAGGGCATCCAATTCTGCCCCCCACAAATTGGGACGCACTTCTTTAGGGACGTGCCCTAACGGAGTTTCGAAGCTGTCTGCCAGAGAGTGCGCAGGATCGGTACTCAGCACCAACGTTTTGTAACCCAGTTCAGCGCAGCGCAAACCAGATGCTGCTGCCATCGAGGTTTTACCCACCCCACCCTTACCGGTCATCAAAATGATGCGTTTCATGCCCTGCGATCGCCATTACAAAAATTCAAATTACCCATAGCCTAACGCAAGAAGCTCCGTTCTCCCCCGGCGAACAGACGAGTCCGAATCCCTATGTGTAGGCGAGTACTCATCTTCAGGTTGGCTGCATAACTATTGTCCCGGGTGTCCTCTAATCGCCAGCCGGATATAGCAATCCGTTGTAAAGTCTGGAGGTTTGAGACCGCGAAAAGACTTGATTGTCGAGAGCAAGTGGTCAGGGAAGTCTCCATCGCGGATTGCCGATCGCGATAGAGAACGAACTCAGGCTGGCTGCAACCTCTTCATTGTTGACAACCCCTGCGTAAACAAGCCTGAAAAAAACAAAGAATCAAGCCGCCGACGTGCGCGGGGTGAAAGCCGACAAGTCACACGCTTGGGTTTGGCCGGCCATCAGTAAGTCTTTGACAACGGCGGCGGTAATCGGAGCCAGCAAAACCCCATTACGGTAATGACCGGTGGCTACAATCACATTTTGATGCATGGGCGATCGCCCCAAAATCGGCGCCCGCTGTCCTAGCGGCCTCGGCCTCATTCCCGCCCAATTCGAGACAAGTTCTGCATCTTTGAGCACTGGAAGCAGAGTCGTCGCCTGCGTCATCAACTGCTGCATTCCCCCCAGCGTGGGAGTGGGAATCGTGGGCTGAAACTCAACTGTGGCTCCAATCCAGTAGGTGCCATCTGCCAGCGGAACGATATTAATCTCTCCATCTGTAATTGGCGGGCCGTAAGGCAGTGGCGAAGCTGGTCGGATGCGGATGGCCTGGCCTTTTACCGGGGCCACTTTAATATCCAATCCCAGTTGGTCGCTAAACCCAGCGCTACCCAACCCAGCAGCAATCACAAAATGTTGCGCTGACACCGTTTGATTGGGGGTGTACAGGGCATTAATCCGGCCTCGCTCGGCCTTCAGCCGCGTAACGGGCTCGTTAAACAAAAACTGGGCACCGTTTTGCTTGGCGGCTCGCACGAGAGCTTGGACAAAGGCGCGAGGATCGATCTGGCGATCTCCAGGAGAATGCAATCCAGCGGCACTCCACTCCAGCTCGGGCTGTAAATCGGCAATATCCCCTCGGTCAAGCTTTGTAAGGACATGGCTAGCAGCCTGTCGAGCGGCGATCGCCTCTTCCCACTGTCCCCAGTCTCCTTCCGGGATCAAACGCAATAGTCCCTGACGATTAACTGGCAGTGAATATCCCAATTGGTCTTCTAAATTGGTGACTAAATCGTTGAATCGGGCCAGACTGGCCAAACGCAGATCGACAACCGGGCCGGCGGCTTTTTGCGTGCTGATGGCCATGAGCACCCCCAAGGCGGCTCCAGAGGCCTGCCCGCAGGGAGCCCCCGCATCCACCGCAATCACCGATCGCGACTGTTGCGATAGCTCGTAGGCAATGGCTGCCCCCACCACACCACATCCAATTACCGCCACATCGCATTTCAACAGTGCCGTCCTCCGGTCAACTCAAGTTATTGTTGGTGGAACTATAGCAATCTGCTGTAAGGTCTGGAGTGCAGAAACCGCTCAACGCTTTGATTGGCACGGACAGTAAGCCATGAAACCCTCCATAGCGGATTGCAGACCGCTATATGCCTTGGCGCAAGACGGCTTGCAATAGTTCTCCATCCCCACTCCCTCGTCGACCCCCTCGATTGAATCATTGCCCCGAGGTAACGGGTTCAAGCCCATCGAATGAGTCGCATCTCTAAGGGGTCGTGTAGGTCAGGATGATGGGGCAGAATGCGAATCGCTAGCCCCTGCAATCCGCTGCGATCGTAATGGACCTTGCCTCGAAAAATTGCCCGCGCCCCTTCCATCTCGATAAAGGCCAATGGCTCGGCCACGCCGTCTGTCAACGTTCCGGTCTCGTCAACCGGACCGCGATAGACCTCCACTTGAATGTCGCTGGCCAATAGCTGTCCTAGATGAAGGCGGGCTGTGACTTCTACCGGATCGCCGATCGCCAACACCGGAACGGCCCCTGAGGAAGAGCCTGCCGTGATTCCGTTCCGAGACTGAGGCACCTGCTCCGAATCGGGGGGCGCGGGGAGCGAGCTAATGGGTTCTACATCCACTCGTTCGATTTCGATGTGATACCAGTGCAGTAGCAACCGATCCTGCCAATCCACCAGTCGTTGGGCAGGAGCCCCCCGATCGGCTCGCATGCGATCGTAGTACCCACTGATAGGGAAGTATTCTGTTTTGGCGTACTCCTGCACCATGCGCTGGGTGCTGAATTGTGGCGCATTCAGGCGAATCGCCTGCTTCATGCGCTGAATCCACTGGCGGGGTAACCCATCGCTGCCGCGATTGTAAAATTCCGGGACGATTTCGTGTTCGAGC
>JBFRWD010000093.1:0-31178 GCA_051439425.1 Synechococcus sp.
ATGGCTTCTACCCTGTGGCAGCTATTGCGGTTGTACGCCATCGCTCCAATTGATTGCGAAGCGCTGCGCGGCACCGTTGCTTAGTCAACGCTGGCCAAGGGTCACTGCGGTACCGAACCGCCGGGCATCCGAGCCCCAGTCAGATCGGCATCCGTGAAATTCGTTCCCGTGAGGTCGGCCCCTTCAAGGTTGGCCTCTTTCAACGTTGCTCCTTTCAAATTTGCATAACTGAGATCGGCCCCCTGCAAATTAGCTTGGGTGAGATCTGCAGCGGCGAATCCCGATTGCAGCGTGCCGGAGAAGTTCGCATGGCACAAACGGGCTTCTGACAAATTTGCATTGAACAGCAGGGCACCTCCCATCTGGGTATGACTTAAGTCGGCCCGACTGAAATTTGCATGGCCCAGATCGGTTCTGCGGTCTGAGGAAGACTGTAGGTCAGCATCGATTAACAATGCCCCTGTAAAATTTGCGCCAGTTCCATTAATTCCGCTCAAAATGGCCTTGAGTAAATAGGCTTCAGTCAAATTACAGCCCATTAACTTGGCACCACTCAGATCGGATTCCCGCAATCGAGCTTCCGACAAATTGGCCTGCCTGAGATCGGTTCCCCACAACAGCGCCTCGCTCAAATCGGCCTGGTGCAAGTTTGCTTGGCTAAAATCACTTTGACCCAACCGAGCTTGTCGAAAATCCGCCTGCTGAAAGTTCGCTCCGGCCAGGTTGACATGCAAAATCTCCGATTCCTGCAAGACTGCCCGGATAAAATCGCGATCGCCTTCCTCATACCGGCGCAAGATTTCTTCTACATTCATTCCCATCCCCAAAGTTCCCTACCAAACTCTATCGAATGCTCTTGACTAGTGCCTCAGTTCTGCGAAAGCACTAGAACTGCGCTACACCGGACTGGAGCCAGCAGGTAAGGACCTCAACGTAAGAGACAGATTCACAATATATGGGGGAGATGATTCCGACAACTATATAGCCATATTTCAATACAAGAAGGCTTACAATATTGTGGCGGCCCACGGGTATTTTGGGCGCTTGATTTTCCAATACGCCAGTTTCAACAACAGTCGCTCTCTGCACTTTTTCCTTGCCGCATGGCCGGTTGTCGGAATCTGGTTTGCAGCCGTGGGTCTGAGTACGATGGCATTCAACTTGAATGGGTTTAATTTCAATCAATCCATTGTGGATGCGGGTGGGCGCAGTGTAGCGACCTGGGCCGATGTGCTTAACCGAGCCAATTTGGGCATCGAAGTCATGCACGAACGCAACTCTCACAATTTTCCGCTCGATTTAGCCGCTGGTGAATACCTGCCAATTGCGCTCTGTGCCCCCACCATCTCCGGCTGAATTCTGTAGATGTCCCTCAAGGTAGCGCTCTGCGGAGCGCTTTTTTTGGCTTGAAGCAATCTTTATTCACAGCCTGTCCAATCCAGAGTTTTAAGCTTTAGCGGACGCTTTACCCCTCTCGAAGAGCCTATTGTGATTTCCTACGAGAAGTTTTTGGGGAAGGAGCAAATGCTTTGAACTGTTTGAACGATTCAGCCTGTTTAATCAACCGCTCGCTAATGCGATCGCAAACCAGCTCGCACAACTCGAAGATGGTCGGGTCGGCAATGGAATAGTAGGCGCTTACACCCTTTGGCTCTCTCTCAAGGATTCCTGCTTCGGTTAATAACTTGAGGTGCTTGGAGATATTTGCTTGCCCAAGACCGGTTGCTTCCACAAGTTCGTTTACACTCATAGGCCCACCTCTCAAGCAATTTAAAACCTGAAGTCGACTGACTTCAGAAAGCAGCTTGAAGTAATTGGCAACTTGTGAAAGTACATCTGAATCAACAACAGTCATCTGAGAAGCAACCATACAAGCATCCATTTGATAACTATATAGTATCTCTACCAACAAGTGGAAATTCTCTGGGCTCAAATGGCAGTTCGTGTAGAGGCTAAGTCGCATTCACTCCATCTGCAAGCATGGTTCAAATCCGGCGCATTTTGGGTAACTCTCGCAGCAAAAAACAGATCGACTATTAAGGTTAGCGATTTGGATGAAGAGTAGAGAGATGTGGCCAAATTCATTTTGATGAGTGGGAAATGCAATCCCCCCACTTGGATTTAAAGACGGAAAGCATTCTCATGAAAGATCCCGAAGCAACAGCGCGTGTTTTGCAGACGCTTGCTAGGTAGGGGGTTGAGGTCTGGTTGGATGATTTTGGGACGGGGCACTCTTCTCTCAGCTATTTACACCGTTTGCCGATCGCGGGTTTAAAGATCGATCGCTCGTTTGTTCAGGAAGCACAACATAACTCCCAAAGTATGGAAATTATCACCACGATTATTTCTTTGGCTAAGCGGCTTAGTTTGGGGCTGATTTCAGAAGAGGTTGAAACAGAATCACAACGCCAAACGAGCGAGGAATTAGGCTGTGAACTTGGGCAAGGGTATCTATGGTGGAAACCGCTGACGAAAAAGGTTGCAGCCCAAACCTTAGCGAAACAATCGCAAGAGCATGAAAGCAAGCCCTCAGCGCTATTTCACAAGCATTAGTCGAATTCCATATCTTTCTGCAATCAGCTATGGAAAATCCTCTTGCTATTTCTTTTGATAAATCAGCAGAAGGGCAATTCCCCACGGGAGTTCACCAATGGTGATGGCACTGAGGTAAAGTTTGGCGGATTGAGCGATCGCCTGCTCAAAAAATTGCTGCACGCCTGGGTTGGCTTTATTCTGTTTGCGCAGCTCGCTGATGATGTTGGTATCAAGCAAATACGTCGGGGTCAGGGTCATCTTGAACGTGCTCAAAGTCGGTGTCGTTGCCAACGTTGGGAATAAGGCGAAGCGCTTCGGCAAATGATTTTTGGGGTGGGTGCAACAAAACCTGTTCGAGGATTTTGCGATGTTCGGCTTCGGCGCTAACCCCGTGGCGGCTAGCCCGTAATTTCAGGGCTTTTACGATCGCCTCATCAATGTTGCGAACAATTAGGTCAGTCAAACAATTGATCTCAAGAAATCTTCAAGTAAGCGATATTAATATCGCCACAGATTGAATTTTATAGCGGCATCGTTAATATCCACTCAGTTGCTTAATGCCAATCGGGCATACAAGAAAAATAATGAGAAAGCTAAGTTCTTGCAGGCTACTATTCGTTGCGAATGTAACTGCTATATTTCTCTTTGAGAAAAACACTTTTTCTTGTCCTCTGAACCAACTATCTAAATGTTCAAGTTCTTTCGGTAGCGTTGACATTGCCAGCAAACATTTGCTTATTTCTTTTTTCAACGAATGCTGCGATCTCTTCTATAGTGGCATCCCTGTCTGGCATTTCGTCTTTCCAGGAAACAGGGAATGGGGTGTATATCACAATCTGATGCCGAGGTATCAGCATCCTGTGTAACTGTCCTGCAAGGTCTGGCAATGGGAGATTATCAGGGATTCTTTCATCTTTGACAATCCTATTGATGAGTTCTCCCATCACAGAGATTGCGCTTAACTCAACAAGTAAAACCTGATAACAGGTTGCCGTCTCAATTTGGCTTAAACCAATAACTCCCTCAACGGCATTTTTTTCTGCCAGCAATGTATCGTTGTGAACATGAAAAACTTCTGCATTGTACAGGCGCTCTATGGCAGGGATATTGCTCACAGCTACTGTCTCAGAATTATTAGGCGGAAAAAACGAAATGCCACCATACCCCATATTTTCAGCAGATTTTGCTGATTTGTACCTACGATCAATTTCTTTAACAACATTGAGCATTTGCTCGTGGCCATATTTCATAGCATATCGGCAAAGATTATTTTTGTTCCTTCCAAAATTACAGGAATCTTGATTGCTAAATTTGCGGCAAAGGGTTGCCAAAGAAACAAGAATGCGTCTATTGGGTAGATTTCCCCACGAATCTATCCTCCCTCCAGTCTCTGCTGACATATAGATCAATACACAGATATCTCGCAATGTCCCATCAAACAAATAATCATGTGTCTCAGATTCAATTTACCGCCAAGCCGAGAGGTAATGTTTGTAAGCGTTTTGCGTCATCTGCAAATCCAATAGTTTACCAAGCTAAATTCTTAGCACTCTAATCAACAGCGTTTTGCTACTTTTCTTGGATGGCTCACAATTCTTTACCGATCAACACCAATTCAAGAGAGTCGCCTGAGTGAAATAATTCATTCACAGAACAATGAAAATATTAAGGTTGAGGCTTCTTAATCCCTTTCTCCAAATTGGAAGGTGAGCCGTAAATTAGGACGGTAAAACTAAGTTCAATAGCCAGCCAACATCCTAGGCTAGACATATTGAGATTTCTTAAATCTTAAGATTTAATTCGGGTAAAGTAGATGAGGAGATTCGTCTTGGTCAACATGGTTTTCTAGGTAGATTGCAAGAGATATTAGGCTCTTGTAGCTCCCACAAACTGAATCATCTTGCCTGGAGTGATCTCCCTAACATCCAACTCGATACAATGCAGACTACATCGTACCAACAAGAGTTTGATACGTATCCACCAGCCGATTTCGAATGACATCAACCTTGGGAATTAGCCGCTTTTGACGAGCCAAAGCCAGGTTGGCATACATGGGCATAACAGCTCCAAACGCCATATTGCGGGGCTCGCAAACATTCACATCCCAATGGGGCAAACCACTCGGCGCAACCACAAACGACCCTCCCGGATAGGGACAATCGGTACGATTGGCACAGGCCACAAAGACTCGATTATCTTCAGCCTTGGATACAGTCAGCAGTTCCCGCTCAAGGCGATCGCGCCAAGCACAGCACCACACAATAATTTCCGCCCCCTTCAGCGCCAGCACCCTAGCCGCCTCGGGAAACATCCCGTCGTATCCCAATAAAACTCCCACTCGACCAAAGCTCGTCTCAAATACCTTCAACTCATCCCCAGCCTCAGCCCAGTTGTTCGCTTCCGGATTGAGATGCACCTGTTCGTACTGTCCCAACCTTTCCCCATCAGGACCGATCAATACAGCCGTAGACATCAATTTCCCATCTACCCGTTGCACCAGCGGCAGAACGATCGCGCAACCATACTGACTCGCAATCTTCGACATCGGTTTGATGTACTGCTCCGCCTTTTCCGCCTGACTTGCCGCTAGTTGTTCGTCGGGCAACCAAGTTGAAAACGTGCAATGTTCGGGCAATGCAATCAGCTTAATTCCCAGCTTTGCCGCGTGACTCACCATCGCCAGCGTTTCATTCCAACTTTCGGGTTCTGAAGTGGAGTGAGACTGTACGGGAGCAACTTTAGTGGTAGCTTGCTCCGGCACGATCGCCTCTTTCAATAACTCGGCCACCGGAGTATCCGCAAACGGCTTGGTGAGAATTTGGTATGTATCGGGACGGCGATCCTTAAACTTATGACCGCTGGTACACCACCGCTTTTTCCCTGTCATCTCCAAATCGATATCGGCAGTCGCCACCCCATGAGTGTCATCCGGAATGCGCTGAATCACCCGACCGTTCGGATCGACAATCGTGCTGCCCCCTGGATAGTAAATGCTGCGCTCGATACCCGATTTCGTCGCCGCAATCAGCCACACCCCATTCTCGTAGGCCCTAGCCGGCCCCCACAGATCCGCCTGGTCGAGAGCGAAAAAATTCGCCATATCCACCAGCGCATCCGCCCCTTGTAAGGCCAGACAGCGAGCAATCTCCGGAATGCGACCATCAAAGCAAATCAACAGCCCCAATCGCCCTAGGGCCGTATCGGCAACCGGACAGCCCTTCGTTCCACATTCAAACCAGTTTTGGTCGTGGGTGGCCAGAAATTGCTTTTGATAGTGGATGGCAATATTGCCACCGTCATCCAACAACACGCCGCTGTTATAAATCTTGCCACTGGCAGCATCCAGCTCCGTCACCCCACTGGCCATATGAATACCGTACTGACGACAGAGATCCGCCATCGCCGAGATAAACGGCCCATCCAACGGCTCCGCCAGCTCGCGACAATGCTCCGCCGAGTCGAACAAATATCCGGTATTCATGCATTCCGGAAACACCACCAATTCCGCCCCCTGCCGCACCGCTTCGTGTGTGTAATGGCGCAACAGCTCGATATTGCGATCGATGTCTCCCAATGCTGCCAACGTCTGCACAACAGCCGCACGAAATTTGGAATTTGGCATGGAAGGAGTCTCCGATCGGTCAACGGAAGCGGGAAATGATTGCCGGGATAGAGAGGAGAGAAATAACTACTGATTGGGTCAGGAAAACTCTCCTCCCTTCGCCTAAGAAGCTTGAACTGCTTTCAGGAATTACAGACCAATGGTGGAGCCATCCAGCAGAATCTCGCTGATATCCCGTTGTTCTTGCAAGACTCCCTCGTTGAAGAAGACATCCACGAACTTTTGATAGGAATCGAGATCGCGATCGTCCAGATCGGCAAAACCGCGCAAGCGAGGCTGGGCAACGTAACTAGCCTGCTCCTCCTCCAGTGCCGTGTACTGAGCCAGCACCGGTCGGTACTTATCAAAATCAGAGTTCGCCAATTTCGTGGCTTCGTCAATCACTTCCACCACCCGCTTAGCCACTTCCGGACGCTCTTCAATAAACTTGCTAGACAACACCGACGCCCCCGAATAGAACGGGTCGGAAATAAACATCGAGCAAGGGTTAATCATGGCGCGGGTGGCCTGACCGGTAGCATCGGCGATCGAGCCCACAGGCTCTAACGACAGGGTGGCGTCCACGCTGCCTGCAATCACAGACGGTAGTTGCAAGCCCACCGCCAGTTCCGTCACGCGCACATCGGAGTCTGGGTCCAAACCGTTTTGACGCACGAGGTGACGGGTAATGGTGCGCCATTGAATCCCCGGAACCGTGCCGATGGTTTTACCTTGCAGATCCTCAAAGGACGTAACGGGCGAGTCATTGGGAACCAGCAATACATCGTTGGTGCGATCGGCTTCAATGCCTCCCCCCTGAAGACCAAACACCTTGAGAGAGCCGCGATCGCGGGTTTCAGCCAAAACGGCGATGCCAGCCGCAGCCCCTGGAGGGCCAAAGTCTGCCCGGCCGGAAATCAACGAGTCAATAATTTGGTTGGGGTTTTCAAACTTAACCGACTCGATCTCGATGCCAGCCTCTTCAAACAGCCCTTCTTCTAAAGCAACGTAATAGGCCGTGGTTTGCATAATCGGCAACCAAGAGGCCACCACTTTGTCCATCTTGTCATCTTGCAAGAGGCGACGACGTTTGCGATTGGGCAGCCATAGCGGGTTTGCTGCTGCTTTTGACCAGCCAGCATAGGCCCCAGCTAAACCGGCAGTACCGGCGGCCCCCATTTGAATGAATCGACGGCGACTGAAAGAGGAAGACGAGCGATCGTTAGACATGATTAGATTCCCGAGAAGTCAATGGTTTGCTAGATAGCGGTGAGTGAAAACTTACGGTGAGTGAAAACTTGCGGTTAGTAAAACTGGAAGTGAATTACATCCAGTGGACAAATCGTTTTTCTAGAGACAAAAAGATCAAATTGAGGCCGTAGCCCATCAGCCCGGTGGCAATAATTGAGGCGTACATTTGTTCCATGTCGTAAATGATTTGGGCGTCGATGATGCGGTGCCCCATGCCGTTGGTCGACCCCACAAACATCTCGGCCACAATAATCACCACCAGCGTCAGAGACACCGCCGTTCGCAAGCCAATAAAGGTTTGCGGCAGCGTTTCAAAAAACATCACGTCCAAGAAAATGCGCCAGCGGGGAGCCCCCATGATTTTGGCGGCCAGTACGCGAGTCTTTTTGGCATTCATCACCCCGTAGGCAACGTTGAAAAAGATCACTAAGGAGCCAGCGAACGCAGCAACAGCAATCTTTGAAAAATCATCTATGCCAAATACCACCAAGAACAGCGGAAACATAGCTGTGGCTGGTGTGGAGCGGAAAAAGTCAATCAGAAACTCAAACGATTGATAGACCTTGCGATTGGCACCGATAATCACCCCCAACGGAATAGCAATGACAGACGCGATCGCGAATGCATACAGAGTGCGATACAGCGTGAAGCCAAAATCCTGAATTAAATCCCCTCCAAACAGACTGCGAACTAGCGTCGCCAGAGTGGCAAACGGGTTGGGGAATAGCGTCGGATTGATCAGCTCGAACTGCGAGGCAATCCACCAGATGGCGAGCACCCCAATCGTTCCGGCATTAAACAGCAATACCGAAAATAGCTTTTGTCTGGCTTGACGGGGGCGGATGGCCATGGCAGCAAGTCCTTACAGGCGTTATCGCCGAACTTCGGCTTGGAATACTTGAAGGCAGTGGGCTTTGGTGGAAATAAAATCGGCGCTAGCTAGGGTGTCTGGGGTGCGCGGTCTGGGAGAGAAAAAGTCGACTTCTTCAGCAATTTGGGTGGGAGATTTCGTTAGTAAGAGAATGCGATCGGCCATGAACACCGCTTCCTCCAAATCGTGAGATACCATCACCATCGTGATTCCCGATGATTGGAAGATTTCTTGCAACTTATCCCGAATAAATAGCGTGGTTTCAAAGTCCAGCGCAGAGAACGGCTCGTCTAAAAAGAGCACATCCGGCTCGGTAATCAGCGCGCGCAAAATGGAAATCAGTTGTTGCTGCCCCCCCGATAGTTGGTAAGGATAGCGATTCAGATCGATTTGAATGTTGAAGGACTCGACGAGAGTGCGAACGCGGCGATCGCGCTCGGATTTCGAAACCCCCATCACCTTGAGCGGGTATTCGATATTGTCGATCGCCTTCAGCCACGGAAACAACGCATCTCGGTAGTTTTGAAAGACGTAGCCAATCGTGACGCGATCGAGGGTTTTGCCTTCAAATGAAATCGATCCGGAATCGTAGGGAATCAGCCCGGAGATGGTATTGAGGAGGGTTGATTTGCCGCACCCATTCGGCCCAAAAATGCAGGTGACTTTTCCTTTGAGGATATCGAGATTGAAGTCGCGGTAGAGATCGCGTCCTGCAAAGGTTTTAGTCAACGAGCGCACCGTAATGTGGGCTGCTTGTTGACCAATGGTTGTGGATAGAGGGGCAGGCTGCGGCATGAAATCGTACCCTTGCACTCTCACAGTTTGCGGTTGCGTTAGCTCTCTTCAGCGTTCATCAAATCCAATAGGGCCAACGCATAGATTTTGGTGGCGACCACCACCTTATCCATGTCGATGTATTCGTTCACCGGTGGCCAGCCATCCTCCCCCGGCCCAAACGTAATGGATGGAATCCCGTTCTGAGAGAAACGTAGGGTGTCGCAGTAGGCATTCTTGCGATACAACACCGGGTCTTTGCCCACCACCTGCTGGTACGCCTTCGAAATCGCCGTCACGTGGGGGGAATCATCCGGCACCTCCACCGACGCAGGTACAAATGTCTCGCCAGCCACCTGCGTCACCGTCGCATCCACTGCTGGGTCGGCTGCTTTCAACGTGCTAATGACAGCCTCAATATCCGCAATAATCGACTCCGCCGTCATCCCCGGTACGACACCGACAACCCACACCCGAGCCCGACACCAAGGGGGGGTAAACTGGCCTTCGCCAATCTTCCCGGCTTCCATCCGCACCGGACAAATGCTGGGCTGGGTGGGTCCGTAAATCTTGGGGGCTTCGTGGGTAAACGTGGTGGTGCGCAGAGTCTCCAGCAAGGTGGCCATGTGCAATATGGGGTTAGTGCCCTCATCCGGTCGCCAGATGTGCGATCGCACGCCACGAGTTTCGATATCCAACACACAGCAGCCCGAGTGAGCTACCGCAATGCCAATTCCCCAGTCGTCGGGACTGTTTGTCCAAGAGGTGGGCTCGACGGTAATTTCGTAGTCTCCTTTTAAGCCCCATTCTTCTAACAAAAACTTGGCCCCTGCCCCGCCGTGACGTTCTTCGTCCACGCAGTAGGCACAGGTGATTTTGCCGCTGATGTTCACCCCCGCATCCTTTAAGGCTTTCAGAGCCAACAGGTGGCAGGCTAAGTTCCCGCGAGTGTCGGAGGTGCCTCGACTGTAGAGATAGCGATCGTCCTTCAGGGTGGGGTTGTAGGGATTGCGGCCGCTGTGCACCCATTCGTTGGGATCGCCCGCCGGATAGGTATCCATGTGGTCGTTCAAAATCACCGTCGGGCCGGGGCGGCCATCATCCCAGTTAGCCACCACGTTGGGGCGGCCTTCCATCTTCGAGACTTGCTGAACCGAGAAGCCAATCGACTTGAGATATCCGGCAATGAAGTTGGAAATATCTTCTTCGCAAGCGGGTGGGTATTCCGGGTCGATGGAGCTGGAGCAAACGGGCTGACCAATCGGCACCATGGTCGAAATCAGATCCAAACAACTTTCGCGATCGATCGCATCCAATACCCGCTGTTCCAGATCGGATTGATTGAGGGTGCCTACCATGTCAGTCTCCTAAATTCACTCAATGGATAAACGAATAAGCTGATGCCGTTGTCTGGGCTATTTACCCTCCCAATGCACAATCCGCCGGGAAATCGTGCGCAAGATAAAGTCGAACGTGACGCCGAAAAAGCCAATCATGAAGATGCCGACGAATAATGCTTTTACATTGAAAAACGTGCTGGCATCTTGAATGATGAAGCCAATTCCCACATCTCCAGCCAGCAGTTCCGAGGCCACCAAAATCCCAAAGTCTACCGACAGCGCCACCCGCATGCCCGTAAAGATGTAGGGCAATGCCGCCGGTAAAATCACCAGCCAAAATACGTTGAAATCATTGGCCCCCAGCGTTTTCGCTGCCAATATCTTTTCTTTCGGGCAGGCTTGTACTCCGGCGATCGTATTGATCATCACGATCAACGTCCCGGCATACAAGATGATCATGACTTTTGAGACTTCACCAATCCCAAACCACACAATAAATAATGTGATGAATGCTAATGGTGGGATGGGTCTGAGTAGCTCGGTAATGAGATAAAACGCGGCTTTGACGTATTTGTAATGGCCCATCAACAAGCCAAGCGCTGTCCCGATGAACGAGCCCAAGAAAAAGGCTGTGAACACGCGAAACAGGCTCATGCCAACATGTTTGGCTAATGGGTGACCGGCATATCCCCTAGAGACAATGACGAAAAATTCGTTCACGATGCCGGATAGGCTGGGCAAGAATAGCTCTTTAATCCACCCCATCTGTGTGGTGATTTCCCACAGAATCAGAATTGCAACGGGCAAAACCGTCGCGATCGCCACGGTGAGGGCGCGCTCGTCAATCCGCAGTCGTTTTACTCTCGATGACGATTGGGGTCTGATGGCAGTCAACGGAGACATCCTCTAGCAAGACAACGGAATGTGGTTCGGTCAAACGGAAGCTGTTGGGGCTGTTGGAAGGGTTGGGAATCTATTGATTGCCGGCTATCTTCAGATGAGCTTCCTCAAGTGCCGGTCATCGTCAAGTAGATTTGCTTGCGATACAAACTAAATTCGTCTGAGACTCGGTTGAGTTTTGAGTGACGTGGTGACGGTAGATGAATATCAAATTCCCGCTCGATTTTCCCCAACCGATCGCTCATCACGACTACGCGATCGCTTAAAAACACTGCTTCTTCAATGCTGTGGGTGACGAACAGTACCGTGCCGCCAATTCGTTCCTGCAGTTTCAGCAATTCTTCCTGCAGTCCCTCGCGGGTTTGCACATCAACGGCTGCAAACGGTTCGTCCATCAACAAGATTTCTGGCTGGATGACCATCGAGCGCGCCACTGCCACCCGCTGACGCATTCCCCCCGAAAGCTGATACGGATATTTTGATTCGCTCCCGGCCAACCCCACAAGCTCAATGATGGAGGCCACCCGTTCTCGCTTCTCCTTCGCCCCAATCCGCTGAAATCGAAATCCGAAGGCTACATTCTGTTCGACCGTCATCCAGTCAAACAATGCATTGCCCTGAAACACGACCCCTCGGCTGGCATCGGGCCCTTCCACCGGCTGGCCGTTATGCTCCAATGTCCCCGAAACCGGATGAATAAATCCCGCAATCAAATTGAGAATAGTGGACTTACCGCAGCCAGATGGCCCCAACAGCGTCAAAAATTCCCCTTTGCGGATCGACAGATCGATTTCGGACAGGATCAACTTGTCAGATTGATAGCCGAACGACACATTTGACAGCTGAATGGTGCCGGGACTGTGCTCGCCCCCCACGATCGAGCGATCGAGCAATGAACTGAAGGATTGCTCTACAGGAGAGCGATTGCTGGAGCCATCTGGCATTGGAATTACTCTCTAGAATTTTCTGACTACAAACGCAAGGGGGTTCAAGGCGGGGGCTAAAGTTCCCTCCTGGGCCGGCAGCATACGACGGTGCGAAGAGCGCGTCTGTATCAAATCAGCCTAAATGGCAAAATCACCTCAGGCTGACCGCAGGAATGTCTACAAAGACAATGCCCCACTTAGAGTCAGCCTGAATGGAAACTAGAGATTTACTTCGACTCCAGATAATCGGCAATGTAGGAGGAATTAATCAGCGGTGCAATATCCTCGGGGGCATTGTCGATGCGGCCCTGCTCTTCTAAAAACACGGCGTACTCTTCGTAAGCTTGGAAAAGGGCAGAGGACTCGGCAGCACCAGGGGCACCTAACCAGTCATCCGACAGCTGATCTTCAATCAGTAACACTTCAGAGCCCTGGCGATCGACCATTGCTCCAAACTCTTCCGCAGACAAATTCAGGCGCTCGGCCTCGTACACCTGTCCGGCAGCGGGATCGGCCAAATAATCTTGCTGTGCGGCATCCCAGGCGGCAATGAATTGTTGGATCGCTTCCGGATTCTCTTCCGCAAACTCTCCGCGCACAGCCCACAGTGCTACGGCGAAGGCTCCGACCGAGTCTGCTGTTTCGATGTCAGTACCACCCAATTCGTTGAGGGCACCGGCAGCGGGCTCCCACGTCCAGGCGGCATCAATGCGATCGGCGGAGTAGGCCGGAGCCATATCTGCCGGAGCCAGATTCACCAGCGTGACGTCTTCTGGGGTGAGTTCTTTCTGGGAGAGGGCGGACAACAACGAGTGGTGACCGGAGGTTCCGAAGGTGACGCCAATGCTTAGCCCTTCCAGCTCTTCAACGGTGGATGCATCGCCAATCAAGCGTTCGGCGGTTTTAGGAGAGTGATCGAGCAGGAACACTTCAATGTCGATACCGCGAGCGTAGGCGGAGAGGGACGGGAAGGGGAAGAACCAAGTAACATCTACCTCGCCTGCCGCCAATGCCGGTACCATCGAGCCACCAGAGGCATAGGGTACAAGTTCAACATCCAGTCCAGCGGCTTCAAAATATCCTTCGTGGAAGGCAACCATGGTGACGTTATTAATGTCCCCGGTTTGGTATCCCACTCGAAGTGGTTCGTCTGCCAAGCTGATGTCGGGAGTGAGCGCCGAGAACAGTACTCCTGCCGCTAAACCGGACAGTCCCAATACGTGCCTTCTCGTTACCTGCATCGTCATCTTCACCATCCTGCAATCAAGGAAGCTATGACCTGATTTACAGCCCGGCAACCATTCAGTTTTGTCATCTAAGTCACAAAACAATCGAAGGATAAATGAAGCTTTTATATGGGTCAATAAAGCATTTTTATTGGTGGAGATGTTTAGCTTTATGCTTTTCTAGAGTGAAGTATCAGATGGAATATCTATTGTTTCGTTTCTGATTGAAATTCTCCTCATGAAAGCTAGGTCTATTTGTTGGCCCTTTACGCATATTTTCATATGGAAATCCTCTCTAAACAGGCGTTTGGCCTGTTTCTTGTTGGACTGCATGTCATAAGTCAGTCATCGATCACAATCGATTTCTCTTCACCTAGTTTGGGATAAATCTTATGTCCGAAGACATTGGCTGCCTGCTCTTCGATCGCTTGAGAGCACGCTATGGAGATGGCCAGATTTCTCCCACCGAATTAGTACGCTCCATCCTCGACCGAATTGAATTGAATGGAGATGATGGGGTTTGGATATCGGTTGTTGAACGAGAAGCAGCGATCGCTCGTGCAGACTATCTGGAACGCTGCAGCGACTTGGAACAACAGAGCCTTCCGTTATGGGGTATCCCCTTCAGTGTCAAAGACTGCATCGACATCGCAGGGGTTCCGACGACCAGTGCTTGCCCCGATTACAGCTACCTGGCAAGCTTCACCAACCCTGCCGTTCAGCGCCTGATTGAAGCGGGGGCAATATATATCGGTAAAACCAATCTCGACCAATTTGCCACGGGTTTGGTGGGAACCCGAACCGGATATGCCGTGCCGGTGAATCCATTTAATGCGGAGTACATCACAGGTGGGTCGAGTTCGGGGACGGCGGTGTCGGTGTCTACCGGGCTGGTGTCGTTCGGGTTAGGGACCGATACGGGAGGGTCGGGGCGAATTCCGGCCGGATTCAATAATGTTGTGGGATTAAAGCCCACGATTGGTTTGCTGAGTACGACCCACATGGTGCCAGCCTGCCGCACGCTTGACTGTGTCTCGGTGTACGCGCTGACGGCAGAAGATGCCCTAGAAGTCACAACCATCGCAAAGGGATACGACCCCAGCAACCCTTATTCTCGGCCCGAGCAGAAACCCGGCGATCGCTGGAACCATTACCAACCCGGACAAGTGTTTCGCTTTGGCGTACCTCAAGCCAACCAGCACAAGTTCTTTGGAAATCCGGACACCGAGCAGTTATTCGAGCAAGCGATCGCTACTCTTACCGATATGGGGGGTGAGTGCGTCGAGATCGATTACAGCCCGTTTCTGGAGGTGAATGATTTCTTGTTTCAGGGGGCTTGGGCGGCGGAGCGATATGCGGTGGTTGGGGAGTTTTTGGAAGCGCATCCAAACAGTGCTACCCCAGTCACTACCGACATAATTCTCAAGTCAAAGCAGATTTCAGCCCATCAAGCATTTCGCGATCGCTACCGGTTGGCTGAGCTTCACCGTCAATTGCAACAGCTCTGGAATACGTTGGATATTTTCGTGGTTCCGACGGCAGGTACTGCTTATACGTTGGCAGAGATTGAAGCCGATCCGGTTGGGCCAAACTTCAACTTGGGGTACTACACCAATTTTGTGAACCTGCTGGATTTAGCGGCGATCGCCGTTCCCAATGGTTTTCAGGCCAACAGCGTTCCATCTGGAATCACGATCGTTGCTCCTCCTTATACCGAGAGCTATCTGAGCGAGATTGGCTCGGAGTTTCATTGCCGCCGAGTAACGCATTTGGGGGCAATGGAGTATGACTTACCCGAAGCTAAAACCCCTCAGATATCTGTTAGTTAACGGATATAGCCATCCGCTGTAAGGTCTGGAGAGCAAAGACAGCTCAAAGCTTTGACTGGCTAGGCAAAAAATAGAACTCTCCATACCGGATTTCCGATCGCTTGACGACTGCAAGGATGCCATGACTGAGATTGTTGTTCCGGCTCGACCCTATCCGTTCCCGCTGACGTTAGAGCGGACGGCTCTGTTGGTTATCGATATGCAGAATGATTTTTGCACGGTCGGTGGTTGGGGCGATCTCAAGGGGTTTGATGTGAGCCAAACGCGCAAACCCATTCAAGCACTGCAAAATTTGTTGGCGGCTTTACGACAAACACCGGTGACGATTATCCATACTCGCGAAGGTCATCGCCCCGATTTAAGTGACTGTCCGCCTCATAAGTTAGCTCGTTCCCAAAACCAAAAAGCTCCCATTGGTAGCGAAGGAGCGATGGGACGGTTATTGGTGCGGGGGTCGAAGAGTCACGATTTTGTGGATGAGTTGCAGCCTTTGCCGGGAGAGATTGTGCTGGATAAGCCGGGGAAGGGGGCATTTGTGGCGACTGATTTGGATTTGATGTTGCGGCAACGGCGAATTCAGCAGTTGATGTTTGCGGGCGTGACAACGGAGTGTTGCGTACACACGACGCTGCGATCGGCGAACGATCTGGGGTATGAGTGTTTGCTGTTGGAGGATTGTTGCGCGTCGTTTGTGCCCGAGTTTCATCGGGTGACGGTGGACATCACTCAGACAATTTTTGGGTGGGTGTCAGATTCCAAACAGCTCGTGGAGTTGCTTGGAAAAACAGCATCGTAGGAGAGTGACATCTGGCTGCTTCTGTTGATAGAAAGCCAGAGACTTTAAGCGATGGCGCGATCAAAAGAGAGGGCGATCTAGCTGAAAGTTGCGTGCTGTTCTCACCATTTCACCGTCGCGCTCTTCAATGGGTCCCCAAAACTGTAGGGTTTGGCGGGCGGGTAAATAGTAGCCAACAATGTCATCGTAGATGCCTAAGCCGTGGGCAAAGGTCATGCTGTCGGGTCTGAGATTTTCGACATGGATATCGAACTGTCGAGCGGCATAATCTACTCGAAGGATAAGATCGCCGTTGTCGAGTTCGTGTACGGCGGCTGAGAACGAGACGGGAGAGAGTCGTCGCCCGCCATCGATAATTCTGACTTTGCCTTCAACTTCGCGATCGGGCTCAGTTTGTAATAGCTCTTGCCAACCTTGGTGGACCTTTTCGTCTGCGGACAGGACGGGTTCAGATGAATAACTGACACCCATATGAATGAACGGCAGGGACAACGCAAGAATGCCAGCGGCAACGGTTTGTCTCAACTGCATCAGCGGTACCAACTCCTACAATCTGTACAGTACCCCAAGATATGATTGCCTCTTGCGATTGCTGCGAGTCTTTAAGTAAATATTTTGAAAGATTTTCACAATGAGTTTCTGGCTAAAGTTTTGACTTGCTAGATCTCAAAACTTCAACTAAGAATTTTTTTCATAGAAAGCTAATACTTAAAGTTCTGAGAATAACGGATTTAGCTTTAGTTCAAATCCGGGTAATAATGGCTCGCCACTGATGCTCTCTGGATTGTCCAGGATTTGCCGATCGCCATCCAACCGATAAATTTCCACCACCCGCCGCACTGGGTCGATGAGCCAAGCCAGCCGAACGCCTGCGTCGATGTAGTCCAGCATTTTGTCTTGTAAGGGCACAAGCGAGTCGGATGGGGATCGCAGTTCGATGACGAAGTCGGGGGCGATGGGGGCAAAGCCTCGTTTTTTGCTCGGGAGTGAGGGTCTGCAGGCGACTGCGGCGTACCCACGCCACATCGGGCATATATTTTGCACCGTTGGGCAGTTGAAATAATGTATGAGAACTAAAGGTTAGACCGGTGCCGTCTTCCATCGCCCACATCGTTACTTGTGCAATGAGTAGGCTTTCACGATGGCCTTTTTCCAGTCCCAAGGGTGGAGTGATGGTCAACACTCCTTTGGAGCTAATTTCGATGATTTGTTCGGGATTTTGGCAGCAGAGTTGCTGGAACTGCCAGTTAGTCAGAGTGATGCCGGGGGCGAGTGTTAGCCGTGTCATGACAGCTGTAAGACTGATCAGATCGCTATGGTAGAGCAATTGAAATTACAATGTGGTGTACTTCATGGAGAGACACAGCATCGTGCTTCTAAAGCGAATGGTGGGATGAATATTTTTTGAAATAGTGGGGATACTTGGCAGTTTGACCGGTTATTTTGATTGCAGGGTAAATCTAGCGGATCGATTGATTCGCGGATGGAGACTCCTTTAGGTGCTGGTTGGTAAAACTCTGTTTCTGCTGGGGATAGTGGGGCACTAGGGGTGACGAAAGTTTTTTGAGCTATCACCGCAAGGACTTAACTTTTTGTGCGGGAACTCAACCATTGCTTGCAGCGCGATGGTGTGGAAGCTTTCTTTGACAAGGAATCCATTGAAGTAGGAAGCACTTGGACTCTGGAATTACAGAAAGGACTTGATGAAACCGATTTCATCATTATTGTTCTGAGTCCCGACTACGTTGCCTCTGATTGGGGCACAGGGGAATGGACTAGTTTATGATGATGGGACTAACTTGGCGAATAAATGCGGATTGTATAACCACCATCTTTAAACTCTTTAACCAGTGTAAATCGTTCAAAGAGGACATCATATTTTTCGGCTTCTATACTGTACCTATCGCGATCTCTAAAATAACGGCCATAAGCGCCAATACTGAAAACTACATAGTCAAATTGATTCTCAACGTACCATTCTGGTTCGCGATTAATTATATAAGCTTCCGTATGCACTGAGAAAAGTTCTGGATCGATAAATGGAGAGTATCTTTCGATAGCAAAATTAGTCCCTGGCAAAAAATTTTCGCTAATCCACACTCTCGCAGTCTCACGGCTATCCACTCTTAACAGCCGGTCAGCCTTTGCTATTACTCGAGACGTTGGAGTTATCAGGCTAGTGACTAAAAGAGCAGTGATGAAAAAGATAGATAATTGACGTGCCGCATTTGATTTTAGTGCCTTGGCATTGCCAAAAAGGTAGGTTATGAAAGAAGCAGCCAATAAAAACATCAATGGTGACATTGGAAGAAAAGTGCGATCGTTCCTTACAGTAAAGCTACAAATAAAAATGAAGTAAACGACAGGATAAATTGATAGAAGAAAAATCTCTTTAGATCGTCTTAACAGCCCCGTTAAGATCCCAAAAGCAGCGAGAATATAGAATATTCCTGCATTCTTCCACATTAGATTTACGTAGAATTCTAGACTTTTTCCTTCCATGCCTGGATGTCCACTAGAGTAATGGAAAAACTCGCCCAATGTATCTTTCAGAAATGTGACGGGATCAAGCAAAGCAAAAGGTGTAGTTGAGAAAAAAGCGACAACCACAAATATTGCAGCAAGTCTTAATCTATTGTCAGTAATCCTATTGCCCTTTGACTGTAAAAAGTGTGCAACCAAGGGAATAATGCCTACTAAAATCCCAGGATACTTTGATGATATAGCTAATCCGGTAGCTATGCCGGCAAAAATATAATATTTCGTCTTTCCTGTTTGAAAAATTCTGACTGCAGTCCAGGTTACAGCAACCACAAAGAATGTCAAAAAAGCATTTGATGTAATGTAGCGGCTATTTTCTACATTAATGGGAGAGGCGGTCATCATTATTGCTGCGAGAAGCCCCACAGCATTTCTGCCGCTAATTTGCTTCCCAACAAAAAAGATCGCGATAATAGAAGCTGTTGATATTAAGACTGTCAGCATCCTTCCCATTAATACTACAGAGGGCATTGGTGAATATCCAACTCCACCCTCCAATACGATTGGCGATAAAATATCTGTTGGCTTATCAAGCAGACCCAATAATTTCCCAATTAAAAAGTAGGGTATGTAAGCTAGGGCATTGATATAGATAAATAGGGTTGGTTTTTTAAAATAATGTGGATTCAGATCGCCCGTTTTGAACATGTTTTGGGCCATGATTATCTTGTTCGGCTCATCGGGGTGGAAAAGGTTTGGCAATCCAAAATTAACCCCCCATACTCTGATGCCCAAGGCTATAAGAACGATAATGCCAAGTAATATGTATGTTTGATTTGCTTGTTTCAAGATTTACTCCATAGCCTCTGTATATACTTATTTCTAGTCGATTATTCTTTGTTCAATGTCTTATGGTAGTATAAGCGTGAGTATTTTGTATAAATAAACTTTGGGTATTGATTGTAGATACCAAGTCTGGATTTCTCGACATGGTAGTGAGATTCTATTCAGAACGCTTATCCAGCAAAGCTTCTATTAGATTTCTGTAGAAATACAGACTGTTGCTTTTGGAAAGCCTCTGCAGCAGGTTTTAAGGGCCTACAGTACAAAGGCTATGGGTGATCTATCCCTTATTCTTATGAGAAATGCTGGCAAGAACCTGATTACATAGCTTCTCATTTTTTTCTGGGAGTAATCGTCCTGGTGGACCTATTTGTATTGATTTATCCGTTTCACCAAAAAATACACTGGATGGTTGATTCAGATTCGGGTCAATGCCACTTATTTCCACCAACTCTTTCAAGTCTTTGCCAAGAAAGTTGAGGCCGGAACTGACAAGAAATTCTTACTGTTCCTTGACGTCGCCGGATGGCAAAACTGCCAGAAGGTTGTCGTCTCGGATGTTATTCATCTGGTCTCACCCTATGCGCCAGAATCACCTCACGCTGAACGGCTTTGGTTACTAGCGGATAAGCAGTTAGCCAGTCGATGCGTTGGTACTCTTGACCCGCTTTGAGAAGAGAAGGAACAGCTAAGTCACACCTTAGAGCTGATTCATAAAGAGAAGCCTAAGCAGCCATCCTGCGAGTCATCAGCCAAATGAGAGACAAAAAATCATTGCTTCACCCATCTTGGTATACAACTCCAAATCCTTACTGAGACGACGGAAGCGATTCAACTAGCCAAAGATTCTCTCGACGATCCAACGTTTGGGCAAATTCTCAAATCCCTTGGATTGGCTCTCAATGACCTCCGCTCGGACTTGCTCTCCACAGACCTGTTTTACTGCTTGGGCAAACCGCGTCCCCGAATAACCTTGATCGACCCAAACCACTTCCAACCTCGGCAATTTCTCTTTGGCGTTATCCAACACCACGACTGCCCCAATGCGCTCTGAAGCATTTGCTTCGGTGACCAGCACCCCAATCAATAATCCTTGGGAATCAACGACGATATGGCGCTTACGCCCCTTAACTTTCTTGCCACCGTCAAAGCCGTAGATCTCCCCCTTTTTTCTGTGGTCTTCACTGACTGAGAATCAGCGATAGCAACAGTAGAGTCTGGATGACGACCTAACTGTTCTCTCAATTGATGTCGTAGCTTGTCGTGTATTTCTTGCCACATCCCTTTGCGTTGCCATTTAATGAGCACCCATTCCTCATCACTCAAGTCGCTTGGATAGGCTTGACGGCTTGGATTTGCGACTTTGGGTAAACGACTCCTTCGGTCTAACTCCACACGATGGAGGCACTTTAAACCTGACTGCGATTGCCTCTCCACCCTCTTTCGATTGACTTTACAAATTAGCTCTGAGAGCGTTTTTGCAGGCGAATCACATACAGTTTTCTTGCAGCCATCCATCGACATTCGATGTCATGAATCCTTATTCGGTTGATCTGAGGTTGAAAATCATTTAGGTCTATCAAAATAAAGAAGGCTCAGCCCGCATGCTAACCCAGTGATTTAAGGTGTGCCCTAGCTTCGTCATTTATATACAGCCGTCCCAGGAAAACTCACCAGCCGTCAGCGCAGCCCCCACAGTCCGGGCTTCTTTCTCAGCTTCTCTTAAACCTGCTGGGTTTGCAGGAAGACCCGTGGTAATTCTCTGCTGAAATGGCTGTTTCTTTTTGGAACTTGTTTTGGAGGGTGTGTGGTCCGGAATCTGAGTTTATTGCCATTTTGCTCAACAGTGACACCTACGCGGCCACTCCGTAGACGACCGTTTGCTTGAGCGTGTCTTACTGAAATGTCCATGCCTAAATTGTGGCCTACATGATTGGGGGAATTGGCCAGTTCAGGAGGCTTCAGGTGAGATGCCAGAAAATCATGTGGAGCTCAGAAGCCCCTTTGGATACGGGATTGAGGATCAGAACCGTTGGTCTACGGTAGGCTATTTTGAACGGAGAGGGAGGGATTCGAACCCTCGATGAAGCTTACACCCCATAACTCCTTAGCAGGGAGCCGCTTTCAACCACTCAGCCACCTCTCCAAGGTTTCAATATTCAACTGTCGCAGAGCACTTACACCGCTCTGGCTGTCCAATCATAGGCGATCGCGCCTGCCGCATCAACCATAAATTGAAAAAGCAAAGCAAAAATTTTGCGATCGCCTCCAGCTCCCTAAAAAGCCGCAATCCTAAGCCCCCACAGCCTCCTTCGCCGCGTACAGCACCTCCAACGTGATCGTCTCAACTCCCTGCTTGCGAGCAAAGTTCTCGGTATTACGCTTCACCTTCCCACGCACAAACCCCGGAATCCGCTTCAGCTCTGAAGTCGCCTCCTCATCCCAGCTCAGATCGGTGTCGGTCGTCAGAGATTTTGTCACGACATCCTTGGTGTCGTGACCGCCAAAAATATCCAGCAGGTGATCCTCCATTCCCAGCGTGAAGGAGTTGTACACCAAGTCCACCACCTGGTTAGCCCCTTCGTAGCCCAAGAATGGATGGTAGCCCACCGGGAAGTTTTGCACGTGGATGGGGGCCGAAATTACTCCGGTAGGGATATTCAACCGCTTGCCAACATGCCTTTCCATTTGGGTGCCAAAGATGGCGGCGGGTTCTACACGGGCGATCGCGTCTCCGATTTGGGCATGATTGTCCGTCATCAAAATCTCGTCGCAATATTCCCCCACCTCTCGCCGGAACCATTCCTCGTCATAGGTGCAGTAGCTGCCCGCCCACACCACGTGAATCCCCATCTCGCGCGCCAGCACTTTGGTCATGGCTGCCGCGTGGGTGGAGTCTCCGAATACGACAGCCTTTTTCCCGGTTAGGTTCTGGCAGTCGATGGACTTCGAGAACCAAGCCGCCTGAGACACGTGCAGGGTTTGCTCTTCAATAAATTCATCGAAATCCGCATCCACCCCTTGCTCGTTCAGGATGGACTGGATGGCCCGGATAAATCGAGCGGTCTCGACCACCCCCAGCGGCGTGATGTCTACGTAGGGAGTGCCAAATTCTTCTTTCAGATATTCAGCCGCCAGCGGCCCCAGCTCGCGGTAGGGCACGATATTAAACCAAGCTCTGCCTAGCTGCTTGAGGTCGTGTACGGAGGCCGAGTCGGGAATCACCAAATTGACAGTAATGCCTAAGTCCGACAGCAGTTTGCGCAGCTCAGTCAAGTCATGGTTGTTGTGGAAGGCCAGATTGGAAATGCCCAAGATATTGCAAGAAGGTTGCTCGGTTTTGCCAGCCGGTAAGTCGTCGTTCTTCTTGGCTTTCTCGATATAAAACTGCACGATTTGGGCCAGGGTGCGATCGGCCGCTTGCAGCTCGTTGACCCGATAGTGATTCACGTCTGCCAGCAACACGTCCCCGTTGCACTCCAGCTGAGCGCGAGACACAAAGTTAGCCAAGTCTTCCTGCAAAATGCTGGAGGTGCAAGTTGGGGTAAGGACAATCAGGTCGGGGGTTTCTTCGGTGTCTTTGCGGGTGATGTTGTTGATCACTTTATCGCCGGAACCGCGAGCCAAGACGTGGCGATCGACAACGCTGGCGGTAACCGGGGTAAAGTCCCGATTGCGCTCCAGCATGGAACTCATGACGTTGAAATAGTCGTCACCGAGGGGGGCATGCATGATGCTGTGGACGTTTTTGAAGGAGCTAGCCACCCGCAAGGTGCCGATGTGAGCGGGGCCAGCGTACATCCAATAGGCTAATTTCATAAATCGATTTGCCTCGGGGTTACATACCAGATAGGCGGAGATTGTTATGTCGGGACTGGGTCGAGCGATCGCCGTTCTCCCATGAGATTTGCTAGCAATCGCATTCCAATATCGCCCTTACCATTTACGAGGGTCGAAAATGATGCCGTCAATCGCAGTTAAAGCTTTGTAAGTTAAGGGTTTTGAACGTTTGCAACAACGCAATTCAATAATTTTTGCTTTGTACTGAATTGGTTGTAATTGTTCCTGAGACTCTTTGTTCGTAAGCCTTATTCAGTGCCGCTTTGGAAGTGCTGGAACCCACTGGAACGATCTAACGTACCGACATCTTTCACCACAATCGCTTCGCCATCTGTAACGGTTCCGATCGCCGTTACCCCCTCCACAGAATCAATTAAGAACTCTGCCGCTGCTGGAGGCATTGTCAACAGCAGCTCGAAATCTTCCCCTCCGTACAGTGTCCATTCCACAGCGCGATCGCCAAAATACTCGGTCAACCACGGCGCGATCGGCAACGTCTCTTTCTCCAACCGCGCCCCAACACCACTCATGTTGCAAACTTGCACAACCGCGTCCGCCAGTCCGTCGCTGGTATCCATCCCGGCAATCCGTCCGCCAATTTCCCACGCTGTTTGGAGGTGGGGCAGTAAATCCAGTCGGGGCTTGGGATATTGATGGGTAGCGATCGCTGTCTCTCGCACATCCGCATCCAAAGCAGCCCCCAATTCTGGGTACAGCAACAGTTCCAAACCGGCTCGCGAGCTACCGTGAGGCCCCGTGGCCAGCAATACATCTCCCGGTTGTGCCCGATTGCGGCGAATGGCCCGTTCGGGATGCACGTCTCCGAGTGCAGTGATGGAAAGGAAACGCTGTTGCGATCGGCTCAGGTCTCCACCCACCAGTCCGGTGTTCCACGGCTGGCAGCAATTGGAGATTCCTTTATATAGGTCTTCAACCCATTCAATGGGAGTATCGTTTGGCAATCCCAAAGCAATAACGAGACTAATGGGGGATGCGCCCATTGCGGCTAGATCGGAGAGGTTGGCGGCGGCGGCTCTCCAACCGACCGAGTGAGGGGGAGTGGTGCGATCGCTGAAATGAACGGATTCGACTAAAACATCGGTGGTGACGACTAAGTTTCCAGCAGGAGCAGATTGCAAGGCAGCGTCATCGCCCACCGTTCCTGTCAGGCAGTAGCGTTGCACGAGCTTGAGCAGCCCGGTTTCTCCCAGCTCGCGAACAATCTGTTTGTCTTGCGTATTCACTCAGGAGAAATCCAAACACACTGTAGTTTCTACGGCCCAGCCGTCACAATCTGAACGGCCTCTGGCTTCAGCAGCTCCTTCGCCACACGATTGACATCCTCCAGCGTCAGCGCCTGCACCTTTTCAGGAAAGTCGTATAGCTCTTCTAACGGTAGGTCCAACACTTCGCGGCGCAAAAACGCCCCCGCAACTGCATCGGGATCGGCCAACCCCACGGGATAGCTATTCACAAAACTATTGCGAGCCTGCTCCAGTTCTGCCGCCGTGACGCCGTTCTCCTTCACCTGCCGCAAGACCGATAGTGCACTATCCACAGCTTTACCTACATCGGTCGGGTCGGTCTGCATCGACACCAAAAATGGGCCGACACCTCTCCCCGTTTGAAACGCACTGGAAATGCCGTAGGTCAGTCCCTGGCGATCGCGCACTTCCAACCCCAACCGACTGGACAGCGTACTACCGCCAATAATGTCGTTCAGCACCACTGCTGCTTCGTAATCGGGGTCAAATCGATTGATGCCCAAGTGGCCCAGATAGGTCACCGACTGAGTTTTGCCCTCCAGCGTTTTGTGCTGGCGAGTCACAGCCACCGGCCCGCTCACGTCCGGAAACTCCAGTCGAGGAGCCTCCCCCGTCGCCGACCAATCTCCCAGTAAATCGCGGAACAGTGTCTCTGCTTCCTTTGCGTCGAAATCTCCCACCAGCGCGATCGTGGTGGTGTCGGGACGATAGTGAGCGGTATGGAACTCCTGCAAATCGGATTGTTGGATGGCCTGCAGAGATTCCACGCTGGTCATGGCGTGATAAGGGTGGCCTTCGGGAAATAACGATTGTTGGAAGGTGCGGGTGGCAACGGTAGAGGGATTATCCAGACTGGCTTGCAAACCGGCGATTGATCGCTGTTTGGCCAACTCCAGCTCGTCCGTAGGGAAGGTGGGGTTGAGTAGCGCATCCGCTAGTTGCTCCGCCAACAGCGGTAAATCTTGGGCCAATGCCGCCCCGCCAAATCGCACCCCCTCGCGGCGGGCACCAAATCCCAATCCGGCCCCAACGTTTTCTAACCGGGAGGCAAACTCATCGGCCGTTTGGTTGGTGGTACCGTTGGTCATCAAATTGGCAGTGAATGACGCCACACCGGCTGTTGCGGACGTGTCGTAACCGCTACCGGCATCCACATAGCCCACCAGAGTCACCGCAGGCGCACTGTCATCCGGCATCAGCAATAGCTTCAGACCGTTAGGAAGTTCCACCTTGGTGGGGTATTGCAGGCGATCGCGATCGAGGTCGGCGGCACTGGCAATGTCACTCGGCAAATACTGTTGCAAATCGGCAGAATCGCCACCGTCACTCGGGACAACCACAGCTGCGCCAACCGTGCCCTCTTCGGGAACTTCAGCGGTTAGCGAATTGGGGTCAAAGCTAGTGGGAGTAAAGTATCCGGTGTGGACAAGCTCGGGACGCAGATACTTGCGAGCAACCGCCTGAATGTCGGCGGGTGTTACAGCTGCGGCGCGCTGTATGTAGTTATCGCTGTGGCGAAAATCCCCCGTCACGGTTTCGTCACCGGCCAGTTGGCGAGCTTGGCTGCCGATATCTTTATATCCCAAAATCACCCCGGCCAATAACTGTCGCTTGACGCGATCGAGGTCGGCGGTAGCGACATGAGTTTGCTGTAAGCGCTCTAATTGGGCGGCGATCGCTGCTTCTACTGAGTCGAAATCTTGCCCTTCGCCTAGGGAGGCGGAAATTTGGAACCAGCCTGCCCCCCGTAGGTTTGAGGTGGAACTGCCCACACTGTTCGCAATTTGCGGACGCACGATCTCTTGATAGAACCGGCCCGCCCGTCCGCCGGACAGGATGGAGCTAAGCAGATCCAATGCGGGCTCGTCAGGATGACCGCTGGGAGGCAATGGATACATGTGCACCAGCAGCGGCAGGCTGCCGGGTTCTTCTAGTTGAATGGGGTCGCCGGGGGGCAGAACCTCGACGGTACTGGTCTTGGTGCGAGACGTTGCGGTTGGCAAGTTGGCAATGGTTCCAAACCTGTCTTTGATGGAGGCGACGGTATTGTCGCGATCGAAATCTCCCACGATCGCCAACACCGCATTATTGGGGCTGTAGTGCTGCTGGTAATACTCCTGAATGCGATCGGCTTGGAATTGCTCCACATCCGCCCGAGTTCCGCCCACCGGTAGTGCGTAGGCGGCAGTGCTGGTGTCTTCTGGCAAGGCAAACAGGGTGCGGCGCACGGCACGATTGAGGCGATAGCCGGGGGAGTTTTCATATCCCTGTAGCTCCGAGATCACCACGCGTTTTTCGCTCTCCACCGCCGCAGGGTCAATGGTGGTATTGACCATCCGGTCGGCTTCTAGAGCTAAGACGGTATCGAGGCGATCGCGGCTGACGGTGTGGAAGTATCCGGTGGCGTCGTAGGTGGTGAAGGCGTTGAAGCTACTGCCGATGGCGTCGAACAAGCGTCCGAACTGGATCGGTCGCTCTTCGGTTCCCTTAAATAGCAAGTGCTCCAGTTGGTGTGAAATACCGCTATTGCCCACCGTTTCGTCGGCACTGCCCACCCGGTACCACAGTTGCACCGATACAACTGGCGCGGTGTGCACTTCCTTCAGCAGAACCGTCATGCCATTGTCGAGGGTCAGCTTTTCAACCCCGTCCGTCAAGCTGGGGATTTCCAGTCTTGAAACGTCTAAAGATGTTGAACTGCCTGGGGCCGAAACTGTCCGGGCCGCAGCCGGAGCAATCCCGCTCCCCGTTACGACCCAAACCACCACAAGCACTATGACCAGTACCTGCTGAATGACTCTGCGCCAACCGCTCATGCAATCCAGTCTCAATCCCTACGTTTGCCATCATAACGATGCAGCTTAGACCTTCCGGTAGAGAATCCTGTGAGTGTGCTCATAAGCGCAATGGAGAATGTTTGGAGGAATTGGTTTTGGGGCGACGAATGAAAAACATTTCAAAATCTCCCCCCAAGACGCTACCCTAATAGATCGCACCCTTGCTGCCCCGTGCAGCCATACGTCCATAAGGAGACCATTCAATGCCTCGCGCTTACGAAACCATGCTGATTGTCCGCCCCGACGTCACGGAAGAACCCATGACCGAATTGGTGGATCTGCAGAAAAAGACGCTGAGTGAAGGTGGTGCGTCTAACATCGAAATCAACATGCGGGGCAAGCGTCGTCTGGCCTACGAAATTCAGCGTTGCCGTGAAGGTATTTACGTTCAAATCAATTACGATGCCGAGCCCAGTGCCCGCACGGCGATGGAGAAGGCCCTGAAGCTGAACGAGAGCATTTTGCGATTTGCAACCTTCAACGTTGAAGAAGACTAAATCTCGAAGAAGGTTAACTCTTGAAGGCCAGGATGGATTGAGTGTTTGTTCGAGCCTGCTAGCTTAATTGTTCTACTGGCGATCGCACGTCGCAATCCCACCACCTATTAAGCCAATCGTTAGGGCGATGCTGTTCCCGTTCTCAATAGAGAGACTGGAGACAAATGCATCGCCCTATATTGCATCCACCTTTACCCTGCCAGTACCGTAGGAGTGCCCTTGATGGTTTTGCTATCCCTATGCTGACGGTATTGCGCATCGATAACTTTGCGCTGATCGAGCATCTCGAACTGGAATTTTCCGCCGGTCTCAACGTGCTCACCGGAGAAACGGGGGCGGGCAAGTCGATTATTTTGGATGCGCTGGATGCCGCTTTAGGAGGGACGGTATCGGGTAAGTTGGTGCGCACGGGCAGTAAAAAAGCCACGATTGAAGCGGTATTTCAGCTCACAGAGCCGCTGCGCAACTGGTTGCAGCAGCAAGAAATCGACGACATTGACGAAGGGTTGGTGTGTTCGCGGGAAATAGGCGATCGCACCAGTCGCTCTCGCTTGAATGGTGTCTTGGTCAACCGACAGCAGTTGCAGGAGTTGCGGCGACAGCTGGTGGAGATTGCGGCCCAAGGACAAACGGTGCAATTGCAGGATAGCGGTACGCAACGACGTTGGTTGGATGGGTTTGGAGGAACGCGGTTAGGGACTGCTCGCAATAAGGTCAGGGTTGCTTACGATCGCTGGGTGGCGGCTCGCAATGCGCTGGAGGATTTGCAGCAGCGGCAGCAGCAGAAATTGCAGCAGCTCGATATGTACGAGTTTCAGCACAAGGAGCTATCGGAGGCAGAGCTAGAGTCTCCGGAGGAGCTAGAGGAACTGGCTCGGGAGATGGATCGCCTCTCCCACAGTGTGGAGTTGCAGCAGCAGAGTTATGACGCCTACAAGTTGCTGTACCAGGCGGATGCAGGGGAATCTGCCGCCGACTTATTGGGGCGAGCGGTGCAGGTGTTGGAGCACATGTGTCGGTTTGACCCGCAGGTGCAGGTGACATTAGACATGGTCAATAGTGCGGCCATTCAGGTGGCGGAGGCCAGTCGAGAGCTGAGTGCTTACGGCGAGACAGTGGATACCGATCCGGAACGGCTGGAGGAGGTAGGGCAAAGGATTGCACTGTTGAAACAGATCTGTCGCAAGTACGGACCGACGCTAGCGGACGCGATCGCCTACGCCACCAAAGTGGAGCAAGAGCTACAGGGGCTGCAGGAAGAAGGCAGTGTGGAGGAGTTGCAGCAGCAGGAACAAGAATACCATCAAGAGCTGTTGGCAGAGTGCGATCGCCTGACGGAGCTGCGGCAGAAGGCGGGTGAAAAGTTACGCAAGCAACTGTTGGCGGAGTTGAAGCCGCTGGCGATGGCAGCCACCCAATTTGCCGTTGAGTTGCAGCGCGTTGCCCCTACCCCCGAGGGGCAGGACCGCGTCGTGTTTACCATCAGCCCCAATCCGGGGGAGCCGATGCAGCCGCTGGCAGATACGGCTTCTGGAGGTGAGATGAGCCGGTTTTTGCTGGCCATGAAGGCGGTATTTACGCGGGTGAACCCGGTATCGACAATGGTGTTTGACGAGATTGATGTGGGGGTGTCGGGCAAGGTGGCTCAGGCGATCGCCGCTAAGTTGCACGACATCAGCCAAGGACATCAAGTCTTGTGCGTCACCCACCAGCCTCTAGTAGCCGCAATGGCCGACAGTCATTTCCAAGTCAGCAAGTCAGTGCGCAAGAAGCGGACATTTGTGGGCGTTCAGATGTTGTCTGAAGAGCAGCAGCGACGGGATGAGCTGGCCCAATTGGCAGGGGGACAATCGGCACAGGATGCGTTGAATTTTGCCGAGGCATTGCTGGCACAGGCGGCAGAGTTGCGGCAGACGGCGTGAGGTTTGCTGTTTTTGTTGTGCAGGCACTGCAACATCGTTGCTTGCTATTGAACACATTTTCAGAGCCAGCCTGAGAGATGAGATTACCCCAGGCTGGCTGCAACGCCTTTGCCACTGATGGCATCCATCAGAGCCAGCCTGAGAGATAAGCATGTCAAGGGGCGATCGCGTTGGTATCGAATGCGATCTCCTATTAGTCCATCTGCGATCCCTTGCGTTGTAGATTTCGAAAAATGGGTTACCCAGACTACAAATTCTCTTAGGCTTGTATCAGCAATTACCGATCGGTTTTTGGTTTTTTCTCCAATAATTTTGGATAAAAATAGTCAGATTGACCCCCCTAGCCCTTGCCAAATCGGGCTTCTGAGGTCAAAATCCATTCATAGTAAAGTCTTTTTGAACGTTAATTCGTTCCGAATGTAACCATTGGAGTGGGGAAATGAATAAAGGAGAGTTGGTTGAAGCGGTTGCCGCTGAGGCTGGTGTCAGCAAGAAGAATGCTGAAGAGATTTTGTCTGCCATGCTCGATGTAATCACGGGGGCTGTGGCCAGCGGCGATAAGGTTTCTCTGATTGGTTTCGGTTCGTTTGAACCCCGCCAGCGCAAGGCACGCGAGGGCCGCAATCCCAAGACAGGTGAGAAGTTGAAGATTCCCGCAACGGTTGTACCTGCGTTTTCGGCAGGCAAAGGATTTA
Organism: Synechococcus sp.; assembly: GCA_051439425.1. Taxonomy (GTDB): domain Bacteria; phylum Cyanobacteriota; class Cyanobacteriia; order Thermostichales; family PCC-7336; genus PCC-7336. Next base: position 30,430 of record JBFRWD010000093.1, read on the forward strand.
AGGAAGCAGTAGCGAAAGACTAATGAATGTTCGGTCGGGGGAAGGTTGGGTAGCAGCCAAGCCGCTTGACTGTGCCGACCCAATTGTTGCTTCAGCTGCTGTTGTCTCCCGGCTGTCTGCTGGCATCTAGTGTCTTTATGTCAGTTCCCCAGTACCGCTTGTTGGTGCTGGGGTTTTGCTATGTGCACATTACTGTGGCTGAATTGGGTGTTTGGGCCCTAGAGCAATCCCCTTACAGGGTGGACCGCATTATTGAGTCCGGTGGGAGCAGAAGTCAGTTCGAGAAACCTGCTTTACGAAGCCTTTCGTTCTCTGCATCTATGACAATCCGCTGTAGGGTCTGGAGGGTTAGGATCGCTAAAGTACTTGATTTTCAAAGAGAAGTTGTCAATTGATATTGCCTGCAGATTTCGATTGAAGTTTGGGGAGGTGCTTGCGGGGTGGAGGTATAACCGTTGATGAGGGTTGGGGATTGCAGTGTGGATTGCGATGAACTGCTGAGCATTATTGAACGGGCTGCGGAGGAAGGGTGGGAGAGACTAGATCTTTCTGGAAGAGGGATTACGGAGCTGCCGAGGGCGATCGGTAACTGTCAAAACCTGACTATGCTTCGCCTCAATTTCAATCAACTGACGGAGGTGCCAGCGAAGTTGGGTAATCTGCAAAGCCTGACTTTGCTTCGCCTCGATTCCAATCAACTGACGGAGGTGCCAGCGGAGTTGGGTAATCTGCAAAGCCTGACTTTGCTT
>JBFRWD010000094.1:0-67848 GCA_051439425.1 Synechococcus sp.
CAGGCCCTCCTAACAGCCTTCTGGGGATTGTGGGGGTGCGATCGCGCTCGCACCGAATAGGAGATCGCGATCTCTAGGTTTGGTCGCGAATCTTCTTACGGTAGAGTCAGCCAGTTGGATATCTCCCATGCGCGACCTAATACTACTCGCCCTTGTCATGACCGCTCTTATATTCAGTCAGCGGTTGGTAGAGGGCCCAGAATCACCCTCTAGCCAAGATCGACAGTCCTTGCTGTTTACAACCCTGCGCTAAATAATGACAAATTCTCGCCAAATGGTCGTTGGTTTGTCCTAAGACCGCAGGCTGACATGACCAGGGCTGACAAGTGTTACAGTGGCCAGCATTGTTTCGACTGTCATTGCTTCGCCGATGTTGAGAGCATGAATATCGCAATCCGCTGTAAAGTTTGGAGCCTGGAGACCCCTCAACTCCTTGATTTATCCGAGAAAATGACTACTAGACTCTCCATCGCTGATTGCAGAAAGCCATAGCAGTGGACTGCTTGTCTGGTCGTGATTCAAATCGTCAGATTTGGGCATAAAAAAACTCCTCCAATTGGAGGAGTGAATGACTAACCAGAAACCAACAGAGTCACTTCCAACTTTTCAGAGTGCCCCCACCTGCGCAAGACCCAGGATGGTTGCTGCTCCGAGGACGTGCCCAAAGCTAGTAGCACCCAGAAGTTCAGGGGCACTAAGCTCGACAAAACCAAAATTAAAGGACATCCCTTGCTTATCATCGGGAACTGCAAAGGCAGCGCGGGATTCGTATCCGAGATTGCCTAACCAGGAATTAATCAAAGGCACAACCGACTTCCACAAAAAGATGGCAAATAGATTGCACAAGATCATCGTAATGCCAACATTCGTAGTCCATCCTTCGGAGATAGACGAAGCAACGGCAAAATGCATTCAAACGCTCCTTCTAAAAGCCAACTCATGCTTATGTGCCTCACAATACGCCACTTGGCAATGAACCTCTAAACCCTGTTGCAACTCTTAATTTTCAGAGGATTAACGTTACGTGTTGCTAATTCTGAATGGGTAGCTGCCAGTCTGGGTAACGGCATTGAATGAAGCGATGCATGACAATTTCGATCGCAACCGACCGCGCTGCTTTGAACAGGATGCGATCGCCGGTTTGAACGGTAGCCCCCAACCACTCTGCCATCTGTTCCCGTTCCGAAAAGCGATGCACTCGATCTTGTGACACTTCTTTCGCGAGTGCTGCCATCTCGGCATCTGGGTCGAACAAGCAGATCTGCAGTCCTTGAGATTTTAGAGACTCGGCTACTTGTCCGACTTTGGCATACAGTCCATCGGCGGCATTCCCCAATTCCCGCATTGGTCCCAGCACAGCCCAGTATTGGCGATTGTCTTCCCTTCCATGTCCTTCGCACAACAACTGTAGGGCAGCTATAACGGCCTCCGGCGCGGCATTATAGCTTTCATCCAAGAGTTCGACGCCATCGGGGAGTCGATAGCGCTGATTGCGTCCTTGGGCTGCTGGCGATAACTCAATCCCTGATTCCAGCACCGAAATATCCAAGTTCAGACTCGCGATCGCTTCTATAACGGCGGCGTAATTCAGTCCCTGATGGCGACCCTTGAGGGGAATCGGCAATTGGTGTCCTTGCCATACCAATCGAGGAGGCTGAGGATACCATTCCGTTTTTAAGCCAGTATTTCTAAAGCCAGTTCCCGCAAACCCAAATGTCCTCGTGGAGCCTTGCCAGACCTTGGTTGCCGTCTCTAGCAGTAATTCATCCTCTCCATTGAGGATGGCGGTGCCATGGTCGGGGTCTAGGTGTTCCAGTAGCTCGCATTTGGCACGGGCGATCGCTGCTTTGGAGCCCAGTCGACCGATATGAGCAGTGCCGATGTTGACAATAATGCCGTGGGTGGGGACCGCTGTGCGAGTCAACCGCGCAATTTCTCCTGGCCCGCGCATGGCTAACTCCAGAACCACAAAGTTATGGCTAGTGTCTAGCTGCAATAGGGTAAGCGGTACGCCGATATCGTTGTTGTAATTTTTTTCGGTCTTTAAGACTTTGCCGAAGCGACCGAGGGCTGCTGCCAGCATCTCCTTGGTGCTGGTTTTGCCTGCAGATCCGGTGATTGCCAGTACGGGAATGTCAAATAGAGAGCGCCACCAACGGGCGATGGCTTGATAGGCCTCCAGCGTATCGTTAACGATTAACTGAAGTCCCTCTGCAGAGTTGACTGGGTGAGTTACAACGGCAGCAATTGCTCCCTGCTCCAGTGCCTGCTGCACGTAATCATGACCGTCAAATCGCTCGCCTTTGAGGGCTATGAAAACACTGCCTGGAGCTAGCTGTCGAGTATCGGTGCAGATGCCGTGAAACGTCTCTGCTTCCATATGTGCTGAGGGGGCAGATACGTTGTGTGGGGTGGCGTCGATTTGTTGGATGAGTTCCGCAAGAGGGCCGTTACAGGACATGCTTTCTGGAGAAACCGCTCGACCTTACTATAGGCGCAGTCATTGGTCAGAAAGCTAAGCCTTTTCTGTAGAGCCAGTGATAATCATAAAAAATGACAACAACCCGAGTGGAGGCAGCTCCAAGGGAAGATCAGTCATCAATCTCGGCCATTTCAACCACTTGGCCTGAGGGGTCGCGCACCAAGAACACTAGGGGCTTTTCTGAGCGAATGGTGTGGGGTATGGCTTTCTTTTTGAGGTATTGCTGGATTGCTTTGAGACCGTCGCGATCGAAACTGACGTGACGACGACGATTGGGAGGTGCCCCCGAGTTATCCGAGCCCACAATGACGTGTACCTGAGCTGTTTCTGTCAGTTGGTACCACAGCCCTGGAGAATCCATTGTTGCCGTTCCCCCTCCAGAACTCGGCGAGTAATTATATCCGCCGCCAAAATCTCCCTGGTAATACATCGGGTCAAAGCTGCCGGCGGATTGCTCGTAGCCGTAGTAATAGTGCAGAGGCAGTTCTGCTTCAGGGAGCTGAAGGTACTGCTCGTAAAAGCGTTTAGCATCGTCTAAATCCGGCACCATAAAGGTATAAACCCTTGGTGCACCGCTCAAGAATGTCCACATGGCCCCGCCATATGCAGACAGCAGCAAAAACATCAGCCCCTTAGTAGACAGTAAAACTCCGAGAGGGATGAGGGGTAGTAAGACGGCAACCATAGACGGAGATAGTAGTCCTGAAACTAGATGATGGGTTTTGACAGATGTGTATTACCAGTATAGTGAGCGGTCTGACATAAGAGGCAGGTCAACTCTGTTACGGTTACCTGGCTGAGTCTTGCTGGCGTTAGTCATCTCGATGCCGCTCGTACCAGCGCATTAACATGGCAGCTAAGCGATTCGAATCGTGCCGTACTAATCCTGACTCCTGAGATTCGCTCATTACTTTGGCTAAGACTGCCCGACAGTTGAGATACGCCATTTGCTCTGGATTTAAGTGCACAAAATCTGATTGCATCTGGTGATAGCGCTCCAATGTGCTTTGCGATGGTGGGTACTTTTGCACCAGTACGCCATCAAATAGCCGCTCTCCAGCGACTTTGTCGATCGCCGCTACATGATCTCCAACTGAGTAACCTGTGGTTTCCCCCGGCTCGGTCATGATGTTGCACACGTAAATGTGGGGGGCTTGGTTGCGTGCAATTGCCTCGACAATCTCGGGAACTAATAAGTTCGGGATAACGCTGGTGTAGAGACTGCCTGGTCCCAGAATAATGAAATCAGCACTAGCGATCGCGTCGATGGCCTCGCGCGTGGCTGGTGGTTGAGGTGGGTTGCACCCCACCCGAACGATCTGCCCTTGTGCTTTTGCAATTTTGGATTCCCCTTCCACCCAGCGGCCGTCGGACATTTCTGCCCACAAGGCGACATCTTCCAGTGTCGAAGGCAGTACCTGCCCCCGAATGGCCAAGACCTGGGAGGTGGCGGAAATGGCCCGCAGTAAATCTTTGCCAGTTACCTGGGACAGAGCGGTAATGAACAAGTTACCGAAACTGTGACCGGATAATCCTTCTCCCACATCAAATCGATATTGAAACAGCTCCGTTAGTAGTTTTTCTTCACTAGCTAAAGCCGTTAAGCAGTTACGAATATCTCCAGGAGGCAAAACGCCCACTTCACGCCTTAGTCGCCCAGACGAACCTCCATCATCTGCAACTGTTACCACCGCTGTAATATTGCCACTGTAGGTTTTCAGTCCGCGTAAGAGGGTCGATAGCCCGGTGCCACCGCCAATTACAACAATTTTTGGACCGCGACTGAGGCGCTTGTTGGTCAGTAGCTTATCGACCAGTTCTTCTTCGTCTCCTTCAGGGATCAGAACCTCGGTGATAGACCCCACAGTCCGGCGCAATCCCATCACTACCAGGCCAATACCCAGCAGAAGAACAAGAGGACCGCTGATTTGGCTGGGGATCAGCCGTGTGACTGTGCGTAAAATCGCTTGAATAGCTTGCTGTAATCGAAATACGGGGGATAGATCGACCCAAATAGCCAAACCCAAAAGGGTTATGACTAAACCGATAGATGCCAGCGATAGCCATCGCTTGACTGAGAGCCCGGGATACAACCATTTAAACGACTGTTTTAATCTGCGGTTAGGCACTACCGTTTCCCCGAGTTAAAGTGAGCGTCGCGAGCGGCAATTTCAGCCCGAGATCGATCTAAATGGCGGTGATCTAAGCGGAATTCATAGCGAACCGCGCTGACTTGCTGGCGTAAGTCGATCGCCAACTGTTCCACGATTGCCACCGAACGATGCTGACCACCCGTGCAGCCGATGGCCACTTGTACCCAAGGACGGCGCTCGCCGCTGTAGAGCGGTAGAAAATGGTTCAGCGTACTCAGGATTTGCTGGTAGGTGGATTGGGTTGCGGGTTTCTCGAACAGGAACTCCTGAATGGGAGCATCCTGACCCGTAAGGGGACGCAGCATCGGTATGTAATAGGGGTTGGGCAAACAACGCACATCGAATACAACATTGGCATCGACGGGTAAACCATACTTGAAGCCAAAGCTTGTCAAGCCTACCACCAGCGCAGGCATATCTTGTCTCAGTACGATTCGCTCCAAACAGTCCTGAAGCTGGGCAGCCGATAGCGAGCCTGTATTCAACGTATGAGTGCAGTGCAAGCGGGCAGGTGCCAACATCTGGCGTTCTAGCTGTATTGCTGCCAATACCGAACTTGCTCGCTCTTGCAAGGGGTGACGGCTGCGGTTTGAACTCAACTGCCGAACCAGTACGTCATCGCCAGCCTCCAAAAACAGGAGCGGAATATCGCGATCTCGTAGGCCTGTCGCTAGCTCCTCGAACTCTGCCAAAAACTCCATCCGACTCAATTCCAAGCCGATAGCGACTTGCGGATAATGCTTGCTCAATTCCGCCAATAGGGTCAGCCCCAGACTGGGAACAACGGAATCTACACAGAAGTATCCCAGTCTAGCCAGATGGGCAAGCGCTGTTTCTTTTCCGGCTCCCGATAAGCCAGCACAAAACACAATTGGCAACGAATTTTCCATACACGACATTCTAGAAAGGATCGTGCAAGCTTTTGAGGGATGGCAGTGACGACACCAATTCGGCAAACGGTGGTTGATATCACTGTTTGGCCATCCAAGCTCTACCCTTCCGTGACTCACTATCTAGGGAGTGCTTACGGATATTGGCTCGGATGGGCAGAGTGCATGGAAGGTTAGTGAACGGAGGGCTGTTGAGCCGATTGCAGATGGATCTCTTGTGCAGGCACCGCAGAGGGAGGCATAGAGTCGGGCTGTCTCTCCCGCCATAACTCTACACCGCCGTAGATGCCAGCTCGGTTGCTGACAATCTCGACATTATCGGGCAATTGAAAGGCCACTTTTTTTGCATTGCCACCACCCAAATAAATTTTGCGGCAGGAGAACAAATACTGCAGATTTCCGAGGGCGGTTTGCAGTCTGCGGTTCCAGATTCTGTTGCCCTCTTTTTTTCGAGCTGCATTGCCCAGTTGTTGTTCGTAAGTATCGCCTTTACGAAAGGGATGGTGACCCATTTCTAAGTTAGGCACTAACACCCCATCCACAAATAACGCCGAGCCAAAGCCAGTGCCCAGTGTCACGACCAATTCGACTCCGACTCCCTCAATCACTCCATACCCCTGGATGTCAGCGTCATTGGCTACGCGCGTTGGGATTGCCAATCGTTGCTCTAGGGTGGATGCCAGTGGGAAGCCTTGCCAATCAGGGTGCAAATTCACAGCAGATTGTGTAACTCCATCGATGACGATGCCAGGAAATCCGACTGCAATATGTTGATAGTTTTCTAAAGGCTGTAGGAGTTCGGTAATGGTATTGATGACGGGTTGGGGCTGAGCGGGGCGTGGGGTTTCCACTCGCAGGCGATCGCTCACCATTTCTTTTTCAGGAGTCACTAGAGCCCCTTTGATGTGGCTACCGCCAATGTCGATGCATAACACCAGCATGCGTTCACCTCTCTCTATTGCTTGCTAAAGGTCTGCTGAGCTGGATTGATACGGATAGGCTCGCGATACCTAAGCGGATCAAAAGACACACATGACAAGCCATGTTCGATTAGGCAGTAGCAGATTGTTTCAAACCAGGATGAAGCTAGTGTCTTCGACAGACTAAAGATCGGCCCATTTCGTAACAGAAATCTTATGAAACGGTTGAAGACTCAGATTTGTTGGCTGTAGAAAGGCGAGCCCTGGCTGTGTTGCTAGACTGAACTCACGCAATCTTAGATATCTCAACGTTTTAGGGTGATGACGTGTTGAGGGGAGAACTCCCTGCAGAGTTATCGCAACTTAACAGCCGTTCCTGTAGCGGAGATCAGTAGCAGTACTCCATGCTCATCAATATTGATGGTTCCTGTATTGGCAGAAATTCCAATCACGGCATTGGCTCCCTTGCGCTTTGCCCGTTGCTGCAATTCTTCAAGGGCTTTGGCATGACCTTTTTCAAATAGTCGCTCGTAACTCCCGGTGCGGCCGCCAATCACATCGCGCAATCCGGCAAACCAATCACGAATTGCGTTGGAACCATAGACGACTTCGGAGGTTACTACCCCGAGGTATTCCTCTATCTCCACCCCTTGCAGGACATCTGTGGTCGATAGCAACATGATTTCACTCCTTTGGAGACACGCTTATTCTAGTGATGTTGGCAGGGGGCAATGCTGCAGGTAGCTTTCATGTCAACAAGATGACGGGCCTGTAACGCTTCATTACCTCATCTCGCCACTCTATTACTGAGGATGGGGAAGGGCTGTACGCCATTGGGAGTAATGTCGCAGTGAAATTGGCATGTGCGTGTATGGATTGCGCAAATTTCTTGTTAGACTAGCAAAGCTTCAAAAACAGAAACGAGATCGCGAACGATGGCAGTTCCTAAGAAGAAAACTTCCAAGCGCAAGACCCGCAGCCGCTTTGCTACTTGGAATCGCAAGGCCGATCTGCAAGCAGAGAAAGCACTTTCCATTGGCAAGTCCCTCCTGTCTGGCAAGAATACCGGTTTCTACTATCCTGCTGCAGACGATACTGAAGAGGCAGATGGTGAAGAGTAGAGTCTAGATGGCCTACTCGGTAATGGTTCCAATCCTCAACATTACTCATCGTATTTGTGTCATCAAGCATGCTTGATTGTTGCCAAGCGAAGTAAGTTCCTCGCAGTTGGCAGGAACGATTTCTCAAGAGCTTTCATTCTTGATTTCGGTTTCGAGAAGATTCTTCTGCAGGTTGCTGGTTTGACTGATAGCTAGAACTTGTGTTTGCGAGTCTGAGAACTTTGTTCGGACGGTCACTGGCCGTCCGTTCTGTTTGAGGTAACCTGAAGCATCGCTATCTGCTCCTAATGGTGGAGCGTTTTGCCGTTACCTCACCACCATCGCCTGCATGTCCGAGCCAACCTACTATGATTATCTAGGCGTGGCCCCCTGGGCTTCAGTGAAAGAAATTAGACGTGCTTACCGCGATCTCAGTAAGCGTTACCATCCCGATACCTCGACATTAGCGCCCGAGCAGGCCAGACTGCGGTTTCAGAAACTGAACGAAGCCTATTTGATCCTGAGTAACCCCACTCAACGAGCCCAGTACGACGGTCGCTCGGGGTTCGGAAGCGTTCCAATTGTGCAGCTACATACGGCATCGCAACAGGGGGGGGGAACCGATATTGGTAACTACTCAAATGCGGCTTCTTACGACATTACTCGTCGCCCCCTGTCCGATTCGGAATACTTTGCCCTCTTCACAATGGGGGTAACGATTTCGCTCTGTTTGCTTCTGGTGTGCTGGTTGAGCTTAGCCCATTAACAGTAGGCGCATGATTGAATGTATGTCTTATCAGTTTGAACCGCTACGTTTACGCTGTTATCGAAGCTGTGGATATTGAGGGGGAGGATTCAGTTGACTGGGTTGCACAACTGAGGTGATAGACGACACGCTCGTTCCAATCGATTGCATCTGAATCAACAGCTGCTTTCAGCATCGGGAAATCATAGTCCTGCTCGGGCCAATCTTCTTGTAAGTTGGCCAGGGAATCCCTTCCGGCAGAAACCATCCAGGCGATCGCCCCCAATTGAGAGTCGTTGCCTAAGTCAGTCAACAACGTCAGCAATGTCTGTCGCAATTCGCCCACATGCTCGGAGTAGGTTGCGCCATACCAACGAGCGGCTGGGTCGCAGTCTGGCAAACCAACGTGAACCACTAACGTTGCGCCAGCAAACACTGCACTAGCGATGGGACGGCGATCGGCTTGTACAAGTAACGAATGAGGCTTCAGTCTGGTGCGCAAGCTATCTAGCCATTCCGCGCGTTCTCGTGATGACCACGACTGGGGCATGTTGGACGGAGGATATAGGGCAACTGTCAGGAGCCTTGTTTGCAATAACAGGTGTCCGAGCTTGGCAGCTTTGGTGGCCAAGTAGCGGGCACTAAAGTCGTCGGCTTCCACAATGAGAGGGACGCGATCGACCACTTCTAGGCCGAACCCTTTCAGGCCAGCAATTTTACGAGGGTTGTTGGTAATCAAGCGCATGTTGTGAACGCCTAAATCGTTGAGAATTTGAGCGCCCACACCGTAGTTACGCAGGTCGGCAGCAAATCCCAGGCGTTCGTTGGCCTCGACAGTATCTAGGCCCATGTCCTGTAACGAATAGGCTTTCAGCTTGTTGATCAAGCCGATGCCGCGCCCCTCTTGGCGTAGGTAAACCACCACTCCTTGGCCCTGCTTTTCAAGCATCTTAAGGGCGGTGTTGAGCTGGCGGCGACAATCGCAACGAACGGAGCCTAAGGCGTCCCCCGTGAGGCATTCAGAGTGAACTCGAACTAAAACATCAGAGTTAGGGAAATCAGATGGGTTTCCTTTGACGATCGCCACGTGCTCGGAATTGTTCAGACAGTCGCGATATCCGTAAATCTGGAATTGGCCGAACTCGGTCGGAAGCTGTGCCACCGATTCCCGTTCCACAAACCGCTCGTTTTGCAGGCGGTAGGAAATCAGATCGGCAATGGTAATGATTTTGAGATCGTGTTCGCAGCAATATTCAAAAAGATCTGGCAGGCGCGACATGGAGCCATCGGCATTTTGAACTTCGCAAATCACTCCGGCGGGATAGAGACCTGCCAAGCGAGATAAATCGACTCCAGCTTCTGTGTGGCCGGCTCGTTTGAGAACCCCTCCCTCGCGCGAGCGCAGTGGGAAGATATGCCCAGGTCGTAGGAGGTCATCCGGCTTGGTTTGTGGTTGGATGGCTGCTTGGATGGTGCGGGAGCGATCGCCGGCAGAAATCCCGGTGGAGACCCCCAGATGAGGGGCGGCGTCGATGCTGACGGTAAACGCCGTTTGATTGCTGTCGGTGTTTTGCTCCACCATCATGGGAATCTGTAGCCGATCGAGCCGCTCTCCTTCCATTGCCAGACAAATCAGGCCACGACCGTGCACCGCCATAAAATTAATCACATCGGGGGTGGCGAACTGGGCAGCGCAGACTAAGTCCCCTTCGTTTTCGCGGTTTTCGTCATCAACGACAACAATGCAGCGACCGGCTTTGAGGTCCTCAAGCGCAGCCTCCACAGAATGGAAGGTTAGTTCTGACGACTGGGAAGCCATACGTAGTTCTCAAGGTGAAGTCTGTGAGGAAGGGCGACCATATCTAATGTGGCCGATGGAGAAGTCGCGCTGGAGAAGACTGCTCTTCCGTAGAGAGAGTAGAGAGCTGATGCGAATTCTGAGTTCTTAAATTGTAACAGTGGGCTCTCAGACCTGAGGCATCCCTGTGTGTTCTGGATTACCAGCCTTCCATTTTGGGTAGGGAGATAGCCTCTGGTGCTTGAGGTTCAGGTCTTGTGCGTGTGGATGTCTCGCCATTCAAGTTATGGATGGCATGGGTCAGATCGCCAACCCCTCCACCGACTGTAACAATACGAGTCTTGAGTTGTTTGGCTAGTTCTATCTGCGTGAAATCATCCAGGAATTTCTCGCCATCTTTGAGTGTGACGGATGGGAGGAGCAAGACTTCTCCGCAGGGTCGATCTTGAGATTGGAGAGCAGACAAGATATCGCTGCCGGTGAGCAGCCCCGTCACGGTCATTGGCTGGCCCCAAAATTCGCTGGAGATCGCCACCATGCGAAAGTCAAGATTTTCCACTTGGTTGAAGCGATCGACAATCGGCTGAAAGGCTAAACCGACGGCGTTACCTACCACCCAAGTAACACTTACAGGACGTTCCAATCGCTCGGGCAAATCGATAGAGGCAGCGTCAAAATCCTGTAAAAACTGACGAATCGAACCCACCCCATTCCCGATCTGCGGGTAGTCTTCGTAGTGCTCTGGTGGAGGTAAGTCTCGTCCGGCGATCAGATACCATTCATCTGCTAACCAAGCAAAGGTGGTGCCCATATCGGAACGAAACCGTGCCTGCAAGGCTTCTACTTGGTCAATCACCGCGATCGCCGTTTCGCGCTCAACGGGCGTAATTTCATCATCGGGTGGGCGAAAGCGGGTCAGCCCCACCGGAACAACGGCAGCCGACAGGACGGTCGGTATATCCGATTCGAACTCATTCTCTTGTTCAGACGATGCGTTTGCCTCACTGCGTGTTTTTACGTGAAACTTGGCTAGGTCCAGGAGTGTCGTTGTGAGATGGTCGCCATCATTCCATCCCGGACACAACACTACTTGGGCATGAATTTGCAGGTGATGCTCTCGAAACCAGTCCAGTTGCTGCAGTATTAATGCTGCGCGCGGGTTTTTCAGCAGGCGAGAGCGAATGTCCGGTTCGGTGGCGTGAACGGATACGAACAAGGGAGACAAGCGCATGCGGGAAATTCTCTCCCACTCTGACTCCGGCAAGTTGGTCAGGGTGAGATAGCTGCCGTAGAGGAAGCTGAGGCGATAATCGTCGTCTTTGAGATGCAACGTCGCTCGGGTTTCGGGAGGTTGCTGGTCGATAAAGCAAAACGGGCAGGCATTGTTGCATTGGATAAGACCGTCAAATAGAGCGGTTTCGAACTCCAGCCCCAGATCGTCGTCCCAATCTTTCTCGAACTCCACAACATGTTGGCGATCGCTTGCATCCAGCACTTCCAACGTTAGGTACTCATCTGCGATCGCAAACTGATAGTCGATTAAATCCCGCAGGATTTGCCCGTTGACCGAGACTAGGCGATCGCCCGGTTCAAATCCTAATTCTTCGGCGATCGATCCCGGCAATACGCGACTGATTCGAGCAGGTTGGATAGCAGAGCGAGACATTGGAAATCGGTTTGAAGCATTGGGAGTGCGTGGCTGCTACCAGGAGAACACTTTCAACCGGAGCACCAACTCTGTCCTTATCTAACCTCATTCACACCATCATCTGTCATCTCTCTTATCGGCAATATCACCAACGCCTATAATTGAGGCGATCCTTCGCATAACCCGGTACTGTGACCCAGACTCCCATTGCTCCCTCTGCAACGACCTCCCTTGGTGCCCGTCCCGATGCCTTGGGACGATTCGGTCAATTTGGTGGCAAGTACGTTCCCGAAACGTTAATGAGTGCTCTGACGGAGTTAGAGCAGGCGTTTCACCAGTATCAGAACGACAGCGAGTTTCAGGCGGAGCTGGAAGGGTTGCTGAAGGATTACGTCGGTCGTCCCAGTCCGCTGTATTTTGCAGAACGTCTGACTCAGCATTACGGTGGCGCTCAGATTTACCTGAAGCGGGAAGACCTCAACCATACCGGCGCCCACAAAATTAATAACGCGCTGGCCCAGGCCTTGCTGGCCATCCGCATGGGTAAGAAGCGCATTATTGCCGAGACTGGTGCCGGTCAGCATGGTGTGGCAACAGCTACTGTCTGTGCGCGATTCGGTTTGGAATGTGTCATTTATATGGGCCGTCTGGATATGGAGCGCCAGTCTCCGAATGTGGCCCGCATGAAATTACTTGGCGCCGAAGTTCGCGCAGTTGACGCCGGTACCAAAACCCTGAAAGAAGCTACATCCGAAGCAATTCGCGATTGGGTGACTAACGTTGAAACCACCCACTACATCATCGGCTCTGTTGCGGGGCCTCACCCCTATCCCATGATGGTGCGCGAATTCCATGACTGCATTGGACAGGAAGCCAAGCAGCAGTGCTTGGAGAAATGGGGGGGACTTCCCGATGTGTTGCTTGCCTGTGTGGGGGGTGGCTCGAACGCGATCGGCCTGTTCAACGCATTTTTGGAAGATTCGTCAGTGCGCATCATCGGTGTGGAAGCGGCAGGTGACGGAGCCGATACCGATCATCACGCAGCAACATTGACTCGTGGCCAGGTAGGGGTCCTGCACGGTGCGATGAGCTATTTGCTCCAGGATGATGATGGTCAAGTGCGGGAAGCACATTCGATTAGTGCTGGTTTGGATTATCCCGGCGTTGGCCCCGAGCATAGCTACTTAAAGGATATTGGTCGAGCGGAATATTACAGCGCTACCGACGTTGATGCCGTAAAAGCTGTGATTCGCTTGTCTAAGCTGGAAGGAATTATTCCGGCTCTGGAAACTGCGCACGCGATCGCATACCTAGAAACCCTGGCTCCACAGCTAAGTAGCGATACCCGTATTGTCCTCAACTGCTCTGGTCGCGGTGACAAAGACCTCGCTTCTGTGCAGCGCTTCCTCGACAAGCACCCCGAACTTCTGAACGAGGTCTAAACTTTCAACTGTCAGAGCTACTTTAAAGGTCACCCGGCATTTCACGGGTGGCCTTGAATACTCAGTCCCCAAATGGTCTGCAACTAGGGAACCGTCCAAATCCGCTGGTGATAGTCTGATTCCTGGGCATAAGGGTCGATGGCTGAAGTGTGATGGTGATGGCCATGGCCATGGCTGTGGTGATGATGACCGTGATGCTGGTGACCTGGTCCTGCTGACTCGCTGGCAGCAATGCGGAACTTACACAATTGGCAATTCATCTGAATTTGCCCCGACTGCGCTTCCCGCTCCCGTTCGTATAGCGACTGCAACACGGCTGGAGAAATGCCCAGTTCGGGTAGGCATACGATGTCCGTCTCAGGATGGGCGGCATTGCGAACTGTTGCAGCCGCCTGAATTTTCTTCACTAAGACGCCAGTAAACAGAAAGTACGGCAGCACCAAAATCCGCTTGGGATTCATCATGAGGGCGCGATCGAATCCCACCTCTAGCCGAGGGTGGGTAATGCCAATAAAACAGATATCAACCGACCGATATCCACTCCCCTCCCACACCAATCGCCCCAGCTTGCACGCTTCGCCATTTGCCTCCGGGTCGCTGGAGCCGCGTCCTACAAACAAGAGGCTGGTGTCAGCCTTATCCACTGGGGATAGAGCCTGCTCGGCAGTCTGTAAGCTCTGTTTGAGTTCGTCCAACAGAGAGAGCGTGATCCCCAGCGGGGCTCCGTAATGGAATGTGATGTGGGGGTACTGGCGATGGAGGGCATCCAGTTCGTTGGTGATGTCGAATTTATTGTGGCGAGCCCCAAATAGCAACACGGGTAGAGCGACTAAGTTGGTGTAGCCCAAGCGATCGCATTCGGCGACTCCATCAGCGATCGTCGGTTCGGTCAGCTCCAAAAAGCAAGGAATCACCGGTCGGCGACGATCCACTTCTGCAAATGCTGCAGCCAGATCGAGCAGAGCCTGACGACCATCGGCATCTCTGGAACCATGACCAATCAGTAATACCGGTAATGGCTGGGCCTCCTGCATGGCCTTGTCGCTAACCGCCAAGCTGCGTTCTTGGAGCTTGTATTTGGATGCTGTCAAATCAACCTCGCAACCCGAATGCAATACAACTATGCGAACTAGCGCCGATCCCTCAATGCCAGAGCACCGCCGCTGGAGCGGTCTACTCTGTTGCCAGCGTCTGACGACAGTGACCTTCCCCGACGTGCCCCAATCCTGCCAGGGCTTCGGTCAGTAAGAGGAAATTCTCCGGGGAAAGTTCGGATTCTAGCGTCGCCAAAGTAGCTTCAACCCGACCTTCTGAAGCTAACTCTGCCAGCGGTTGAAAGCCTACAGCTCCTGTATTGATTGGGTCATCTGCGGCGGCTTCGCCATCTCCAAAGAGATGGTCAAAATGTAATGTTGCTTCGACATCTGCCACGCCTCCAGGCGACACGATGCCCTTGCGCTCGTCCCCCACAAAATCTCCACAGACATAGGCATACTCGCGATCGAATTCCAGTACGAAGGGCAATGTGATACCTTCTTTTGCGGCAGTCCCTACCAGTACCATTACCTGACCAGCCGCTGTGCCCGATGTTGCCTGCACCATATTCCAACTCAGTGCGTTGTATCGTCCGGCCGGGACTGATAATTCTGCGATCGCTACTGGCTCTGCATCCTCGCCCCCTTCAGCCAGATCGACCGTCACAATGTTGTCTACCGACATCGCAATATCGGCCTGTGGTTGTTCATCTGCGTCTGGATCGAATGGAGGATCGCTCTGATAAGCGGTGACATCGGCAAAGTTGACGAATAGATGCTCGAAGTCAATTTGCCAGCCGTCTTTGGACACGAACCCTTGGCGGACAAAGTCTTCTCCATTGGCTCGAAGCTGCAACGTTCCATCTTCTGCGGCAACAGCGGGGAGGGAGATCGCTAAACCGACAGACAGAGAGCCTGCCAGTGCTGTGGTTGTGGCCAACCGCCACCAGTCAAAAGTACGAAGTGTCATATCAATGTGTCTGTTCCACAAACTAGTCCAATCGCACCAACAACCTCTGGCTTCAACAATCCCCGGAGAGGGGATTTTGTTTCGCTGAATGTTTACGAAAATCTAAATTTGTCTGAGCCTCGCTAGGCTGACGCCGCGATCCAAACCGCATTTGAAATTGAGACTGTCCCTTGCGTCTGTGGTGTAGCCCCTTTGACGCCGTCACCACCATTCCTCATAATTACCAATGGCTTTGCGCCACGTATTGGGCGAGCTTCGAGCCGCTAATCCTTCTAACCATCTCCAACACAGAGGTATGCAATCGTGATCGATCTGTCTCGCATTCCCGCTCAACCCGAGCCCGGTCTCCTAAACGTGCTCATCGAAATTACTGGCGGCAGCAAAAACAAGTACGAGTTTGATAAGGATATGGGGGCTATGATCCTCGATCGGGTCCTGTTCTCTTCCGTTCAGTACCCTTACGACTACGGCTTTGTGCCCAACACTCTGGCCGATGATGGCGATCCCCTGGACGGCATGGTCATCATGGATGAGCCTACTTTCGCAGGTTGTGTCATTGCTGCTCGTCCCATCGGCATGCTGGAAATGATTGACGGTGGCGATCGCGACGAGAAAATCCTCTGCGTTCCGGCTGAAGATCCGCGCTATGCAGACGTGAAGAGCCTGGAAGATATTGCTCAGCACCGTCTGGACGAGATCGCTGAGTTCTTCGCCACCTACAAGCGCTTGGAGAAGAAAGAAACCGAAATTCTGGGTTGGAAAGGTCTAGATGCCACTCAAGCAGTGATTGCCGAGTGCGTCAAAGCAGGTTAATCAATCTCTGTCATATCCGGTAATTCTGTCATATCCGGTAATACAGACTGGAGGGAGATTCCCGCTTTGTGAGCGGTGATGAGGCCAACGGCTTCTAGATACGAATTCACAGTGACAGCAGGAATCCCAATTGACTCGGGAGACACCTTCATTACGGAGGTGTTTTCTTTTACGGCAATAAACAGTGGGGGGTTGGGTCGAGATGCTAAGTGCAGCAGTGCAGGGCTACCAAACGCGGTTGCAGGGGCAATAGCCACGTCAATCTCTGCTGCTGACACAACTTCTGAGGCTCGTTTCTTGGAGGGCACAAATTGGGGAGCGTAACTTAACCCAGCCAACACTGATGGTAAAAATGTAAAACCAACTTCTTCAGCAGCGGCGCGATCTCCAACAACTGTCGGTTCCTCTTCAACTTGCAATGCCGGAGCATGAGCGCACGGACAACCAAACTCTCGCACCACAAGGTGACTCAAAATCGCTTCCACCCCAGCGAGGGGATCGACACCAACTCCTTGGCTGTATTCGCTGAAGTCTAGGTCGTCTGGGAAGCGCGCCACAATGGCGATCGCCTCCGCCCCTTGTTCCAAGAGATGTCTTGCCGCATCCAACAATGCTTGCGGTTCGGCCAATGTCCCGCAACTGGCTCCAGAGGGGGCTTTCGTGACCCGCACGCCAAGGGGCAAGCGTGTCGTTGCCTCGGCGAAAATATTCAATCCCAATGTTGCCTTAGCTGCCTGTATGACTTGACGGTGTCGCAGTAATAAATTGGGTTCGATTCCCGCATCCAGCACTACACCCACCCGATTCTGGCGGACTGGACGCAGATCCCATTGCCCCTGACAAAAGCGATCGAGACCGTAGCCTTCGACGTACAGAACGTTGGGCATGGGCCAAAACAGTGTTGCCCCATTCAACACATTAGGATGGGTGACTAGACAATCGACAGTTGCAGACAGAGTGCGGGCGATCGGTAATGCATCTCCAGCAAAGCCTCCTACTGTTGCCCCCACCCCAGTTGGAATGAGCATAAGCGCACAATAGGTAGGCTTCAGCATGGCCAATCATCCGTCAGTATTGGTGGTAGACGTTAGACAGAACGACTCCACCGCTACGTAATACTAGGTTGTTATGAAAACGGCTTGACGTTTGGGTTTGCCGATAACGGCTCACCAAAATAGCCACTCTAGTCAGACATCGAGAGCGGACGGCTACTAGTGAGTGGCCACGATTTCCACCGTGATGACACGCTTTGATTCACATGCGGAGGTAACCGCCCACCTTAGGAGGTTTGCGGTAGGCAGCTGTTGTCGAACAGTCTCTAAAATCAGGCGATCCCAGTTGACCGGCACATCCTCGGTTATATCTTCAAGCTCAATCTTGTCGGGAAATGGCTCGATATGTAAACGATTTCGAATGTCCTGAAGAGGTAACTCCAGCTCTAGAAATGTGAGAGTCAATCTCCCTACTTGCCGAATTGCATGTCGTAAACTTCGTCCTCTTTTCCGGCTTCGATCTCCATATCCGACTTGGCATAGCCAATGCAGATCAAGGAATAGCCCTTCTCTTGGACCTCAGGGCTGATCCCAGCCCCTTCTGATTGATCGATGTCGCCAGAGATGATCTTGACCGCACAAGTGGTGCACACGCCGGCATAACAAGACGCCGGTAGACTCAAGCCAGCATCCTCGGCGGCCTGCAGGACAGTCTTACCTTCCGGGACGGTGACTGTCTCGGTTTTGCCTTCGAAGTGGACAATTACAGAATGCGCTTCGCTCATGCAGTCAATTCCAACAGACTTAATCGTGTTTCGTACAGGCTTACAGACCTGAGAATCAGGCCTAATTCCGTAACGGGTCAAGCGTGTAAGCCATATTCAGATTACACTTCAACCGTTTCGCTCGCGTCTTCCGTTAAGTTGCTAGGTTTGCGGCATTGCTTGACCGTTGCTTCGATTCCGGATGCACCTTCGGCCTCTAGATCGGAAACGTAGCCTGGCTTGCTCTCTTCTGCCTCAGATTGGCGCAGAAAAGGACCAAAGTAATACGTGCATTTCGGCTGACTCGTTTTTACTACGACCCAATGGGCCAAACCCAGTGCGTCAAACACACCCGTTAACAGACCATTCATTCAGACGTCCCCCGACGCACAGCTTTCAGTTAGGTACGCATGGTGCAGGCAGACCCCACCCAGTGCTCTTTCTCCAATAAGAGACACATTCGTGAAAATATGTCACTTTTGTAAAGTTATATCACTGGGGTAATTCTAGTGTCTTTTGCAAGCGTTGGCGGTTGATTTCTGACAAAATCATGCCGGTTGCCACAGAAGCATTCAAGCTTTCTGTCTTCCCCGCCATCGGGATCGACAGTAAGAAGTCGCAGGTATTTTCCACTCGCAAGGCTAACCCCTTGCCTTCTGAACCTACCACCACTGCCGTTGGGCCAGAGAATTTTGTGGAGTAGAGGGTTTTGTCTCCGCTGGTACTGGTTCCGTAAATCCAGAATCCAGCCTCTTTCAGAGCTTCGATCGCTCGCGTCAAATTGACTTCTCGGGCGATCGGCAATGATTCTAGTGCTCCTGCTGCCACTTTCATCACCGTAGAGGTGACTCCAACTGCTCTACGTTGGGGGACGATCAATCCATGCCCGCCCATCGCTTCGGTTGTCCGGGCGATCGCGCCTAAGTTATGCGGGTCTTGAATACCATCGGCTACCACCAAAAGGGGATCGCTTTTGGCAGCTAGTGCTGTCTCAATCAAAGATTGCAAGTCTTCGTAGACAAATGGTGCTGCCTGAGCCGCGATGCCTTGGTGTTTTCCACCATTAGTGATGGAACTTAGCCGGTGCATCGGGACTTCGTCAATCACCGCCCCCTTAGACTTGGCTTTCTCCAAGCGATTATGGAATTTAGCGTTGTAACGTACCTGAGGTGTGACCCAAATTTTATTCAGGGTGCGGCCTTCTTCTAAGGCTGCCAGGACGGCGTGACGCCCAAACACCAGATCGGGAGATTCATCCTCTACTGGTTGTGTTACGGCTCGCTCGTCCTGAATAGTGCGTTCGGATGTCCCCTTTCGCAACTGAGGACGCTCTGAGGGGGAGGACGTAGCATTGCGAGGCCCGCGTCGTCTGGAGTTGCTGCGGTCTTCTCCCCTGCGCCGGTCGCGATTGATTTGTCCCCAGCGAGATTTTGCTTTGGGTCGTTGGCCGCTACGCTGACCATCGGACTTCTTGCCATGTGGTTTGCGGCTACTCGAATTGCGATTATCGGATCTGCGCTGGGGCCGTTCGGTAGACATAGTGAATCCAGGTAGAGGGAGTAGTCGGAAATAGGTGGCTGTAATGTTTAGCCCGATCGTTTGCCCTGGCTACATTCCTCAGCTCTGCAAAAATGCCCTACCGCTTGTTGAGGAGCGTTGGGAGAGAAGGACTAGCGTGGGACTATGAATAAGCTCGGGCAGCAATTCTACACTGCTTTGCCAGCCGAATCGCCGAAACCACTGGATTCGCTAATGCATGGCATATGGCTGTCGATGATTTTTTTTGGGTGGTGCGAGCGGGAGGATGTCCCGATTAGCGGTTGGTCAGGCTTGCGATGAGGGGAGTCATCGAACGACCAATGCATTGCAGCAATTCTGAGTAAGGGCAAGTATCAAGCACTCCTACGCTGATAGAACTCTAGTCGCTCTCGCTGTTATTCGTTGATTCTGTGGCGCCGGACTCTGGATTAGAAAGGGTGGAATAGCGATCGCTGTCTGCCAAGATTGCGGCCAATCGTTGGGGATCGCTCAGATACAAGTACCCCAGTAGGGCTTCGAATCCGCTGGCCTGACGATAGGTTTGGGGATCGACGTTTTTGGGAATGCGACCGCACTGATTTTTCCCCCGCTGCACGATCGCGAGTTCTTTGGGGGATAGGCGATCGAGTAATGCTTGCAGAACAGTAGATTGAGACGTGGCTCTGACACGCTCGACTACTGCCCGGTGGTAGTCCTGTGTGCGCCGTGGGGGTTCGAGCAATAACCGACGAACATGAAGCTCGTAGACGGCATCTCCCAAATACGCTAATGCTGATGCCGACAGCCGCTTGATATCAGTAGCCAGCTCCATGCAAAAGCCTCGCAAAGTCTACGCTTTCTTGGAATTGTGTTTGGTGGCCGCCTAATGCTGCACATTAGTTGGGTACGGCTGCTATTGCCTCTTCTAATGTTTCGCGCAGAGGTAAGAACTTTTCGAGCCGAACGAGCTTAATAGATTGCACAACCCGGGGATTGCCAATAATCTGCAAACTTCCCGTACCTTCTATTTTTTTTGCAGTTTGAATCAGAACACCCAATCCCGAGCTGTCTAAGAAATCAATTCCTTTCATATCTAGGATGAGATGTTGAGATCCTTCCTCGAGCAGGCGATCGAATTCTTTGCGCACGTTGGGTTCGGAAAATGCATCAAATTGTCCTGTGAGATGGACGATCTGACAGGAAGGACGCTGTTCGTAACTGCCGCGCAAACTGACAGTTAAATTCATAGGGTCTGCGATGGGTCTAATCTCCTTCAGCGCTAGAGACACAGAACTCAGCGGAACGCATCTTCGCCCGCTGGGATGCTACTGGTGCCATCAGCTTACAGCAAACTTTTGGTGAAGCCAGTAGGCGATCCCGTACCCCTATTGTTCGGTCCGTTCGATGCCAGTTCCGTCGCAAATTCTTATGACGAATGGAAGGCAGTTTTCGCAGTGGGATACGGAGGCTGAGAGCACTGTTTGGCGTAGAGATTTCAGCCCAATCAACGTGATTTTTGGCTACAGAAATCTATGGTGTTCATTGCCATAATTCCACCACTATTCCCCATCAGAGGTTCTAAGTTGTATCGGTTGGTCTGTGTTACTTGAAATGGCGATGTTTTGCTGCAAAGAGGAGACTTCGATCGTTCTGTAACTCTGAATCTACCAGCGCTGGGCTGAGGGATACGGCGCGGCTGGCCGGCCCTGCGGAGCCAAACTAACCGAGATAAGCTTGGAGTAACAGAAGTTGGCCATCTAATGAGCGAATCTGGCTGTCGTATGAATACCGATCGCGCTTGTCCGGCAAGACTGTCCCGTGGTCCTCTTGCTACTAGTTCTCGTACGAGCGGTGCCGTGCAGACTAAACTTGCCGTTGGTTTAGCTGTCGGAGTGGGGTTGTTGGGTTGGGTTGGCTGGGGGGTGAGTAGAGCCCTACAGCAATCGGTGTCTGTGTATTGGCTAACGGATGCCAATAGCGATATCCACTACGTCATTGAAGAGCGAACGGTGAATGCCCGCAGTCACAATCGCGCGATCGCGGCCGGGCTCAATATTTTGATTGATGGTCACCCTCAAGACCAGCTCCTATCTGCTGTGCCCACTGACACTAAACTATTGGGGGCAAGGCAAGAGGGAGATGAAATATATTTAGATTTTTCCGAAGAATTCGCCAGTGGGGGTGGTGCTTCTAGTCTTCTGGGACGGGTGACTCAGGTGCTTTACACCGCCACAAGCTCTACTCCCACTGCCAAGGTTTGGATTTCAGTAGAGGGCGAGCCCGTTGAGGTCTTGAGTGGAGAAGGGTTGTTGGTCGAGCAGCCGCTGACTCGGGCATCGTTTCCACCCAACTTCAAAGACTACATTGCCTCACCTCAGCAGCTAGAACAGGACCTGGAGGCCGATCCCGAGCCCAATACTGTGTCCGGTCTAAGTACTGAGTCCGATCTCAACACTCAGCTCGATCTCAACACTCAGCTCGATCTAAATTCCCCCACTGGAACAGATGAGCTAGAACCCCTGCCAGATCCGGATAACCCAGAGGACACCAGCAGGACCGGCAGGACTGTGGAGAGTCTCGTTCCGACTTCTGAGTTGTCAGACCACACGATTTGAAGTGCAGAGATGACGAGGGTAGGGGAGAGTCTCCCCCGGACTGAGGCTGCACAAAACAGTTCCGGTTGAGGGGATTGTAGAGAGGGATCTACCTACCGTGCCCGATCCCTCCGTTTCTCTCGAGCAGGTTAGTCTGAGACCAGTACCGTTTCGGAATACGTTCCTTTGCCTACCTTGCATGCTGCTTCTCACCCAATTGTGATTGGAGTGACGGGAGCCTCCGGATTGATTTATGCGGTTCGTACCGTTCGAGCATTGTTGGCAAGTAATTGTCAGGTGGAGTTGGTTGCCTCCAGAGCCGCCTATCGGGTGTGGCAGGCCGAGCACACCATTCAAATGCCCAACAATATGGAAGCACAAGCGGAGTTTTGGCGTCAGCAAGCCGGTGGTGTAACGAGCGGACAGTTGGTTTGTCATCCTGGTGCCGATGTTGCAGCCACGATTGCTAGTGGTTCATTTCGCACGCAGGGAATGGTGGTCATTCCAAGCAGTATGGGCACGATCGCCAAATTGGCTGCTGGCATGAGTACGGACTTACTGGAGCGAGTGGCGGATGTTCATATCAAAGAAGGTAGACGCCTGGTTGTTGTGCCCAGAGAAACGCCGTTTAGTCTGATTCACCTTCGTAACCTGACGACACTGGCCGAAGCTGGTGTGCGGATTGTCCCTGCGATCCCTGCTTGGTACCATCAGCCCCGCACCATCGAAGACTTGGTTGATTTTGTGGTGGCTCGCGCTCTTGACCAATTGGATATCGATCTGGAGGTAAATTTAATTCAACGCTGGAGTGGCCCGATCGATTCACAAACAGCTACCCCCCAATCTGACTGAGATATGTTGATTGGAAGCCCTAAGAGACGGTTGGGAGCCGAGATGAAAATACTGAGTACCATCCTTTCTCTTGTCGGTTTGGCAGTGCTGGCAATCTTTTGGTTTCAAAATTCGGAGCCTCAAGTAGATGCGGTGCTGCTGGGTCACCCCAGTCGGTCGGTTTCGCTCTCGATGATGCTGCTGTTTTTTTACTTGGCGGGGGTTGGAGTCGGTTTGTTGCTGAATGCGAGTTGGGCATTTGAAGATGCTTTTCTGGTGCGCAGAATCAAGCGCCAGGTGAGACAAACTGGCGGGGTCAGTTCCTCTGCTTCATCTGCGCGGCGCGATACGGAATCCTATCAATCCCGCATCAATAATTCTGACAAGAGCGTTGATGAAGAGCCCCCTATCCAGCCCGATATTTTGGCAGATGGTGAAGAACCGGGTGATTGGCTGGATGGCTGACGGGATGCTGTTTCAATTCCTGAAATGCGTTACTTGTTGAAATGCGTTACCTGCCACTACCCAACGGGAAGTTTGCCGTGAAACCGACCCCAACAGACACGTCATCGTAGTCGCGATCGCCTTCTATCGAGAGGTTGTTCGTGTACGTAGTGAATCCGCGCACACTTAGCAAATCGTTAATGGCATAGCGAACTTCACCGCGGATGCGATTGTTAATATCGGTGCGCGAATCATTGAAGAAGCTATCGAATAGCAAACGATAGAGAATCCGTCCCTGTAGCCGTTTGTTGAGAGGAAACTGCACCGAGGCATTCAAGCTATTGCCAATCCGATCCAAGTCGCTGTCGTTGGTGAGACTGCCGCGCAATTGATAGAAATATCGCAAATACAAGCTGCTGCTGGAAAACACATTGCCTCGCCCCACTTGATATTGCAGGGCTAAGCCCTGGTAATCGTCGTTCTCGAATGCCAGCAACTGCTGGCCTTGCAACTCTAAACGCGTGAACCATAGAGGGGCAAAATCCCAGTTGACACCAATCGAGCCGGCCAAATACCCGAAGGCCAGATCGTCTTCATTGGCATAAATGCTGCTGCCGACAACGATCGATGCGAGTAGCTGTGCGTTATCCGTGATGGAAGGCAGGGCTAAAAATGTCAATGTGGGGGTGAAGACTGCATCGCTGCTGCGATCGCGATCGAACGGCAAATACCCTGCATTAGAGGTGCCCCGCACTTCTAAATCGACAAATAATCGATAGGGGCTGATGGCTTGCGTGCCGTCCTCTGCGGTTTCTAACGGGATAGGCCCCAAATCGGGTTCGGCATCTAATGCATCTAGTAATTGCTGAAGACCACTATCGGCAATGGATTGGTCTTCGCTAGTCTCGGTTTCATCATCTGTTTCGCTACTGTCTTCGTCCTCAGCAATGGTGGCTTCAGACGTGCTTGCTCCATTGGGGGCTTGCGAGAGCCAGCTGCTGTCTAGATTGAGGTGGCCGGGTTCTTCGGAGGAGTTTGCCTCATACGTGCTTCCGAGAGCTTTCTGTCCGCTATCCAGCCCCCCACCCAAAAGACCGATCGCGACGGCAAGGGTTCCCCACAGATAGCCGGAGTGTTTAGCTACTGAGCGGCTTTTCTTTCCCCGATCGCGGGTAGCCATATCAATCCTCACGAAGACAGAATGTCAAAAAAATTGCGAGTGCATTGCGTTGCCGTCAACCGACGTGCACAAACTTGGCTGCCAGCACAAGGGAGCGACCTTAGTTCGGAACGCCCGGAATACCTGTAACAGGGTCTCCGGGGTCGATTGGCTCCTGAGGATCGACAGGATCGATGGGGTTTACCGGTGGCTCGGGAGGTTCTGGTGGCTCGGGAGGTTCCGGTGGCTCGGGAGGTTCCGGTGGCTCGGGAGGTGGTTCCGGCGGTTCAGGGGTGGCGATGGGAGGGGGGTCGGACGGTTCGAACTCGGGCTCGAATCGGAACTCACCAAACTCTTCCAGCCTGTTAGCTGGATCGTCAAGCAACGATCGCCAAAATTCCTGCTGAATATCCTCAGATGCGCTGGCCAGGGTGACTCGCTCGCACTCCCCGCTGGGGGCGTCATCGCACAGTTCGGCCAAGAGTGGAAAGGAGTTGAGGGCTTGTACCGGATCGAACTCGGCAACTTGTATCAACACTCCATCGATTACCAATGCCACCTGGCCGGGAGAGAGCGTGGCAATCGCTTGGCCATCTGGATCTGGAGTTCTCAGTTCGAGAGGAGTGGCATTAAAGTTCAAAAAGGTTTCCACTCTGCGACCGCGATCGTCTTCGCGGCTACTGGCAGCAATAAAGCTTCCCTGGATGGCGGCGACTGCTGCCGGCGTGCTAAGGATGGCTCCACCGGCACCGGGAGGGGTGACAATTGCGGCGACCCCATCATCTAACCTGAACGCGCGATCGGGACCGGGTTGGAAGCTAAACAGGGAGTTTTGCCCGACTCTCACCAGCGAATCGTCGTTAAAGATGAGTTGGGCTTGAGAATCCGTTCCCGTACCCAGACGATCTCCATTCGCCGCTAACCGATCGCCTTCAACCGCATCTGTAGCGGGGCCCCCAGATAGTTCCACAACGACTTGGTTTCTCAGTCGATTGACGATGGCATCTGTGAGCGTTTGTTCTTGAGATTGGGCCGTTTCTCCTAGGCTCAGGCTGGCCAGTGCAACAGTGCCCAACACAATGAATTGGGCTGCCCTAATCGTTGAAAGCCGTGACTGCCGTTTCGGGATTCGTTCAGCGATATCGATAGGCCGTAGGTGACTTACCAGGTATGTAAGTCCGCGAATCGGAGCGCGTCCGCATCGTTGCATGGGTCAATACCCGGAGAAACTCACGTGTCCCAAGTCTAGTGCTAAGAGCATAGCCAATATACAAAATCCAGTGGCCATCAGCTAGTTACGTTATTCCCGATTACATGCCCCTCGGACTTGCTTCCGTTTTTACTGAACGAGCCCCAACGTTTCCGTCTGGTGGCGTGCTGGAGGCCCTGAAACTCACTGGGGTGGGGCTAGAAGAGTCCCAATGCCTTTTGTATCTTGGTTAAAAAGCTGTTTATCCCAACTGTAAGGTGTTGGCCTTTGCAAATCGACCCAACACGGTGATGAGACGATCGAAGTGACGGCGCTCTCTAGCCGATATTTGTATGGAACGTGGGTAACGATAGCGGACGAGAGACAACACATCCTCAGATACGCGATCGATTTTGTTGAATACCAACTGGCGTGGCCCGGTTGCGATCGCCATGTCGTCTAGCAATGCATCAACTGCTGCAATCTGTTCCTGCCAATTGGGGTGAGAGATATCCACAACGTGAAGCAGTGCATCAGCTTCCGTCACTTCTTCGAGGGTGGCCCGAAAGGAATCGACAAGTTGGGGAGGGAGTTCCGTCAGGAATCCAACGGTATCGGTCAGTAACAGCGGGGTGTGGGCATCTAACTGCAAGCGCCGTGTTGTGGGATCGAGGGTAGCAAACAGGCGATCTGCTGCATAGGCATCCGAAGCCGTGAGAGCATTCAGTAGAGTCGATTTACCTGCATTGGTGTAGCCCACAATGGCAATGGTCGGCATCTCTCGACGCTGTCGTTTTTGGCGCAGCCTGCGGCGGTGAGCTTGCAGTTCATTGACCCGACGTTGCAACACGCTAATGCGGCGCTGAATGCCCCGCCGCTCTACTTCTAGTTTGGTTTCTCCCGGGCCTCGGGTGCCGATGCCTCCACCCAGTCGTGACATGGCCTGCCCGCGACCCATCAATCGAGGCATCAAGTATTCCAGTTGAGCTAGCTCCACCTGCAACTTGCCCGCCCGCGAGCGGGCCCGCTGGGCAAAAATATCCAGAATTACCTCCGTGCGATCTACCACCCTCGCCCCCACTTGTTCTTCTAGCAGTCGGACTTGGCTGGGGGATAACTCGCGATCGAACACCACCATATTGGCCCCCGTATCCTGGACTAGCAGCGCCAGATCCTGCACTTTTCCGGGACCGATCGCTGTTTTGGGGTGAAGGCGCTCCCGCCGCTGCCGCAGGGTTTCCAGGACTTCTCCCCCAGCACTGTCCACCAGTAATTCCAGTTCATCCAGCCGTTCTTGCAATTTCTGCTCGGATAGTTCTGATGTCAGTAAGCCGACCAGTACCGTTCTATCTCGGGTGCCATCCACTTGACGGTTGGAGTAGAGCCGGCTGAACTCTGACTCTAACCCCTCCACCAGCTCGAAAAAATCATCCTCAGTCACGGCGGTGAGTTGCTGGACGGGCGAAACTGACCAGCGCTCTGTTCCAGGTACTAGGTGGGAAACCGATGCTGTGGTCACATAGCCGGCTGCCCCTCGACCCCGCTTTCCGGTCGAGCCCTCTCCCGTGACGTGTAATGTCACGAGAGCATCCAGTCGCTGCAACGCCATGGCCACTAGGGCTTTATGGCTGGGGTCTCTCTGGCTGTATTGGCTGGTGATGCAACGGATACCGCACAGGCGTTCTGCCCCCTGGCGGGGCAGTTCGATCAAGGGAATTTGAGCTTCTATGGGATTACCAATGGCGACCCTTATCACCCGCCCGCGCCGATTGATAAACGCACTTACCGATTGCGGTTTTAGTTCTGAGGCGATCGCCCCCATCCGTTGTGCGAATTCTGCAGTCAGCAGTCGATCTTGAGGCAATCGCTGTTGGTACAAGCGCTTGAGCTGCTTGATTTGAAATGGCTTAAGTCCGTTGAGGTGACCGTAGAGGGTATCGATAAGCGACCTCAA
The DNA here is from genome assembly GCA_051439425.1 of Synechococcus sp. Lineage (GTDB taxonomy): Bacteria > Cyanobacteriota > Cyanobacteriia > Thermostichales > PCC-7336 > PCC-7336. The sequence goes on from JBFRWD010000094.1 coordinate 27,441, forward strand.
GATAAGGCTGAATTATCAGGCATTTTAGCAGGCTCGTTTGTGACGACTAGATTTGCGGCTTCCTGTGTTATTCTTTGACATCGACCTCATAATGCTCGCGATATCTTCTTAACTCAGTATTTGCTCGATCTCGACCTTCGCGGCATTGCCTGAATCGAGCTGGAGAGAGCGCGGGTTCGAGTCCGTATGAGAGGCTATCAACCGTGTTGGCGCTAATTCATTGAAAATCCTGTATCCATCGCCTGTTTTCAGATCGCATTGATTGTTTCAATCACGAAAGAAACTGTTGTGACACGCGGCAAAATATATATACGGTAAGGTCTTTTCACTTCTTTTCTTGACTTGATGAAGCTTTGACGTGCATAAATGGGCATGATGATGTCCGTAGCCCAAAACACTTGTGCGTCGGTTTTAGATGTTCGGAATTAGCTGAACCGACAAAAAATGTCAATCCGTGAATATCTGTAAAAAACTGCATGGAACTATTGCGGTAAGTCAAAAATACGGGCTCAAAAATTAAAAAAAATATGCAATTTTACAAATAATTCACATTTGTGTCGCTGCACTACAGGAAATTCATATGCCAGTTCTGATGATTGGAACCCAGCGCTCGGGATCCAACCTGTTACGTTTGATGCTCAACCAGATCGAACAGCTTGCTGCTCCCCACCCTCCGCATATTTTGAAGCGGCTAATGCCTTTGCAGAGCTGCTACGGTGACCTCTCCAGTAACGAAGCATTTGCCAACCTTGTAGATGATGTCTGTCGCTTGGTTGAACTCAATCCGGTTGCTTGGGATGGCGTGACCCTCGATCGTCAGGATGTTGCGTCTCGTTGCCGCGCTCATTCGACGGTGGCTGTGTTTAATGCTGTGTACGATATTTTGGCAGAAACCTGGGGGGCTGACACTTGGATCTGTAAGAGTTTGGCCAATGTCCACTATCTGGACGAAATGGACGAATACATTGAAGGTGCGAAGTACTTATATCTCTACCGTGACGGTCGCGATGTTGCCTGCTCTTTCCGCAAGGCAGTAGTTGGTGAAAAGCACTTTTACCATATTGCCAAAGGCTGGGCCAATGCGCAGCAAAAAGCACTGGATATGCGGGAGAAAGTCAGTGAAGAGTGCTTTTTTAGCGTTAGTTACGAGCAGCTGACTAGCGAAACAGAAGCTACGTTGAAGCGATTGTGTTCCTTTTTAGGGTACGAATATACATCTAAGATGTTGGAATTCAACCAGTCTGCTGAAGCAACACGCACGGCTAAATCTAGCTCTCTGTGGGGCAATGTCACCCAGGGACTTATGACCGATAACACCCGCAAGTTCCTGAAGAAAGCATCTGCGGAAGACATTCGTATTTTTGAGGCCGTTGCAGGCAAGCAATTACAGGCATTGGGGTACGAGCTAACTCAGTTGGAGCCCAACGAGACTGTGGAATTTAGCGAAGCCGAGGTGGCTGCGTTTTCGGAAGAAAACGATCGCTTGAAGGCAGAGCGCAAAGAAACCATGGATGCCGAAGATCGCGAACGCCGCGAGCTTCAGGCTAGCCTGCTGGCCGAAATTCAGTCCCGTCAACCGGCTCTGGTTTAAGTCATTGATGGGATAAGCCCTCACTGGGAGCGGTAGTTGGTGAATGAGCCCTCCCTCCCTCTCTGAAAGATGCACCTCTGTGAGTCTTCCCCGACGCGATCGGGTGTTGGGGATGATTCCAGCAATTATCCGCTGAAATCTTGCTGGCGGTTTGTCTGCCGCTATTGTTGTTGCCACGTCACCAGAAGCCATGACGAAAGAACTTGCCATCGATACATCGCCTCCCGAGAGGCTATCTCCATCCACTGGTTCGAATTCAGCCTCTCTGCCATTTCTATTTCTGTCATTTTTAAAGGTTGGAAGTACGGCATTCGGGGGGTTCATGGCCTTGATCTCGGTGGTGGAATCCATCATCGTGGAACGCCGCAAACTGCTGATGCATGAAGATATGCTGGATGGTATTTCTCTGGCATCTGTACTTCCCGGCCCAGTAGCAGCCAATGTTGTCGCTTACGTGGGTTACCGCCTGAAAGGAACGATGGGGGCGATCGCCACGGCTACTGGTGTTCTGCTACCGTCGTTCATCCTGGTCTTGGCATTCACGGTTGTTTACCAGAATGTTGGCAACATTCCCGAAGTGACTCGGGTTTTGATGGGATTTGTGCCTGCTGTCGCCGCCATTATTTTGGGGGCGGTGTGGCGCATGTCGAAAAAAGCGTTGAAGGGTCGGGTCGAGGTGGTGGTGGCTATTGTGGCCACTGCCGTCATGTTTGCCATTCAGTTTTTGCTGAAGAGCCCCTTTAGCGGGTTTGCGTCTGCGGTTAGGCCGTATATTCCTCTGTTCCTTGTGATTGCATCCGGTCTGTTTGGCTGGATGTATTTTCATAAACCTGCAAATATCTCGGACAAAGCGGTGACTGCAACCGCGTCTGCACCCTCTGTCGCTCAGCACAGCTCGAAGTTTAAGTTGGCGTTGACTGTAGCTATACTGGCTGGCTTGTTATCGTGTTATCTCTACAAGCTGCAAAATCCTGCATTCTTGGGGGAGGACAGTCTTGCCACGTTGTTCACGACATTCTCCGGTATGAGCATCATGCTGTTTGGGGGCGGATTTGTGTTTATCCCCATCATTCAGGGTGTGGTGGTTGATAGCTTGGGATGGGTAAACAACGAGCAGTTCACTACGGCGATCGCAATTGGGCAAATCACCCCAGGTCCCATCTTGATTAGTGCTGCTTTTATCGGATACGTGGTGAAAGGCTTTCTAGGGTCTCTGGTTTCTACCATCGCTATTTTCTTCCCTCCAGCCTTGATTATGGTTACCTGTTCCCACTGGTTGGAGCAGATTAAGCAGTCGGCTGTGATTCAGGCTGCCTTGCGCGGTATTCGCCCCGCCGTAATCGGCATGATCTTCTTTGCTGTGTATGCCGTACTGACTACAGCTCAACTGCATTGGGCTACTCCGGTTATTTTTGCCGGTGCTCTGATCGCTCTGGTGCGCTTCAAGGTAGGACTGGTGGTGCTAATTCCAGTCTCCGGCATCTTGGGACTCGCTCTGTATTCCCTCTAACTCGATTCTCGCCAAGTGCCGCTCTAGAGCGGCACTTCAAGTATTCAAGCTTTCTCCTCACTCAATCTTGAGTCCAGTTCGGTATTGCGTCACGGAATCAATAGATCTCATCGAGTGCAGGACTCGAACAGTTGAGGCATGGGCATGTAAATCGGCGATCGCCGAGCCTATTGACCTTGATACCTGACTCGATCTCGGTGCCCGTTTCGACAATCCGATCGCGACTTCGGCCCGTTTTGTCTAGGCCGAAACTCTCTAGCACAGCTCGAGTTCTCGAAGACTCCGGTAAATGGTTGTTGAAGCTATGGATATTGCTCTCACACTACTAGTAGTTGCCTTTGCCCTCGTGGGGTTTGTGGTGGAATGGGTGCCGGTGGATATTACTGCCGTTGCCACGATGGTGGCACTCATTGTTCTGAAGCAGGTGTCCCCAGAAGAAGGGATTTCGGGCTTTAGCAATTCCGCCACCATCACCGTGATGGCCATGTTTATTTTGAGTGCCGGTATTGCCCGAACCGGTGCCATCCGCTCGCTCACCCGCTTACTGACCCACTGGGGCGGGCGTCGTGCTCCTCGACAAATTTTTACGATGGGGATTTTGGTGGGGCCTATTTCGGCTCTGATCAACAATTCGGCAGTGGTGCCGATGTTTGTCCCCATCATTGAAGGGTGGTCGAGTCGGCTCAAGATTTCGGTGTCTAAATTGCTGATTCCGCTGTCGTATGCATCGATTTTGGGGGGCACCATCACCACGATCGGAACGTCTACCAATGTGCTAGCGAGTGGGATTTCCGAGCAACTGGGGTACGAGGAATTTTCCCTATTTTTCTTCACCAAAATGGGGTTAATTACCTTTGGTGTCGGTATTCTCTATTTGTCTCTGATTGCCCCTCACCTATTGCCCGATCGCCGCTCCCCTCTGGATGACATTGCGAATCTATCGGATGCTGGCGAGCTGTATACCTCGGAAGTCTTGCTTCATGAAGGGGCAAGTGAAATTGGCCAACCCATTTGCAAGTGTGGCCTCAAGTCTAAGTTCAACATCGAGATTCTGGAGCTAGTGCGTAACGGGCGACATCTTACGCAAGTTGCGATCGGCACTCGTTTTCAACCTCCGGCCCGGCAGAGAGTGAACTTAGCCCAGACTGTTGATGATGGGCGTGGTGGCGTGAGGACGTTGACTCAGCAACGGGTGGCTCAGCAGGAGGTATTGGCGACTCAGAATGCTCTCGATCACAAAGTGCTGCAGGAGAACGACATCTTAATCGTGCGGGGGACGCTGGAGCAGCTCCTGCAGCTGCAAGAGGAGCAAGGGCTGGACCTGTTGCCCCACACCAAGTTTGGTCAGGAAGGACCGGCCATGCCTTCCAGCACGGAAGCAGAGCGGGTGGCCGAGGTATTGGTGCTGGATAACACGTCCTTTATCGGTTCTACACTGAAGGATTTGAATTTCCGAGAACGATATAACTCGACGGTGTTGGCTCTGCGGCGCGGGCAAGACAAGCTCTCCGAACGTATCGATCGCGTCAAGCTCCGAATTGGAGATGTGTTGTTGGTACGCGCCACCCCTTCCCATCTAGCCAGTCTGCAGCTAGAGAACAACCTAATCGTGCTGCAGGAAATGGATGTTACCGAGCCTCGCTCCGAAAAAGCATTGATTGCTATCGGCATTAGTGCGCTAGTGGTTGGCTTGTCAGCCATGAACATCATGCCGATTATGGTCAGTGCACTGTTGGGGGCGGTCCTGATGGTGGTCACGGGCTGTTTAGAACCGGCCGAGATTTACACAGCGGTGCGGTGGAACATTATCTTCTTGCTGGCAGGGCTCATTCCCCTCGGGATTGCAATGGAGAAGTCTCACACGACGCTGTTGATTGCCAAAGGCATGGCGGCGATTTCCAATCACCTGCCGGGTTATTGGATTCTCGTTGTCTTCTATCTGGTTACGGTTCTACTGACGGAAGTTCTATCCAACAGCGCATCGGTGGTGCTGATGGTACCCGTCGCGATTCGTGCGGCAGAGACCTTACAGATGAACCCTATGGCATTTATTTTGGTGGTCACGTTTGCGGCGTCCGCTAGCTTTATGACTCCCATCGGCTATCAAACCAACACAATGGTGTACACAACGGGGGGCTATAAGTTTTTAGACTTTACCCGTGTTGGCGCTCCGCTCAGTTTGATGCTGTCACTGCTGACGCCGTTCTTAATCGTTCACTTCTACGGTTTGTGATTCGGTGATTCGTCCTTGCTCGCAGGTGTAACAAGCGTTTAGAGACTCTACTGACAGTACTTAGAAATAAATCGGTCGAGCTGATTGGCAAAGGCTTGGCGATCTCGCTGATTCAACGCTGGTGGCCCTCCAGTATTCACACCAGTACTGCGCAGGTCATCCATAAAGTTTCTCAACGCCAGTCGCTCGCGAATGTTGTTCTTTGTATACAGCTCCCCTCGCGGGTTAAGGGCGTGACCTCCTTTTTCGATGACATTTGCGGCCAGCGGAATATCGGCAGTAATGACCAAATCACCTGATTCCATCCCTTCCACAATTCGATGGTCGGCGGCATCTAACCCTGCAGGTACTTGAATGGTGGTGATGAGGGGAGAGGCTGATGGCTGTAAGGGTTGATTGGCCACAAGGGTAATGGGAATGTGTCTGCGTTTGCTCGCGCGAAACAGAATGTCTTTGATGACGTTGGGGCAAGCATCGGCGTCCACCCAGATTTTCACGCTGCGCTCTCCGTCTCTGGTCTATGACTACCGTTACAAGTATTGCTTCTTAGCAAGTATTGGTGATTAGTAAGTATTGGTGATTAGACAGCGCGAAGGCGAGCCAAACACAGTTGATGGTGGTGGTTGAGCAGCGAGCGATAGGCCAACAGTGTTATACCCAATGCTCCTAGAGCGGTAGCGGAAGCGATCGCAAACACAATCACAATTTGATAGCGCACGGCGTCAATCGGACTGGCTCCGGCCAGAATCTGACCGGTCATCATTCCCGGTAAGCTCACCACTCCCATAACCATCATGCTGTTCATGATCGGGATAGTGGCCGTACGCAAACTGTCTTGAATTAAGCTGTGGGCGGCTTCCCAGCGGGTCGCTCCCAGAGCTAGTTTGGTTTCAATTTCATCTTGTTGGCTGACGATTCCTTCCATAAAGCGATCGAGAGCGAGGGAAATACTGTTGAGGGTGTTGCCCAGAAGCATGCCCAGTAGCGGAATGACGTACTGCGGGTCGAACCACGGGTCAACGCGAATCACTCCCAGAAGCATGAATCCCGTGACGATTGCAGCAGCTCCCAGTACGGAAATCAGACTATCCCAGTAAATGCGAGGGAAGCGGCGGCGGGTGCGGTTGACGGCTGAAATCCCGGCCAGCGAGGTCATGATTAGGGCGACGGCCAGGACTGGGTAGGGACTCTCTAACGTGAATATGGTTTCTAGCGCGAAGCCCAGCAAGAGGAGCTGCAGTGTCATGCGGATAGCGGCCACCAGTAGGTTGCGAGTTAGGCCGAGCTTTAAGCCGATGGATAAGCCCAAGTTTGCCAGGATGGCAACGGAGGCGAGGGCTAACTGACCGTAACCGATCTGTAGGTAGGCATCGTCAGGGCTGATAGTCATGCGGATTGCTCTAGTAGAGGGGGCTTACTGAAGACTTCTTTTAGGCTGACTGCAACGTGTTTGAGGTGCTTGGAGCGATCGGAGTCAGCTTGACAACACTAAAGCTCAATAGTGAGGGTAGTAACTCGTTCTAGTTGGGCGGGATTGTGGCTGGTCCACAGGCAGGCTCGATTGGAATCTTCGTTCATCCACGCTGCAATCGCCGTCTCCAGAATGAGGGCAGTGTCCTTATCGAGAGACGCCGTTGGCTCGTCCAGCAGCAGCATGGCAGGTTGAAGAATTAATGCTCGGACAAAGGCAACGATTTGGCGCTCTCCACCGGATAAGTATTGTGTCTGTTTGGTGAGAAATTCGGGGTGACGCTTCAAGTCATTTAAATGGCTGAGAACTCGATTGGGGTCGAACGTCTTGTGACGGTGCACTTGGTAGCTGAATGGCTCTCGGATGGCTTGCTCCACAGTGGTTTCGGGTAAGGATGGTCGTTGGGGTAGGTACATCACTTGAGCGCGATAGTCAGGGATGTTCAGTTCTGAAATATTGCGATCGCGCCAGAATAATTGCCCCTGCTGCAATGGCTCTAATGCCGCTAGGGTACGCAGCAACACTGTTTTCCCCGAGCCCGATGGGCCTGTTAATGCAATGCGATCGCCCGCCTGGATCGAAAAGCTGAGATTGCTCCACAATTGCCGAGATTCAATCCGATACGACAGTTGCTTGACGTCCAATAGTCGTCGGGATGGCATACGCGTTCCTCTCCCTGCGCAACCCATTATGTGGGTGGTTTGCCGTCAAGACTCGTGCCCTCCTAGCAATCTGCGGGGATGATGGCATGGGAACTGTTTCCGTGCGTGCAGTCGGTGGTTTTAATCGCTTGAAGCTGGGTTTGTCACTGGTATTCGCTGTATGGGCAGTGAGCTTAGCTGTTGCTGGAGTTGATGGGCTCGAACGATCGAACGAGCAATCCCAGGCGAGTCTGCAGCAGGTAGAGATTCCGATTGCCATTCGTCGCTTAGAGAACAACACAAAAGCTCTGGCAGTACCAGTCACTGTCGGAGGACAGTCTCTAGACTTGCATCTGGATACTGGCTCGACAGGAGTACGCGTGTTGGCAGATGAGATCTCCCCAGAGTTTGTTCAACGGACAGGGGAGCGCACCCAAGCGACGTTTTTTGACGGCACGGTGTTTGAAGGGGAAATCGCGATCGCCCCTATCTCAATCGGCCCAATTCCTACTACAGAGCCCATTGCAATCCACTTGGTCGATACCGTGCGTTGCCCGGAAGAGAATCCCGAGTGTTTTGCCCCCTATCAACAGGCAGGTATGTCGGGGGTGTTGGGCCTTTCTATGGGGGCGAGAACGGGGGGCAGTGCATTAGAGATCTACAGTCCAATCTCTCGGTTACCGGACAATTTTCAGTCTGGGTATATCGTCAGGACGCGCGGTTTTTACTCAGTAGACGGCCGTCTGACACTAGGGTTGGTTCCCGAATCTCTGGTGGGATTTCAGACAATGAGCCTGCCTCCTCGACATACTGAACCCACTACGTTTCCGGATGGTTCGATTGTTTGGCAAGATGATGCACTGAGTCTCAACCACAGCTTGAAAGGGGATGGTATTCCTCCTGAGTTTCAAGACCTAACCGGCCGAACCTTATTTGATAGCGGAGCGGCCCATGTGGTGTTGGGGGTCGATCGCGAATCATCGTTTGCGGCTCGATTATGGCCTGGAGCTGTTCTCACCAGTCGTTTGGAGGACAGGTTGAGCTGGCAGTTGCAGGCGGGAAATACCCCCAGCTTGAGTCAGGTGTTTGTGCGGGGGGTGGAGCGATCGCCGCAACACATCTTGGGACTGCCGTTCTTTTTCAACTACGAAGTGGCTTTCAACCGTAGGGATGGAGCCATTGGATTCAAACCGATTGGCACCACACCACCATCTGCAATCCCTCATCCTCAAAGCCTGGGGCTTAACTAAATGTCTGCTTCAATTCCTTACGGTTTCTCGCTCCAATATGCTCAAACATCTTTAGGCAGGATGGCGTATTTCACGAATGAGCGTTGCTCTCCAAATGCCGACAATGAACGGCCCACTCTGTTGTTTTTGCATGGGTTTGGAGGAGGGGCGTCGTCTTACGAATGGTCGAAAGTGTATCCCGCATTTGCCAGTACCTATCGGGTGGTTGCCCCCGACTTGCTGGGCTGGGGACAGTCCGAGCATCCGCAGCGGTCTTATGCCGTGGAGGATTACTTGCTGACGTTGCGGGAATTCATTCAGAGGATTGGAGCGCAGCCTGTTATCGCGATCGCCTCCACTCTTTCTGCTGCGTTCGTCGTTCGAATCGCTACTCAACATCCAGACTGGTTTGCATCGTTATTTCTGGTGTGTCCGTCTGGGTTTCAAGATTTTGGGGTGCCTGCCGGTCGCCGCATACCGTTGCCCATCATCAATACTCCGGGGCTCGATCGCGCCATTTACGCAATAGGAGCCACTAATGATATTGCCGTGACGCTATTTTTAGAGCGGTTTGTGTTTGCCGATCGCGATCGAATCTCTCCAGAAATCATCAATGCCTATCTGGCCTCTGCCCAGCAACCGAATGCAGAATATGCGGCCTTATCCTTCTTGCGTGGAGACTTGAATTTTGATTTGGCGGAATACGTACCAAAGTTGGAGGTGCCGGCGGCGATCGCTTGGGGACAAAAATCCCAGTTCATCTCTCCCGAGTTAGGCCAGAGACTAGCGGCCCAGAACCCCAGCTATATTCGCCAGTTTGATATCGTTCTTGACGCCGGAATTTTCCCTCATTTAGAGTTACCTGCAGCTGTCATTAGCATTATTCTTAGCTGCTTAGAACGCGCTAGTGAGTAGCCCGTTCTCGCAAGCAAATCATCAATTCTGAAGACAAATTATGTAGAAGTTGAACGCATTCGAGACCACTTCCACTACCTATGCTAAAGTTGTCGCGACCCAGCTATTGCTTTACACCATATGTATGTTAAACAGCTGGAGCTGACGCGATTTAAATCCTTCGGAAGCACCGTCACCATTCCACTCTTGGAAGGGTTTACTGTCGTGTCTGGCCCCAATGGGTCCGGGAAATCGAACATTATTGACGGCATCCTCTTCGCACTGGGTCTGGCCTCCTCCCGAGGATTGCGAGCAGAACGCCTCCCCGATCTCGTCCATTCCGGAAGCCTCACCAACGGTCGTCGCAAAACAGAAACACTGGTATCCGTTGTCTTTGCCATCCCCCATCCCGATGGGGACCCTGTTGACTGGAAAGTAACTCGCCGCCTGCGGGTCGACACCAAAGCCGAAACCTACAACAGCACCTATTACATCAACGATGTCCCCTGCACTTTGACCGAATTGCACGAGCAACTGGCAGAGATGCACATCTACCCCGATGGCTACAACGTCGTCTTGCAGGGGGATGTCACCGGCATCATTTCTATGAACCATCGTGAGCGGCGGCAGATCATTGACGAGCTGGCCGGTGTGGCAAACTTCGATCGCAAAATCGACCAGGCCAAAAACAAACTCGAAGCCTGCCGCGAGCAAGAAGAACGCTCCGGCCTAGTCATGCGCGAGCTAGAAGAACAAAGCGAGCGCTTGGTTAAAGAATGTGAGAAAGCCGAGAAATACAGTCAACTACGCAAGCAGTTAGAAGAATACGAGCTGTGGCGTGAGGAACTGACCCGGCGACACGTGCGCACCCAGATCCATCAGGCCCAGCTAGAAATCGATGCCGCCAAAAAAGAGGAAGTTGAGGCTGGGGAAAAACTCACCGAAATTACTCAGACGATCGCCGCTGACGAAGCCGTTTTAGGAACCCTCAATAAAGAAGTCCGGCAGCTAGGTGAAGCAGAATATCTAGAGCTACAAAGCCAACTTGCTCAAGCCAAAGCTCAACGCCAGCAACACAGCGATCGCATCGACACCTGGACTCAAGATCGCGAATCTGCCGCCAATGGCATTCAGCAAGCGGAAGACCAGATTCGCCAACTACAACAGGCCGATACCGACTTAGACACTCAACGTAAAACCCTTGAAGGCAAGCGGCCCGAACTGGAGGCTAACCAAAAGGTCAAACAAGAAGCTCTGGAAAACGCCCGCGAACAGATGCAGGCGATCGCGCAATCTTCCGATGCTTGGGCCAAGCAGCACAAATACATCACCGAACAACTGAACCAAAACCGCCAGCTAGCCGAACCGCTAGAACAAAGCCGCATTCGCCTGACCGAGCGCATCCAACAGATGGAGCGTCTGAAAGCAGACGGGCAAACCGAACTGCAACAACTGAAAACTTGGCTTGACGAACGGGCTGAAATCGGTCGCGACCTGAAAGCCAAGAGCGAAACCGCCGAGACCGAAGCCCAAGAGTTGGGACAAGAGCTCGCTTCACTGCAAGCCGAGCTAGAAACCAATCGGGCCACCGGCGATCGCTTGCGGATGGAGTGGCAAGAGCAACAGCGCAAGCTCGATAAACTGGAAACCCGCCAGCAGGTGTTGCAAGAAACGCGCGGCACGCGAGCGGTCAAAACCATCTTGGACCACGGTCTGAATGGCGTCTGCGGCCTTGTGGCACAGCTCGGTCAAGTGGCCCCCGACTTTCAGCTGGCACTGGAGATTGCCGCCGGTAGCCGACTCAATAACATCGTGGTCGAAAACGACAACGTGGCAGCTCGTGCCATTTCCATCCTGAAGCAGCAACGAGCCGGACGAGCTACATTCCTGCCCCTTAACAAAATTCGCGAAGCCCGCCCGCTGCCCATGCGTCGCTGGCCGGGGGCCGTAGACTACGCTCTTAACCTAGTTGAATTCGACGATCGCTTCCGAGACGTGTTCGCCTACGTCTTTGGCCATACCATTGTGTTCGAATCTCTGGATAAGGCCCGTAGCTTTATCGGTCAGCAGCGCATCGTCACCCTCGATGGTGAATTGCTAGAAACCTCCGGTGCCATGACCGGTGGTACCCACAAGCAGCGACAGAGCCTCCACTTTGGAGCGACGGAGTCGAACGAAATTACCGAAGTTCGTCGCCGCTACGAAGACCTGACCGGCTTGCTGGAGGCGATTGCCCCCCGCATCAAGAATCAGCAAGAGCGAGTCAAAAGTCTCACCCAAGAGTTCAACGCCGCGCGCGATATTGCCCGCCACGCCAACACAGAATACGAACGCCACCACGCCGCCGTCCAATCCCGCCAAGAGCGTTACGAGCTGTTGTGCAATGCCGCGAAACAGCAAGTAGCAGTCGATGAATGTCGTCAGGAACTCGATCGCTGCACGGCTGAACTGGTGCCCCTCACGGATCGCATTCGCGATTTGACGGAGAAGCTGGCGCAACTGGAGGAATCCTCTCTCAGTCAGCGCTGGCAGGAGATGCAGTCTTTGGTTCAGCAAGCCGAGCAAGATGTAGAAGCCAGTTCGAAGGCCCTGCGAGAGTTAGAGCGGCAACAGCAAGAGATTCAGTCTCAAAAGCAGCTCAGTGGTGAAAAAGTTCGCCAGCAAGAAACCCGCATTCAAGAGTTTCAGCAGCGGTCTGCCGATTGCCTGCGTCAGTGCGAGGAGATGGCCGAGCAGATTAAAACGGTCGATGCCGAAATTGCTCAATTGGATGCCCGCATTGAGGTGCTGTCCAAGCGCTTGAAGGAAACTAAAGATAAGCGCGACCAGCAGGAACAGCAGGTGCGATCTCGCCAGCAACAGGCTCAGCGGCTGGAATGGGAAAAGCACGCCGCTGCCACCAAACAACAGGAAAAAGAGGAGCTGCGCCAACACCTCCAGACCCAGCTAGAAGAACTCATCGCCGATAACGATCTGCCCGAGCAAGAAGTACCCGAAGACCTGACCCTGGAGAACTTGCAAGGACGCATCAAGCGCACGGAATCGAAGCTGCGGGCGTTAGAACCGGTCAACATGCTGGCCATTGATGAATACAAAGCCACCCAACAGCGCTTGGAAGACCTGCAGCAAAAACTGGAAACCCTCAACGAAGAGCGTACAGAGCTGCTGCTGCGCATCGAAAACTTCACCACCCTGCGCACCCAAGCGTTCATGGAGTCATTTACCGCCGTGGACGCCCATTTCCGCGAAATCTTCGCCCAGCTCTCCGATGGTGACGGTCACCTGCAGCTCGAAAACCCCGAAGACCCGCTCTCCGGTGGACTTACGCTGATTGCCCACCCCAAAGGCAAGCCCGTCCGTCGCCTCAACTCTATGTCTGGAGGGGAAAAATCTCTAACCGCCCTCAGCTTTATCTTCGCCCTACAGCGGTTCCGTCCTTCATCCTTCTATGCCCTAGACGAGGTGGATGCATTCTTGGACGGGGGAAATGTTGAAAAATTGGCCGAAATGCTGCGCAAAAACTCCGAACAAGCGCAGTTTGTCGTGGTTAGCCACCGCCGCCCGATGATTGAACGCTCCGAACGCATCATCGGTGTCACACAAGCACGAGGAGCCTATACCCAGGTCGTCGGGGTGAAAAACTCCACCCAACAAGCAGAATTGGTAGCTCGCTAAAACCGGTGGAACACCATTCAGTTCGGAGCCCTACTCCACCGTAGTTCGCACTCTGTTGTCATCTTGCATTGGTTCCGGATGCGCGAGAATTCAGGTATGCGAGTGGAGCCGTATCGTCGAGAACTAGTCCTCTGTATTTACTCTTCTTCGGAGAAGCTGCCGCCGTTCCATACCCACAGGATGCCGTAGCCCACGGCGATACCGGCAACGGTCAATGCAAATGCCAAACCTGCAATAGAAAAAATCTCGCCAGCCATTTATGTATATGTCCTTGTAAAACAGTCAATCCGTAATCAGCATATAGGGTTTTCTGCCGCTTTCCGCATCGAAAACCCTGGCTGCTATTGGGGATAGGAGGCCGGTAAGCTAGGGCAGGTCCCCTTCGGCGATCGCCTCTTCTCCCGCTTGCACAATGACAGTGTTGTAGATACTGATATCGGCACTATCGGGCAGCTCTAGATCAAATGAACCTTCGGTGCCGGACAAACTACCCAAGTCGATGGTGCGGCGATCCATATCGCCATCCTGGGTCAAACTGACTGATAACTTTGCGCCACCTACATCTGTCTGCAGATTTTTAATGGCCAAACTCGCTCCCACACCCGCAACAAAGGCAACCGATACGTTACCGGATGTAGTGTGACCGTTTAGTCCAGACAGGGCTCCCATCCGTTCTCTCCGTATAATGTCCTATGACCGGCTGCATCATACCCCGTTGCCCGCACCCTTTCATCCGTTTTCTCATGTCGTGATGACAGCGCAGCTTTTCTCGAAGCAGTAGGCACGGAAAATTCGCCAAACTCCATCTCAGCTTGGCTCCGGCCCTACGTCGCTTATTCCAAACGAGTTTTGCCAACCCAACTGACTCGGCGATCACCTCAAGGGGCTGGTGCAAATGGAGCTAACAACTAAATTCCCGTATGGCAGCCATTCTCGTCGTATGACCTATCAACCAACACCCAAAGGGGGAGAGTTTCAGGTCCATGTTGAAGGCGATCGGACTCTGGGGATTACGACACACGTCGCATACTGATGCCAACCAGTCGTCAGTTTATGCTGGCTAGCTCAATTTTCTGCAAACTGGTGGGCATACAGATAGAGCGGTTGTTCAGAATCTATCTACAAGCTCTTGAGGTAGCTCAACAGATGAGCCATTTCGGCAGGCTCTGGTTGAAACTGCGGCATCGGTAGCGTCTTGCCACTCGTCACCTGCTCGATCAATGAAATATCCGAGCGTCGCTCGCTCACACCGTGCAGGTTGGGACCAACGCGACCGTCAGCTTCTGAACCATGACATCCAGAGCAATTGAGTGAAAACAGGACCTGGCCGTTTTTGGGATTCCCCTCAAATTGTAATACTGCCTGGGTGTAGGCATCCGGTTTATGCCACTGAGACAGACCGAAAAACAAAGCTGCCCCAAGCATCAGCAACAGGGCGGCAGCAAAAGCAAGCGGCTTCCAAGTGCTGGGAGTCCATCTAGCAGAAATATTGGAAGATGTGCTCGACACGTGTACTCCGCGAATGCAAGTTATCAATCCTTCACATTTTACGCAAAGAAAGCAGCACACAAATTTACGTAATCGTTAACTGCGCTTGGAACTCCACTCGTCCAATCGAGCGATCACGTTGCCATAACGCTCAGTTCAGTTCCCACCGGTAGAGCTACATACCCTGCAAAATAAGGATTCTTTCTTTCCAGAACTCCCGCAACACATCTCTGGAAATTCCGCCTAGAATGACGGGCAGATCCTGAAAAGTTTTAGCATCTTTTAACAATGCCTGCCGCTGCTACAATCACCAGCAACTATTGGGAATGGGGAGCTTACCGTATCCACTATGTCCGTGCTGGCGGTCCCCAATCCCAACGGCCCCCTTTGCTGTGCGTGCATGGTTTTGGAGCCTCCACCGATCATTGGCGAAAAAACATTGAGGACCTAAGCAACATCTACGAAGTCTGGGCCATTGACTTGCTGGGCTTTGGCCGTTCTGAAAAAGCCGACACTGCCTACAGCGGCGAGCTTTGGCGCGACCAACTGCATGACTTTATTCAAGAGATTATCGGCAGGCCCGCTGTACTGTTGGGCAATTCTCTAGGTGGCTACGCGGCTCTTTGTACAGCTGCTCAACGATCGCAGTCTGTGGCCGGGGTCATTCTCCTCAATAGTGCCGGTCCGTTCACCAGTGCCGAGCCCGCCCCACCGAAGCGACCGGTGAAAGAGGCGATCGGTCGGTTCACCCGCAATCTGCTGCTGCAGCCTTTGCCTAGCTTCCTACTATTTCAGTACGTGCGTCGCAAATCGATCATTCGCAAGACCTTAGAGAAGGTTTATGTAGACCGAGCTGCTGTGACCGATCGCCTGATTGATGAAATCTACCGTCCGTCCTGCGATCCGGGAGCCGCTACGGTGTTTCGTTCCGTGTTTCAAACGAGACAAGGGGCGAAGGTCGATGAATTGCTGCAACAACTCGAACGTCCACTCATGTTGCTGTGGGGGGAAGGGGACCCGTGGATGAATGCTAGAGCGAGATCGGCTCAATTCCGTCAGTACTATCCCCAGCTCACCGAACATTTTCTTAATGCTGGCCACTGTCCTCACGATGAAGTGCCAGAGCAAGTGAATGCCCTTGTCGATGGCTGGGTGCAAGAGTTTTGCGTGCCGATAGTCTGCTGACGAAGCGCGACCTTGGTGTTGTCACAGTGCGAAATTTTTGTACCGAACGTTCGGTACAGACTCCCTTTGCAATAACGCAGACGATAGCGGCTCGATACTTCTTAAGCAATTGCAAGGTATCTCCTACCCAAATTGAGAGCGCGGATAGGATTGAGCTGCATTGCCATACGGGGTAAGCAATAGGCGCTAGTTGTAGTGGCTGGTGACTATCTCCGAGGGTATTTGCTCTGTCTCTAGCCAAACCGTGATGGCTAGGGAGACCGTACAACTTTGCAGAGATGAGACATGGGCCAAATCCCTATTTCGCTGATCACTCTAGTGGTAGGTGTTGCTGTCACCCTTGCCAGCATTTGGCTTGGCCAACACAACGGGCTTTTGCCGGAACAAGCATCTATCCAGGCCCCCCTGGTGGATAACTTTTTTAACACCATGATCGGTATTGCCTTTGCACTGTTTGTTTTTGTGCAAGGGGCCATTCTCCTATTTGCCATCCAATACCGTCAGCGAAAAGGTGATGAAACTGATGGTGTTCCTGTGGAAGGCAACGTGCCTTTAGAAGCTTTCTGGACCTTAATCCCCACCTTAATTGTGATGGGATTGGGAATTTACAGCGTTGATGTGTTTGCTCAAATGGGTGGCTTTGCTCCTGCTCGCGACATGGCGGCGGTGGAAGTTGCCAGTAGTTCCGCTTATGACCTGGAGCTAGCGGCTCATTTAGAATCGGGCGACCCGGAATCGCTGCTGGAGAACAAGTTGCCGACCTTCGGCTATGGTGCGACTACAACTGCCGATCTCACAGTTGATGTCACCGGTATGCAGTACGCTTGGCTATTTAACTACCCCAAGTACGACATTTTGGCAGGAGAGTTACACGTACCGGTCAACCAAGCTGTACAGCTCAATATCCAGGCCCAAGATGTCATCCACTCCTTCTGGGTGCCTCAGTTTCGCCTCAAGCAAGATGCCATTCCTGGCCAACCGACTCAGCTCAATTTCACGGCGAACCGTCCCGGTACCTATCCTGTTGTTTGTGCCGAGCTGTGCGGTGCTTATCACGGTGGTATGCGCACGCAAGTCGTGGTGGAATCCGATGAGGAATTCGCTGCATGGGTAGAAGAAAACCAGGTGGTTGCTCAAGCACAGCAGGATAATGCGCTGGCATTCCAGCCTCAGTCCGGTTCTGGATTTGCTGACGAGCACTTACACCACATGGGACTATCTGCCGAGCTGCAGGATATGGCGTTCTAGCTGCAGTGTTTCAAGACAGCAATATCTCTCCACTCGACAGGCTTGCTCGGTACCTGTGAGGGATGCTGTCAACACCATTTATCCGTCTTTTGTCAGTTCGATCCCAGCTCAATCCACTGTTTTTAGCGCACCCAATTTCCGATCGTTCAAATGCATGGGTGCCGTCCGCAATCGCAATATTTAATCCAATGGCACAAGCATCTATCCCTGTAGGGCAAGCTCCACAAGCTCCCTCTCCCGCTCCCCATTCGCAGAAATGGAAGTGGTACGACTATTTCTCGTTTAATATCGACCACAAAGTCATCGGTATTCAGTACATCGTCACTGGCTTTGTTTTCTATTTGATTGGCGGCCTGATGGCTATGGTCATGAGAGCCGAGCTGTATACAGCAGACTCCGATCTGCTCGATCCCAATCTCTACAATGCGCTACTCACCAATCACGGCACCATCATGATCTTCATGTGGATTGTGCCGGCGTCCATCGGTGGTTTTGGTAACTATTTAATTCCGCTAATGATTGGGGCCAGGGATATGGCCTTTCCCAAGCTAAATGCCCTGGCGTTTTGGCTGGTACCTCCTTCGGGGGCATTATTGCTGGGGAGCTTCTTCTTCGGTGGTGCTCAATCGGGGTGGACATCCTACCCTCCCCTGAGCTTGATTACCGCAAATACTGCTCAATCCATGTGGATTCTCAGTATTGTGCTTGCTGGAACGTCCTCCATTATGGGCGCAGTGAACTTCATCGTGACGCTGTTCAAACTGCGGGTGCCCAGCATGAGTTGGGATAAGCTACCGCTGTTTTGTTGGGCGATTCTGGCGACGTCAATTCTGGCACTAGCGTCTACCCCCGTCCTAGCGATCGGCCTCACCCTACTGCTATTTGATATCAATTTCGGGACATCGTTCTTCAAACCCGATGCCGGTGGCAACGTGGTTATGTATCAGCACTTGTTCTGGTTTTACTCTCACCCAGCGGTGTACCTGATGATTTTGCCGATTTTCGGCATTATGTCGGAGGTGATTCCCCCCCACGCCCGCAAGCCGATTTTTGGTTATAAAGCGATCGCCTATTCCAGTTTGGCCATCTGTGCTGTTGGTCTCTTTGTCTGGGTACACCACATGTTCACCAGTGGCACCCCTCCCTGGATGCGCATCTTCTTCACCATTTCTACCTTGATCGTGTCCGTGCCAACTGGGGTCAAAATCTTTAGCTGGGTCGCGACACTATGGGGAGGCAAAATTCGCTGGAATAGCCCCATGCTGTTTGCCCTCGGCCTCCTCTCAATGTTTGTTATTGGTGGTTTGAGCGGTGTCACACTGGGGACTGCGCCGGTCGATATCCACGTTCACGATACGTACTACGTGGTGGCCCACTTCCATTACGTACTGTTTGGTGGTTCTGTCTTCGGTCTCTATGCTGGCCTCTATCACTGGTTCCCCAAAATGACCGGCCGCATGTACAACGAAAACTGGGGCCGAGTTCACTTTGTTCTTACTCTCATCGGAACTAACCTGACGTTCCTGCCCATGCATTATCTCGGTCTGCACGGTATGCCTCGCCGCGTAGCCATGTACGATCCCCAATTTGAGTCCTTGAACCACCTTTGTACTTTTGGTTCGATCCTGTTGGGATTCTCTGTCTTTCCGTTCCTGATCAACATGGTGTGGAGCTGGATGTACGGTCCTAAAGCCCCGGGCAACCCCTGGCGCGCATTATCGCTAGAGTGGACAACCACGTCTCCCCCCATCATCGAGAACTGGGAAGAGCTGCCGGAAGTGGGCTATGGCCCGTATGAATATGGCAGTGGAATTGAGGCTCCAGAATTCGGCAATCTAGAGCCAGAGCCGACGGCATAAATCGTCATGCAGTCGAGTGGGGTAACTGAATATGCCTCGCTCGATGACTGTTTCTAGTGCCTGTTTTTAGTCAGACTTGCCCACTTTATCGAGTTATTCGTTATGCAAGGCTCTACGGTTGATTCGTCCCAAACTACGCTGAGTGCAGAACTCGTGGATGGTGCGGTTGGCCATCATGGCGAGCACCCCGACTACCGTGTGTTGGGGCTGCTTACGTTTCTAGCATCAGAATCTCTGATGTTCGGTGGGTTATTCGCCACCTATTTGATGTTTATGGTGACCAAGACTTCGTGGCCACCAGAAGGAACGGAAGTCGAGCTGTTCTTGCCCACTATTAATACTGTCATTCTGGTGTCCAGCAGTTTTGTGATTCACTTCGGCACTAAGGCCATCAAGGAGAATGACGAGGGCGGCTTAAAACAATGGTTTTGGGTGACGGCAGCAATGGGGGCTATTTTCTTGGGGGGGCAGGTCTACGAATACGCCACCTTGGGCTACGGACTCACCACTAATTTGTTTGCCAATTGCTTTTACCTGATGACTGGCTTTCACGGGTTGCACGTCTTCATCGGTATCCTGTTGATTTTGGGAGTGATTTGGCGGGCTCGTCGCCAGGGTCATTATTCCGCAACTGCTCACGTTGGTGTTGAGATGGCCGAGATCTACTGGCACTTTGTGGACATCATTTGGATTATTTTGTTCGCCCTGATTTATATTTTGACGACAATTTAGCGGTTGGGATGGAGGTTCTCTGGCAATCGCCCTGCAAAGGTTTGGTTTCTTAGCCCCCCATCCTACTTGTCACTTTACTGACTGAAACGGCTGGCACATTGCGGACATAGGTGAAGCGATTCACTGTCTCAATGTGCTTATTTTACTCGTTACATATTTTAATATTTGAAGCAGTGGCCTATATATAGTGTCACCGATCTCCAGAAAGATGAAGAAAACCTTAACGGCGATCGCATTTAGCACCGGCATGAAATTTGACTCTACGACAGGGTGTCAATTGCCGATACCACTCTGTAGATCCTTCGCTAAACTAACCATGGTTAGAAAACGCTTAGCTATTTGTGAGTGCTCGTTAAGTGTATGGGTACCGAATTAGAACTCCGAAGCTAAGATGTGGCTAACTCCTAATCCTTACAGCCAGAACCCATGACACAGTCGAGCCCTTCCGCCTGCGCACCCTGCATAGTTGGCTCTGGAATTATTGTTAACCGGACCAACATCCAAAGATTGCTGTGTGATTTGGGGCAAGTGCGATATTTCGATATTGTGGACGGCTCGGTAGTCACGGATGGCACCGGTTACATCATGGAGGTATTCTCCGACCCTCAGTGTGCCACGGTGGCGATCGGGCGGACTCTCTACGTGAATGTGTGTAGCTTTGATTACCTGCAATTGCATACCGATTTAGAACAGCAGGTGACATTCGATTTAGTACAGGACAGCCGCACCCTCCGGTTAATGCCCATCTCGACGTCGATGGACTCGGAGCGTCTGAGTTCGCAGGATGCTCATGCGCTGGAAGCAGCGGTTGCCGATGTTCTTGCCGCCAGCTTTGATGCCCATGCTGACAACTGCACCGATTGGATGGAATTAGACAAACAAGATAAGAGTAGTTAGGGACTGGTTGTGAGTCCCTTTTGTTGTGCTCCAGTATGCTCTGAAGAACTGTTGCTGGCCTTTGGGATTGCGAGATTGATGCGTCGCGATGGTTTTTCTTGGGTGCGGTCCAGACGTAAGGATGCACGACTGAAACGATAATTGTCCCCGCGCTTGTCCTGGGCGTAACTGAGTTCGAGTGGATTACGTTCCCTGCCTGCATTTCGCCTGCAGGATAAAGGCGAGCTGATATAGTCTAAAGCTGGACTGTGTAGGGAGCTGTCATGAGTCAGACAGAATACGACTTAATTATTATTGGCGCTGGAGTAGGTGGTCACGCGGCGGCCCTACACGCCGTGAGCTGTGGGCTGAAGACGGCAATTGTGGAATCCGCAGAGATGGGCGGTACCTGTATTAACCGTGGTTGCATTCCCTCTAAGGCCCTTCTGTCTGCTGCTGGTCGCCTGCGAGAAATTCGCGAGGCCAGTCACCTCGGTATCTCAGTCGGCGCTATTTCGTTCGATCGCGCGGCTATTGCCGACCACGCGAATGCTGTCGTTAGCAAAATTCGCGATGACATGACGAAGTCATTGCAAAAAGCCAAAGTCGATATCATTACGGGGTTTGGTAAGCTGACCGCAGCAACCAAGGTTGAGGTGACGGCTGCCGACGGCTCGGTCAGTACCTACCAAGCTAAAGACGTCATTATTGCTACGGGGTCTACCCCCTTCGTACCTCCCGGCATCGAAATCGACGGCACAACTGTCTTTACTAGTGACCATTCCGTGCGCTTAGAATCCTTGCCCGAGACCTTGGCCATTGTCGGCAGCGGCTATATCGGACTGGAGTTCTCGGATGTTTACACTGCGTTGGGTTGCTAGGTGGTGATGCTGGAAGCGATGGATAAGCTGATGCCAGCATTCGATCCGGATATCGCTCGCCTGGCTCAGAAGCTACTGATTAAAGGTCGGGAGATTGATACTCACGTCGGTGTGTTTGCCCAGAAAGTGACTCCCGGTAGCCCCGTCAAAATTGAATTATCCAGTGGGGACGCTTTAGACGTCGATGCCTGTTTGGTGGCCACTGGACGAGTACCTGTCACCCGCGAATTAGGTCTAGATGACTTGGGGATCGATATCGGTCGGCGTGGTTTTGTCCCCGTGAACGATCGCATGGAAACCGAACTACCTCACTTGTGGGCAATCGGCGATGCCACCGGCAAGATGATGTTGGCTCACGCGGCTTCCGCTCAAGGGATTGCAGTGGTCAACACTATCTGCGGCAAAGACTCTGATGTGGACTATCGCAGCGTTCCTGCTGCCGTGTTTACCCATCCCGAAATGGGATTTGTGGGCCTGACAGAGCCACAGGCAAAAGCAGAGGGCTACAAGGTGGGAACGGTGCGCACCTACTTTGGCGGGAACTCGAAGGCGATCGCCTCCGGTGACACCGATGGCATTGTTAAGTTGGTGTATGACAAGGAATCTGGCGAGCTGTTGGGCACGCACATCTTCGGCCCTCATGCTGCTGACCTAATTCACGAAGCGTCTCAGGCCGTTGCGAAGCGAGCTACCGTTCAGGAGCTGGCAACGATGATACACACCCATCCGACGCTGGCAGAGACGCTGGAAGAGGCATATCACCGCGCTGCTAAAGCCGTGAAGTAAGAACGCCTGTGCTTAGGCATTAGTGTTTTGAGCCTCAGTGCTCGTAGTTAAGAGAGACTGTCTCATGGGCGGTCTCTTTTAGCGTTAATAGCCAGGCGTCACACTGCCGCCAGCCGATCGCTCAAAATTTGCTTGGCAATTTCCAGATCCCAGGGGGTAGTGAGTTTGACGTTCGTTTCTTCTCCCATCACCAATTCCACCGTTAGTCCTACGTTCTCGAACAGTGAGGCATCGTCTGTTACGGCCCAGTCTTCAGTAACGGCTTGGCGGTGAGCGGCGAGTAAAGGAGCCAGTTTGAAGCACTGTGGTGTTTGGGCTGCCCATAGCTGACTGCGATCGGGAGTGTCGATAATTTCTTGCCCCGCCAGTAATTGGGATGTCGCTGTAGATACTGCTGAGGATGGTTTGACCCGTTTAATCGTGTCCTTGACGGGGATTGCCGCGATCGCCCCATCCGTCACATCTAAAGCTGCGGCGCAGCGATCGAACAGTTCGGGAGAGGCTAAACATCTGGCGCCGTCATGGATTGACACCAGTGTGGCTGTACTCAATTCCTTCAGCCTCTGTAGACCCAAAAATACCGACTCTTGCCGAGTATTTCCTCCCTGAATGAGCTCTACAGGGACCGTCAGATTCTCCGCCTGCACGATCCGATCGAACTGTTTGAAGTCATGGGTTTGGCCGATAATCCCAATCCATTCGGTTGACGATGCGGCGGCAGCCGCCCGTAGCGTCCAGGCTAAAATTTCGCGGTCTAAGACGGGTAACAGCAGCTTGTTGCGATCGGCTCCCATACGACGACCGCTGCCCGCAGCCGGAATTAACACATGCATCGATTTGCCTCGCAACATTCATTCGCAACGACTCGTCTCGCAATGACCGGCAATACCGATCGATTAGCTCGAACATTGAAACCATCAGACATCGTACGAGATTGCGAGAACGACTGCGATCGCCAGCAAAAACCTTCGGAGTCTCCCGTCTTGTCTTGGGCACGATAGAGCCGAATGAGAGAACCAGTTGCTACTCTTGAAATCTGTCTTCTCGTGGGAAGCGGTCTACTTGTCTTCAACTGTTACTCTGAAGGAGATGCCTGTCGGTCACTTAAAGGCACGATTGGCCCGAACTTTTCTTGTTTTTCGGCGGCAAGCGACGGTGCCCAGTTAAACTAAGCTTAAAATTTTCTTTTATAACCAGCGTTTCGTTCTTTTCCAGCTAGCTACCCTCAGCAAGGATAGACACCGATATGGGAACCGGAAACACCGCCCCCGAACTCGACAGTATGGCAGTCGACAAGCCGGAAGAAGCCTGTGGAGTATTCGGCATCCTGGCTCCTGAGGAAGAAGTTGCTAAGCTGTCGTACTTCGGTCTGTTTGCCCTGCAGCACCGGGGTCAAGAGTCTGCCGGAATCGCCACCTTTGATGGGGACAAGGTTCACGTCCAGAAGGATATGGGCTTGGTGTCGCAGGTGTTTGACAACGAGAGATTGGCGGACATGACCGGCACCCATGCCATCGGTCACACTCGCTATTCCACGACAGGCTCCAGCCACGTCAACAACGCTCAGCCGGTCGTGGTGCCCACCCGATTGGGCACCGTAGCGATCGCCCACAACGGTAATTTGGTGAACGCTGCAGAAATGCGCAAAGCCCTTGCGGATGCGGGTCGGGAGTTAATCAGCAGTACCGATTCCGAAGGAATTGCTCACGCGATCGCCGAAGAAATCGATGCCGGTGCCGACTGGGAAGATGGCATTATTGCGGCGTTGAAGCAGTGCCAGGGGGCCTTCAGTCTGGCAATTGGCACCCCCCAGGCTTTGATGGGTACGCGCGATCCCAACGGTATTCGCCCTTTAGTGATCGGGATTCTGCCCTCCAGTCACCCAGAAATGAACGGCGAGCATGACGCTACCCGTTACGTGCTCGCATCCGAAACCTGCGCTCTAGACATCATCGGAGCCGAATACGTCCGGTCTGTTGAACCGGGTGAATTAGTCATCATCACAGAAGAGGGGCTGACCTCCCGCCGTTGGGCGGACGCTGCTCCCAAGCTGTGCGTGTTCGAGATGATTTATTTTGCACGTCCAGACAGTAACGTTCACGATGAGAGTCTGTACGCCTACCGGACGCGTTTGGGGGAAGTGCTGGCCGAGGAATCTCCGGTAGATGTGGATTGCGTGGTTGCGGTCCCTGACTCCGGTCGACCGGCGGCGATCGGGTTTGCTAACACTCTCCACATCCCTTACATGGATGGCCTAATTAAGAATCACTATGTCGGTCGTACATTCATCCAACCCACCCAAGCCATGCGAGAACGGGGCATTCGCATGAAGCTGAATCCGCTGCGGGACGTGTTGCAAGGGAAGCGCATTGTGTTGGTGGATGACTCGATTGTGCGGGGAACCACAAGTCGCAAGATTGTGCAGGCATTACGGGATGCTGGAGCGCTAGAGGTTCACATGCGTATTTCTAGCCCCCCCGTTACCCACCCCTGTTTTTACGGGATCGACACCGATAACCAAGATCAGTTGATTGCTGCCCAAAAGTCTGTTCAAGAGATTGAAGACCACATTGGTGTTGACTCTCTTGCTTACCTCAGTTGGGAAGGCATGCTGAAGGCTACCGGACGTAACCCCGAGCATTTTTGCTCTGCCTGCTTCACAGGTGATTACCCCATTTCTATTCCCGATCCCCTCAAGCGCACTAAGTTGATGCTGGAAGCTGCGACGCTGTAAAACCATCAGTTCGACGGAACCACTTGAGCAAGAGTGTCCCTTTGCTGCACACCCAGCTACTAGGGCTGAGTTCTATTGTCCCCTTCTCCGAATAGGGGAGAAGGGGTGGTGATGAGGGCGAGCGAACTCAGGTGGTGAGATTGCAGCTAGCCTGCAATTCTGGTGATTTTCTCAGTGCATCCTCATCAAGTTCTAAGCTTGTATCGGTGGGTCAAGCTTAATGATTGGTTAGGACTTTGATGATCGTTGGGCTACACCTATTGGGGGGTCTTATGCAAATTCGCCTTCCCCAGCCGGGTGCCCAGTCCCATCCGCAGAACTTCTCTTCGATCGCCCAAACAACTCTGGCAATCGTGCCTGTCCGCAACGAATCTGCAACGATCGCTGATGTGGTGCGTGCGCTGATCGATGGAGGCATTCAACAGGTGCGCGTTGTTGACAACGGCAGCGCTGACGACAGTGCAGAGATCGCTGCTGCTGCTGGAGCTGAAGTGCTTACAGCACCCATTCCTGGATACGGACAAGCCTGCTGGCGAGGCCTGCAGACTATCGATCCCCATATCGAATGGATATTGTTTTGCGATGGGGACGGTAGCGACGATCTGGGGCAGCTGGGGGATTTTTTTGCGGCGAGCAAGACGGCTGATTTTGTATTGGGAGATCGCTCTGCCACTACAGCCGGTTGCCAGAACTTAACTGCTGCGCAGAGGTTCGGCAACTGGTTAGCAACCACACTCATTCACCTGGGATGGGGATATCGCTATCGAGATTTAG
This sequence comes from Synechococcus sp., assembly GCA_051439425.1. GTDB lineage: Bacteria > Cyanobacteriota > Cyanobacteriia > Thermostichales > PCC-7336 > PCC-7336. Next base: position 53,248 of record JBFRWD010000094.1, read on the forward strand.
GCCCACTGCGTCTGATTCGTCGGTCGGCTTTAGAGCGGATTGGGATGCGCGATCGCGGATTTGGCTGGACGCTAGAAATGCAGGTACGGGCGATCGAAGAGCGGATTCGCATTTGCGAGTTGCCGGTCACCTATCGTCCTCGCCAAGGGGGGGAGTCCAAGATTTCGGGCTCGCTGATGGGCAGCTATCGAGCAGGAAAGGCGATTTTAGGAAGCTTGGCAGAACTATATTGGCGGCGGTTCTGGAATCTGCCGAGCGAATCGCTAGGCCTAGACTTGGGGAGATCTACTGTGTGGCTTCCTGCTATGTGGGAATCATGGTTGAGTGGTTTTCTGGTGCTGGTGGGGGCGATCGCAATGGCTCCCCACGGTGATTTTGCCGCTCAGGGGGTACAGCCACAGTTTTGGGTGGGTGTCACCTTGATGGGGGTTGGGTTCACCCTTACATGGCGGGAGTTTGTCATTCCCGTATGGCAGTTATGGGGGGTGGCGATCGCGGCCCGTTGTATCTTGCTGGCGATGCATCCTGGGGATGATATCTGGCGATATTTGTGGGAGGGATGGCTGCAACTGAACGGTTTCAGTCCCTACGACTTTGCTCCCAATGCTTCCGAGCTGGAAACACTCCGCACTGCTTGGTGGAGTTCCATCAATCACCCAGATGTGTCAGCAATTTACCCGCCGGTGACGCAATTGGGATTTCGGCTGCTGGCCTGGATACGGCCTTCTGTATTGCTGTTCAAATTAGGGTTCGTGGTGGCGGATTTAGCTGTCTGCGGATTTTTGGTGCGTTGGTTTGGAGCCAGTCGAGCTGCAGTCTATGCCTGGAATCCGCTCGTGCTCTATAGCTTTGCCGGAGGAGGTCATTACGACAGTTGGTTTGTGTTGCCGTTGGTGATGGCCTGGGGGATCGTCGATCGCGGTCGTGGAGCCGCGCGCTGGTTGGGGGCATCTCTGTGTTTGGGCTTCAGCATTGCGGTCAAGTGGGTGTCTCTCCCCCTCTTGGGGTTTGTTAGTTGGCGAGCTTGGCGCGACCGTCATCTTGGATGGGCGTTGCTGACATTTGTGGTGGGATTGCTGCCGATGGCGATCGCTGCTCTGCCGTTTTGTGCCGATGGTACCTGCCCCCTGATCCCGGTCAGTTCGACGTTTGTATCCTACGGACGCAGCGCTGAATTATTCCCTTACATTGCTGGTTGGCTGTGGCCAGTTACCCGCGAATCTAATTGGATATACGGGATTCCCCTGGCGATCGCAACCCTCGTGCTTATCTTCAAATCCCGGTCTTTTTTGGCGTTTGCCGAACGCTTCTTCCTCGTTTTAATGGTTCTGACGCCAATTGTGCATGCTTGGTACTTTACATGGCTGGTGCCGTTTGCTGCCGTCACTCGCCATTGGGGGATTCGCTTGGTGAGTCTTTCGGCGTTTGTCTATTTTGTCCTGCCCCACCGGCAATTTATGGGGAATTACGACTGGCTATTATCTGACCCCGAGCGGACTCTTTTGTGGTTGCCATTCGGTGTGGGAATTGCCTACACCACTGGGCGACGATGGTATGACCGCAGGGCAACCCTCTACAAAGCACAGACCCTCAGCGAACCCTAGAGTTATTCTAAAGTTCTTTTAAGATTGACGCGGTTTCATAAACCTGTACAGCCACAGTAGCCATGCATCATGTCACAGATAACGAATCACCTGCGCTCGCTTAGAACTTTGTCTGTTGCTCTGATGGCACCGATTGCACTGGCCAGTTGCGGTGCGATCGTGGGCAGTGCTTCCGAACCACTGGCACAGGTTGAGGTTGTGCCCGGCACGATCCGCACAGAACTGTATGCAGAGATCTTAGAAACGTACGTTGATGATGACGGTCTGGTGGATTACGAGGGCCTGCAGGCCAATCGAGAACCGCTGGATGCATACATTGCAGACCTGGCAGCCTTGGATGACGCCACCTACAACTCCTGGACGGACGAGGAGCAAATTGCCTATTGGATGAATGCCTACAACGCCATTACCTTGATGTCGATCGTCGATCGAGATCCCATCCCTTCCAGCATTAAAGATATTCGTGGTGTGTGGCGGATTCGCCGTCACGAGATTTACGGCGGAGCCAAAACACTTAACGGCATCGAACACGATGTCTTGCGCGTAGACTACGATGAACCCCGCCTTCACGCTGCCATCGTTTGTGCTGCTATCAGTTGCCCGCTGTTGCGGACGGAGCCGTTTGTGGGCGAGCGTTTGGACGAGCAGCTTGACGAGCAGGTGCAAGGCTGGCTAGCAAAAGAAGATGGCTTGTTGATCGACCGCGAAGAAAATGTCGTCTACCTGTCTAAAATCTTTGACTGGTTCATCGGTGACTGGGAGCCTAGCTTCGGAGTGGAGGATGGGTTTACCGGAAATGACGAACAGCGGGCCGTGCTTAACTTTGTCAGCCAATACGTTGATGAGAGCGATCGCGAGTATTTGGAGGCCGGTGAGTACGATGTCAAGTACTTTCACTACGACTGGAGCTTGAACGTACAGTCGTAGGGAGGGAGTTATTGGTCACTAGTCACTGGTCATGGGTCATTAGTCATGGGTTACTGTTCTCTACGAAGGACGAAGGACGAAGGACAAAGGACCAATGACAAAACCAAACCATTGCTGACTACCTGAAAGAGTCCTGCCCGATATTGAGTAAGCTCGGAAGCGGTAGCTCTTTCGGGAGAATAGCTTGTGGCTCGGCTAAATGACTCGATTGTGTTGGTGACGGGGGCCAGTAGCGGTATTGGTGAATCTTGTGCGCGAGAGTTTGCGCGGGCTGGGGCCAAGCTGCTGTTGGCGGCGCGGCGAGTTGAGAAGCTACAAGAGTTGGCTCGGATGTTGCAGGCGGAATTTGGCTGTTCTACGCATGTCATGCAATTGGATGTGTGCGATCGCCCTGCGGTTGAAGCGGCGCTGTCTTCGCTGCCCGATGATTGGCAGGCGATCGATATTTTGGTGAACAATGCCGGTCTCAGTCGCGGGCTGGACAAGCTGCAGGAAGCTGAGTTTCAAGATTGGGAAGAGATGATCGACACCAATATCAAGGGGTTGCTCTACGTGACTCGCCTGGTGGTGCCGGGGATGTTGGAGCGCAATGCCGGTCATGTGATTAATATTGGCTCGACTGCCGGTCACGAGGCCTATCCTGGCGGCAGCGTTTATTGCGCGACTAAGTTTGCGGTTAAGGCCATCACCCAAGCACTTAAAAAAGACCTGCATGGTAGTCCGATTCGCGTATCATCGGTCGATCCGGGGTTGGTGGAAACAAACTTCAGCAATATTCGCTTTCGGGGAGACACCGATCGCGCCGCCAGTACCTACGACAACATGACTCCCCTAACTCCCGATGACGTGGCCGAAATCGTCGTGTTTTGCGCCAGTCGCCCCGCCCACGTCAATATCGCCGATGTCATTGTCATGCCCACCGATCAATCGGCTGCAACGATGGTCTATCGCCATAGTTAAATGAGATCGTTCGATTCTAAGAATTCCCTGAGAGGGTCTGCTAGAGCGGGAAAAGAAACTTAGGCTAGCAAGCAATCGATGTCCCTGTGATGTGTGTGAGTAGTTTGCTATGGTCCTCCGTTCTACTGCTTTGCTGACTGGTCTGGCCTGTTCCGTAGGTGCCGTTTGCTGGTTGGCTCCGGCGATCGCCCAACCCCAAGCCGTCGAGTTTGAAACCCAGGCCATTTCCGACAACATCCACGTCTTAATTAACGGTGGTGGCAATGTGGGAGTTTTTACCGGAGATGACGGTGTCTTTTTGATTGACGATAGTTTGGCTCCTGCAACGGAACAGTTGTTGGCGGCAGTGGCAGAGATTAGTGACAGCCCGATCGAGTACGTCATCAATACCCATTGGCACTTCGATCACACCGGAGGTAACGAAGCACTTGGAGAAACTGGCACACTGATTGTGGCTCACGACAACGTGCGAGAACGCATGAGCGTGGATGTCTTCTTGGAGAGCATCAACCAAGAATTTCCCGCCTCGCCTGATGTTGCTTTGCCAGTGATTACCTTCAACGACTCTGTTACGTTTCACCTCAATGGTGAATCCGTGAATGTCTTTCATGTCGAGGGGGCGCATACGGATGGAGATGCGATTGTCCACTTCCCGGACTCCAACGTCATTCACATGGGAGACACCTACTTCAACGGGTTTTACCCTTTCATCGACCTTGAAAGTGGTGGTTCTCTGGATGGTGTTATTGCGACAGCTGACCAGCTAGTAGCGCTGGCTGACAGCGACACCACGATCGTTCCCGGTCACGGTCCGCCCTCGAATGTTGCTCAGCTCGAAATCTATCGCAACATGCTGGTGGACGTGCGCGATCGCACTTCGGAAGCCATTGCTGATGGCATGACTCTCGATGAATTCCTGGCGTCCGACCCTACCGCCGATTTGGATGATGCTTGGGGTGGTGGATTTATGAACCCGGAGAGCTTCCAAACGATTGTGTATACCGATCTGTCTAACTGAGTTTGGCGATCTCGCTGTCCGCTTTGGCTGTGTGGTTGGAAGGATATGACGGATATAGCAATCCGCTGCAAGGTCTGGAGTGTCAAGACCGCTGAAAGCTTTGATTCACCAGAAACACGATTCGAAAACTCTCTATAGCGGATAGCTGAATGCTATATGTCTACAAGTCCAGCTTGCGGATGGCTTCGCGAGCGATCGTTTCCGTCCAGCGCGGTTCCCCTTTGGCACGATCGACCTGCTCTTGTACAACTTGCTCGATGCCGCCGTCCCCCCAACTGCCATCTTGTTTGAAGTACTCGATAAAGCTGCGACCGGCGATGCGAGTCAGGTATCCGGCACTGGCGGCCTGAATAGGGGCCGTAACTACAAACCCCACCAGCGTCACTTCCGCCATCGTGGCCACAATCCCGGTCATGAGTTGAATGCTGCCCTCCACAAGCCCCATCCCCGCCAAGGTTTTGGCCAACGAGTAAGCTAATTCCTTCCCCCGGGCCAGGTTGAGCTTGCAGCCATATACACCGCCAATTTCCACCACCATCTGGGCATTGATGGCCGCTGTTGCCAGTAAATCCACCACGGGCAGTGGGTTAGCAAACACTGCTGCTGTCACAATCCACTGGAATTTTTCGACAACCTTCTCGGCTTCTTTCTCCAGTTGCTGACCCAAAATCCGCTTGGCTTCTGCGCTTAATTGTCGAGACTGCAACAAGGCATTATCGAGGATGAGCGATCGCCCTTCTTCTCTCAACACCACTTGTATACGAGCTTTCAAGTCCCCAACGCTAGGGTCGATGGGATAGGTCTGTCCTGCCACCACGATCGGCTTTGGGTTTGCCGAGGCCAGGATGACGTCTTCAGTGGCGATCGCCCCGCGTACCCGCTCTCGTAATTGGGCCAAGAGTTGTTCTTGCTCTAATTCGGTGTATTGGTCTGATTTATTGAGTACTAGCAGCGATCGTTTCCCTAACTCCGCCAGTGTCATGAGCGGCTCGTATTCCGACTGACGCAGATCTCCGTCAACGACAAAGATGAGTAAGTCAGCCGTCACCGCCTGCGCTTGAGCTTCTCCCTCCCGTTCGGCCCCCTCAGTGCCTGCCTCCAAAATTCCAGGACTATCCAAGATTTCGATGGGGTCTTTGATTCCGGATAACTCCCAGCGGTAAAGGGCGGAGGTGGCGGTACTGCCCATGGCGGCTCCCACTTCTCCGACGGTTTTGCCCAACAGTGCGTTGATGGTGGATGTTTTGCCGGATGAGCCAGTGCCGAACACCACAATTTTGACGCGCTGGTTGTCCAGATTTTTGTCGATTGCTTTGGCCTGAGCGGCGATCGCCTCGCGAGCCACTTCATCTTCAATGTCGTTTAACTGTTGCCGAACGGTGTCTAAATTATCGCGGGCCGCAGTTGTTTTTTCGTTAGCGCTCTTGGGCTCTGGCGGGAGTGTTGCTTGTTTCTGGCTATGGTTCGGTTGACGGAGCACGGCCACAAGAAAATATCCGGCAGCTAGCAGGCAGGCTAAGAGCAGTATGACCAATACGCCGACTAGCAGGTTCGTGACGAAGGGGTTGAAGCCAACTGCTTGAATCAGATCGAGAAATGTCCGAATGAGCCACACCAGCAAGCCGACAAAGACGCCAAATAGCGCCACGTAAATTGCCAGTTTGAAGTACAGCGGCATACCGAACTCCGCAGAAGCAGATGCATCGATAGAATAACTCCAACCATCCAGGGTTGTATGGCGTTGCTGATGTTTGTGGATGCGATAGCGGCTTCAGGTGTTTGGACGATGTGAAAAAACGTTGGCCGATGCTGAAGTAGAGGGAAGCGTACTCACTACTGTTGACATGCACTCTTTGTGGATAATTTGGGCGGGTTGCTGGCAGACAGCGCTCAGTGTCTATGCCAGTCATCGCAAGGCAATCGGCCAATCTGCTATGCTGGGCCGAATACTTGTGAAAACTTCACATACGCCTGTGCTAGTTGAGGCGTATGGGCGGTTGTCCCACCTACGTAGTACGGGTGGGCAGCTACCATAGAGGAGCACACTGACAAGTTTAGGCTTTAACGCGGTACCCCAAATGACCAATCGAGATCCCCGCGATCCTAACTCTCGCCCACCCCAGCGGCCATCCCAGCCCCCCCGATATCCGCAGGGCTCGCAGCCCCCCAGATATCCACAGGGGTCGCCGCAACCCCAACAGCCTAGACCTCAACAGCCCAACCCCCAACAGCCCAGACCCCAGCAATCGGGCTCCCAACAATCCTCCGGCCAGCCCTACCCACCTAGGCAGGGGGCAGGCTACCCACCCCAGCAACGACCTCCCCAGCAACGGTCTCCCCAGCAGCGACCTCCACAACCGCGCTCTCCGCAACAACCTCCCCAACAGCGCCCTTATCAGCCGGGTTCTTATCAGCCGAATAGTGGCCAACAGCCCCCTTATCCGCCTCAGCCGATGCGCCAGCGTCAGCAGGAGCCCGTTCAGCGAGACTATAAAGAACGGGAAGTGCGCCGGTTTGAAGCGCTGCCCACCCCCGATATCGCCTATCGCACCGACACTCAGACCGAGGTGGGGACCGACTCTGGCTCGAACTTGGCGAACTTTAAAAAACGTGCCGGTGCGTTTGCGATCGACTTTGGAATTGGCCTCGGTGCATCCTATTTCGCTCAAGGATTGGCTGCGATGGTCGGTGCTGGGCCCGAGGCTGTTGCGTTGATGGGCTACGGAACCTTTTTCGGTACCTGGCTGGTGAACCGTGCGTACGGACAAGCCACCACTGGTCAAAGTATTGGTAAATGGGCGCTCAACATTAAAACCGTCGATACCCAAACCGACGAGCCCCCCTCTCTCATCCGTTCTGTTGCGCGAGAAGGGGTGTCCTCATTACTAATTGCCACCGAAGCACTGGGTGTACCGCTGGTGGCTGATAGCCTATTTGCTGTCTTTGACAAAGAGAAGCGTCAGAGTTTGCACGATCGCGCTGCTCGCACTCAAGTGGTGAACTGCGAAGAAGGCTACCAGCTAGATGCCAAACTTTCCGAATTCCTGGAAGAGGGTGAAGGGGGCGAGCTAGTAGAGGACATTCGCGGTGCCCTTGGAGACCTAGTTTCCCAAGCTCAAGAGGATGATGCCATCCGCGATGTCAGCAAAAATGCCAGGAAGATGAGCAAGCAAGCTGGCAAGCAAATGCGCAACTGGGTTGAAAATGTACAGGATAAGTTAGATAATCTGTGATCGCGTCTTAAAACTGAGAAACCCATGGCTAAAGCGAAGGGCGTTCGCCTGGTGATTACGCTGGAATGCACCGAATGCCGCACCAACTCCAACAAGCGGTCTAACGGTGTGTCTCGTTACACCACCACCAAGAACCGCCGCAACACTACCAACCGGCTAGAGCTGAAAAAGTTCTGCACCCACTGCAACACCCACACGGTTCACAAAGAAATCAAGTAACTTGTGACTGCCTGAGTCGTTGTATCGACCGCGATCGCCCCTCCTTAAGAGGTGGAATGGTGATAGCCAGATCGCGCGAGTATTGCTCCAGTTCTTTGAACTAACCAATCCCAAGAGTTAAGAGAGACCGATGTCCTACTTCCGCAAGCGGATGTCGCCCATTAAGCCCGGCGACCCCATTGACTACAAAGATACCGAACTGCTTAAGAAGTTCATTACCGAGCGTGGTAAGATTTTGCCCCGCCGCATTACCGGTCTGACTGCCAAGCAGCAGCGCGATATGACGGTCGCGATTAAGCGCGCTCGTACCCTGGCTTTGCTTCCATTTTTGAACGCTGAAGGATAAGGGTCTCCCGTTAAAGGGTTATCAGCAATATTAGTGCCCGTTCTCACCCACTCGTCCACTCGCCCCGGTCTGCCTGCCGAGCTGCAGCAGCGCCTGTCTCAGCCCTTACAGATTGGGACGTTTCGAGTTGATAGTCGAGTGTTGCAATCTCCCTTAGCTGGGGTTACGGACGCGGTCTTTCGACGACTTGTGCGGCGTTTTGCGCCGCACAGTTTGCTTTATACGGAAATGATTGGTGCGCAGGGGCTGGCTGAAGCAAAGAAACAGCCTGCGATCGCCGCGATGGCCGAGGGTGAGAAGCCTATCGGCTTGCAACTTTACGATCGTCGCCCAAAAATTATGGCGGATGCCGCCCGGCGAGCTGAAGCGATGGGGGCGGATGTCATCGACATCAATATGGGCTGTCCGGTGCGCAAAATTGCCTGCAAGGGAGGTGGTTCTGCCCTATTGCGGGAGCCGGAGCTGGCGACAGACATTGTGGAATCGGTTGTGGCGGCTGTTAGCTTGCCCGTGACGGTGAAGACTCGGATTGGCTGGTCGGAGTCTTCCATCGAGATTGTCGATTTTGCGCGGCGACTGCAGGATGCTGGAGCCCAGATGCTGACGTTGCATGGGCGCACTCGCGAGCAAGGATTTAAGGGAACGGCTCGTTGGGAATGGATTGGCCGTGTGAAGCAAGCCTTAGAGATTCCGGTGATTGCCAATGGGGATATTCATTCGGTGGATGCGGCGATCGCTTGTCTGGAACTGACCGGGGCGGATGGAGTGATGTGTGCTCGCGGGACATTGGGTTCTCCAGAACTCGTTGGTCACATCGATCGCTATCTCAAAACGGGGGACTATCCACCTGCTCTGACGGCGGTGGAGCGCTTGCAGGTGGCCAAAGATCACGTGTGCTGGTTGTGGGAAGACAAAGCAGAGCGCGGCATCTTGCAGGCTCGCAAGCACATGATTTGGTACATCGAACAGGTTCCTGAGGCCGCTGAATTTCGTCAGGAACTCTGTCGGATTGAATCGGTAGAATCTGCTGTAGAAATTTTGGATCGGGCGATCTCCTACATTTAGTATTCGGCAATGCGCTATGGAGACTTTCTTGAGCCATTTTCCTTGTGTATCAAGGCTTTTAGCTGCCTCTATACTCCAGATCTTACAGCGGATGCTATGGGGTTGGTTTTGCTAGTTCTGTAATTTCAAATGTGAGGTAGTCAGCCAAAGGCAGTTGGCTTAAAAGGTCATAAACTTGCTTCCGATTGGTAGCCCTGAACGTGAGAAACCCTTTCCAGTCAGGAGAATCCGCATCAGCTGCCTGGAACTGCAGCAATTTCCCCTCCCGTTTCCAGCGATCGAGGAGTGCCAGCTCGGTAGCAACGCGATTTCTGTATTCATCATCCGGTTGACGCTGCCGACATACCTCAACCAGGTAGCGATTTTGAACATCGTGGCCCCAATTCGGGAAATCCGCCATTTTAGGCAACTGTACTGGTTCTTCCGCAAAAAGAGACTTGAGCTTGCGATCGAGTTGGTTAAGATAGTCGGTGCGCTGCTCATCAGAAGCCCTTGCCACCGCCCAAGCCACGAATGGTTCTAATGGCAGGAAGCCATTGAACCAGAAAATACCGTGCTGGATGGGAAGCAGAATGTCATTCATGGACGGATTCAATCCCCACCCATCGTAGGCAACTGCACCACCTCCTGTAGTGACGATCGCCAAGCCTCGCTTAGCACTCTGGCCCAGCCCAGTTTCGTAGAGTTTTGGCCCCCCGTAGATGCGTCCCATCGCCAGTACGCGATCGCACCAGCCCTTCAAAATCGCAGGCATCCCAAACCACCAGAGGGGGAAATTGAAAATCACTGCATCGCATTGTTCGATCTTTTTCATCTCCGTCTCAATATCAGCAGCAAATCCATTCACCTCAGTGGCGTGCATTTCTTCTCGTTGCTGCTTGAGATAATCGGCATTCTGTGTGGACGTATAATTTCGGCGATCGGACACTGGATCGAACCCCATGGCATACAGGTCAGAGAGAATAACCGTATGTCCAGCGGCTTCAAGAGATGATTGAGCCTGGCGGCAGAGGGCAGATGAAAAACTTTGAAGTTCGTGATGGGCGTGAACAATCAAGATAATCATTAATTAATAACTCCTCACGAACCTGTCTTTACTTATCAATTCTGGCTTCAAAGCAAGCAACCAAAAGGGATACTTTCGTAATACCGGCTTGGCTTATCGATAAGTTGTATTCTGCGTTGCTAATCTCAATAAAAGCAGCAATCATTTTATTAAAGCGACTGCGGGATTCTGAATCTGGATGTTGAGCACTTGGTTTGTTCTAGTTGCGCGCTGAACGAATTGCCAAGCCTCAGCTAGAAAGTACACGACGAACTCCCAACCCAATCCGCAAGTTAGTCCTTGTGTACCGAAGGTTTTTGACAGCTGCCATCTTGCCGATCTCCCCTAACAGCTCTAGTCTTTACGAAAACGCCGACATCCACATAAGGGCTTCTAAAATCAACGAATTTAATCTTAAACAAGTTGGAATAATTGGCTTAGCTATCTGAATCTAAAACATTAAGCAATTGAGTGAAATTGAATAGCTAAAATCAAGGCGCTCAACACCTTTCTGGTTCTGGTATAATCTACTACAGATAACTGTCGCTTATTTACAGTCCTCGAGGCTTATTCGACTGGGGACAGGGAGTGCTGACCTTCTCATCAACTGCTTAGTACGACAGTTGATTAAGATTCCATAGAACTAGGCTTTTGCTTCCACTAGAGATAATGATGCATCCACTCCCCGAAATATGGAGATGCTAGTGGTTGGAAAGTCGGTACGTTATTTGAGACCTTCATGAGGGACAATTTAACGAGATTCAACAGATCTATTCTGGGGACTATTGATGAGATATCAAACTCGCAACTTAGAAAAACCCCCAAAATGTTTACTCTAAGATATGCATATGTTGTTAGTCTTAAGTTCTTGCTTGAATCTATTGCTTCTATAAATCCCGCTTTGCAAATTTGTTTACTCATTAATATCGGATAACATCTCTTCCTCAGAGAGTTCAGCTGTTCTTGACTGTCTTAATCCGTCTATATCATCGAGATATGGGACAGGAATAGCAATTTGTGGATCAGAAGATTTTAGAATGATTGAGAGGTAAAGATAAAAAAATGTCAATGAGATAATTAGTATTACAAGTCCCAAAAAGGAGGAGTTAATCTCTAGACCACTTTTGGGATGGAACTTGAATACTATGGTAGATTTCTCTTCCTCAATCATTTCCTCTGAGATTTCACCTTCTGCCTCTGAAGAAGGATCTGGTTTCTTGTTATTTATCTTCTGTGTATCTCCTCTCTTGAACTCCCAATAGGAAAAGACTAACCCTGCTGCAGTTATAACAATAACCAAAACCACGGCAATAGTCTTCTGGAAATGATTGATTGCATCAGATATTTGCCTATCATATATGTCCCAACCAAAGCGTCTTAGTTCTTTTTGATATCTTTCTTGAATAAACTCAGCATTCTGCATTTGTCTCGTCAATGGGTACTCGGCTCTAGCACTATCTGCCTCTCTTCTAATTACATCTAGTTCAATACTAATGCCTCGATCATTTACTTTGTTACTTTTAGGAGTTTGAATCGCAGTCCTAGTCAAAATAATATCAGAGTCTAAAAATTTAGTCTCTGATACCTGTAAAGCTGTACACGCTGATGCTAAATACAAAAACGATCCATGAAAAAAATAAGTTGCAATTATACGTATGGTTTTAAGAGGTTTATTTTGCTTTCTAGTTAAATCCATTAGCGTACGCAGACGGCGACCTGAGTGTCGCATATCATACCGTGTGTTTATACAGCTTTTAAATATTTTAACTATAATAGCATCTGTTATTGGTTGCTCTCTGCATCATTTATTGCATTGTTGATTCTTCTTCTAAAATCTAGCTGGGCTCTTGGGCATAGTAAAAAGCTTTCATGTTGATCTTGGGCGGTATATTCATCTCTACTTCTACTGTCTAATCTTGCTTGGTTGTCTTCATGTAAGCGATTACTCTCTTCGACCTCGCTCGAGCTTTCTAAAATGCACTCAGGATTCCTCTCGAGTTGTGCAATAATATATTCAGGATCGTTTGCTTTTGAATATGATGCATTTGGTAGAGCATTATTAGCATCGTCAGAAACAGAGCCACGTGACCTGTCATTCTGTGCGCAAGATGCCAGTAAAATTATCGACATCAAGAGTAAAAATTTCATTATTGGCAAGCCTTCCTGCTAAATCGTGCCTCTAATTACTATTTTTCCCAAAGCACGAGTGAATCGCCAATGATATTACGTAGTATCTGATACGTTTATTCGCAGGCTAATGATAGACATGCTCTGTATGTAGCACTTGCTTTTGTCATGCTTTCCAAGTTCTTCAGATAGCCGACCCCCTACTCTAACTATTTCGCACTCGAAATTCCTCCAGATGTAAAGAATTATCCCAGTTGATAGAAGTGAATAGCCTTCTACAGCAAATAATTGGGGCTTGATATTCACGTAATTCTGGGAACTGGCTGGTCGATAATAGAAGGAGAAATTCCTTTCCTTTCCCAAAGCTGCCTATCCGTATCTTGGGGCTTCAACCCACTAAAAAGTCCATCAGGCCTTCATGGCATTCGGCAATCTGCTATGGAGAATCCTCTAGTCATTATTATGGGTATATCAGGGGTTTGAGCTGCCATCGCCCTCCAGACCTCACAGCGGAATGCTGTAGAACGTTTCGTAGAAATCTTCTCAGCCTACACATTTGGTGGCTGCTCTTGACTGATCTACATGGTTGGCAAAACCTCAGGAACTTTCTGCTCGCGTCGTCATCCACTGGGCAACATGCAGATTCCAATAAGTAGCCTGACCAAATTAAACGCAAGATAGAAATCTGACAGCCCTTACAGGGCCTCAGGCCCTTGCAACATTCATTTGGACGACCTACTTAGATGGCTGCTGAGCTGAATGCAAAAATCAGGGCCATGCAGCTGAGCAACCCCAGCCGTCCGATCGGGCAGCATCGTCGCTAGCAGTAGGTAAAGGATGCAGCCGAAGGTTTGATGGGAATGGCATAGACCTCCGATGACATCAGCAGGCTGGGAGAGGCCGTCAGCACATCACGCAGCAGCCCCCCATCGATCGCCTTCATCACCCCCAGAACGATGGGAACCAGTGGCAGGCCAAAGTTCAGGTCCATCACCTTTTGCATTGCCTGGATGGCAAACAGCGCAACCCCCAGGGCATCGAGATACAACATCAGCCGATAGATCTTCCCGCGACCAATGATGCGGTTCGCATAAAACGCGATCGTGCTGGCCCCCAGGGCCACCCAGATGTGCGTTTGATCTCCCGCCCAGAAGACGAGTACATCGAGGATGAGATCGCGAATCGTCCCACCCCCGACAGCCGTAATTACCCCCATGACGCAGGCTCCAAACAGGTCAATGCCCTTGGGAATTACGGCCAGTACAGCGGTGACCGCAAAGGCCACAATGCCAAGCATGCCCAGCACATATCTAAGTTCGTTTGCGATCGTTGTCATTCAGACTCTCTATCGTTCAATGCTCCCGCACTAGGGGTATGCCTAAGGGGCCAAGTTTTTGCTGGTTACTTATATCGTTTGGCAATCCGCTACGGAGGGTTTGCTAAACCTCTCTCCTTGAATATTGGGGCTTCGATCTGTCTACAGACTCCGGACCTTAGAGCGGATGGCCATAGCTGAGTGATGCAGAGTTAAGCATTGCCTTTCCCATTTACCAGGCGATCGCTATCTCAAGACTGGAGACTATTCACCCGATCTGTCGATGGTGGAGCGGTTGTAGGAGGACAAGGGCGAACGCGGCATCTTGCAAGCTCGCAAGCACATGATTGGGTATATCGAACAGGTTCCTGAGGCCGCTGCATTTCGTCAGGAACTCTGTCGGATTGAATCGGTAGAATCTGCTGTAGATATTTTGGATCGGGCGATCGCTCTCCTCAGTCTCGATTAGCCGTTCAGCGGCGCAAAGGAATCCAAAAGTGCCTGGTAAGACAATATTTTTTGGGCGTCATTTCTGGGGGATAGCTCGGTAATTTCTAGGCCGATGAGAGTGCTGTATTCCAGCACGATAGACAACATGGTCGCGACATCTGTGCGAGTTAGTCCATCTGCAACGGCATATTCCGCCACAACTTCGGATGGTTCGTATACGTCCGTATCAATGTGGACATATATATCTCTGTTACGAATCAGCTTGACTAGCTGCCGCAACGCTTGCTTGCCG
>JBFRWD010000095.1:0-11047 GCA_051439425.1 Synechococcus sp.
ATGATGATGTACGGGTCACATCTGTTCTCCAGCTAGTGGCCGAGAGCCCGGCAAACCTCCTAGTTCTGGGCCTTTGTCGCTAGAATGGCTCTTACTGTAACAGCCGTTGAATTACCATTAAATTTCGTTCGTTTTGCCATCTGCTGCGGTGGATGTGGGTATTAATGGCACATTCATTTTGTGGCAGGGTATACATACTACATGCGTCTAGGTCGCCACATGTCGTCAATTTGGGAAAGGATTAAGCATCGCCTCAAGAATTACCTTGTTGCTGGTCTGCTAACCGTAATCCCTTTGGCTACAACCATCTGGTTGATGGTTGAGGTCGCCACTCGCAGCATTCGCTTTCTGACCACGATCCCCAAGCAGATCAACCCCATCCAAGGCATTCATCCGTTCCTTGGCAATTTGATTGAAATATCGGTTGGTTTGGTTGCTCCCATTCTATTTTTGTTGCTGATTGGCTTTATGGCTCGCAACATCGTGGGGCAATGGCTGCTCAACATTAGCGAGCGCTTCCTGCACGCAATCCCGATCGCGGGCTCGATTTACAAAACCCTCAAACAGCTACTGACAACTGTATTCGCCGATCGCGGCAAGCAATTCAGCCGCGTAGTATTGGTTGAATATCCACGCAAAGAAGCTTGGTCAATCGGATTCGTTACCGGTGATTTTCAGGCAGGGCTGGGGCACGACACCACCCAACCGGAGGCGTGGCTGAGCGTATTCATCCCCACAACGCCAAATCCGACATCCGGCTGGTATGCAATTATGCGAGAAGCCGACACGGTCCCTTTGCAGATGCCGGTTGAGGATGCATTTAAGTTACTGATTTCTGGCGGTATTGTCCGTCCTGACTCGTTCCAGACTGGTATTCAAGCAGCTTCTAACGTTCCTGTAAATTTGCGAGAGCTAGCGGAGCGCGAGCGAGCAACAGAGCGAGCAGTGCTTAACCGTCAAGCAGACAACGAACGGATAGGGCTTCAACTATCTGAGACCGACACAGCAAAGCGGTTGGACATTAACTAAATCTACAGTGGTGCGATAGATCAATCTGTTTTAAGGCATAACGCCTGAAGCAACCTCAAAGTTTCGACCTCTATCGGCCCCGTTGCACCAAGTAGCTTATCCGAAGGATGGTGGAGAGGGTTGGTGCCGGGCGCTAAGGGATCTTTCCATCGTCCTTGTAAGCTCTGATTTGGCCTGCTGACAGTCTTTAGCAAGCTGCACCTTCAATTGATCCAACGACTCAAATTTAATTTCTGGGCGCAAGAATTGGTGTAACTCAACGCTGAAGGACCTCCCGTATAGATCTCCCGACCAATCTAAGAGGTGAACTTCGATCGAGGGCCGGTCTCCATCAAAGGTAGGCCGTTTGCCAATATTGAGGACGGCTGGGTGAGATGGCGTAATAGGAGTCTCTTCCTCTTGTAAATTCTCCCAAAAAGCCCGGCCGCAATACACTCCAAACCGAGGCAGAACCTTGGTCTCTGCGATTTCCACATTGGCGGTGGGAAACCCTAACAAGCGCCCCCGCCGGTCTCCGGTCACCACCGATCCCGAAAGGCAATAGGGACGACCCTGTAGCGTCGTAGCCAACTCAACATCCCCTGCGGCCAGTGCGTCCCGGATGCGAGAGCTACTCACCCGTAGTCCGTCAAACTCTACAGCACTAATAGCATGTACCGGTACCCCCGTTCGCACCCCCCAATCCTGGAGGGTTTGAGCGTTACCCGATCGCCGGTAGCCAAAGCAAAAATCCCATCCAACACTAACTGCACAGGTTTCAAGGCCGGCTTCCAGAACAGTGGCAATAAAGTCTGCGGGCGACTGGGAAGCAAAGTCTGGAGTGAAGGGCAGCAGAATGACTTGTTCGATACCGTAAGACTCAAACAGCCGCAATCGCTCCGGCAAGGGGGTCAGGGTAGGCAGGGATTTGCCGGAGAGAACTTCGCGGGGATGGGGATCGAACGTCAGGATGGTGCTGATACCGCGATCGCTATTCACAACCGGGGCAATTACTTGCTGGTGACCGCGATGCACGCCGTCAAAATTGCCCAACGCCACAGCCGCCGGACAGCGGACTTCAGCTAAATTGCGAACCACATGCACGCAGCAAGTTCCTCAGAAAATTGGAGAGACAGAAAAAGTAATCGGGGCGAGGTAGGAGTAACGCCATTGCTTGCGAATAGAGCGAGATCGACTGTAGCTGCAGCAATGGCTGAAAGAAGAGCTCTAGATAAACGGCCATATAACAACACCGCAGGCAGCAATCGCAGCGATCGCCCCAAACGTCTTGTAAAGCCTCATCATGACGGGCTTCACTTGATAGTCAACCACCAATCGATCTTTCGCCAGTTCATCCTCTGGCTTATCCCAAATTTCGCCGTCGTACCAACCACTTTCTTCGTACACAATCGATTCTTGAGATAGGCGGCGCTTGACATACGACCATCCGAGAAATTGGCGGGTAGTCGCTAGCAATACAAAGAACATCCCGAATTCCATCACGGACAGGAGCATGTGGCCCAATTGCTGTTCGGGAGGGAAACAGGACGCTGCTACTGGAGCGGCCAGCAATGCCGCCCAAAACCAAACCCAACCCAGTCTGCGAGCGTAGATATTCGCATCGAGAGTGGCCCACCGGAAAAAACCCGAATCGCGCAAGGCTTCGTACTCACGGATGGGCTGCTGCTCTTCCGGAACGGGATGGAGGGATTCGGGCTCTGGGAACAAATCATCGGCCAAATTTGGCATTGCAAAATCCTCGTGCACCGCATTTATGGCAAGCATGTAGTATTCAGCGAACCGCTAGACATGGGTTTCTAGCCACTGCCATGAGGGAAAGCGTTGACTGTGCGGTCGATCCGAGAGCGGCTCAGCATGTCATCTGCCCTGCAACAAGGCACTAAATCCTAACTCGGCCACCCCATTTGGGTAACTATCTCATAGTACAAGTTTTGCGAAACGTTAAGCAGGGCGGCTGAATGTAAACGTGTCGTACCGCAAGCCACGGCTAAGGTGACGGGGTAATCGATCGGAGTTGAGAAATCGATGCAGCATCGGAAATATTGACGCGAGACAGCGATCGATCGATCCGGCGAACTAGACCGCTGAGAACCTTGCCAGGCCCTACTTCCCAAATTGTGTCAACCCCAGCGGCACTCATTGCAAGCACGGTCTCGCGCCAACGAACGGAGCCAGTGACTTGATTGCGCAGGTTGGTCTTTAACGTGTCCGGGTCGATAGTGGCAGTGGCGGTCACGTTGCTATAAACCGGAACAGATGCAGGCTGAAAGGAGACTGAATCCAGAACGGCAGCGAATTGGTCAGCGGCCTCAGCCATGTAGGGGGAATGGAATGCACCGGAAACCGGCAAAAAAACGCTGCGCTTGGGACTAGCCGCCGCGATCGCGCTCTCAATCGCCGCTTTATCTCCCGACAGCACTACTTGATCGGGACTGTTATCGTTGGCAATCACAACTCCATCCGTTTCGGCACAGATAGATTCCAACTTAGGGCGATCGAATCCCATCACAGCGGCCATCGTTCCATCTTTGGCTGTAGCCATCAGTTGCGATCGCTGCTTCACCAACTCCAGTCCTGCTGTGAAGTCAAACACGCCCGCACAGTAAAGAGCACCGTATTCTCCCAAACTGTGTCCGGCGACGGCTGCCGGTTGGCGATCGGTCTTGAGGGCGTCTGCAAGCAAAGCACTGACGAGGAACAGAGCAGGCTGGGTATACGTTGTCTGCTTTAATTGGTCGGCGGTTAAATCCGTTAGCGACCATCCCAAGATGCTTTGCGCTTGTGCGAGCTTTTCAGATGCACCTGATAAATCGCTCAGATCGGCTCCCATTCCTTCCGCTTGCGAACCTTGTCCTGGAAATACCCAAGCAGTGGCCATTGTTGTTCCTCTCGTCTTTGCACCGTCAGCGTTGCGTTGCCTGAAATACACTTGCATCTGAAATCAGGCACGGGTAATCGGCTGTGAATTACAGCTTTAGTACTGTACAGGCTGGAGGGTAGAAGTTACGAGTACCAGGCTGGCTGCAGACCATTGTTTGCTAGAAGCCATTTCTCTAAGCCAGCCTGAATGAGATCTTCAACGGCTGACGTCAGACAGTTGACGTCGTCTGAGTGGCTGAAATTGGTTGCAGATAGTCGTTCAGAAATGACAGAGGCTGGGACATATGAGGGGAAAAGCCCAGTATGTTGCGATCGCGATGCTCGAACAGCAACTCTCCATCAGAGCCAAATAAGAACGTCGCGCCCCTCTGGGTGATGTACGTGGCATCGGGGACGTAGGTAGACCAGTTGCTCAGTACTTCCGCCATGTTGCGTAGACGCAAGGTCGCGAGTTCGAAAGGGCGTTGAAACCCTTTTCCGCCTGCAAATCGAAAAAACGAACCTTGGATGGGAGGCAACGGCGCAGCCTTGACGGTCTCGCGATCGTCAATCAGTTGCGGAGCCCGCCGATCGCCCACATACCCGCGAAATACTTCTTTGAGAGTGCCTGGACTGCCGATACCGGCACACATCAGCAGCAGATTGAAGTACGCATTGGTAGACGCCGAGGCGGCGGGCAGCTTCACCGATAATCCTTCGTACAGGCCCAGTTGGTGGTGGAGTTGGGCGGCGGGATCGACCCATAAATTTGTAGAGGGAAAGCCGGTGAATTCACAAAATTTCTGTCCGGAGGCGCGATCGCCAATGCCAACGGCTCGCACATCCAGCCCCAAGGAGGCCAGAGTGTCGCTCTCCTTTTTCAACCACCAGGCATATTCGAGACTGTCGAAATCCCCTAACTGCGGCCAAATCAATAGCAACAGTGGGTTTCGGTCTACCGATGGGTTAGTCGTTGCCAATGTTTGACCGGCAAGTGCGTCGTCCACAAAAGACGGCATAATGCTGGCCTGTTCACCATCACTGACTCTAGTCAGCCGCGCCCGATCTAACACCTCTTGCGTCGTCATGCCCTGTCCCGTTGCTCGCCACAGTATTCAGCCTAAAGGGAAGTTCGGGCTCTACCAAGGCTGGGCCAGTTTGAATGTTGGCGACATATAGCGCTAGGCAATCCGCTATGGAGAGTTCTCCACCCATTCACGCTTTTAGATTAAGGCTTTGAGCTGTCTACCGACTCTAGACCTTACAGCGGATTTCCATAAGCCAGAGCAAGCCGGATGGATTCATCTCTTGGCTTGCTGCAATGATTTTCGGCTTGATGGCATACACCGGAGCAAGCCAGAGAACGAAACTACCCTTCTTCGGCTAGACGCTCGCAAAACAAATCGGCAGCAGCAGCCTCCAAAATGTCGTAATCGATGTCAATTAAGTCGAGGGATTCCTGACCCACAACAGCATCCGCAGCTACCGGGACTCCCGCTTGCTCGATGCTGGCTCGCAAGTCCGTCCATGCGCCCTCCAAAATGTTGCTAGAGCCCCGAATCTCGTTCGTGTCGATATGCAATTTGCTATTAGGGTAGCTTTGAACCAAATCCAAAATGGTTAAGCGTCCATCCGGGGCTGCGCCGTTAATCAATCCTGCTCTAACCGACTGCACCGCCGTTTCATCGGTAGGGGTCGGTTTAATCACCCGTGCCATCACATTGAGGACGCACTGCCCGGAATCCGATTGTAAAAAGCCCGCGTATTCGGCAAAGTTGAGCTGAATCACAAAATTCAAACCGTTGCGATACAGCTCCGCATCCTCTGCATCTAAATAGTCATTGATGTAGATGTCTAGTTGGCGACTCATCTCCCCCGTTTCGGCAAAGGTGACCAAGTCTTCCACTGGCACCGTACGGCTACCCCCAGAAGCCAGAAAGACCAGCTCTTCAGCAGCGATCGCCTGTGAAGCGACTCCAGCCGTTGCTGCGATTAGACCCACTGCGCCCGCAAGCCACCATTGTCCGTTCACGGCTACATCTCCGTTTTTCGTATACCGATCGCGTGCGGCAAGTCGTTAGGCAGATTCTCTCGTGTCTTGTTCCATCAGGGGGAAAATGGAGCCTTTATGTACATCTTGACCTGAGAGCCGTTTGCCGTACGCAACTGAAAGGTACCCCCTTTCCTGGAGAATTGCTCCAGGGATCGATGAGTGCATAATTTTAGACAAACGGCTAGTCATATGTATCAAGCCAAACCCCTTGTGGCATATTGCCTGGAGCCTTCTTTTTCGTTTGGCTACTACGGCAGTTGTGATAAAGCTCTTAATGTTAGAGAGATGATGTGATAGAGCGACTAACCGCAAAGCATTGGGTAGCAGCTTGACTGAAGGCAGCGATCGCCTCCCCCACCCCAATCGGCTGCTGGAGAATTTCGTTGAGTCCAATGACCTGTTGGCTGGAACCGGGTAGAACGGCTTCCCACAGAGCGCGATCGGGATCGAGCAAAATGGTGCCGTGTTGCAGCACCGTCTGTTTGCGCCACAATTGGGCACTGCCCACTAGCTTCTTGCCGTGCCAACACAAATCGGCTGAGGTGGCAGTGCGAAAACAGCTAGCTTCACCGATATAGCCGCGCCCTCCATCCCCAAAGTCTGCATTTACCCCCAGCAATCGCAAACCATCCTTTAAAAACTGGCAGAGATAGGTGTAGGCCTGACGGCGATTCATGCCCAAATCGCGGGCCACGATGCAGTAGGTTAAGTCTGAACTGGGGCTGCTGGCCTGATGCAAAACTGCACGTCCTCCCGTGGGTCGTCGCACCAGATCGAGATGCTGAGTTAAGCGATCTGGGGCAACTGGCAGGGAATCTGGTGTTTGGTGATAGCCCAGCGAAAGGGTTGGCCGAGTCCATTGATAAAACCGCAGAGCGGGGGCGGAGATTGCCCGTTCAAAAACATCGGCACACAATTCGCGATCGCGAGCCATCTGTTGCTCTCCAGAAGCAACTGTAAACGGAAGAATATCGAGCGGCATCGAGTGAGAACGTCTGGGAAATGTCAGTCACTCTCGATACTACTGGGCCGAAGCTACGCAGCCGACGACGCCATCAAAATATCGTAGGACTCTTTTAACCGGAGAAAGTCTTCCATTTCGCCACCATTGTCAGGGTGGTACTGCTTGCATAGAAGGCGGTAGCGAGATCGCAATTCGTCTAGAGAGGCACTGTCGGACAAACCAAACACTTTTCTGGCTTCCTTCAGCTTGGCAAATCGCGATCGCCAGATAACATGTGGTGCCTGTTCCTGCTGTCGATCTGCTTCAGCACGCTTGTGGTTAGCATCCAACAGCATGTGCGATAGCAAAACGGGAATATCGTCTGGCTTGTGTTGGGGTTTGATTCGAGTCACGGTTAGCCAAGCGATTGCCCAATCCGTCTTTGCTTCTAACTGAAAATCAATTTTGTCGAGGGCAATGCGACAGACGCGTTCGAGATTGGTTCGCGAAAATTCAACGCCTTTGCGTTCCCGCTCCCAGGTTTCCATCACCTGTTGAGGAGAGACGGTTTGTAACGAGCCAATTTGTTGAAAATACTGATTGAGGGAGGCTGCTTTGATGATGGCATCATCGTAGCTACACGATCGTTTCAGAATGTCCTTATTTCCAGGCTGCAGGCTGTATTCTGTTTCGAACAGTGCCGAAATAGTGTCCTCATCAATGGCCGCGAAGAGAAACTCAATCGTCGTTTCTAGCTGTTGATAATCGCGATCGGACAGATGCATAGCCAGTTGAAAGGGGGAACAGCAAGAAGTCTGCAATAGGTTTCCCAAATCTCGAATCTAGAGTGTCTGCCTCCGGCAGGGGCACTTACGTAAATACTGGGATAGAAGAGTTCGCTTCGTAGGATGCATGTGCCACTCTTTAGTAATATTACGTAGACGACTTCTTTAATGCTCTTTTCTGCTGTTCATACAGCGATAACAAACAGCTCAGCACGCACAGCGTCCAGCTTTAATTTCTGCCAAAAGCCAATACTCAGCGCAATCTGCCGTTAGGTCTAGAGTTTAAAGACAGCTCAGAGCCATTATTTTCAAAAATGAATGATGGACGGAGAGCTTTCCATAGCGGATTACCGATCGCCATAGAACAAGGGGAAAAATGCGATGCCGAGGTCAAGAATGTATCTCTCCATCCCGTAAATGCTGGGAATTTAGTGTTCCTCTCGTCTTTGCAATTGCCTATCATCAGTTCGTATTCTCACGCTTGAAACTATCATCAGGAATTAGCCAATTACTGCACAACGTTTTTACACATCAGCGTCTTGCATACGCCAACAATGGCCGCCTAATCTATATATTTGGCGTAAGTTTCAACCTTGGGAATAGGTGTACAGAATGAGATTGGCAGTAAGAGGCGTGGAAATGATTCTTACTCAGGCAGAACATCTTGATTCCAGTAGTTGCGAGCCAAACGAGAGACTTCTTGAATGATGGTTTCAGCATCGGAATCACCATTTTCCCGCCGCACCATTACAGCCGCAATATATCGCTGCCCGTTCGGCAAATCGATCAGGCCCACATCTCCCAACGACGAATTAATCGTCCCTGTTTTATGAGCAATCCGATCGCCCTCCTCCAACGACTGAGGTAATAACGTATCGTTGCGAGTCGACGACAAAATATCGAGAAACCGATCGCGACTGCGCATCGTCAAAATCTCCCCCCGTTCGATCTCCCCCAACAGCAATGCAAAGTCAGCCGGACTGCTGGTGTTCTCCCCTCCGAGATCGGGAAGCGGATTCACCAACTCCGTATGCTGCAGTCCCCATTGCAAAAATCGTTGATTCGCAACCTCGATGCCCCCCAATCGATCGACCAAAACATTCGTTGCCGTATTGTCACTGGTGGAGATCATCAACTCTGCCGCCCGCAGCACCGAGACCTCAGTCCCTGGCGGCTGCGAATCGAGGGCACCGGAACCACCTGCCACAGCAGTGGGTTGCAGCGGCAACTTCTCGGTCAACGTTATGTCACCGGCATCCACCGATTCCATCACAGCAGCCAATACCGCAAGCTTGATGGTACTGGCCGCCGGAAACGCTTCTTGGGCCCTCAGCCCCGCATAGTTGCGCTCGCTAATATCCACCAACACCGTGCCCAATTGCAGGTCGGGATATTCTCCATCCAGAGCCTCTAACGCCTGATTAAGTTCGTCAATCGGTGCCCCTGGACGTGTGGTGGGATCGGACGGTGCGATGAATGTTGAAGGGGCCAGAGACGTTACCGAAGGAGTAGTACCGCTAGCGTCAGGCAACGTTGACAGGGCCGCCCCCCACCGCCGCGCAATCAGACCGCAAACCAACCCCAAACCCACGCTAAGAATAAATCCCTGAAACGCGATCGCCTGCCAAGAACTGTGTTGAGGTTTGCGGGACGATGACTTAGACGAACGGGACTTTCTACGCCGAGGTGAACGCTGTTGAGCTGAAGAATCTGTCGCTGAACGACGATCGGAATGAAGTTTGCGCTCGGGGCTGTCTTGATCACGGGGCGCGCGGTTTGGGCGCTGATGCCGATTGGGTGAGCCAAACTCTTGAGGTCTAACAGCCTGCTGTGCTGGTGAGGGTTGGGTTTGGAGGCGAGGGCGATCGGGGCTGAAACGAGGATCGTGCGATCGAGGTGGCGAATGTTGAGGAGAGCCGTCTTCAGGATGGGACCCATCTCCCCTCTCGAAGTCTCCGGACTCGAAGTCTCGGGGCCAAGGCGAGCGTGGGGAATTGAGTGGGCGAGCGCGATCGGAGGACGAGGAACCCCTGCGGCGATCGCCTGATTGACGTGAATGACGAGAACGACCGTTGCGCATGACTTAAGTGCTCACCTCGCTACAGATTGCCTGTTCCCCATACCCCCTATCGGTCGGAAAGTCCCAACGAACAGGCAAGGTCTCGAACGCTCTGGACCTCGGGGCAAACATCGCTAAAGAAGTGCTACTCAGCCTACTCGATCCCCCCTCCTAACGCTGCAGTATCGAACAATAGGTTTCAGATTATGTATCGCTTGGATTCTCGTTGTGGAGAGCTGAGCGATCGCTAGTGTTTCTAGTTGGGCGAGAAGAATTTGACTTGGAAGCATTTGTATTTGTACGGGGCAGGTTGCGATCGGCCCAAGCCAACTGACGCAGAACCCCTCGCAGCAGAGCGACATCTTTGAGCGTGAGCTGAGCGCGATCGAACAATCGACGAAACTTGAGAATTTTGCGAGGGGCAGTGTGAGGATACAGAAAACCAATTTGCAGCAACACTTGCTCCAACTGATGGTAGAACCCCTCCAATGCCTGGGAGGGTGCCTTCGGAGAAGGGGTGGACTCTGCCGGACTGAGACTGGTGGTTGCGCACTGTTCCTTTGCGAGAGTTCCAGCCTGTTGGCTAAGGGCTGCTTGTCTTAACTCGTACGCGCAAATCCCCACCGCTTGAGCCAAGTTCATCGACGGATACACATCGCTGGTGGGAATAAACACCTGCTGACGGCACATGCTTAGTTCTTGGTTGTTCAACCCGCGATCTTCCGGGCCAAATACTAACGCTGCTGGTGCGTTGCCAGACTGCAAGAGCTGCGGCAGAACCGCTCGCGGCTCGCCAACCTCAAACTCCATTGGCTGAGTTCGCCCCACCGTCCCTACAATGCCTCGACAATCTTGCAAGGCTGCGGATAACGAGTCCACAATCACAGCGCCAGCCAGCACATCAGCCGCATGTACAGCCATACGGACAGCATCTTCGTCTTGAATATGGCAATTAGGATTGACCAGCACCAAGTGAGCCAACCCCATATTTTTCATCACGCGGGCGATCGCCCCGACATTTAGCGGGCCCGCAGGCTCCACCAACACAATCCGCACCTGCCCCAGGTCGGGCAGAACATTAGTAGTGGAGGAGGAGGATTGTGAGGATGCGGAATGAATTGAGGTCACTGACAAACCAAACGCGACAAACCAAACGCTAGGAATGTAGCTCGATCGATGCAGGTCACTGAAAACAGTAGAGCGCTATTGGCACAGTGAAATCCAATTTAAACCGTCACTCACCGAAATTTCGGCCATATCACAACCTGTCTCTTATACACATCAACGATCACACGAGACCCATCTCGCCATCTCGTATG
>JBFRWD010000096.1:0-8907 GCA_051439425.1 Synechococcus sp.
TGGGATAGTATCTGGCTTTGATAGGGCGATGGCTCTGCTCCACAGGATCCCCTTGGCAGCCCCGAACCTCATGCTTGACTTCAGTTCCTAGTTCTTCCGCGATCGCTCTCGGGTAAGATGCCAGTCCATCAGTGACTACATGTTCGGGCGCTTGCTCAGCTACCTCCAGTGCTTGACGGCAGAAGGCTTTGGCTGCAGCCATATCCCTTTTCTGACTCAGCCTAGAATCGGTTAGATTGCCACCCGAGTCGCTCGCTCCGTACAGATAGCACCAGGGCCCTCGGATTCGGACATAGGTTTCGTCCACAAACCAGTCCCGGTTCACTTTCCCTCTGCGTTTGCTTCCGAGCTCTTCGATAAATATGTGGGTGAAACGATCCTCCCAATCCCTCACCGTCTCGTGGGTGAACTCGAAACCTCGCAGCAAGAAGAATTCCACCAGATCGCGCAGGCTGAGCTTGAATCTGACTCGTGAGAACAGTACTTGAAAGACAATGTCGGTTGGAACTTCGATGAAATTGAAGGGAGTTCCTGTCCGTTCGTTGAAGGTGCGATCGCAGGTGTGGCAGCGGAAGACAGAATAGCCAAGATTAGTCGTACGTTTGAGTCGAGTAGTGTTGCTTGATGTGCAATGGGGACAGTTCATTCAGGGCAAGCAAGTGCTGGAGTAGAGCTGCACAGCTTAGCAGACTGATCCCTCCTCGCTGAGATCCCAGATCTGACAGAATCGGAGAAGGGACTAAGCGAGTCTGGTTGATGAAGCGGGGGATGACCACCAATGCTTACACCACGCGATGGGAGGAGTTGATGATCGTGCGGTAACAGATCGTTCTCTACAAGCTGCTTCGGGAGCTGAGAAGATTCTGAGATTGGAGCGAGGGATTGTTCACGCAACCCTTAGCGGAGATGGATGGGAGATTCGGTGAAGTCTCAGGCGCGAACCGTTTACTAGGAAGTGTCAAAGAGACAAACCAATCACTTCTCACAGCTACGGGGATTACATCATGAACGCTTTCAAAACTCTTTCTTCCGCCACCTTCGCAGTTGCTGCCGTTGCAGTAATGGCCGCCGCTCCCGCTCCTGCTAACGTATCGATTCTGGAAACCTTAGATCGTTTAGAAGAGCGAGGCACCAGTAGCGAGAACGGCATACACAACAAGAACTTCCGTCCCGAGTTCCTTCAGAAAGTAGAAGCCAACTCTGCCAGCAGTGAAAACGGAGTTTACAACAAGAACTTCCGTCCCGAGTTCCTACAAAAAGTAGAAGCGAACTCTGCCAGCAGCGAGAACGGTATTTACAACAAGAACTTCCGTCCCGAGTTCCTACAAAAAGTAGAAGCCAATTCCGCCAGCAGTGAAAACGGAGTTTACAACAAAAACTTCCGTCCCGAGTTCATCCAGAAAGTTGAAGCCAATTCCGCTGGTAGCGAGAACGGTATTTACAACAAAAACTTCCGCCCTGATTTCCTACAAAAAGTAGAAGGCAACTCTGCCACTAGCGAAAACGGCATCTACAACAAGAACTTCCGTCCCGAGTTCCTACAAAAAGTAGAAGCCAACTCTGCCAGCAGCGAGAACGGTGTGTACAACAAGAACTTCCGTCCCGAGTTCTTGCAAAAGGTGAATGATGCGTCCACCAGCAGCGAGTCTGGCGTGTACTAAAGCCCTCGCATTGTTCTCCCTTCCTACATAGATAAGGTTTCTCCATAGCTTGCGTCCCGCCCTTCAAAACAGGACGCTTTTTATTGGCAAGCGATTTATGGATTTGCAGCAAAAATGGCTGCTGGTTACGCGATCGCCAACTCTTCCAAACATCGGCTTACCTTCGCGATCGCGGTTTTTCGTTAGATTTAGAGGTTCCATATTGGTTGATGTTGCAATAATGACACTCCAGATAGTGCTTTAAAAAAAATTTGCCCCCCTACTAAATACTGCTCTTTCCGCTTTGAGGATCCGTCTGGTTTTCTAATGCTTGCCTTAACACATCAATAATGCGGTTGATATCTGCGACAGGGTTAGCCGCAACGGAGCGCACCCACACTTCATCCTTAATCGAGCAGCTGGAAAACAATCCTGTCGGTAAGCGGTGCAGTATGAGATCGGAAGCGATTAATTGCGAACGGAAGACAGTAATGCCAGCTTTTGGGGTAGCCCAAAGCTCTAGGCTGGGCTCAGCTTGAATAAAGTTACTCAGTTGATGGGCGATTTCCATCGTGCGATCGATACGTTGCACTAAGCCTATCTGTCCCCAGGCTAAGAAGGTGGCCAGTAAGGAAACAGCAGCTGCCCCGCGCGATCCTTGAACACCGATATTCGGTTTAGTCAGATAGCCACCACCAAAGCTAATGGCTGAATGGGCTAGCTCCAGATTTTTAAACAGCACAAGAGCAGACTCTTTCGGTTGGAATAACCATTTATGGGCAGAGACGGCAATCGAATCGGCGTGTTCCACACCCGTGAGCAAATGCGAGTAGGTCGGGCTCAGGCGTAAGGCTCCTGCCCAGGCCGCATCAACATGTGTCCAAGCTGCGGCACCGATCGCGTTCAGTGGATCGATCGCACCAGCCGCAGTGGTCCCGGCGGTGAGCACTAAACAGGAGTCCGATAAGTCGGTGGAGGGCAGCAGTACCATCTCCCCCTGCTCGTTTGTTGGCAGGGTTACGTAGGGCAAGCCCAATATACGGGCGGATTTTTCGATGCTCACATGGGCGGCTTCAGAAGCCACAATTTTTTTGATGCCTTTGGCATCTCTGGCAGCCCAAAGAGCTGTGAGATTAGCGAGCGTTGAACCGGAGCAAAAATGCCCGCCACCCATGCCAAAGTACGGTATCAGCCAGTTCACGACCTTTTTCTCGGCGGCGATCGCAAATGGTGCCGTTGCCGGATGAAGTACGTTCTGATTTAGTCGCGCATTCCACAGTGCTGTAGCCCAGGTAATCCAGGGGGTTGGCGGATCCATATGGGCCAATGCCAGCGGATCGTCCAAACGAGCGGCTGACCCCAACACGTAAGGGGCCAGGAGACGTAAGGTGGCGGATTCTCCCAGTCCTTGAGTGGGACAATGCTCTGGCAACTCGTCTTTGGCTAGAGACTCTAAAGCATCAGGCTGTAAGAGGTTGAATGATTCTTGTAGCCCTTCGCTGGGTAAGAAGCTTGCATCTGAGCTAGTCATGGCTGTCGGTGGAAAGAGCTTCTAAAATTCGCGATCGCGTCCATGGGGGGCCCGCCAGTTAATCTCTGGCCCCATAGGAACGATGCGGGTGGGATTGATGCCGGTGTGGCTTTGGTAGTAGTGATGATTGATGTGGAAGAAATTGACTGTGTCCGCAATACCGGGCATTTGATAGAGCTCTTGCACGTAGCCCCAGAGGTTGGGATAATCCACGATGCGACGAATATTGCACTTGAAATGTCCGACATAGACCGGGTCGAATCGCACCAGCGTAGGAAATAACCGCCAGTCAGCTTCGGTCAAGCGATCGCCAACCAGGTACCGCGATGTTGCCAGCCGCTCCTCCAGAACATCGAGGGTGTCGAATAAGGGCTGAACGGCTTCTTCATAGGCTGCTTGTGTGGTTGCAAACCCACTTTTGTAGACACCGTTATTCACCGTGTCGTAGATGCGCTCGTTGAGGCGATCGATCTCATCTCGGAGGTCTTCAGGGTAGTAATTGCCAGGTTTCGCCCCCACGTCATCAAATGCGCTGTTGAACATGCGAATGATTTCTGACGACTCGTTATTCACGATGGTCTGGGTCTGTCGATCCCACAGCACGGGTACCGTTACACGACCGGTATAGTGTGCATCTGCTTGGGTATAGATTTGGTGCAGGTATTGAGACTGAAAAATGGGATCGGGAATGACACCATCGCCCGACTCGAAGGTCCAGCCGCGCTCACCCATAAACCAATGCACCACGGATATGGGAATCAGGTTTTCCAGCCCTTTCAACTGGCGAAATATGAGGGCTCGGTGTGCCCAGGGACAGGCGTAGGAGACGTAGAGGTGATAGCGATCGCCCTCTGCCTTGAATCCGCCTTTCCCGCTGGGACCAGGACTGCCATCAGGAGTAATCCAGTTACGGAACTGAGACGCTTTGCGGACAAACTTTCCACCCATCTTGCTGGTGTCGTACCACCGATCGCGCCAAGCACCATCAACTAATAGACCCATACGTACCTCGTCGTGTACATGTTATCGAGACATCCATTCCATATATGCGATAGTCAATCAGGTGTTTGCAGATGCACTGAAAGGCACTCTGGAAGAACGATGCTTAGTTAACCGTACGTTTGCATCAATCATGAAACTAACTATTGGTGTCCGTTGCTGCTTTCTTGATGTATCTACATAGGTTAAACGTGCCGCTGTAGTTTAGTTTTCAACAAAATGCTCTGGACAGTCTAATCGCAAGTCACGATCGCCAAACGGCGCATCAACCAAATTGCAGTGATGAGGCCGTTCAGGATTGTCGTAAAGGTTTGGGCTGAAGTAATGGCAGGTCACGCACATCCGCGATACTGGAATCTTGTTTTCTTCTTGGAGTCTAAGGATAATAGATGTTAATCCCTTAAAAAAAACAGTTTGCTCCTCCTTTGAAAGAGATGTAACTGCATTCAATAGAAAGTCAGGCCAACTAGCAGCTTGTTCTGCTTGTTGTTGACCTGAAGACGTTAGGCGAATAGCAATTGCTCGTCGGTCGTCGGAAGCTCGCTCTCGCAAGACCAAGCCCTTCTTAACAAGGGAAGACACTGCATCGCTGGCTGTTGCTGGGCTGGTGGCAATCCCTGCGGCGATTGCTGATAGCCGCATATCTTGCGTAGGAGAAGAGTTTAGTAAAGCAAGGATTTGGCCTTGTGTGGGTGTAAGTCCTTGAGATTCAGCACCTTGCCAAGAGTGACTCCGCAAAGCCGTACAAATTTTAGAGAGCCCAGTAATCTTGCGTTGAGCAAGGGGCTCATTGAGGCTGTCAAAGGGATTGTTCATGAAGGGTATGAACGGAATTTACTGCTAGTGCTTGACGCATGATTAAATCGACATCAGATTCAGATTTATGACCGAACCACTGTGCCAATATCTTAGAACTTTCATCAAATAGAATCCAAGACGGTGTCCCTCGGAGGCGGTTGGTACGAAATGTATATCCCGCAGACAAAGATCTTTGGGCGTGAGGAGAGTGAAATTCAGTCAGGTTGCTCCCTCGTGGGTTGGGTTCTAGCCAATCGAAGGCTACCGGAAAAGATATGGGCAATGCATATGAAGCCTGCCCTTGCTGTTGCAAGTACTGTTTTGTCATGCCTATCACTTCTCCGGTCTCCAACAGACAGCGAGTATTCTCAAGAGTATTGAGGTCAAAGTCCTCAAAAGCAGTCGATAGTCCTAAGATATTCAGGCGATCGCCGTAGACGTCTTGGAGTCGGGCCGCTAGGGGCAACGCATAGACAAAACACCCCGGACAATTCACCTGAAATACTAGCAATAGATTTAACGGCTTAAGCAAGAATTCTCCCTGCATAACCTGCGAGACTCTCATATAAAAACCAGGCATGATAGTCCTCCTTCGTTAGACTAAGTAACAATAAAGACTGAATTGTTGGACTAACACTTACTGGTGTATTCCAAAGAATGGCTTATTTGGCTAGGGGAATTACCTACTATATTTGCGGTATTCGGAGCATCGTATTTGTGTTCGACCATTGACTCAAATACCGTTCAATTTGAAGAAATCTCCACTTCGTAGGGCAAGCTTAAATCGCCCGATCCAACGCTGTAAACCTCATACACACCCAATGTAGGACGATCCAGATCGGTGGTATTTACTTTCATATAGGCAGTGACCGCATCAAAGTTAAAGTCGGTTTGGTGGTTGACCCGCTGTGCAGGCACCAAAACACGCAGCATATTCCGATCGGTTACCACTGAAAAACCAGGGGAGTCGAGATAAATCTCCATTCCCGGATTTGTTGGGGGCATCACCACTGCATCATCGTCAGCCGCGAACTGTGCAACGGATAATCCCCCTGCCACCCGCTCATCAGTTGTCAATACGACCCAATGAGAATGCCAAATGACGCCATCGTTAGCGTAGTTTGCATCGTTGTCTTCATCCCAAAGCGGGGTGTCATCAAAATCAGGATGGGAAGTAATTGCCAAAGCGACAATCCCTTCCACTCCACCAAAACCAACATCTGCCGGGTTAAGGGTAGTCGGAAAGACATACCCCAGAACAGGTGCTCCATCAAGCTGACCTGCTGCCTGGGGCAAAGAGGAACCTATACTCCCTTCTAGCTGCTGCTGGAACACAAGCAAGTCCAGCTCTTCAATGTATTGAACTTGGGCAGACCGAATTTCAAGTGCTGGAGACTGAGGTACAGCAACGACAGACTCTGCGTATGAAGCATGGGCAAAGCCAATATTTCCAGCAAGCACGATCCCCGCACTGAACAACCCAACGATTCGTCGCATAGCGATACCATACATATTTAGGATTTCTAATAATTAGTACTCCTAAATAATATCAATGTGTGAAAGCTTGTCAACAGCGGTCTTAGTTTTTTGAAGTGCTCTGGGTGCATTCCCCGCGCTGTCAACTGAATGGACATCCTGGATTCGATGAACTGGCGGATGGGGAAGCGATCGGTATTCTTTGCGGGGTAAGGGACCAAGCGGGTGTGGTTGATGAAACGGGGATGACCACCAATGCTTACACCACGCAGTGGGGAGAGTTGATGACGGTGCGGTGAAAGAGCGTTCTCTACGAGCTGCTTCGGGAACTGAGAAGACTCTGAGATTGGAGCGAGGGATTGTTCACGTAACCCTTAGCGGAGATGGATGGGAGATTCGGTGAGGTCTCAGACGCGAACCGTTTACTAGGAAGTGTCAAAGAGACAAACCAATCACTTCACACAGCTACGGGGATTACATCATGAACGCTTTCAAAGCTCTTTCTTCCGCCACCTTCGCAGTTTCTGCCGTTGCAGTAATGGCCGCCGCTCCCGCTCCCGCTAACGTATCGATTCTGGAAACCTTAGATCGTTTAGAAGAGCGAGGCTCCAGCAGCGAGAACGGCATCTACAACAAGAATTTCCGCCCCGAGTTCCTACAAAAAGTAGAAGCCAACTCTGCCAGCAGTGAAAACGGAGTTTACAACAAGAACTTCCGCCCTGATTTCCTACAAAAGGTCGAAGCTAACTCCGCCACTAGCGAAAATGGCATTTATAACAAGACCTCTCGTCCCGAGTTTCTTCAGAAGATTGAAGCCAACTCTGCTGGTAGTGAGAACGGCATCTACAACAAAAACGCTCGTCCTGAGTTCCTTCAGAAGGTAGAGGCCAACTCTGCTGGTAGCGAGAACGGAATCTATAACAAGAACTTCCGTCCCGAGTTCCTACAAAAAGTCGAAGCCAACTCCGCCACCAGCGAAAATGGCATCTACAACAAGACCGCTCGCCCTGAATTTCTCCAGAAGATTGAAGCCAACTCTGCTGGTAGTGAGAACGGAATCCATAACAAGAACTTCCGTCCCGAATTCTTGCAAAAAGTGAATGATGCGTCCACCAGCAGCGAGTCTGGTCTGTACTAAAGCCCTCGCAACATTCTTCCTTTCTTGTCCAGATAAGCTTTCTCCCTAGCTTGCGTCCTGCGTTTCAAAACAGGACGCTTTTTTATTTGGAGTCGTTAAGTGAGGAGCTGAATCAGTCGAACATTGGAGTTCAGCCATGCTGCTAGCTACTCTCAGGAATCTTGCTGACAGTGCCGCCTTACGATGTCTGCCTCTGTATCTGATTAATCCGCTAAAGATAACGGCGATGTTGAGTCTTGAAAAATCATACCCCCTAAGTCTTGTAAAACCGTACCGCCCTAAATACACCTAGCTTCGTGGATTTGGCGATGTCACAGACGCCACGCTCCAGTTCGATGGTGGAGAATCTCAATTCAAGGCTACGCAATTATTTCTTCTTGAGGCGGCAGTTGGGAACTTCCTATCTAGAGCTGTCGCGTTTTTTCCTCAATTACCGGACATTCATGCGTAGCAGACGGCCGGAGAGAGTGGGGAAAAGTCCGACGGAATTGATGACGGGGCAGCCACACCCGCATTGGTTGGAGCTTTTGGGGTTTAAACGATTCAGGCGAAAGCCAGTCTAGTTGAGTTATTCGAACCCTTAATGCGATCGCATGATTGAGCCACCGCAGTGCTCGTTTTCGCCTGGATTGTCACCCAAGATTGGCTATTTTTGGACCACGCCATTGCCCGTTTAATACAAATTGAGTGTGATAGTGTTGGTGCTCTAACTTCCTGTGATGATTTCTAATAATGCTTGCTATGGCGCTTCAATATACCTTTCCCCTAGAGTTAGTGCGCAATTGGCGGAGTACTGTCGAGAAAACAACATGTCTCAAGAGCAAGCAATTGAAAAGGGAGTAAAGCTTTTACTTCGGAGCGGTAGACCAGGTATCGATGAAAACTATTTGCTCAGAATGGCTCAGCTAGAGGCAACAGTTACACGGCTTAGCGAACGCGTTAATAGTTTGGAGAGCATAAGTGTCGCAAGGCTCGGTGTGGATCGAGTGAGACTGTAGTGTGAGTGTGAACCTGTGCTTTTAGCTCGAATACTACTCAAAGGCTAATGTCGAGAAACGATGAGCCAGAGATTCAAATGCTGTCGGGTAGTGACCGATAAAAATACAACAGAGTAAATTATCATCTCTGCTATTGGCCCAGAAAAGTGCTGCGTTTTGCTGAGTGTCAGTTAGTTTGACGATGCTAATGAATGCTTTGCACCTAAGTACAGGACAAAAACTCAAGAGCATGTAGAAAGAGTGATTTTTTATGCTGAAAGTCGAGGATGACCGAGCGTAGGCGATCGAGTCCATAGCGGAAGATACTGCGTGCCCTCCTGCCATGAT
>JBFRWD010000097.1:0-17997 GCA_051439425.1 Synechococcus sp.
GTTCCCAGACGGCCCAATGCTTCGCTTGCCCCGTAGCGCACAGTCCGATCCCTATCCTGCAAGCATTTCACGAGTCCCAGAATCACCGTATCGGATGCAGTTCCCAGACGGCCCAATGCTTCGCTTGCCCTGGAGCGCACAGCCGAATCCCCATCCTGCAAGCACTCCACGAGCTTGTTGGTCGCTTCCTGTCGTTCGCCAAGTGTCACTCTATAGAGTTGCAATCGAGTATCATCTGACAGCTGTTCTTTTAGCAGATCCAGAGCTTCTTGTTGAAAACGTGTTTCTCCAAGCGAACAGAGACAGTTGTAGACTTGACTTCGAAGGCCTTGAGAGACTAATGGAGAATCTGTCACCTCCAGTTGTACTAGTCGCTCCAGAATTTGAGTAGCCAAGGCTTTATCCGTTACAGGTATATCTTCCGCTAGGCAGCTACCAGCGAACAACAAGCAACGATGTAGCCACTGCTCATATTCTGATTCAGATTCAAGTATTGTTTTTAGTATTTTCGAAGGATTCTTACGTACCTGTTGTGCTATCAATAGCAACAATGCCTCTCGCCAATGAGCTATATGCAAGTGTTGTTGGACATGATCTAGAACCTCTTGAAAGTCATCAGATTGGCGATAAAAGATCTCTTGAGCGGCTAAGTACTCTTGGAAAGTTTTATGGGCGAACGCATAGCACTCCTGGCCTTGTTCGTTCATCAAGCCTGTTCTATTTCGAATATATTCAACAAAGCGTTCTGCTTCTCTCTCGGCGGAATGACGAGATAGGATTACATTTCTCTCTTCTAGAATATCTAAGATGAATTTACGAATCTGCTCTAAAAGGTCTGTTCTTTCAATAAGCGTACCTTTCTCACGATCGTTTGTTTCAGCAAAATCATGAATCCAGTAAGCCAGCATTTCCATCAGCCGACGAAAGTCATCAGGCACCAAATATTGAAGTCTTTGACTTTCTGGAATCTCTCTATCTACTGGAGACTTAAGCTTCTTGCCTTGGTCCCATCTTAATAAGAGCGTATTGACAGCTTTATCGTAGAGTTCATAGCGTTTTCGTGGTAAATATGCTTGATATCGATGAATCATTGCAACAATTGTTAGTAGCAGCGGATTGCTCGATAGCAGCTTAATTCGATTATTTTGTTCAAGGGCTTCTAGCAGGCTTTTCTTACCTTCCAATGCTTCCTCAGGATCCAATTGACGCTTGTTATACCAGTTATCTATAAATAGTTCAATTTTAGGCTCATCAAACTTCTGAAGCTCAAAATGAGGATATCTATCCATTTGAAAAAAGCTGCGGCGATAGCCTGCTGGTCTTGATGTGATAATGGCTGGATTCTTCTCGTAGTCAGATAGATTCAAAAAACTTCTAATTCGGTTAACTACTTCTTGTCGTGTTGCATCATCTGCAACCTCATCTAAGCCATCAAGCAGAATCAAGGCTTTGCCGCGATTCAACCAATGCTCAAAAAATTCCTCGGGCAGCCGACAGACAGAAAGCGACCTTTCACAATATCTCTGTAGATATTCCAAAAAACTACAATCTTGCAATCTCAATACCCAATCGCGAATTCTTACCAGAATTGGCAACCAATCATCTCCACTATCCAGTCCAATTTCTTCTGGCTTCCCCTCAGCAAGCTTGAGGGTGAAATATCTCAGAAGCGTTGTCTTTCCTGAACCTGGATCCCCTAAAATAACAAACCGACTACCATCACCTTGATTCAGTATTTTTGTTGCAGAGGTGATAGTGCCCATTTCTGTATCATTTTCAACTTCCAACTGCTGCTCTCGAATGAGAGCCATTTGGCGACCTTCAGATTCTTCCAGTTCTAGTAATTCACGCTCTCTCGACACATAGTCTGTTTTAGGCGAATCCCCTCTTAGATCCGGAACCACAAAGATATTTTCAAGTAATGCAACTTGGTCTTGTTCTCTCGATTCAACCGCAATACCAATGAACTCCACTTGCTGTAATCGATTGCACAACTGTTTTAGATATCGTTGCCTAGCTATCTGAAATCGTATTCCAACAGTCCGTTCAAAAAAGTCTTGACAGAATAAATCAACCCAAGAATTTAAGCCAATCTCATTCAATTCAAAATTTTTCTCTGCAGCAATACTCTTAAGCACCTCACAAAAAACATCTGAGTCTGGTAGCCCTTCGTTATCGAGTAGTTTTTCCAAACCACCCTGTACCTCAGAGTTCGTGAAGAAGGCTGAGAGGAGCTCATTGCGGTGACGGTCTTCACATTTTAAGAATAGGGATGTCTCTATATTTTCCTGCTGCTGACTCAAGGAATATGCAACACTAGCTTTGAAGGCACTTTTTAAGTCCTCCTGATTGAGGGTGCCCCCTAGTTTTTCCGCGACGAAAGATACTGTAGTGGCAATTGACGCGTCAACTACCATTCCGAGTGCAGATGCCATCACCATGCAAACTTTCCAAGTTCTCGCCTAGCTTGCTATTGTCTTCTCCAGATTAAGTATTGGCAACAAATAAATGGGAATCAGAGAAGCTGGAAATCTTCATGAAGCAAGTGCCTCCGCCTAGATAAAACAGATCGTTAAGGCTATTGGCTCTCTTCCATTCATTCCTAACTTAAAAGTCAAAATACTGCGTTCAAAATAAAAATTGTCCCAGATTAATCAAACCTCGGGGGAAAAGTTAGAGGCGAAAGGGTATTTGGGTCGGCTGGGGCTGGGGCCGATAGTGGATCGCCAGCCGAGCCTTCGCCCTCTGATTCAGGATCGTCTGGTGTAGGGTCAAACGTCTCAATTGCCACTGCCTGCACCACCTGCGTCCCGGTCGGACTGGTCACCTGAAGCATCAACGTCGTGGTTGTGGGCGACGGGCTCAGCGGTAACCGCAAGCTGCCTGACAGCGGCACATCCCCCGGAGACGGTAATAACTGCACGTTCGTCCCCTCGCTCCCCGTTGCCTCCCAATCTAGCGCCAACGGAGCGGGCAAAATCCCATCCTCAATCGGCAGCAAAATCTTGGGGGGAACCGGATCGCCGTTAACCGTAAACGTGACAATCTCGGGTGGAGGAGCGATCGCCACCGGGCCAATCCGACGCGACCGAGGCTGCGACCCCGGCACACCTCCCGGACTCACCTGCAGTTCAATCGTGTAATCGCCCACCGTTCGAATGCCCGTCGGAACGTTTTGGCACACCAACTGTTCTTCAACGGTGCACTCCTCCTCCAACTCATCCGGTACCCCTTCCCGAAACGAAAACCGCAACGGTTCCCCCACCGGTTCGCCTGCCTGCTCGCCTTCTACAATTCGCACAATCGCCCGCACATCCTGAATCTGCTCCGGTCGAGTGATGCTCCAATTCAAAGCAATTCCTGTTTCTTCCGCGATCTCCGGCCCCGTTGGCTGGTCATCCTCTGGCCCTTCCGGTACAGCGGTAGGTTCGGGAACTACAGTCTCATCTGGTAGCTGAGCTTCGTACAAAGCGCGATCGGTAGAGAAGTCGGTAATGCGAGGGGGTGGGGCAATAGAAATTTGCTCGGTTTGCTGCGTCTGCGATCGACTCCTTCGGGCTTTTCGAGGCGTCACAGTCAGTTCGAACACGTAGTCACCTGCCCGACGGGCATCGGTGCGAACCCCAGCACAAGAGAGGCGATCGCGATCTTGCGCGCAAAATGCTTCTAGCTCCTCTGGAACCCCACCAGCAAAGCTATACCGCACGGGTTCGCTAGCCACCGTCCCGTCAGGGGCACGCCCGAGAATCTCTAGCTCGCGAATCCGATCGGGGCGATCGATTTGCCAACCCAAGCGCACCACATCCCCATTGGCCACCGCCAAGCGGGTGTCCGACGCCGCAAAGTCCAAAATGGTGGGCGACGGAGGCGGAAACACAAACCACCGCAGAATCAGCAGCGCCAGCGTCGCTAAGACTACTAGGACCAACAGCGCCAGCGGCAGCAAATGCCACCAAGGTCGAGCTGTCCACAGCAATGTCGCCGGTAATCGCGGTGTCGTCACCGGATGCCGGTCGGGGTCGTCTAAATCGACCGTAAAACTGTATAGCCGCCCACCGCCCCAAAAGGGCCGTCGTCCGGTGGGTCGTACCTCTAGCGGCAGCAACCGCGTCTGCTTGGGAGCAAGATGCAGCTCCTCTGTTTCGAGGTCGTACTCGATCGCTGTCCTGTCACCCAAGCCAGCAATGGCCAACAGAATGTGGCGATCGCTATTGCCGTCATTCGTCACATCAATGCGATAGCGCCCCGGCTCGCTACCTACATTGGTGTGCAAGCTAAAAATATTGGCCTGCAGGCTATAGCTGGGCAGCACCTGTAGATACACCGGCTCTAGCAAGGCCAGGTCGGTGTTGGCTTCAGAATGCAATTGCAGCGTCGGGATGTAGCTACCCGCGATCGCCTCCAACGATGGGGCCAGCGTGACCAAAATACTTCCCCGCTCTCCGGGATTGAGGGGCAAGCTGTCCGCAATTTCAATCTCCCCCAACTCGGTCTCTTCCCGAGGATAGGAAATCTCCACCCAGTCCAACGGACAGTCCCGGCATGTCAGACGAAAGCGATCGACCTGTTGAGAGCGATTGTGCACCATGACCTGTAAGGCAATCGCCCCTCCCGGCTGTAAGGAAAAGGGGCGATCTGAACGGGAGGTAGGCTGAATGGAAAAGGTGGGGTCAGTGGATTGGGCAGCAGCTTGTAGCGGCTGCACCACTTGCAAAGACAGTTCGCGGGAAATCGGCGTGTCTTCCGGGTAGGCCTCTTGGGCGTCAATAATCAGGCGATAGCGATAGGTCCCCAGCAGCACTCCGGCAGGCACGTGCATGTCAAATCGCACCTCCCCACTACGCTCTCTGGCCAGCGCCATGCTCTGGCGGGGATTACTCAGCCATTGCAGTAGCGGCGGAGACACTTCTTCAATCCAAACGTCGATCGCCGCACTGAGATCGCCACGATTGGTAATCGTCACCCCCAAACTAAAGTCCTCGCCAATGGCAACGCGATCGGCTCCGGTGGAGCTGAGCAGAATGGCGAGGGGATCGGTTTTCGGACTGCTGTTGAGATTGCCAGATGGGCTGCCAAGTGAGCTGCCAGATGGACTATTCGATAGAGGGGCTGAGTCGTTCATGGCAGATCATCCATACGCCGATCGCTGCTCTCGCTGGACTGTATCATTCACATCGATAAAAACCCGCTCAATCCCGCAATGGCTTTAGGTTTGCGGGCAGATGAATGCAATTGCTCACGGGCTCAGACAAGAGCCATGACTCTGGCCTTCGAGCGGGACAGAATTGAGCTGCACGCGCCGATCGCTACCGCCACTGGCCACCAACAAACGGTCTTGCAGGCGGACAATATCGACGCTGTTTATGCCCTGCCGCGATCGATGCAGTACCAGAGCCGATTCTTGCCTCCGCCCGCTCGTCCCACTGGCGTTGGCCAGCGACCACAGCACCACCTGCCCATCATCGCCACCGCTAACTAAATAGCAGCCATCCTCACTCAACGCTAGCGATCGCACCGGCAATCCACCGTGCCCCGGCCAATCATCGGTTTCCCGCAAGCGGCAATTATCAGCCGTCGAGCAGTCACTCAAATCCCACAGCGAAATTCGACCGCGACTATCTGACACCGCCAAGATGTTAGGCCGGGCATCAGCGACCGTCACCGAGGTAATTACAGAACTATTGCCCGCCCGTGGGGACGGCACGGGGATGAACTCCTTCGACTCAAAATCCCATAGCGCTATCCGATTAAACTGACCGGCCACCGCCAAAAAGCGGCGGCTCCCCCCAGCAAACCTCATCGATTCGATCGCAAAACCCGCCCGATCCACAAGCTGAGGGACTCGACTCACCAATTGAGCATCATTGGCCCCCAATCTCAGTTGCCAGCTAAAAATGCGCCCGCTGCCATGACCGCTAAATAACAGACGCGAATCTGGCTCGAATGCCAGCGCAAAGACACGATCGTCACGCCGATCGCCCCCATCAATTTGGGGGGCAAACATCTCTAAATCCTGACCGGACACCAAATTCAGCAGTTGCATACTGCCGTTCTCGTACCCTGCCGCCAGCCAGTTATTGCCCACGGGTCGGTAACGCACCACCCGCACCGCTTCATCCACTTCGGCCACAACCCCCTGTTCCACCAAACGATTGCCGCGAATTTGCCAGCGCCGAATCGAGCGATCGTCCGAGCCGCTGACAAGTTCGGTGGCAGCACCGTTAAACCGCACCGTGCGCACGGGGGCAGAGTGATGGATGGGTTTAAGCAGACCGGGCAAAAGAGCAGCCAAGACTATCAGGGCGATCGCCCCGGCGTATTGCACCAGTAGCGGCATCACCGGCGACACCCGCACTTCCAGCGGCAGCATGTCTGGCTGCAACGGAACGCGGGCATCAGACAGAGTCCCCGACACATCGAGATGGTAGCGACGAGTCCATCCCCACCAAGGCCGTCGATGGGGGGATACCAGTGTCACCCAGCCCGTTTCCCCTTCCTTGAGTTCGAGGCTGGTTGGGGTGATGCTGACCGATGGAGCAATAGGGCGGCAGTGCGATTGAGAACGACGATGGGATCCAGAACGGCGATGCGATCGAGATCTGTAGCGGGCCGAGAGACCGATCGCTTGAGGTAAATTGCTGCGATTGCTCACTTCCAGGTCGAAGACGGCCTCAGCCATACGGTTGTCTTGGCCGTCTTGGTTGGACTGCTCAAAAGACTGCAAGTGCTGACAGGGCCACTCACAATCCAAGCCAACTTCTGCGATCGGGAGCACGTCTAACGTGCCGGATGCCGTCACATCCCCCGGCGCATCGATCGGGGCAATGGAAAACGGGTAGGTCTGGCTACGAGCAGTTGCCGCCGCAGGAATTTGACAGGGGAACGAGACGTCGAGACATTCCCCCTTGGCCAGTTTGATGCGCTGCAAATTGCCCTCCGGCAACCAGTCTGGCGGGAGTCCCCGACATTGCACCCCAATCGCCAGTGCCTGGGGATTGGGGTTCGTTATCCGAGCCCCCACATCCACCTCATCTCCAGGACGAGCTTGAAGAACTGGAGTCGTCACTTCCAGCTCTAGCGGCAACGTTGCACTACCCGCCAAACTGAGTCTCACCAACTGGCGCTCTTCCAAGTCCAGCTCAAGAGCAAGAATGCGCACCGTCAAATCTATATCGCCAGCAAAATGACGCACGGGGGCTTGCAAAATTTCGACCGTAAATTCAGCCCGATCGCCCGGTGGAACCTTCGCTCCAATCGCAGGAGTGAGGCGATACCACTGCCGTCCTTCTGTTTCCGCTCCAGCCGCCGTTACGTCCAACCGAAAGGTGGCAAATCGATCGCTGACATTCACCACTGTGGCCGTGAAACTTACCGGCGGCCCACTGGGGTCGTAGGTCAACCGGTTGGGCCGGATGCTGGTGCTGGTGGCACTAGCCAGAGTCATGCGGGGGTCTCCCTGAGGATGGTGGACTGTGAACGGTAGATAGACTGTGAATGGTAGATGGACTGTGAATGGTAGATAGGCGATTCGGAGCGAAGAGCGGAGTTTGAAACCCGAGACTGGTGACTAACGCGGGATTAGGAACGCTTGCTGCGATTACGAATGGTTTTCGAGCGGCCGATCAGCGATCGGTAGTGGGTCGCATCCTTGAGGGAATTGCGCTCGCGCTCGGCGGCAAATTCCTGATTGAGGGCTTGCAAGTGCTCGATCTCTTCGCTGAATCCCGACATACGGCGATCGATCGCCATCCCCATGCGACGAAACAGCTTGGCCAACTGTCCCAGTTCGTCCGTCCGTTCTGCTAACCCATCGATGGGTTTGGGGTCAAACTGATTGGCCTCGATATCGCGGGCCGCTTGTCCTAACCGCGAAATGGGTATCGCAATCCAACGGGTACTGGCAATCACCCCCAACACAGCCGTAACGACTACCAAACCAAGGGCAATAACAGCCAAGCGCATAAAATTCTCGTTCAGCGTGTCGACGACGACCGATTTC
Organism: Synechococcus sp.; assembly: GCA_051439425.1. Classification (GTDB taxonomy): domain Bacteria; phylum Cyanobacteriota; class Cyanobacteriia; order Thermostichales; family PCC-7336; genus PCC-7336. The sequence goes on from JBFRWD010000097.1 coordinate 8,000, forward strand.
GGCACGATCACCGTAGCCATCAACTTGTCCGGCAGCACCTCCTCCCACTCCTCCGGTTTCTCTAGGTAGCTCGACGCCACTAAATATCGAATCCCATTCACATCCAGCTCCATCGGTCTATCCCGATCGGGGGAGCACTCATTACGAGTAAAACAGTTCAAATATTTCAGCTCGTCTGGGGGCTCGGTGGCGGAGGGGATAGCCTCACCACGGCCGGTGCCATAGCGCACAAGAATGTGAGCGGAGGGGGCGTCTCCAGGGGTAATTTCTCCCACAATTGCCGCTAAGGCGGCGCTCAGGCGTTCGAGCGGTAAGTCGATCGCCAAGACCCCCAACAGGCGATTACCGGAGTCGCGCAGGGGCACGGATGCTGTAATGCCCGGTTCTTGAGTGCGAGCAAATTGATAGACCTCCCCCAAAATGAGGCGATTGTAGGCGATCGCATCTCTGAACCACGGACGATTGATCGGATTGTAGACATTGGTATTGGCATCCCTGTCATCGCGTATCCAGTCAAATTCGTTGGGGTCTGGACTTGTGAAAAATTGCCTGGGAGTGTTGACCTCCCGTAATTGCTCTAAGCGGTACCCTCCCCCCGTTACTTGCTCCAGCTTGGTATACACTCCTTCGGTGCTGGCAAACAGCATGGAGGGGGGAAAGGTGTTGTCCACCACTTGTCCCGCCAAAAATTGTTCCACTTGGTCTAAGCAGCGATCGACATCAGACACGGCTTGGCAGTCTTGCCCCACGGACAGATTGTCGCTAGCTGCCGCATTGGTGGCCACTTGCAGCATCAAGAGAGGTTTTTCCAAGTAGTTCAGAATGCTATCGAGACTTCGATCTCTCACTTGCTGCCCCAACGATCTGGCCACTTGTGTAACCGCAGCATGTCCGCCCTTGAGAGCCAAATATTCCAAGATGCTGGCGGAGACGGCTAGCGGCACCACAATCATCAGGGGAAGAACAATTCGAATCGAGGTCAGACGCACGGCAGGGGCTCGGGTATGGGGATAGTTTGTATGGATCGGGCTGGCCATTTGCCCTTAAGACGACTGGACAGTCCCGGACGGGCGATCTCCCGAGGCAGAACTGTACTGCAATTGCGTCAGCTGTCTGCGCCGCCACGCAAACTGCAGCACATTAACCCCCAGCTCTTGAGCCCCGCGAATGCAGGTACGACCCAGCCTGAGGGCCTCATCCGGCCCCCAGGCCGATGTCCAATCACCAATGGACAGCACCACCCCTCGCCATTGATAGAGCTGAGTGGCCCGATCGCTCACCGGTGGCAGTTGCCCGAACGCAAATGGTTGATTGCGCAGGGGATGATCGCGGCCCAATAGACCGGGCTCGGCTGGAGTCGGGGAGAGGGAATAGTTTAGGGATTGCTCTAATTGCTGGCGGAGTTCTCCCACTGTCGCCTCCAAGTCCTGTTGCACCGCCTGCAGCTCGCTAGCCAATTGCTGATGAATGTCATCCAATTCATGACGACGATCGGTCTCGGCGATCGCCGTTTCCAACTTGAACTCCATATCTGCCAGCTCGTCAATCGAATCGTGCGAGTGAGTCAACACCAGCAACACTCCACCTGAGTCTAGAAACTGCTTGAGGGTTGTGCGGGCGGCGGGATTGAGGGTTGCCAGTTGGCGATAGTCGGCGATCGCCAGATCGAAGTCTAGGGATTGGGGCACGTTGCTCGACAAGCGCACTACCTGCGGTGCCTCCCCCTGCAATCCTGGGTAGAGCACGGGCAAAGCCTGGAGCAAGTGGCTCGCACTGCGGTAACAATCGGGATCGACACCATCTCTACAATCATCGGCAATACAGGCCACCCGAACCCCACCGAACGCACGAGCGCTCGCTCGCGGGCGAAAGCGCAGGTCAATCTGGTTGAGTTCGGGGGCAAAGACATTGGGGGCTGCCGATAGATGAATGGGTTCGGCAGATAGCGATAATCGGCACACTTCGATTTCGCTTTCGAGGGGTGGACGTGCCACTTCATCAATGCGAAAGGTCTCGCGCACGCGATCGCCGCCTCCCTGTCCGTCCAATCCATCCGGATCGACATAGCGCAACACAATATAGACGGTGACGGAATCGCCTGTTGCTATTTCACCAGCGGTGCTTGAAACAGAAATAGTGGCTGCAGAGATATTCGCTGCAGAAATATTGGCTGCAGCTTTGGAAGACACCCGAAAAGGCATGGGCTCGGGCACAACAATCGGATTGCCCAGCAGGTCGATCGCCACCCCCGGCTGCAGTTCGATCCAGCGATCGTCCTTATACGTAGACGGAATCTCGGCAGGAGCCGGGATCGCCGCCACCCCCAGACCGCAGACAATACCTGGTTGCTGCAGCGACTGGTAATGCAAGTTTTGCCGCTGGCGATGGTAGTTGTGAGCCAGTTGCCAGCGCTCGCGATCGATTAACAATCCATCAGTTACCCGCAAGCGTTCAAAGATTTGGGGGATAGGGGTAGAAGGCATCATGGGCTGGCGGTCGGGGCTAAATGGGCGGGATACGCGAACGGAACTGGCTGATTCCATCGGTGGCTTATCGACCTCAGTGCGGGGTCGATCTGGGTGGAGATGCGGATAGAACAGGACGACTTCGGCCAGGGGCGATCGCTAGGTCGTAGGTGCAAAAAGCTGGTTTTTCCTGCTCGATAATGGTGCGCAATAGCGATTCGTCGAGGAGCAGATCGGTGGGCGGGCGTAAGGTGACGGTGAAGTGAAACGGCCGTCCCCCCCCAACAATGGTGCTCAATCCCAGTTGACAGTCTCCAAGACTGAGCCCGCCGGGGGGCTGGTCTTGAATCTCGATCGCAGCCGGTTGGCCTGGAACATCCTCCAATGGCAGCCCCGTATACAAATGCAGGTACAGCCGCAGTCCTCGCCGCGTGCCTCGCCAGCGATAGATTTCAACCGCACGTCGGATCAGGCGACGTTGTTGCTGAACGGACCAGCGGGCATCACGAGTCCAGCCCACCCAATGGGCCAAAAAGGGCAGCAAGGCTTCCGGCGCTGTCAGCGGGTCGAGGTGAGCCCACATAGTGTTGAGGGTATGGACGCTGGGCTCGAATGCCTGTTCGAAGATGCTCAGCAGTCGCCCGATCGCATCCACTTCCCGATACAGATCTGGCAGAAAATCGAGATAGAGACTGGGGGGTCTGACGGCCAAGCGAGCGGTGGCAGCCACCTGCACCTGTCGCCCGGAGTCCCGTTCGGTGGCTAACACCCGCACATGGGCGCGGTAATCCAACTGCAGGCGCTCGCCGTGGGGCAAGTGGTCTTGGCACTCGAAGAAGTCATCGGGAATGGAGACAAACAGCACCAAGGCCACCCGCTGGCGGGGTTGCACCTGCGAAGATTCCAGCGTCAAGCTGTACCACTGAGGCGGACAATCCCCCTCCACCTGAATGTCTACATCTAAGGGGAGATCGCCGCTGTTGGTCAGATGCACCACCAACTCGCTCAGTTCTCCCGGTCGCACCAGTAAATCGGTAGCACACTGCTCCCGATCGCCACGAGTGCCCTTTGCCGTGACATCGACGATTCCCCCTCCCGCTCGCCGCCCATCGGCCCCCATCGCTGTCGATCCCCGAACCGACGCCGGCACGGGAACCGCTTCTGGCACCCGCATGGGGGTCAGGTTCAATCCCAGGGCTGGTTGCAGGGTGGTTTGGGTCAACTCAATTCCTCGCTGATTTGGGATTAACGTTCAGTTGGAGTCCACTCTTGGTGTGTACATCTCAAACACCATCAGGTCACAAACACCATCAGGTCACAAACGTAATCGTGTGGCTGGCTCCCAACTGCAGGTCGCGCCACGAACAGGCCAGCTCCAGCGGAGCCAGCGAGATCGTGCGGTCGTGAGCTAACGTGCGAATCCAGAGGCCGTCCGGCTGCTGCCGCAGTTCAAACAGCTGAATGTCTCCCAAATAGCGCACCCCTTCAATGCCTTGAAACACCAACGCCACTGTCGAGGCATGAACGGTACCGCCAAACGGCCACCCCTTGCTGTCATTCCCCCCCACCAATGGATTGAGCAACCGATAGAGAGCTGCCAGCAACTGACGGCGAATCTCCTGCCTGGCCATTTCCGTGTTGTGTTCTGGAGCAATGCCCACTTCTGCCTGTACCGCCACTCCCACGTAGGTGGGTTGGCGGATGCGTGCCCTTACCCCCAGCAGGCAGCGCTCTTGCAAGTAAGCCACTAAGTCTTCCTGCAAGTTAGGTTGAACAGCCAGTCGGTCGGGATGCAACCCTTCAGTGGCTATCGCTTCTGTCCGAGCCTGCGGCACCACCCACACGTCAATCGTCCCGGGTGTCGCCGTTTTGTCACGCAACGGTGGACAGCAAGCCCGCGCCACCCGTCCCAAACTGCCTTCTAGAGTCAAGGTTTCAAAGTCTTCGGGGGTAACAGCACGATTGCGGGTCCGGAATAGTCGCGGTACTCGCAAGACGGCATCTTCTAGGGATTCGGAATCTCGACCGTTGCGGGCGGGCTGGTAATTGGCAATTTGAGAGACGTAGGGGACGGCGGTTTTGAGGGTGTTGATGGTGCCTGCCTGTACGTTGCCGACTCGTCCTCCCCCCGTGCGATAGGCCGCCATGCAAATACGGGCCCCCCGCTGGGGGACGGCACCGTATTGCCGTTCTTGGAGTTGTCGACCCAGCGGCGCATCGGCTTCGGTCCTTAACTCGGTTTCGGACTCCAGCAACAGGTTGCTAGAGACCTGCGATCGCATCCGCGCCTGAGTATCTTCTCTCAGCTGTCCCGGCTCCCGCACCAAGGGGCCAAACACCACCTCTCCGCTGAGGGAATCCAACACGTAATGCAAATCGTTGGGGCCGGAATCGGCAAAGTCACTCACCTCCTGCCAAATCTCTGGCAAACCGATGGACGGAGGGGTGACCAACAAATGTTCGCCCGAACGGCGGGGTAAAACGGGGCGTTCTTGTAAGGCAAACCGCTGGCCGGGAGTGCCGTCACTGTCTCCCAGTACATCATCGGTTACCACCTGACATTGACTGGAGGCCACCGTCCCCCCCACCGATCGCACCGACCACCCCATCACTTGCGGAGAGGCCAAATAATTTGTCCCTCCCTCCGTATCCTGAGTGCAAACGCAGCGCAGCCAGTGGCCGCGATATCCCGAGAAGGTGGTTACCGGCCATTGCACCGGTACGTGCACCAACACATCTGCTTCGCTTAGGGCATTCGGGACATCCGCTCCTGGAACGCCACTAAAGCTAAACCCTTTAGTGGCATCGTCAGCCGCTTGGCGCAACACCGGTATCCAACCATTGCCATCCCATGCCTGCCACTGACGGGGAGGATCGTCAGGGTTAATGCCCGTCGAGGTCGCCACCTGACCACTAACGGCGATCGAGATCGCATTACCTTCAATATCTGCATTCGGAGAAAAGACTAAATAAAAGCAGTTACCTGTCCGGGGTCGCTCGTTAAAGATGTATTGCTCTGGACCCGCCCAACTCCCGTCCAGAGCTTGTCTCCACAATCCGGCAAAGCAGTCACGCAGTTCGTCTGGCTGCTCGTCCGCCAGTTCTGCCCGCAAAAAATGCTGAATGCGGGGCACACCGATTGTTAACGGCACATCCGTACTGAAGACAATCGCTTCTTCGGTTTCCGTCCGCTCAGTGGCCACCTCGGTACCGGCGGGAATAACGTACCGCTCCGGCAGGCTGGCGGTCAGATAAAACGACATGTTGGTCTGGGCAGGAGCTGGAGGCTGCAACCGGATACCCAGCATTTCTAGAAAGGTAACGTAGTTGCGGCGGGGCACTTGGTTGAACCGCAACAGCATTTGGTCGGTCAGCCACGCAAACAACTCCACCAGCGTGATGCCCGGATCGCTGGGATTGAAGTTCGTCCATTCGGGGCAATAGCGGGGAATGCGTAGCAGGCATTCTTCCACCAAATCTTGAAATTGCCGATCGTCCAGATCGGATTTGGGCAGCGTTGGCAGAAAATCGAATTCCATTACTCGTCCTCCCCTGCCGTCGGCAACAAGTAGAAGGGATACACCATGCTGCGCGGCTCGAAATATCCCTTAGGTTGATAGCGGATGGCAATATCCACCCGTCCCCGCAGCGGATCGGGTTCCGTCAAAATCCCCAAAAGTTCGACTCGGGGTTCCCAGCGTTCGATCGCCTCCCGCACGTACAGGCGAACTCTCCGCAAAGTCTGGGCATTCATGGGGGCAAATGCCAACTCGGACAAGCGGGAACCAAATGTCGGTCGATACACTCGCTCGCCGATGCGGGTGCGCAAAATGATGCGCATAGACTCCTCTAAGTTGAGTCCATTACTGCTGAGTTGGATGCCTCCCTGCACGGTCAAGCGCAGCGGAAACCCCCATCCGCGACCAATGAATTCCTCGCTCGACCCTTCGGGCATAACCAACCTCCGACGGAATCCGCCGTATGGGTTGCTTGCACGCTATCCAGCCCCTCTGCGATCGGCCATTCGCCAAAAGTCGAACTGGCAGGTTTCTTAATACAATCTGCTAATTCTCTAGTTCATCAGCATGAATAGGAATTAACCCCGATCGCTGCAACAACAATTGCCCCTCGCGAGTCGTCATTAACTCGGCAATCTTCTCTCCAATCGGTGGCAGGCTGTTATCTAACGGATAGACCACACCGATGGGATAAGACAGCGGATAGCGATCGGGATGGTCGGAACGGAAGCGTTCCACCGGCAGCGAATAGTTACCTTTAAGACCGCATAGGTCGGTACTGGGTTGAATGGCTCGACCATTGGCTAGGGTAAGGGGCTGGATCGCGGAACGACTGCTATCTCCGATCGCCAGCGGATACACCGAGCATTGATTAAACGCCAGACTATACGGCAAAAATCCTAACCCCCCTCGCTGGTTACCACGCCCCGCTTCAAAGTCTTGCAAAATAGCCCTCATTAATTCAAACGGGGGTAAATCGGGAATTAGACCCGTGGATAATGCATCCCCATCCAGAGCCAATTGTTCGAAAAGATAGCTGGTTTCTTCAGACTCGGAGCGATAGAGCTGCACCGGCAAATCCGGGCCCCCCACCTCCTCCCAACCGGAGACGCGGCCACCGTATAGTTGACGCAACTGCTCCAAACTGAGTCGCCCCCTTAAGTGAGTAGGCAGGCTGTTGTCTCGCAGGGATGTGCTGAACGCCACCAATACAGCCAGTCCGTCATAGGCAATCGGCTCGGCAGTTAGCGTCAGGGGCAACTCTCCCACCAGCGGCAACACCGCAAAATCGATATCTCCCCGATTAACTGCATCGATCGCCTCCTGCCATGTCTCGCTAGGGATATGTTGCAACGCCAATTCAGGCTGCACCTGACCCAGCTGAGCTTCCAACGGGTCATTATTCTGTTGTGCCTCCAACCGCACCCAGTCCCACACCCCTCTAGTAATAGAGCTGTAATAAAACCGCCCAACTGGAATGCTATCCACATCACTCCATTCGTTAGCAATAGGAGCCGTAACCTCTGTTTGCTGCCTTGCTCGTCCCCGCCCCAGCAGCCACATAGCCAGCCATCCCACAAACGCCCCCGCCAAGATGGCAGCCGCGATCGCCCCCAACCAAATGGGCCACTTCGCCGATCGCCAATCGGATTGTTCTCGCTCTTCTGGCACTTCCTGCACTTCGGGGAGATCGTCGGACTCTGGCATCGCGCCCTGAGGGAGATGCTCGCGCGCCTCTGCAGCGCTCTCAAACGGAACTCCAGTACCGAGCAATCGTTCGATGAAATGCTGCAGTGGGGTAGGAGCCGTTGTCCATCCCGAGGCCTCCTGGAATGAGTCCTCTGATAATGGATTGTCGTCAACAGTCACGGAAGTCGTGCCTGAAAGTAGCGAGTAAGCCACCTGCCCTAATGCTTGCAAGTCGGCATCTGGAGACACTGGTGCAGCGGTGTTGGCCTGAGGATCGAACAAGTTTTCCCACAGAGTTAAATCGCTCGCATAGACAAACGGCTGCCTGTCTCGCTCCACCCACAACAGTGTTTCGGGACTGAGGTTGCCCACAGCAATGCCATCTACCACCTGGCCGCCAGCCAAGCGAAATTTTTGTTCGTGCAAGTATTCCAAAGATTGCAGCACCTGTTGCAACATCCGCCTCACTTGTTCGAACGAGACAGGAATGGACTGCCCCATCCGATCGCTCAAACTGGGAGACAACGCAGCCGCATCAAAGATGGCGTAACACCTCTGCTGGCGGCGATCGGCGATCGCATCTTGGGGCACCAACACGCGCATATCAGGGGCGCGTCCATCGGCTAAGTGCACCCCAGCCACTTCCAAAAAGCTGTCCATTCTCAGGCGGGCTTGGGCTTCGTCAAAGTACAAACCGGGTAAGACATATTCTTTAATGGCAACGGCATCACCCGAAGTCATTTCTGTGGCTGCGTACAGGCGTCCATCGCCGCGAAATCCGGCCAGCCGTTCGATACGATATCGCCCTTTGCGACCCAGGAGTTCGGCCTCATTGGCAAGGGGGGCGGGGAATTGGCAGGTGGTACAGAGGCGATCGGAGGTGGCTGAGCCTGCCCGAGCAAGCGTGCAGATGAGCGGATTGGTTTGAGTGCAGTGATAGCGAGAATAGGTGGAATTAGTCGGTGGTAAGGATTGACTGGATGGATTGTCAGTTGGCTGCGATCCCTCTGGAGGGACAGCATCGGATGGAGGAGCATCAGCTGCCGTACTGCGGACAAGCGCTGACGGGTTGAAATTCTTCGGAATCATAAGGAATTTCGCTGACGCAGATTCGGAAACGCCACACTCGATCGCCGTTGCCGGAATTGGCGATCGAGCAAGTCATTAACCGAGCAATTATTAGTAATTTTTTCCCGACTCACTATTCTCCAAAGGGTTAGTATTGCGGGCGAATACTGCCAAACCCAATCTCTATATACAGATTAATGTCCGCGATCGCAGTCAAAGCCACCATGCTTGTTCTGTCGTAAAGTTACACAGTCTATCGGCAATTTAAGGTTGACAACATTCCGCATAAATCATCTGTTAAGTCCAAGCCAGATCGATTAAGCATGAGCAGACCCACTCGACACGAGGACGATCTCATGGCTCAGGCAGAAGTCGCACGACTCTACCGGTCTATCCAGCAAAATCCCGATCTGAGAGGGAAACTCAGCAAAGCTCTTAGCCAAACAGACTTTATCTCTATCGCTCAGTCTCAGGGATACGAATTTACAGAAAAAGAATATGTAGATAGCGTTCGCTTTACGGTCGAAGAATTGGAATGCGAAATGTCAGAAATTCCCGGACTCTAAATGACAGGAATAAACTGCACCCCATAGTGTTCGACACGATTTGGATCTAAGTTCAAAAACAATATTGGATCTATGCTCAGAAATGGTATGAGTCCTCGATGGCCTCTAAATTGCAACTGGCCGTTTCTACTCAGCAATAGCCCAATAACAAGGCCTTGTTGATATCTACAGCGGGGTAGGAGAACTTGCGATTCGCAGGCTTGGCACTTCAACGACGCAGTTGATTGGCATAGGCCTGGGCAAACTTCAGGCACCAGTAGCGGATCGCTTCGTAAGTCACGTCGATCCTGCGATAGAGCATCATCTTCTCGATATCTCGGTAGCTCAGAGGAACGTGCAGTACAACCAGACACAGTGCGAGATGATTTCGGAGCGAAAGCGATGACGCTTGTAACTTATGCTCATCATCAAAGCCTTGCACAGACTGGATAGCGATGCCGACGAGTTAACTTGTCAGTCCCGTTTCCAGCTATAAAACAACCATCATTAAGTCGATCTGATATCCAATATGTTTGTCAATTCTTGACCGCGATAAGCTTGTCATGAGCTCTCGACCCAAGAATTTAGCCTGAGTACAGGACAAAAGCTTGAAAAGGAACAGAGGTGGGGGTTTCGTAGGATAACCACAACCAAACGAATCCCCCATGGACGAGGTTAACCTGCTCAGAGAGCGTCTGCGAGCCCACTTTCCC
>JBFRWD010000098.1:0-43804 GCA_051439425.1 Synechococcus sp.
CCCATGCGGCAGTGGGATGTGGGTAGAGAATTTCGACTGCGGCTTAAAAAATCGTTTGACGAAGCTGGTATCACAATCCCATTCCCCCAACAATCCGTGTGGATAGAGAGTGCACGACCAACTGATATTGATGAGGTCATGTAACTTCGATTCTTCCGACGCTTGCTAACAGGACAAGGAAATGTTTCAAATCAATGGGTCATGCTCTGAGATTTCTTTCAACCTTTGAACCGATCCAGCGACACTTCCATCCGAGACGCCACTTGATGTCCGCAAATAACTATCGAGAAACCATGCGATCTCGCTTCCAAACCTGGAACCAGATCGCCCTGACATTTTCCTCTCAGACTGCTAAGGATTCTGACAGGATTGAGTTCTCAGCAGGAGCGATCGAGTATCAATGAGGCTGACAGCAACGCGATATACGGCAGCGAGAGTGGCAAGCCACTAGAGTAGCCAAAAGCTGTTCCATTCGATGGCGAGTTAAGCAACTTTGCTCTCGCTATTGTTTATCGTTGACGTTCGGGGATTCTCCTTTGAGAGGACAACACCGCTCTTGCATAAGACTCCTGGCCGCAACCGTTGCAATCCTGCTGGCAATCTGGGCGATCGCCGCGTCCCAGATTGCCACTTCGCAAGATGCCAACTCTCAAGGTGTAAGTTCTCAATCTGTCCTGGCCAGCCAAGCTTATATTGTCAGTCCATCGATCGTCGCAATCGAAATCGATCCGCCCCCCATTTCCTACGCTCAGCAGGTGCCCTATCAGCCCTCACCTCTCGATCGCACGGTGACCGAACGTCAACACAACTGGGTAATGCGTGGCCCGAACGCGATTGGCTCGCTGGTCGGCCCCAACCAAGACATTCTCTATCCTTTCGAACGCTACACCCCTTCCACTCTCGACGCCGACTGGCTAGATAAGCCAAATAGCTATCGCCTGACTTCAGGAGATTCGCCCGATACTCAGTCACAAAATAGCCAGATATCAATTGCACCCACCCATGTCTATCGAAAAACAAAGCCCGTCGATATGGCACGCGTGGGCAAAAATAGATACCTTCATCCTCAGCACCACACCCTGTATCTGCAACTGCCGTCCTCGCTAGACAGCGATCGCTCCTACACCATTCACTTTGACGACCAAGCTCAAGACATCTACCCCTCCATCTCATTCCAATACCAACCCAACAGCCAACCCAGCGAAGCAGTCCACGTCTCTCAAATCGGCTTTCGCCCAGACGATCCGGTCAAAGTGGGCTTTTTATCGACATGGATGGGAACGGGAGGAGGTCTAAGCTACTCCGAAGGTTTGCCATTCACTCTCATTGACACCAATACCGACGAGCACATATACAGCGGGGCTTCCACCCTGCGCCAACTCCGTAATTCTGCCCCCGTCAATCAACCCAAAGCGCTAACAGACGTCTACCAGTTAGATTTCAGTCCCGTCACGCGACCGGGAACCTACCGCCTGTGCGTCGATACAATCGGGTGTTCGATGCCGTTCGAGATAGGCGATCGCACCTGGCTCGATGCCTTTTACACCTCGGTTCGTGGCTTCTACCACCAACGCAGCGGCATCGCTCTTGGCCCTCCCTACACCGACGTTATCCGCCCCCGTCCGTTCCACCCGGATGATGGTCTGCAGGTGTTTCAGTCCACAACTCCCCTCATGGACACCAAGAACGGGATCAACGCTAAGGGCACCGATCCCAACAACTTTACCAATCTGGTCCGAGGCAAAACCGATGATATTGTCTCCAACGCGTGGGGAGGATATTTCGATGCCGGAGACTGGGACCGTCGCATCCAGCACCTCGACGTCGCCAGTGGGCTGCTGGAATTGCTCGAACAATTCCCCGAATCACTAGCAACGCTATCCCTAAATGTTCCCGAGTCCGGCAACACCCTCCCCGATGTGTTGGATGAAGCCCTCTGGGGGATTGATTTCTTCAAACGCCTGCAAGCCGAGGATGGGGGCATTCGCGGTGGGATTGAATCTGAAGCCCATCCCAGGCGGGGGGAAGCCAGTTGGCAAGAATCGCTAACCGTTATGGCCTATGCCCCTGGTCCTTGGTCGAGCTACATCTATGCAGGCGTTACCGCTAGAGCAGCCCGTCTAATGCAGCAATACGCCCCCAATCGGGTTGAGGATTATCGCCAAAGTGCTTGGCAGGCGATGAACTATGCCGAACAACGCCACCAACAGGGAATTGAGGCCCTGGATGCTCCTCGTGTCGTGATCGAAGCCGAACGAGCACTAGCAGCCTTAGAGTTCTACCAACTCACTGCCGATCCAAGCTGGCACGCCTTGTTTTTGGAGGCATTGGCAGACGCTGAAAATAACCCCGCCAGAGACTTTCGTAGCGGTAGGGCGTTGAGAAATCTGGCGTTTGTATACGCACGCCTGCCGGATAACCGCGTAGATGTAGCCGTACAGAAACGTCTGCGAGATGGCATTGTGCGACACGCCGATCGCGTTGCCAAATATGGCTCCCAAACGGACTATGGGTGGACCCAGCTTGACCCAGGAGTCAAAGTGGGATGGAGTGGTGGACTGGGCTCTCCCAAGGTAACGACGCTCTTGCGGGCGTATTCGCTGACCGACAATCCCGAATACTTGCGATCGGCTGTCTTAGCCTGCCAGTTTTCTGCCGGGGCCAACCCAGCCAATACAACCTTCACCACTGGCTTAGGGCTGCGTCATCCGCAACACCCTTTATCTGTCGATCCGCGCATCATGGGCAAATCTCCACCACCTGGAATTACGGTGTACGGCCCCATCGATCCGAGGTCCTACGGCAATTACTGGATGTTTGATGTCTTTCAAGACCAAGCCACGCCCCCCGCTCGTCAATGGCCCGCCGTCGAGACCTACTTTGATGTGTATCGGATTCCTGCGGTCAATGAATTCACGGTCATGCAATCCATGCTGGATGCCACATACGCATGGGGGTATTTGGGCGCTCGCGATTCACACTCGTAAGTAGCTAGGATTTCTTTCTTGTTTTTTCTAGTTTGGATATTCTCTCGCCAATATTTCTTCAGTTTTCTTGAGAGCAAATACGTTGGGAGCAAATGCTAGTTTCTGCTAGCTGGGGTTCAGCAATTCTGATACTCGAATGGCCGAGACGATCGCCCCTTCGTGCAGACCATCACCCAAGTAAGCACCGACATGGTAGGTGTGATTGTCTCCATTGGTGGCAATAATGTCTTTCCGAGTCCGAAACGCGTCAACAGTATAGAGAGGGGTGCTGTGCTCTTGGATGTGAACGATCGCATCAGGAGCGATCGAGCGTTGTAGATTAAACGCCAAACTGTAGTGCGGTGGAGATTGAATATCGCACAAGTGATTTAAATAGGCGTTATATCCCCAGCCATCAAGACCTTGAAAGAAATCAAATTCAGAGTAGGCTTGAATGCCGTAAGTCTCGTACATTGAGGTGTCGGAATGCAGAATGGTTTCAATCCGATTGTCCTGCCAGGAGCCAAACCGCCGGATTTCTGCATCGCTGGGGTCTGCGAGTAACGTTAAAACCCGATCTGGAGGGGTGGCGAAAACTACTTTATCGAAGTCAAGAGATGAACCGTCAGCCATTTGAATACGGACAGAATTGTCGAGTCTGTCGATGGCCGAAATGTTAGCGTTGAGATGAATCGTGCCGCTAAATCGTTGCACAATTTTTTCGATATAGGTATAGACTCCTCCGTTAACCCTGACCCACTTCGCAAATATATAATCCTTCAGGGCTGGAATGACTAATTCAGCCGGGCAGCGATCGATGGATTCAAACGCCATCGAGTAGCTATACATCGCTAGTAATTTAATCCAACAATTCCGAATACAACGACGGCTCAAGTAATCAGACAGGGGGCGATTGTGTAACCCTTCTGTATGCATAAATCGGCTGCGGAGCCAAAAGCCAGCCGAACGAGCATAAACGGTATCGAGCCTGAGATATTCGAAGAGTCTTTTCATCCCCGAGAAATTGCGTTGGATGGAGCGGGTGGAGAGAATGTAGCGACCGTCTTTCAAAAAGACTCCGGAACCAATCTTGACGGGTTCGACCTCCACCTCCAAGTCTTGCATTAGTGCTAAGAAGTTTCGGAAGGCAACCGGAAATTCCAAGACACCATTTTCCAAGATCGCACTGGAGTTAGCCCGATTGGGCCGCACGTTTTTATTCAAGGTGCGAATGTGACCGCCTAGTACCGGCTCCCGTTCAAATACCGTCACACCATGCCCCTGGCGATCGAGCAGGTACGCAGCGACCATCCCACTGGCTCCACCTCCAACAATTGCGATACGCATGCATTCCCATCTAACTCATCGGTTTCAAGGGTAAGAAGTACGTCAAAAACATCTCAGCCTAACAGTGCATCTCCAGACAGCCGCTGATACAGTAGAGCACCCGTCCAAAACGTTGCTGCAAAACCAGGGTAACCAGACGAAGCATTGCAGAAATAAAAGTTCTCAAGTGAGGATTGGTGGTTCAGACGGCCCAGTCCCATATTACGAGGGGTCAGGCTGGAACCATACGAATTTCCGCTCGGACACCAGCAAAAGCGCTCATTTGTGGTTGGGGTGCCGGAAATGGCAAACACTAAATGCTCTCTAAGTCCGGGAATGTATTGCTGTTCGACCGTATCGAGGATTGAATTTAGAATCTCTTCCTTCTTCTGGTTGTATTCTTTACGACTCGTTTCTAGAAGCTGTTTGAAGTACTTGTAGTTCGCGACCGTGAGAAATTCAATAATTTGGCAATCTTCCGGGCAATCTCGAACGGAATCTGTCAATAGCGTTGGAGTTGTAATGGCAAAGCTAGGATTCGAATAATCAGCGTCCTCATACATTGCTGCGAATGCTTGATTTAAGTCGGGGTGGCCCGAGTGAAACAGATTGGTCTTGCCAAATCCATAGTCCCTTAGATCTAAATCTTTGACGACACAGTAAGCCATAAAATTAGACGGGGAGTAATCATAATCGAGTTTTTTGCGAACTGCTGGAGAAAAGCGATCGCGCCCAATCAATTGGGCCGCCTTCTGGGGATCCATGTTGCAAATAATGGTTTCCCCCACAAATTGTTGAGGTTCGTTCGATCGCACATCTCGTGCCATCACTCCAATGACTCGCCGCCCCTCAACATAAAATTCCGTGACTTCATGATTGAGGATGACTGTTCCCCCATGTTTCTCAATGACCTCAACAAGTGAGTCGATAACAAAATCAAAGTGTTTGGTGGGATAAAAAGCTCCCTCTTGATACCCCGTAAACAAAATCACCCAAGCATAGAATGACAGTTGGTCGGGTGGGAGCATAAAATCAGGCCACTGCAAAGCTAGGAGTGTTTGGGCTGGGAGCGGCAACTGAAATTTATCGAAGACCTGCTGCAGCGTACTGTTGAGATATTGAATTGTACTCAGAACGATAGGCAACTGTCGCAATAGCTTGACTGGTGAAATCGGGGGAGCCAATATCTTGAGCCCCTGCCGCACCCGTTGCACCTCAAGAACGAAATCTCGGAGGCGATCGCTACTGTCAGGAAATAGTTCGGTCAACCGTCGAATTAACTCTTGAGAATCGGAGGGGATATCGAGCGAGTATCCCGGCATTCGCATGCGATCGAAGCCAATGGGATCGTATCGTTCAAATGTGACAGCGTCCTCCAAGTTCAGCTTTTTTAAGACTCGGTTGACAGTATTTCCTTCACCGCAGTCCCAAACATAATGCAATTGAGCATTGAACGTATACTTCTTCGCCATCGTAAATGAATGACCGAAGCCCCCGACATGTTCGTGAGCTTCCAAGATTTGTACGGTTTTGCCCGCCTGAGCCATCAGCGCTCCAAAGACAAGTGCTGATAGTCCGCTGCCAACGATCAGATAGTCGGGATTCCTAAGCTCAGAGGGTAGGTTGGTATCTAATGGAGTTTCAATTTGAAGCATGGGTTGAATCTATACATAAACTATTTCTTGAACTTCAAATCAGATCGAGAGTAAGATTCTTTTCCCTAATTTAGTCATTTTACTTTTTTTACACCTCTTCATTTGTCTATGGATTATCGAAGTTGATGTAACTCAAACGTTCTAGACTTTAATACAAGGGGGAGTTTACGAGCAAAGTTAAATATTGCCTTTGGAAGAGGGTGAGATTTCAATTCCTTCAGACCTTCTAAAAACGTTCAGATCGCGAATATCGACTCTAGCCTCTTGACACGCACCTAATAAAGCAGATGTGAAGGCTTCAACATTCGATTGATACCCACATTGATAGGTTGTAGTCTGCAACCCATTTTCCAGATTTGCTTCAGCACAATCAATCAATAAAATTCCCTTGAGGGGCTTAAGTGATGCCATAATTAGCACCCAAGTGACTTTATCGTTAATATATCCTAACTATTTGAGGTTCTCATGAGGCTGAAAAAAAGAGTCTTTCCAATATTATTTTTGGCTTCTACCCCATTAGAATTATCTTTTTACAAGATTAAAGATTCTTAGTATTTCCCATCGGTTTGATTGCATACATGCTGCCGAAATCAATATCATTCAGAACTGTGATGTTATGGAAACAGTAGGCTTGCTTGGGTGGGGGAAAAATTGCCCTAGCGCCCAAGTCTCCCCTGGAGGGAGGGTGACATGGAGATCGGATTGCGCTCGAATTACCCAGGACCAACCTTGATGACAAAACCAACGAATCAAAGCGTCATGCTCAAAGCCTAAACGCACAAGGTCTGGAGTTAAAGCCATTTAGCCTGTCTAAAAACAAAATACTGTCAGAGGAATCGCTCGGACTGCTTGCATCGCTTTACAGCTTTGCGTCCGAGAAAATACTCGTTCTGGTGCCAAACAGTGCGTAGAGTAGAATCGCATCTGGAGCACAACGGCCTGCCAGAAGGGGATAAAGCTCTCTAAAGTTGATAGCACTATTGCCAGTCAAACACCGATGCGTAAACGTCGTGGAGCAATCTCTATTCTGTTTGGCGTATCGAGCGTCCTAGCGACTCTCTGGTTGGGGGGATCGCTTTACGAACGGCTCGATGCCACACCTAGCGACACCAGAGTTGTTGCGGCACAAATGAATTTGTCGAAACTTGCGCTGGAGATGGTTAACACAGACCGCGATCGCCAAGGGCTCACCCCTCTGGCAGCCCATCCAATTTTGATGCAAGTGGCACAGCTACATGCCGAAGACATGCTGGAGCGGGGATATTTTAGCCACTCCAACCCCGACGGAGCGCTGCCCGGATATCGAGTGGAAATTGCCGGTGGGTCCTTTATCGCAATAGCAGAAAATATTTTTACGGTCAGCGGTCCGAACGCTAATGTGTCCCCGGAAATCGTGCAACAATTCCAAGCCGGATGGATGGACAGTCCCAATCATCGCACTAACATTCTTTCGGCCAATTACACTCACTTTGGCTACGGAATTGTGGCCGCAGGTGGGCAAGCCTACGGTGTCCAGTTGTTTGGACAGCCGATGGCAAAGTAGACAGCGAAAAACTGAGCGACATCAAACCGAATGGAGCCAAGCCAAGCCGAACCCAGCTCAACGACACTCTGAGCAAAACAACACTCTACGTAAATCGCTTTTCCAAGAGATGGGCCGACAGGCGGTAACCAAACTGCTGTTCGAAGACGAGCTTTTTAAAATCCAATGCCCACAACTCCAAACTGCAATCATCGTTGCGTTTGATCGGAGTAAGGTCCAAATAAACTGTCTTAGCCTTTCTATCAATTTCAACGTTGACTGATGCGATCGCCGGGATGGGACGGCGGTGCAGGGCTGTCGCCAAGCGGAGAAACGTGCTGAGTTCGGCCACCATTTTTCGATAATTGTCGTCCGGTAGATTTTGAAATCCTTCGTGTTTCTTTTTAGGAGCGGATTTGCGGTGGTAGCGAGCAATATTAGCGATCGCCTCGATTTCTTCTTCGCTAAATCCCAACAATTCTCCATTGCGAATCAAATAATAGCTGTGCTTGTGGTGGGCAGAGTGACTGACAAAGTGACCGCTGTTATGCAAGATAGTTGCGGCCCACAGCAGCTCCCGTTCTCGATCGCCCCACTGGTGCAGGATTGATTGAGTGCGATCGAACAAGCAGGTGGCAAAATCCGCCACCCGTTCGGAAAAGGGGATGTCTACCTTAAACTTTTTGGCCATGCGGTAGACGTGACGTCGTCGCACCTGCGACTGAAACCGCAGCCGATCTTCAATCAGGTTCTGGGTCAACATCCAATTGACCACCAACCCTTCTCGCAACGCCCGCTCGCACACCGAAATTTCGGTCGCGCCTAATGACTTAAGCACCTCCTGCAAAATGGCTGCCCCCGCCACAATAATCTCTGCCCGCCGCTCGTTCATTCCGGGAATCTTGGCCCGTTCGGCTGCTGTCATGCCGAGCATGCGATCGATCAGCTTGCGCAGTCCATTCGTGTCAAACGTGTAGCCGTGCAAATTCGATGGCTCTTCACCGCGAATGTGAGCATCTGCAGCGGCAAGAGCCTCAATCGTCCCCGATGTGCCTATAACGCGAATCGGAACATTCGGCTCCAGTCCGGACAACAGTGAGGCAATCTGCTCGGTAGGCCGCTCCACCATACCGTTGATGTAATTTTGCAGTCGCTTGAATTCTTTACTAGCAGGAGGATCGCAGGTCAAGAATTGACGAGTCAGCCGTACCGCGCCCACCTTAACGCTGCGCAGAAATAGAGCCTCTTCTCCCGTCCCTAAAATCAATTCGGTAGACCCACCTCCAATGTCGATAATGACGTGGGGTTTCCCTTCCAGCGGCACAGCCGATAGAACGCCAAGATAAATTCGACGGGCTTCTTCTTGTCCGGAAATCAGATCGATTTCTAGCCCTAACTGCTGCTGAATGCGTTCTAAGAATGCCTGACCGTTAGGAGCTTCGCGGGTGGCGCTAGTCGCAGCAGCAACGATCGCCTCTGCTTGATAAGACTCTGCTAAGGCAATTGCCCGTTCCAAAGCAGCAATCGTCCGATCCATTCCCTCTGTGGTCAGCCAACCTCGCCCGTCAGTTTCCCCTAGCCGAACGGTCGCTTTCTCCCGAGCAATCACATTAAAGCTCGGAGTTGCCGGGTCTACTTCCACAATCACGGTGTGTAGGGAATTGGTTCCCATGTCGATGGCCGCAATGATCCGCGGCCGGTTGAGCGTAGATGTATGGCGAGAGGTAGGGGCAGTCAGGGGCATAAATCGCTAACAGAATTTGAAATGGTAAAGACCGCGATTAGAAAATCTTATCTTGGATACGGAAAACCCCAGCATCTTACCTAGAAAATGTGTCCCCGAAGCTTGTTTATACTGAGTTCGCGTGTTGCAAACGGAGGGGATCGCTCCACTGGGTTGTCACAAACAGGCAGAACTGGCGTAGAGAGTCTCTAGTCTTTGAGAGCAAACTAGACGAGATTGCTATGCAACCCTATCCGAACAATCAGGTTATGTGCGAAGTTGATCGGTAGGCCACAGATGAATTGTTGAATCATTGCAACAGTTGACGGGCCATTTAATTTTCTTCAGCAGTAAGGTTTGCGGTGGTTGTAGATGTGGTGAACTGGCCCATTCTAGGAAACTGGTTGGCGATCGCCGGCTGGGTGTTGGGCTCTGTTTTGTGGGCGGAAGTGGTGCGAGACTGCTACCACGCTCTCTCCCATCAATGGCCGTGGCTGTATCGCCACCATGCTTGGCACCACCGAGTCTTTCGCCGCGATCTGACATTCGCCAACCCCGAAGTGTATCGACAGGCGCAGTGGCATAACGACTTTCCAGAATGCTTGGTCATGTTGGGGCTGGCGATCGCATTTTGGTTAGTTGCTTCGTTGCTCGATCCTGTCCGAGCCAATTGGACAATCCTCGGTATCGTCTATGTTTTGAGCTTTCTTGCTAGTTGCATCGCGCGCGGCAGCGGCAGCGAGTGGGCCCGAGAACTGACCGACCTGACCCACATGCCGGGTCCATTTCAGTCTGTTCCCACTCAATGGTGGGTGAATCGTCCCTATCATTGGCGACATCATTTTGATGACGATAGCGCCTACTATTGCAGTACGTTGACGTTGGTGGACAAGCTGATGGGTACGGCTTTGTCGCTGAAGGGGAAAAAGATTGCCGTCACAGGAGCCAGCGGTACGTTGGGACGGGCGCTGTTGGCCGAACTGCACAAGGCTGGGGCCAAGCCGGTTGCACTGACATCGAAAGCTGAACCGGTATCGGTTGATGTAGATGGCGAGAGGATCGAGTTTAAGACGGTGACCTGGGCCGTAGGTCGCGAGCAAGAATTAATCGAAACGCTGCGCAAGATCGATATCTTAGTCATCAATCACGGCATTAACTGTCACGGAGACCGCACTCCCGCAGCGATCGCTAAGTCTTACGAGATCAACACGTTTTCTAGCCTGAGGCTACTCGATACATTTCTCGATCTTGTGGACAGCAATGCGGATATCGCCACCAAAGAAGTGTGGGTGAATACGTCCGAGGCTGAAGTCTTACCTGCAGTCAGTCCGCTGTACGAGCTATCAAAGCGGGCATTGGGAGATTTGGTGACGCTACGTCGTCTGGATGCCCCATGCATTGTGCGCAAGCTGATTCTGGGGCCGTTTAAGAGCAATCTCAACCCCATTGGGGTGATGTCAGGCAACGGGGTAGCCCGCCGCATTGTGAAAGCAGCCAAGAGCGATCGCCGCAACATTATTGTCACAATCAACCCGCTTACCTACCTTCTATTTCCTCTGAAAGAGTTCGTTCAATCGCTCTATTTCCGATGGTTTAGCAAACCTGCTGTGGCCGTTGAGAAGGCATCCGATTCGGTTGGCACCGTGTCGGCGAATGCTTCAGATAGCGCTGCATCAAACAGCTAGAGGAATCGCAACGGGAGTTCAATCATGGCAGAGCAACTGTTCGAACAAAATCATTACGTTCTGCTAATGCCGGGAGCTGCTGAGGAATTTCTGAGCGCCTCCGAACTTGCCGAGTTTTTGCAGCGATTGCTGGAAGCATATCCCGACGCAGCAGACGCCGATATCCAGCAATTCGGTACCGTTACCGAACAGGCCCAACGACTCATCGAAACCACCTGCGAGCTACCGATCGCCCCCGGTCAGACAGTTGAGTGGTACGCCGTACGTCTGAATAAAAAGTAGTTCCTAAGCCAATTTAGACGTCCTGGGCCAAAGCAAGAACCTGATTGAAGATCGCCCAACCTCCTGCAAAGTCGCGGGATGTGATTGGCCCAGGTGGATATGATAGTGAAGCCAAAATTTAAACGGGTAGCTTGAATCTTGATGGGCCATCTCGATCCCGCCTTGTATTTCGATCACAGCGCCACCACACCTCCACGACCGGAAGTATTAGCCGCATTTCAGCAGGCGGCCACTGAATCGTGGGGGAATCCCTCCAGCTTGCATAGCTGGGGGCAGCGGGCGGCGATCGCGGTAGAAATTGCCCGTCAACAAGTGGCAACATCAATCGGTGCAGCCCCCGAGCGTATTGTGTTCACCTCTGGCGGCACCGAGTCAGACAACCTTGCTCTGTTAGGAATCGCGCGCCAATTTGACAGCCCTCAACACCTGATTATCTCCAGCGTGGAACATGCCGCGATCGCCAAACCTGCCCTCTATCTGGAATCGCAAGGGTGGCAAGTGACACGCTTGCCAGTGAACGAACAGGGACAAGTTTCCCCCTTTGTGCTGGCAGATGCCATCCAGCCCGATACCATCCTCGTCTCGGTCATTCACGGCCAGAGCGAAGTGGGTACCATCCAGCCGATCGCCGATATGGCAGAAGTGTGCCGCGAAGCTGGAGTATTGCTACACAGCGATTGCGTGCAGACAGCAGGGCGGCTGCCGATCGACATTGACGAGCTAGGGGTGGATTTACTATCGATGTCCAGCCACAAGCTATACGGCCCCCAAGGAGTAGGGGCACTGTACGTGCGAGAAGGAGTCAACATTGCTCCGCTGGCCTTGGGAGGAAAGCAGGAGGATAAGCTGAGAGCCGGTACCCAAGCAGTACCTGCGATCGCGGGCTTTGGTGTGGCGGCCGAACTCGCCCAACAAGAGCTGCAGGACGAAACCCAGCGACTGCGTAGTTTGCAAGCCCAACTAGCAGAGGCGATCGCCGCTATTGATGGCCTTGTTGCCACTGGCCCCACAGACATAAATGAACGCCTACCCCATCACCTCAGCTACTGCACCGATCGCCACACCGGCACTTGGCTAGTCACGCAACTCAACTTAGCCGGGTTCGCCGTCAGCGCCGGCTCGGCATGCAGCAGTGGAGAATTACAGCCCAACCCCACCCTGCTGGCGTCTGGGTTCTCGGAACAGCAAGCACTTGGGGCGATTCGCATCACGATGGGCAAAGCCACAACGGAAGTGTCGATTGCGCACTTGGCCGACACTCTCAAGGCCGTGATGGCCAGTGCGCCCATTTCGGTTGTTTAGTGGATTGAAATTCAATGCTTGCTCATGCGCTTTGACTGCTAACCTGCCGCTTCCAAATAAAACCAGACAGGATGTTGGCAACCAAATGGGCAATCCCCGGAACCAGCAGGTTTCCCGTGAACAACAGACTAAAGCCGAAGATGGCCCCGATCGCCATCGCCCACATCCCATAAGGCCATTGTTTTAGATCCATAAGATGTAAGCTACCAAAGGCAATGCTGGTGGCAGCGATCGCCAGCGGGGTTAGCCCCAAAGCCCCTAAGGCTACTCCGCGAAATAGCAGTTCTTCACTCATGCTGGGCAGCAGCCCCAACCAAATCAGGTCGGGCCACTCTAGCGGGGCCACGATGGTGGTCATATACTGCTCGGCACAGGCTCTGTATTGGGGCCACAAAAAGTACAACCCCCGACTGAGAACAACCACAATCAAACCGAGCGCCACACCTTGGAGGGCATCTATGGTGTCCCAACGGGCGTTAATCAGAGCAAAGTTGCCCAGCCACAACCATAATTTGGAGACCACTCCCAATAGCAGTGCCGTCACGCCCATAGCAATTAAGACTTGTTGACGTGATAACTCGAGAGGGTCGGGGGAATTCATACGAAGTTGGTTTGTAGATGGGCTGGGCCTACGAAATTGTATCAACGGACTCTACAAACGCTCGATCGATCGGTGTGACTTTCTAGAGAATCTAGGCCTTGGGGACACTTCCTCCAAATATCTGGACAAATTCCTTCCCAATGGCAATAGCTCGATCCAGGGTATTTGATTGCGATCCAATCTAGAGCAACGATCGCACAATCCCGAGGCTGGCCTCTTTCAATTTCGTAGGCTACAAATGCAAAACTTGCCAAGGTAAGACATGGTGAGAATTCTTATCGCCAGCCATGCAGCTGCTTGTGGGCACAATGGCAACGCACCCAGACATATCCACATCTTAGATAGATAGCGATCCCCCCTATGCTCTCCAATATTTCGACTAAAAATTTGATCTTTGGCATCTTGTTGTTGTTCGTTCCTGCCTCCCTAGCTGCCAACTATCTGGAGTGGGGTTCGCTAGCGATCTTTATTACTGCCGGGCTGGCGATCCTGCCACTGGCGGGGTTTATGGGGACAGCGACGGAGGAAATCGCGATCGCGGCTGGCCCGTTGCTGGGCGGCCTGTTGAATGCCACGTTTGGCAACGCGACGGAACTGATTATTGCGGTTTTTGCCCTGCGGGCTGGCTTGGTGGATGTGGTCAAAGCCAGTATCACCGGATCGATGATCGGCAATCTCCTACTAGTGATGGGCTTAGCCATGCTGTTGGGGGGCATCCGATTTAAAGAACAAAGGTTTCAGCCCACCATTGCCCGCATTAATGCCTCTGCCATGACCCTGGCTGTGATCGCGATCTTGGTCCCCACAGCGGTGAATGCCACCTCGGTGGGACTGGAGTTGCCGGTGATGGAGCAACTATCGGTGGATGTGGCGATCGTTCTGATGGGGGTCTATGTGATGACACTGCTGTTCTCCATGAAGACCCACAGCTATCTCTACGATTTGAATGTCGAGGATAGCGGGGCAGCCTCAGATAGCGTTGTGACTAACGCTGAATCTGCAGACGCAAAAGTTACTAAGCATGAGGAGCATCACGGGCCGGTCAACGTCAAATTATGGATAGGGGTTTTATTCGCTTGCACGCTAGCAGTAGCAATTGAGTCAGAGCTGTTGGTGTCAAGCTTGGAACCTGCAACAGAAATGCTGGGGCTGACTTCGCTGTTTACTGGGGTGATTGTGTTGCCCATCATTGGTAATGCTGCCGAACACGCAACGGCAGTGGCGGTGGCAATGAAAAACAAGATGGAATTATCTATTTCGGTTGCTGTAGGCTCTACGTTGCAAATTGCTTTGTTTGTTGGCCCTCTTCTCGTCATTCTGGGTCAACTTATGGGCCAGCCAATGGATTTGGATTTCAATTTGTTTGAGCTAGTGTCGGTAGCTGTAGCAGTGGCGATCGCCAATTCAATCAGTTCTGATGGCCGTTCCAATTGGCTAGAAGGCATTTTACTGATTAGCACCTATCTAGTTCTGGGCCTCTCCTTCTTCTTCCATCCCGAAATTACGGCATTGGGGTGATTTACACGACGGTAGAAGCTTGCGGAATGAGCAGAGGTACTGGCCAGAGGGTATGCGCTCTCTACTTTCGTCCGATTGACGAACCCTAATATTTAGCCTACTTTCTGCTGCCAGTGTTACCAAATATCAAATCCTTTTGAGCAGACCCTAGAGATCGTTTCTCCTTATAGAACCAAGTTAATGTAGCGCTTTTCGAATTTTCATTTTTGGGCAGGAATTCCCAGTTTTGTATAAAACACCCGATTTTGAGCGACCCCAACGCCTCAACCTTCTATCAATTAGCCAATGTCAATTGTAAGATTAATTGCCTCTTGTCGATATTTAGTGATATAGAACATCAGGCTGTAGATAAAGATTAACAATCCAGTGATCTCCATCATTTCTTCAAGACTAACTATTAATGCATAAACAAGATTTTTCTGGCTTCCAGCTATTCTTATCCACGATCCTCCGATCATCTCTATTCCTAATGCTCCGCCTACGTAGAAAAAAGCAGACAGCAGAATCAAGCTCTTTATTCTTGTCGGCAAGTTTAAAATAAACCTGGAAAAATAAAATCCAAGAATGGCTAATGCAATTCCATAAGGAATAACCCAAGGAAAATGGAAGATGCCAGGCAATTGCTTGGCGACTTGCGGAAAGAGCATAAAAATGCCATGAATTTGGAATGCTTCATCGAGAGCCAGAAATATGAATATATAGTGTAAAATCTTCCAATGCTTAACAAATGCTTCTTGGCGATTGTTCTCCATGACTGCTATTCGTTTGAGCAAGAATGCACAGATAAGCAACAATATTACAGAAAAGAACGTAGGAAAATTATACTCTTCATCTATGTTAAAGACGTACATCCAATCTTCTCGATAGTCGTATCCATATTTTGCTATTTGGACGAACAGATTTAATATGCTAAGAACGACAAACGTTGACGTTAAAACCTTGATGATCTGTACGGGAGATGAGTTTAATTTGATGTTCATTCGCGATATAACAATCTACTTGGCTGACAAAGCGTATTGAGAGTGGTAGACAATCAAAGCATAAAAAAATGAACTCATTTTCGTCAGGTGGTCAAGCCCGACTGAATAGCGATGACAGACACCTCTCGACTAAATGATGAACGATGTTGATTGTGAGGTCAATCCGAATAGAAGGATTTCCACCAATTATTAGCGTTATAAACGGCTTTGGAATTGCAGGAGCGGAATACATCAGCATGAGTCAATAGGACATATTCATAATGCAGCCAGCTTATCTATCAGAGTGTATGAGACATCAAATCTATACTTGATGATCGCGAATAAGAACTAAATATATACTGGCCAAACAAAAAGTGCTTCTCGTTCGAGAAAAATCTAGAGTTGCGAATAACTGCCGATTTTATAGCTTGAAATGTCTCTATGATAAAATCGTACTTGTTGAATTAGCATTTATAGTGTAATGCAATCTAAGCGCCAATCGAATTGGTCATTTCTCATTCGTGTTGTTGGCAAATATAATTTTATTTTTTTGATAACTATACTTACTCCATTGATCGTCCTTTGTAAGCAGATTTATACTAAAAACTATCCAGAATTTGATGCTAGCTTCATGCTCTGGTTGCAGCAGAATACTTCTCCTGAGTCGGGGTCTTTTATTAAGATATTTTATCTTCTCGGCGGAACGGAGTGCGCAGCATTAGTCGTGCTTATCGGCTTAGGGATATTGGCCTGGAAGCGCTATTGGCAAGAAGCCACAACGTTAGCTTTTGGATCTTTAGGTGTTTTGATCCTAGTTGATGAGATTCTCAAACCATTACTGGGGCGCCGACGTCCAGATGACCGGCTAGTCGAAGTGTCTGGAAGTAAAAGTTTTCCTAGCGGACACGCTACAGGCAATCTATTTCTATACTTCTACCTTTCCTACTTGATTGCAGCTCGTTTTCCCAAGCTGACTCCGTATATTTATATCGTAGCCTCTATCTTTTTAGTTATGATGGGATTCAGCAGTGTCTACGTCAGAGCACACTGGCCTACAGATATCATTGCTGGCTATGGAATTGGCTATATTTGGCTAACTATTGCATTAATTTGCCTGAAAATATCGAAGAGAAATAAATCGATTTCGTCTGAGGTTCCATCAAAAAAAAATATATGAAATTGAAACTCATGAGTCCCTGGCATAAATATGTATATTCAATTATCCTTGGGACAACCTTATTTCGAGTCCTGGCTTTGGGCGCATATCCACTAGCAGATAGAACTGAGTCTCGCTATGGAGAAATTGCTCGTAAAATGCTGGAAACAGGTGACTGGATTACGCCACAGATTGACTATGGCGTGCCATTTTGGGGTAAACCGCCTCTCTCTACATGGCTGACTGCCGGATCTTTTCAGCTATTTGGTGTGAATGAATTCTCTGCTCGATTTTCTTCTTTCATATTGATATTCCTTTCAGTGTGCTTGGTTTATGCGATTGCCAGAGAACGTGGAGCCAACTACTCTATCTTAGGTGCGATGGTAGCTGCCACTACAGCTGGTTTTTTTGTTAGCAGCGGAACGGTAATGACCGATCCAGCTTTGGTGTTCGGTATAACTTTATCGATGGTTGGATTTTGGCAGTCCGTAAAATCTACTTCTCTTACTCGTTTGTGGGGCTATTCATTCTTCATTGGTATTGCTATTGCTGTACTTGCTAAGGGGCCAGTAGGAATTGTTCTGATATTTTTCCCAATTATTGTTTGGTCGATTTGGCAGAAAAAGCTTAATGATGTTTGGCAGCGTATTCCTTGGTTCAGTGGTACGATTTTATTGCTATTGATTGCTTTGCCTTGGTATGTGCTGGCAGAAGTAAAAACGCCAGGGTTTATTGACTACTTCCTAGTTGGCGAACACTGGAAGAGGTTTACTGAAAGCGGTTGGACGGGTGACTTGTACGGTAGTGGCCACGCACATCCTCATGGCACAATTTGGCTGTACTGGTTGCTGGCAGCCTTTCCGTGGTCCTTTCTCGGTCTAGGTTTAATCGCGAAAATGGTCCTAGGCCGCTCCCGTCAGCATGTGTCAAATTTGGTTCAAAACCATAGAGAATGGATAACATACCTCCTTCTATGGGCCATTACTCCGATGCTCGTCTTTACTTTCGCGAGCAATATTCTTTGGACTTATGTCTTACCTGGATTGCCTGCCTTTGCATTGTTAATGTCCGAACTCTTATTGCCTTGGCCGGCTATGTATAAGAAAAGTATGTTGTATTCATCTATAGGCTTAGTTGTGCCTTTGGTGTTTCTGCTGGCGTTTCCCGTTGTTGTCAATGTAGCGAATCAAAACTCTCATAAAAATATCGTCAGCTCTTATCACGAGTCATGCAATCTTTCTGCTTGTCAGCTGGTGTATATGTTTGGAATGCCTTACTCTGCAGAATTCTATTCAAGAGGTAAAGCTATTGAAGTAGATGATGTTGAGCAAGCGATTCAACTGCTTGAAGAAAAGGAAGAAACTTACTTTGTCGTGAAAAGCAGAAAGATAGACGAATTGCCAGAAGAATTCACTACTAGGATTGAGAACGTTGCAGCCCATAGTGGCATTACACTATTTCGAGCGGTATAGCGTTCCCAAAACTTTCTGCCATGGATTCTGTTCGATCTGGGCTCTTAGCATCGTCAACTATCTCATCAGCGTTGTGGCCAAGTCTATGTATGGCTTAGGAGATGGGCATAAGTTCCAAGCGTCATCGCTTTGCTGCCGGGCTCATTTCCCACTGCGTCTGGCTGGCGATGCCTGCTGACAGGTTAAGTTGTTCCTATGTTGGATTTACTACATGTATCTGCACATCACGAGAGTGGCGAGGGATAATGCCTGGAGGTAGCCTGCACGAGAAACAGGCGATTCTGTGGTTACACAGGTTTGAACTTGCTTGAATAGACGATGTTGGGGCCATACTTATAGCCAAATTTTTTTCGAGTCTTACTCAAAGTCGAAACGACTCTGATATCCTGTCAACTGTCAAGAATTTTTCGAGGAACATGCTCCATGAGCGAGGTCACCACTGTAAAGGTCGGCGCTCCTGCACCAGACTTTGAAGCTACAGCTGTTGTCGATGGAGACTTCGAGACGGTCAAGCTGTCGCAGTACCGCGGCAAGTATGTCGTTCTGTTCTTTTACCCCCTCGACTTCACGTTCGTTTGCCCGACCGAAATTACCGCATTCAGCGATCGCGCTAGCGAGTTTACAGCTCTCAATACCCAAATCTTGGGTGTTTCCGTTGATAGCGAATTCTCTCATCTGGCCTGGACGCAGACTGCCCGCAACCAAGGTGGCGTTGGCGATGTCGCTTATCCTCTGGTTTCCGATATCAAGAAAGAAATTAGCGCAGCGTACGATGTTCTAACCGATGCAGGTGTTGCCCTGCGTGGCCTGTTCATCATCGACCCTGAAGGTGCTGTTCAGTACGCCACCGTCAACAACTTAGGCTTTGGTCGTAGTGTTGACGAGACCAAGCGCGTTCTACAAGCGATTCAGTACATCCAGAGCAACCCTGACGAAGTTTGCCCTGCTAATTGGCAGCCCGGAGACGCCACCATGAAGCCTTCTCCCACCGAGTCCAAAGAGTACTTTGCGACTGTCGGCTAACACCCGACTATCGTGTTGACTTGACACAAAAAAGGGCGACCCTAGGGCCGCCCTTTTGACTAATTCAACAGTTCCCGACTCTTTGTGGCGTGTAAGCAAACTGTTAGACAAGTTGGGCTTCCATATCTGCAAGCTCCCTCGAACTTAGACCAATTTGCTATGAGTCGTTAAGGGTCAATCTTTTGCATCAAACGTTCCATAGGGTCAAAGTCTGGAGAGAATTGGGTGGCGTCATCGTAGTTGGCACTGAACAAATCTGCCCCTTGGAAGTTGACATCAACCAGATTTGCCCCTCTAAAGTCCGTATCGATCGCCTTCACTCCGGTTAAGTCAGCGTTGTTTAAGTTGGCTCCACTAAAGTTGGCATGGGTTAAGTTCAAGCGAAAGACATTCCCCGAAAGATCGGCCTCGATTAAGTTCGCATCGGTGAAATCTGTCCTGAATAGATACGCTCCATCCAGCTTGGCCTTGAGTAAATTAGCCCCTTCTAAGCTGGCATTAGCGAAGTTAGCATGACTGAGATTGGCTTGGCGCAGGTTGGCATCATCCAAGCCTGCCCCAATCAGGTTTGCATGGGCAAGGCTGGCTCCAATCAAAATGGTGCCACCCAGATTGGCACGGGTGAGTTGAGCGCCGCGCAAGCGGGCTCCAGTCAAGTCCATCCCGCTCAAATCGGCTTCTACCAAGTTGCAACGTTCGCAAGAGCCGGTTTCTTTTAGTCGTTGTAAATCTCTTTCGCTGTAGGCGCGAGCTTCGGGTGCAAGCCCAGCAGTTGCCAGTGCTGCAATTCCAACTATTCCCAGAGTCAATGCTAGTTTCATATCGATCTCCCCATCATGCCGCAACTGTACAGGGACGTATCTGCAGGGCAATTGTGGTGAATGCGGAGAGATGCTGATACTTTTTTGACCTACGCTAGATGGCGGCAATCGTCCCTCAACAAACGTTCACAAGTCCTACATCTAGCGATCGCAGGACTTGCAAAGAAACATATTGTTTTGTGTTTGTTCGAGTCGGAGAGCGGTGAGGAAAGGGGGGCTGCTCGATCAAAAATGTAGTGCCCATCTATGAAACCGCTACTTGCCCATCACTTTGACCAGCACGATACCCGCAAAGTATAGAAACGTAACGGCCCCAGCCAGCAAGCTTTGGGTGAGGGGGTCGGTGGAGGGGGTAAGGATCGCTCCAGCAACCACAGAACCGAAGATGACAAGCCGCCAAGCCTTCAGCATCTGAGTGGAGTTCACTAACCCGGCCGCCCCCAGAATGCCCTGCAAAATGGGTACTTGAAACGCCAGGCCGGTACTAAACAGGAGTAGCAGGACGAATTCAAAGTAGCGATCGATCGACCAGGCTTGATCGACAATGCCCTCACCGTAATGGATGAAGAAATTCAGGGCGGCAGGGATGAGTAATTGGTGGGCAAACACCAATCCGCCCGCAAATAAGACTCCCGACCCCAAGACAATTGGCCCCAAGATGCGACGTTCCCCTACGGTCAGCCCCGGCAAGACAAACTTGGCGATCTGATAGAGCAAAAAGGGAGTTGCCAGCAATAGTCCGGAGTAGGCGGCCACTTTCATGGAGACGAAGAAATATTCTCCAGGCGCAAGCTGTAGAAAGGTAACACCGTGGGCGGGCATCTCCAAAATCGCCACGATGTTTTTGACGACAGCGAAGCAAGCGATGATGCAAACAACAACGGCAATAACGCTGGCAAACAGCCGAGACCTCAGCTCTTCTAGGTGCTCGAACAACGACATTTCCACTTCATCGGGAAGCTCGTTGCGCGGATCGGGAGACTGCTCTGGTTCGAGGGAATTACCTTGTTGCTCCGCAGCAATGGTCATGGGTGCCAGTGGTCTCTAGAAACGTTGGCTTATTCTAACCCGTGACTTTCCGTGCAGGCTGCTCTGAATGGAAGATAGCGTTGCAATGCGATGGAAGCAATGGGTCTTCTATTCCCTCGACCTCAAGCCCAAGCAATAGGGTACTGCGATGAAACAGATCCTCTATTTCGATATGGATAATGTTCTGGTGGACTTTCCATCGGCGTTGACTCAGCTTGATGAGCAAACGCTCCGCGAATTTGCAGGTCGATTGGATGAAGTGCCTGGAATTTTTTCGTTGATGAAGCCCCTGTCTGGGGCCCTCGAAGCATACTCCGAGCTTGTGACTCTCTTCGATACGTATATCCTGTCTACGGCTCCCTGGCAGAATCCATCTGCTTGGGCCGATAAGCTGCTGTGGGTACAACACTATCTCGGCAAACCAGCCCACAAGCGACTCATCCTCTCCCACAACAAGCACCTCAATCTGGGTGACTATTTAATCGATGACCGGACAAAAAATGGTGCCGATCGCTTTCCTGGCGAGCACATCCACTTCGGCACTGAAAGGTTTCCTGATTGGGACACGGTTCGAACCTATCTGGTTGCCAAAGCAGCCGAATAGACTAACAATGCAATCCGGGATTGATATCGAATCGTATGGTTCTGAAGTGGGATCTGAACAGCATTGTCCGTGGATACAGCCACGGTTTTTTTCTGATGGATGATGGTCTCGGTCACCTCAACTGGTACGGTACGCCGGAAGAGCGCACACTCATCCCTCTGGACGATCGCTTTCGCTATCCTCGCTCTCTACGCCGTATCCTCAACCGCGATCGATTCAGCGTTCGCATTAACAGTGCCTTCGATCGCGTAGTGGCAGGGTGCGCCGATCGTGACGAGACCTGGATTAGCACCGAACTGGGGCAGATTTACAAAATACTGCACGACGCAGGTTGGGCACACAGCTTTGAAACTTGGGAGGGAGATCGCTTGGCAGGAGGAGTCTTGGGGATAGCGATCGGTGGAGCATTTATTGGGGAATCGATGTTTTTTGCCATTCCCGATGGGTCTAAAGTGGCGATGGTCAAGCTGGTGGAACATTTACGCGAGCGAAATTTTCAGCTCTTCGACGCCCAACTGAGCAATCCCCACCTCAGTCGATTCGGCTCCGTATCTGTTTCTTCAGACGATTACACGAAAAACCTGCAGGAGGCCATCCAACTCCCCTGCAGGTTTAATTAATAGTCTAAGATTTCGGTCGGCGAGTCTTGCGATACCAGTTCTCAGTCTTCAGCTTGCTGCTGTCGTTTCTGTTGACCAAACTCTCGCCACTGCTGAAACAGGACTTTGACATTGAAGCGGAATTCAGACAATCCTATCAGTCCACCCTCTCGTTCGGGCTCCCACGAAGCCGACAATACTCCGTAGGTCAGTCCTACAAAACCCATGCCAAACAAGGCAAGGGTTTCAGAGTAGGTGAACCAGGTGGGCAGCTCAAAAATGTGATTGACCAGCAGGTAGTAGTTGATGAAGAAAGCGCTCATCCCCAATGTTGTGGGCACACCCGCCAACCAACTGGCCCTGCGAATCATCCGCTTGCTGACGTCTTCCGGTATGAAGTTGGAGGGCAGTTCGCGATCGCTAGTGCTTGCGTTTTGGGCCGCTGCTTTCACCGTAGATTTAGCCTCTCCCTCGGCCGCAGGGCCGCTGGATTGCTGACTCACATCAAACGGTAATGGCTTGGCATTTCCTGCACCCGACTTGCTGGAGCGAGAATTTCTAGCTCCAGAAGAGCCGGAGTTCTTCGACCGTTTGGAGTTTTTCTTGGATTTACGCCGAGCCATAAATTATTTGCGGACGCGGATATTTAGGCGCTTGGTGATGTCGAAGAAGCGCTCGGGGCTTTCGTTTTGGATGAAGCCTAGCAGGCGCTTGCGCTTACCGATGATGGTCATTAGGCCACGGCGGGAGGCGTAGTCTTTGGGGTTAGCTTGTAGGTGCTTGGTGAGCTGGGTGATGCGCTCGGTCAGCATGGCCACTTGTACTTCGGCAGACCCCGTATCGGTTTCGTGCTTCTGGTACTCGGAAATCAGTTCTTGCTTGCGCTCTTGCAACAATGCCATGTGCGTTCTGTCGGTTTTAATGCAAGGACTATGCTATCACTCTCATCCAAATATTTTGCAACGAATTGTCGGGATAACAGAAATTCCCCTGCCCTGCGTTACTCTCTCTGTACGGCATTCTCTCCATCATTACTGAAGGGTCTCAATACTGTCGAAGTATTTCAGTACTGCCGATCTTCTACCCACACCCCGACTAGAGCAGAGTTGCCTCGGCGATCGACCTTGACTTCCACTAAGGTGTCCACGCGATGCTCGCGAATATCGTCTTCAAGGTCATCCCCAATCGTCTCGGGAATAAAGTAACTATCTAGCCCCAGGTCGATCGCAACATGCCCAACGTTATGAGGGGCTACCTTCAACTCAGCGGCTAGTATCTGTTGGCCCTGCTCCAGCTCTACGGGCAGACGATAGGTGATTTCGACGGCTTTCCATGCAATCACTGGGTTAGGTTCTATGGATTCAGATGGTCCGGACTCAGATGAGCTGGATTCAAGCGCTGTAGAGTCTTGGGGCTCCATGATGAAGGAGATGCGATCGGGCATCTGCTCAAAGGTTGCTTCCATCTGGTCTACCGACAGATAACCTGGGAGGGTCTCAATAGACGGTGGATCTTCAAGAAAGTAGTCGAGGGTAACGTAGCGACCTCGCAGCGGGTCGTAGGGATCGATGGGGCGAGTTTCCAGAAAAATGCTGGTGCCGGTAGCCAGAGTCAGTGCTTTGGGAATGGGAATTGCCAGTACAATGCCCACCTGCGCCACAACAGCGAGGGCAAAGGCCCACGACCAGCGATTGCGAGAAAGAGGAGCGTTCACAAGCGGTCTCCAATAGGTATCTAATTCATATGGTCTGTCCGAGTCGGCTATCGGTTGGCCTCTCAACGCTCTAAGCGGGACGGTTGCTGCAATCGGCGCTCAAAGCTCATCCCCGCCGCGATCGTTCCGATGCCGCAGACGATTAAGACGATTGACTTGAGTAGTAGACCGGTGTCGTATTCAAAAAAGCGGCTGAGAATTTGTAGGGTAACCGCCAGCAATCCCGCCCAGTAATACCAGCGAGTTCCCATTTGCAGGCCTGCCCAAATCAGCGTGCAAGCCAAGCCAAACAACAGCAAATTAAAGATCCACGAGGTGTACGACCACGGTATTCCCAGATTAATTAGCAGCACCGTTGCCACACTGACCATCCCCACAGCCGCATCGAGAGTGATCGTAGTTCGAGTGATCGTAGTTCGAGTCGCCGTAGTTCGAGTGACCGTTGTTCGAGTCGCCCTTGACTGGCGATCGCGAATCATCCACACCCACAACACGGAGGAGAGTCCCACCAATCCCCAAATCGTCCCTGTCAAGATCGGGGCTTTACCAACCAATTCCCCCCAGTTCGGTCGCAGCCAGCCTTCTGACCACATGTACAACTGACCAATACTGAGAATGGAAAACGCCCCCAACAGTCCAAACATGCTGAGAATGCGGGCAAACGGAGCAAACTCTAAACTCTGAGATTGGTTCGCCTCCAATGGATTTGGATCGGAATCAGTCTCACGATCCAACGAGCATTCCGGTAGCCATTGCACGATATCTGGAACCATTCGCTGGTGAACTGTGCCATACGCCCACCACATCGACGTCAAGCCAATGTAGACCAGCCAGAACAAGTACGTTTCGGTTGCCGAATGTAGCCCAACATTGTTAAACACTGCCCACACTGCAGAAACATTGGTCGCCAACACCACAGCCGCGAATACCCAGCGAGAGCGACACCAATAGGCCAGCGGCAATCCAGTAGCCAGAACCATCAGCGGAGCCAGGGCAGTCGGTTCTTCCGACCAGGTCAGTTGAAACAACACCATAGCCAAAACACCACTCAGGTTATGGCGTGCCGTCACCGCAACCCCGAATACTCCCAGCCCCCACCAGAAGTACAGTCCAGCAGGCGAGCCACCCACTTGAAACCACTGAGCCATCAGTCCAAGGCTGGCCCCCAACATGAGTTGCCCCACTAGCAATAGCGCACTGCCCAGTCGCCGATAGTTCTTGGATTGTCCCGAGCCTCTCAATAGCCAGTAGCCAGTTGTATCGAAGCACACCATTAGAGCGAGCACGCCGATCGCACGCACGCTGGGCAGCAGGCGATCCCAGTTGGCTGCCACAAATGAAATAGCGCCCAAACCAATCAGGAGGGCTCCGATTGTCAGAAGAACAGTGGTAAATCGACTATTGGCTTCGCGGGCGAGCCGATCAAGTTGGTAGTACTGCCGAAAGCGATCTCGTTGGTCTTCTGCGATCAAGCCATTGGCGATCCACTCATCCAGCGATTGTGCGACCTGACGACGAAAGCGTGTGTCTGCTGTCATGAATGCGTTCCACTCCCAGCGTTAGAGGCTGAATATTCCTATTCTGGAAGGACTTTTGGGGTGGTGTCAGCAGGATTGGTGCCAGTTCGACGATTGGTTGCCTGGAAGAGATCGGCAACATGCGATCGCTGTCACTGTTGCGCCAGTGTTGTTCCGGTCCATTCCACAGTGCGAGATGTGTCAATTAGAGCAACTTTTCAAACCGCTTGCGTAAGGCGTCCAGGTCATCATCGCTAATTTCAGTTTCTTGAGCTCGCGGCGGTTCGCTATCCAATTCTGACTCGTATCCCGGCACGTTGGACTCGGGGGGAACCATAAAATCTTCGGCGGTCACAAGTTTGTAGGAATAACCCGCTCCATCACAAAATTCCTTGATGACCGAGTCATCTATTTCCTCAACCGTCAGGGGAGGACCATCCTGAGCTTCCAGCAAAACCCCGAATCGAGTGGCATCATCCTGCTGCTCGAACATCAGCACCGTGCATTTATCGCCAGTACTTAAGGTGTGAATTCCCTCGTTATCGGTACCGGCATTGAACAGTAGCACGAAAATTTTCATAACTCTGTCGGGATAGACACCATTGGTTTGCATTGTACGGACATGGTTTGCCTGGGGCTAGATGTACGTATGTGGGGGGCGGACGACAGCCATTACGTTTGATGACTGTGCACGCCGCCTTTACAGTTGGATGGCTTCCAGCCAATTGGGGTGGGTGGGGTGCGGCAGCAGTTGACTTTTGAAGCGAGTGACGTCGTACTTGGGAGGATCGCTCTGGGGGGTGGTGAAGGTTGGAGGAGCTAGCTCTAAAGCTTGGCAAGCAGCGGTGTAGTACTGCTGCCGGGTGGGGGATGGCAGGGTGAGGCCGATGTAGGTGGAATCAGGGTGGGGCAGTTCGAGGGCTGTAGTGGTGGCGACCGCTGCGTCGTCGTAGTGAATCAATGCTAGCAATTTGTTTGGCGGGCCAGCGGGGGCAGTACCGCGGCGGGCTAATGGGGTAATGGGGCCCCGACCGGGGCGATACAGTCCGCCAAAGCGAATGACAATCCCAGCCTCTCCTGCCCATGTTCGAAACGCGTGTTCGGTGGCGGCAATGTATTGGGGGCGCTCTTCGGGACCCGGAGGAGTTTCGGTGGTGATGAGACCGCTGGCGTTGGAACCGTAGTAGCCTGTGGAGCTAATCAGGACGGCTCTTTGGGGAGGTGGGGTTTGGGACAATTGGGAGATCGCTTCCCCTTGAGCGGCATAACCGGGAATTGCCAGTAATAGCGTGTCGTCTGGTTTCAGAATATCGGCTGCACTACCGACTCGGGCTTCTACTCCCATTGCCTGCAATGTGGAATGTCGGTTGAGGGTCTTGGTAATGCCGACAACTGAGCCGTTTTTCCAGAGCTGTGCTACCCGACCACCAAGTTCTCCGGCTCCCCAAATTACCAATCGACCCATGCGTTGTTCCACGACTATCGGCATTCAGGCTACATCGGCATTCGATCTCGCACAATCATTGATTTTGTTTTTCACTTGTTTGTCTTTCGTCGATATTTTATGGCTTCACATGTGTGACGGTACCGAGCCAGCGATCGCAACTCATCTTCCGTGCCTGTAAACCAAAGACGGTTTCGAAGGACTGAATGATGAGTGGTTGTACGTCTTCCATCGAGATGCCGGGAACGAATTGCTCCAGGCTGCCGACTGGGCGATCGCCAATGCCGCATGGGACGATGCGGGAGAAGTCTTCTAAGTTTGGGCAAACGTTAAACGAGAACCCGTGCCAGGTAATCCACTTCGTTGCCCGGATTCCAATCGCCCCCAGTTTGGCTCCTTCGACCCACACTCCAGTCAATCCATCGATCCGCTCGCCAAGAATGTCGAATGTAGCCAATACATTAATCAAGACTTGTTCCAGTTGCCGCATGTACCAGTGCAAGTCTTGTTGGTGGCGGCGCAAATTGAGTAGGGGATAACCCACCCACTGTCCTGGTCCGTGATACGTGACTTCCCCACCTCGTTCGACTCGATGAACTTCGTAATGGGTGGTGTCGGGATCGAATTTGAGAAAGTCGGGGGTGGCTCCTTGGCCGAGAGTGTAAACGGGGGGATGGGAGAGGAGCAGGAGGGCATCGGGGCGATTGCTGGTTTGCATGCTAGCCAGGCGTTGTTTTTGCCAAGCCCAAGCAGTGGTGTAAGGGACGTTGCCAGGCAAGCAGAGATCGAGGAAGTGCGGGGCAGTCATGAATAAATATCGAGTAGACCGCTAGCAATTGGCTAGCGAAGGGGATTGTGAAAAAGTCCAAATCGCCCAGATAGAGAATTTATGTCTCTCAGATGCAGTTGGGCGGACTGATGTAGACAGAGACAGAGTTGTTAAGATTTGCCACATCTAGGGACTACGGATGTGGGTCTAATCGACGCGAACAACTCATTCCTCAAATTCTATTTGGAGGTTTCAGGCCTGAGAGATTCAATTATCGACGCTAGGGACATTGTCAACTAAAGTCGGAAGCATCCAAATTGAGCACTACATTGTATCGGCGACACGTCGATCCCGACGGCTTTGCATCAAGATGTTGATGACTTGCCCGTTCTTGTCGATCGCACGTCAGATATAGCACTGCTTGCCCTCGATCTTGAGCTGTGCATCATCCTGCCATTTATCAGCAGCCGTTAAGTTGTCAATGACCTGTAACGATTGGATGGCTCTCATTGGCGAAGTCCTTCTCTGAGTGTGCGCAACAAACCGTTACAGTATTAGTGATTTCTTGAGAGATTCAGTCCATGGCCGATTCGGACGCGACCCCGACCCCTACTCCCCTATCCGTTGCACTGCTGGGGGAAGCAATTGACAGTGGGGATGTTGCTAAGCCGGATTTAGAGGCGGCGATCGCCGATAGTCCGTTAGTTGGCCTGGCCCAGTCTGAAGAGGCGGCTGATATTCGGGTGGTAGCTCAGCCCAATTCTATTTTTCGGCTGTATCCCAAAGACAGTTCTGTCGCTTTGGCTGCGTTTCGGATTCCAGTCAAAAAGGTGCGATCGCTGCAACGCAAGATGCGAAGTATTTTGGAGCAAATCGCGGCATTCCGAAATCTCTCGACAATTGAGGCGCCTGAGTCATATATCGAGGGGACTATCAAGGTTGATTTTGTACAGTTGTTGGAGCCTGCCACTCGGGGAAGTTTGAAGGAACCGGCGGCGGCTCCGCTACGGACAAATGAGTCGGGTGAGTACCTGCTGGGTAGCGGTAAGAATTTAGCGATTACATTCGAGCACAGCTCTCCCAATCCGCTCTACCTCTATGTGGTGTCGCTCGATCGCCGCTTGCAAAGTTCGGGGTTGATTTATCCCTACAAGGAGGAATTTTCAGCTCGGGTGAAGGGGGACGATCCGGTGCTGTTGGTGGGGGCTGGCCCGGATTACTTGCTGGAGATGCAGGTGCCGGAGGGGTACAGCGACGGGCTGGATGTGTTCAAGATTTTTGTCAGTCAGTCGGCGATCGAGCCAGATATTTTCCGATTGCCGAATCTGGGAACTCGTAAGGAGAGTCCTTCAGATTATTACGGGTCTGGGGCTCGGTTAGATCGCGATCTACGTAGTGTGATGTTGGGGGAGACGGGGACGGCTCCTATTCCTCAGTTTGGAACAGACCCTTGGTGGTGTACCGAGCGATTGGTGCGAGTGGTACGAGAAAACTAGAGAACAGCTTCTCGGTATTTCCGACTGAGAGCGGAATATACTCATGGACTTCGGGAGATTTACAGCGACCCATCCGCCTTTCCCTAACCCTTGTGGGTCGATGCGATTTTTCCACTAGATTGTTCAACCCTTTATGCTGCCTGTGGTCTACCTACCCCCTGAGGATATGTTTCATCATGGCAACGTAGCTTCTGAGCGGCTTTGCAGCAATATCTTCTCGATATCCCGCAAGTTCAGAGGAAAGGAATAACACAGCCAGACGCAATAGGTGACGATCTCGCCGGGGAAATGATGCCGCTTGTAACTGGTACTCATTCCCTAAGCCTTCCATCGTCTTGGGTTTATTGCTAGAGCGGTTAAGTTGTCAATGTCAGCCTGGAGATTTCACAGATGCCAGGGGACTATAAAAATTATTCCGCTTTCAGTCCAATTCGTTGTTCAGGCTCGCCATGAGAGGTGCCATCAAACTACGAATGCATGGCAGCAAGCCTGCGGAAGAGCGATTCTCTATCACTTCTACGCTGACACAACACTATGATGGATATCTCAGAACTCAACCGGCTGGCTGAACGGGAGCGGGAGTGGCGGTGTTCAAGAGCTGCTGGACTTCCGCATCGGAGGTTTGACCGAAATCCTCGTACCACTGGCCGATCGCAAAGAAAGGTTCGGGAGTGGCAAGACAGACAACTCGATCGACATCCGCTTCCAACTCTTCGCAGATAGATAGAGGTGCTACCGGAGTTGCCACCACAATCCGATTGGGTCGGTGCTGCCGCAATGTAGAAATAGCAGCTCTGAGAGTCGCTCCGGTTGCAATGCCGTCATCCACCAGCACGACTACTTTTCCCTTCAAGTTAGGTGCCGGGCGGCCGCGACGGTAGAGGAGATCGCGCCTCTCTAATTCGTGTTGTTCTTCCGCAAGAACCCGATCGATCTCGGATTGAGAAACTCTACAAGACTCAAGCACATCCGGGTTCATTACCACTACGCCACCCATGCCGATTGCCCCCATGGCCAGCTCTCTGCGACCCGGAACTCCTAACTTGCGCACAACACAAACATCTAGAGGAGCATGGAGCGATTGAGCGACCTCAAATGCTACAGGTACACCCCCTCGGGGTAATCCCAATACCACCACATCGCCTCGGTTTGCGTAGGCTTTGAGTCGGGAGGCTAGGTGTTTTCCCGCTTCGACTCGATTGGAAAATGGCACTAACATTCGTTCCTCCATCGAACGCACTGGAAACGCGCTCGAAACGGAAGGACAAGCAAAATCGGAATGACGAAATCCCTTCAATCTAATTGTTTCGACACTCGCTTCTGTCCCTATCCTTATCCTAAGGAATCTCAAGCATAGATTGCGATACTTTAATCTACTGAAATCAAAACAGGGTTTAGTCTGACTGCCGATCTCACCAATCACTAAAATGTTTCGACCTCAACATCTTGAAAACTCAATTGCATGCGATCGCTGCAGGGCTGGGCCTTTTACTGAAGAGCTTCGAGGTTTACCTGAGGTATGAGTGGCAGAGATGACAGTAGAGAAGCTGCTAGAGCTCGACGTTAGCAGGATGCCAAGTGGATAAATAGTTGCCGTAAGTAACTTGGTCGAATTAATCGTAAAACCAATGTCCCAGAAGCCACACAGAAGTGGCTACTCCTCCAAAATTGATTAGAACAACCTACTTACGCTGGCGCATACTGCTTCATTACCGATGACCCGCTATCGACTACATAGCAATACTTTGCAATAGTTCTGTCTAGCATCTATTCCCAATTAGACTAAAGGTAGGAGCGATGCAAGGTAATTATTTCAGTCCATTTTTTCGGCAAAACTAGTGATGTATGTCGATCGCAAAGAACATCTAAGCCAATGCGAGCCACTACCGATTGAGTTGGCTGAATTTTGGCGGCAAATTGAAGAAGATGCCGTCGATCGTATCCTGGCCCTTCCCCATGGTCCGTCTCGGGAGTTTTGGGAAGAGCGATTTAAAGCCGCCTACTCGAACTGTAACGAGCTAAATATGCCTGAATCGCATTTAACGGCTTGCACGACCAAGCATTTTTGGAAAGACTTGGTTCACCTTGCCTACGACGAACTACATCTGCTTAGTGACAAATCTAAAAGAAAATACTGGTCATCTATTTTAGCTTACGCACATAATCAGATGCTATGGAAAGGTAAGTCTAGAAGCCCTGCTGAAAAGTTAGATTAGCAACCTATTTGCAGGCAATATTGCGCACGTTTAACCTTTATTGTTTGTACCCTAACTGACGCAGTAACTCGTGGCGTGCGTTTACATCGTCTGGGCCCTCCACCCCTTTTGGAGAGAATCCATCAATTACTCCTAAAATCCCGCGTCCTTGAGCAGATTCAGCCACAATCACCTCAACTGGGTTAGCCGTTGCACAATAGATACTGCAAACCTCCGGGCAATGTTTAACGGCATTGAGGACATTTAGCGGATAGACCTCTTTCATCAGAATGATGAAGCTATGTCCGGCAGCGATCGCTTCGGCATTCGAGATTGCAGCATTTTGCAGCGCTTCGTCATTACCTGCAGATCGAATTAAGCAGGGACCGGATGCTTCGCAAAACGCAATCCCAAACTGAGCTGAGGGGGCAGATCCCACCATGATTTCGTATAGATCTTCAACCGTTTTAATGAAGTGAGTTTGACCCAAAATCAAATTGCTTCCTTCGGGTAGATCGAGGGCAACTGTCTTAAGTTCCATCGTGTTCTCCTAGTGAAGTGGAACGTTGCAATGCGGAAGAGATGTGGCTAGGACTGCTAGTAGACGCTGCGCGATCCTAACGGTAAGTTCTTCTGAAGCAAGCGGAGCAAAGGCACTTGGGAAGAGGACGCCGTCAGGTTGAGAGCAGGGACGCCTGTCAGCTTTTCGACCAATCGAATTCCGGCGGTAGTGTTCGTGGTGATGCCACCGACTAAATCGGGTTGCAATCCAAAACTTTGGCTGACTCCCAACACTGCATAGGGATCGGAGGCGCACAGCACCGTAAAACAAATCTGGTCTTTGAGTTCTTGCAGCACAATATCCCCGTTATAGGGCTCGAAGGGAGATGCTCCTGCTTCTACCACCACCACATCCGGTTCTTTGGCGGCAATGAGCGAGAGCATTTGACGAACCGAATGCCGGAAGTCCTCTGGCGGACAAATCGAAGACGGTAGCCCTACATCCACAAAATCTAGAATGCCATCAGCCCCCGCATCTTTCATCGCGAGAATATCTCGATAGCGCCCTGCCCCTGTTAGCTTGGCTCCCACCACGGTTAACCCGGCTTGCTTGAGCAAATGGATAATGACTCGGGCAGACGTTGTTTTGCCGGACGACATGGACGTTCCGATGATTAACACCGTTGGGATCCGGTAGTCACGCATCTGAATTGACGATGCAAAATCTTTCATGACGACCTTGTGTCCGTCCCGCACCACATGGCCGCAATAACGCAACGATGCTCGAGACGAAATTAATGGCGAAATGGACGTCACTCGCCCTATCATCCCGGCAGGCGTTAGAGCATTCATCTCTCCATCGGAACCAATCGACTGCCAATCCCCAACCGCTTCCAATGTGGCTTGCCGAATCCCGAACGCCCCCACGATGGCATCCCCTTCCAATACCTCGGCCATGCGTCCGTTCGTCAACTCCGCCTTGGCACTGGGTGGGACGGGAGAGGTGACAACACCGACCACGTAATCACCTGTGGCCCACCGATCGCGCGGTAGCTCTTGCAGATCGAAATTTCCGACTTTCAAATCCGAAATGCGAGTCAGTGTTGTGAAGAAATATCGGCCAGCCATACTCTTTCCCTCGCTTGTTGTCCTGTTGTTGGATGGCAACTCTTGGATAGAAATTCCCTCCCAAACAGCAACAACAGTAAATTCAGTGCCCGCTCCTCAATGGTGGCTCGAGCAACAATCGGGCTAACAGAGCTGTGCGCTCGCTCAGGTGTTCGCGTACGATACATTCCCCGACGGCATGAGCAGAATCCCCAACCGCTCCCAGGCCATCCAACGTTGGTGTGTAGAGACTGGTTGTATTTCCATCCGATCCACCGCCAGCTGTGGCTTCATCAATCTCCAACCCCAATTCGGAGGCCGCGATTTGTGCCCGCTCCCACAACAACCGATTGCCGGGGGTATGCTCCATTGGCGGCCGCCCGATACGCCCGTTCACCTCCAGGCGCGTGCCGGGGGTCGTTGGTTGCAACCCACGAATAGCCGTTTCGATGTAGGGAACGTCCTCTTGATGCAAAATGCGGACGTCTACTTCTGCAATACTTTCGGGGGCAATCACGTTCGGTCGGATGCCGCCGTCAATCGTGCCCACATTGACGGTAATTCCTCGGGACGGATCGTTGAGGGCAAACAGTTGCTGAATGATATGGGATAGCTCCAGAATGGCGCTCGCTCCTTTTTCGGGGTCTAAGCCTGCATGAGCGGCACGACCGAGAATTCGAATGGAAAACTTCCCCACCCCCTTGCGTCCGGTTTTCAATTTGCCATTCGGGCCGAGGGATGGCTCCATCACAAAGGCGCGATCGGCAATCCGAGCCAAGCGGCGGATGTGCGGTGTTGATTCGCGACTGCCAATCTCCTCATCGGAATTCACAAATAGAACTGGTTTTACTGGGATATCGGCGCTTTGTATTTCAGCAATCTCCCGAGCGGCTTCCGTCGCAAAAATGGCCATCACCAATCCTGCTTTCATGTCGTAAACCCCTGGACCGTATAGCTTTCCCTGCGCTGGAACCAAGGGCATTGTCTGCAGGGTTCCGAGGGGCCAGACGGTATCGCAATGGCCGAGCAATAATTGGAACGCCTGCTTAGGCTGGCGATCGCGGGGAACTGCCAACAAATGCCCCCCTGTGTGACGCCCCGATAAGTGCCGGACGCGAAATCCTCTACCAACCAGCTCAGCTCGCAAAATTGACTGAACCGCTTGTTGCGCTGCAGGAATTGTGGACGGCGATTCTGCCAGAACGAGTTTCTCCAGTAGGTTCTCCATCTCCTCTTGGTGAGAGCGAAGGTACTGCAGCAATCGCTCGGCCGTGGACGTAGTCATGGAGGAAAGGAATGCCATTAGCGATGAAACCCAACATGAAATGGAAACGAAAAACTCCGATCGATACGGGTAAAGCGGTTGGGGGGAAGGTAAGCAAGGAGAGGCTGGCTAGCGATTAATTCGGTGTCATCACGATCGC
The DNA here is from genome assembly GCA_051439425.1 of Synechococcus sp. Taxonomy (GTDB): domain Bacteria; phylum Cyanobacteriota; class Cyanobacteriia; order Thermostichales; family PCC-7336; genus PCC-7336. The sequence goes on from JBFRWD010000098.1 coordinate 34,411, forward strand.
GCGATCGCAAAGATTCTGCTTGTACCCGTGCGGCGACAATTTTTCCGGCGATTAAACTGTTATCTCCAAACCCATCCACAACCGTTTCCAACTGGCATTCCAGACATAGGCGGCTGTCTTGCAGGAACACTCCATCGATCGCTGTTGCAGGAACGGTGGGCAAGGCGGTTAGTGAAGGCTTATCGCCCTGTTGGTCGCGAGGAGCAGCAGACAAGCTGGCTAAGACGACCTGTTCGGGGTTGGGAAAGCTAACCGTGAAATAGCCTTCGCGACGTGTATTTGTATAGGTACGATGACGGGGAGTACAGATAAAACCGAAGTAGTTTTCCCAGCCCAAAGGCATCGCCATGTGCTTCGGCGCGAGATCGTAGTTGCCATCGGGTTCGCGCGTACCAACAACAATCAGCGGTGCAACGGAGAAAAACCGCTCCCAGATGGGCTGGCTCGTGTCTAATTCAACAAACGAGGTGCTTGAAGTATCGGGCATTTTCTCAACCCTATCGATCGTTGCGCGACAAACTTTATGTGTTAAGAGCCGCTGTTGCAGGATGAAAATTGTTGCATCTGACTGCCAGATGATATCGTTTCCCGTTTGAACTCTCGCAAGTTGGATTCTCCGACTTCACGATTTTCGGACGGTAGCCCAAGCACCAACACCGCACAATTGGCGTGGTGAGTCACGTAGTTGCTGACACTACCCATTAGCAGCTCATCCAGTCCAAGCCGTCCGTGACGCCCCATGACAATTAAGTCAGCTTCCCAAGCACCAGCAATGTCGCAAATCATTCGTCCAGCAGAGCCAGCTTGCTGGGTGCATTCCACATCCACTCCCTTCGACTTTGCATATTCTGCATACTGCTTGAGTCGATCCAGACAGGCAGTCTCGTACTGAGTCCAACATTCGCGAAAAGCAGAGAGAAGATCGGTGCTGGGATACATCTGTTCCATACCGACACTGATAGACGTCGCTTGAGGAGACCCTTCCTCCTCGCTTGACAGAACGTGTACTAGTAAAACTTCACTACTAGTGGCACGTGCCAGATCGATGGCTTCATTCAAAATACGTTCTGCTAGAGGCGAGCAATCTAACGCAACGAGGAGCCGGTGAAACATAATGTCCTCATGTCCAATTGAAACATTGGTGGTCAGCAGAAATGGGGCGCACCGCGGGGCAAGTTCCCAAACGAGAATCAACATTTAGTGCTTCCAACTTCTCTTATGGATGAAGAACTTGAGGATTATATGATTCTGTCAACGACAGGTATCTATATTGGCTACGTTCGACATGTTCCTCCAGTCCAGCTCATAGTTTCCACACAGGTTTTACCTACGCTATTGATAGATTTAGCGCATGCGATCCGGTAGGGATGGAGGTAAAGAGAAACGTTAAGCTTGAGTGTTGCAATCCATTCAGAAATCGCACCATTATTACTTTCAGCGCCACCCCTGAAGTTGTTCGGAGCTGGAATCCAATGTCTACTGAGAGCGCACCAACACGACCCGATCGCTTGGAAGGCGATCGCTGCGATCGCCGCTACAAAACCTTAGATATTGCATTGAAACGGAATCACTACCAGCCCGATGCGCTGATTGAAATCCTCCACAAAGCGCAAGAATCATTTGGCTATTTGGATAAAAGCGTTCTACTTTATATTGCTCGGCAACTAAAACTGCCGCTCAGCCGCGTATATGGAGTGGCGTCCTTCTATCACCTGTTCCATTTGGAGCCTGGTGGACAACATCGCTGTGTAGTGTGTTTAGGAACCGCTTGTTATGTCAAAGGCGCTAGTCAAATCTTGGATAAACTGGAACGTCATCTCGATATTGAGGTAGGTGAGACAACACCAGACGGTCAAGTTTCGCTGTTATCTGCTCGCTGTTTGGGAGCCTGCGGCATTGCCCCTACTGTGGTGTTGGACGGCCAGATTTTCGGAAACCAAACTCCCGAAGCCACTGTGGACGCAGTGCGTAGCTGGACGTTATCCCCTGCGACAGTCGACAAGTAGAGGCTAAGTCCTATTCGTTGTTCAAGCTCGCCATGAAAGGTGTCATCAAACGACGAATGCATGGCAGCAAGCCTGCGGAAGAGCCATCTTCTATCACTTCTACGCTGACACAACACTATGGATATCTCAGAACTCTACCGGCTAGCCGAACGGGAGCGGGAGCGGCGCAAGCCCTTTCGCATTCGCTGCTGTATGGCGGCAGGTTGCCAATCGTCGGGTGCGAGGACGGTCAAGGACACCATTGAGGACGCGATCTCGAAGTCTGGCTTGGCGGATCGGGTAGAAGTGTGTGGTGTGGGTTGCCTGCGTTTTTGCGGCCACGGGCCAATGGTGGCAACCGATCCCGATGGAGAGTTGTACGAGCAAGTATCGGTTGAGACGGCGGCCTCTATGCCAAAAGATCTGATCGCAGGAACGGAGATCCCCCAGTGCTGCGATCGCGATCGACCCTTTTTTGCTCGGCAATTGTCCATCGTATTGGAGCACAGCGGCTTCATTGACCCAGAACGGATTGAGGATTACATCGCTGTTGGAGGATACGAATCTCTATACAAAGTTCTGTACGACATGACGGCAGAAGGTGTGGTGGCGGAGATTACCCAAAGCGGTTTGCGGGGACGTGGTGGAGCTGGCTATCCGACGGGATTAAAGTGGGCCACAGTGGCCAAAATGCCAGGGGATCAAAAATACGTCATTTGCAATGGTGATGAAGGAGATCCCGGGGCGTTTATGGATCGCAGCGTGCTAGAGAGCGATCCCCATCGGGTGTTAGAGGGCATGGCGATCGCGGGGTATGCAGTCGGGGCCAATCACGGGTTTATCTACATTCGGGCCGAATATCCACTGGCCATTCAGCGGTTGGAGCGGGCGATTAAACAAGCGAAACGATACGGGCTATTAGGCAGTCAGATATTCGAGTCAGGATTTGACTTCAAGATTGACATTCGCATCGGAGCGGGAGCCTTTGTGTGCGGAGAAGAAACCGCATTGATTCACTCGATCGAAGGGGGGCGAGGCAATCCGCGCGCACGTCCTCCGTATCCTGCCGAGTTGGGATTGAGGGGATGTCCCACCCTAATCAACAATGTTGAAACTTACGCCAATGTCGTCCCGATTGTTCGCAACGGAGCGGCTTGGTTCAGCAGTATTGGCACGGAAACGAGTAAAGGGACGAAAGTTTTTGCCTTAACGGGGAAGGTGCAGAATACGGGGCTGTTGGAAGTTCCGATGGGCACCACTCTGCATCAAATCGTCATGGAGATGGGCGAGGGGGCAGTCGATGGGCACGTAAAGGCCGTTCAAACCGGCGGGCCTTCAGGGGGGTGCGTTCCTGCTGAACGGTTCGATACTCCTGTAGATTACGAATCGCTGCAGCAGCTCGGCACCATCATGGGATCGGGTGGCACGATTGTTATTGACGATGCCACCAGTATGGTGGAACTCGCTCAGTTCTACATGGACTTTTGCCGGAATGAAAGCTGCGGCAAATGTGTCCCCTGTCGAGCAGGTACCGTACAGCTCCACGAAATCCTCAAAAAAATTACCGATTATGGAGCTACGGCAGATGATTTAGAACAATTGGAATCTCTCTGTCACATGGTGAAGGAGATGAGTTTGTGTGGGTTGGGCCAATCGGCCCCGAATCCAGTGTTGAGTACCTTGCGGTATTTCCGCGATGAATATCTGGAAAGGCTACAGCCTGTATCGGAACAGGAAGGGAGCGATCGTGTCTGTTAGAACCCTCAAAATTGATGGAACGGATGTTGCTGTTGAAGAAGGGGCCACTATCCTGCAAGCCGCTCGGGACGCTGATATTCATATTCCGACCCTGTGCCATTTGGAGGGTGTGTCCCCGGCAACAGCTTGCCGTATGTGTCTGGTTGAGGTTGAGGGCAGTCACAAGCTCCTGCCTGCCTGTCATACAGAAGTGACGGAGGGCATGGAAGTCAGCACCAACACACCGAAGTTGCAGGCCTATCGCCGCATGAATGTGGAGCTGCTGTTTGCGGAGGGTAATCACGTCTGTGCTGTCTGCGTGGCGAACGGAAATTGCGAATTGCAGGATCTGGCTGTCGAACTGGGCATGGATCATTCCCGATTTGACTATCAGTTTCCGAAGCGACCGGTGGATCTATCTCATCCCCAATTCGGCATCGACCACAACCGCTGCATTCTTTGCACCCGCTGCGTGCGGGTGTGTGACGAAATTGAAGGAGCGCACGTGTGGGATGTCGGTCGGCGGGGGGAACACAGCTGTATTGTGTCGGGATTAAATCAACCGTGGGGAGAGGTGGATGCCTGTACCTCCTGCGGCAAGTGTGTGGATGCCTGTCCGACAGGGGCCATTTTTCACAAGGAAAGTACGATCGCAGAACGAGAACGCGATCGCGACAAACTCTCGTTTTTAGTCACGGCTCGGGAAAAACACCAATGGACGAGATAAGCCCAACTCCCAAAATTCGATTCGCGACCGTCTGGCTGGCGGGCTGTTCCGGCTGTCACATGTCGTTCTTGGATTTGGATGAATGGTTGATCGAGCTGGCTCAATATGTCGATGTAGTCTATAGCCCGGTCGCCTCGGATATTAAAGAGTATCCAGAGAATGTAGATGTGTGTTTGGTGGAAGGGGGGGTGGCCAATGAAGAGAATTTGGCGTTGATCGAGCAGGTGCGAGATCGCACCAAAACTCTGATTTCCTTTGGTGATTGTGCGGTCACCGCCAACGTTCCGGCGATGCGCAACATGTTGGGTGGGGCAGAACCGGTCTTAAAACGCGCGTATCTGGACTTGGCAGATAATTCCCCACAGTTACCACATGCGCCGGGCATCGTACCGGAATTGCTGGATCGAGTATTGCCCGTCCATCAAGTAGTACCGGTGGATATTTACATGCCAGGGTGCCCGCCGGATGCCGATCGCATTCGGGCCACGTTGGAACCGCTGTTGATGGGAGAACAACCCGTGATGGCAGGGCGCGACATGATTAAGTTCGGCTAGGGGGGAGACGATGGGACGAACCATTACGATCGATCCAGTCACTCGCATTGAGGGGCATGCCAAGATTTCCATTCACCTAAATGATGCGGGAGAGGTGGACGATGCTCGTTTTCATGTAGTGGAGTATCGCGGGTTTGAGAAGTTCTGCGAGGGGCGACCGTTTACGGAGATGGCCGGAATTACGGCTCGAATCTGCGGCATTTGTCCGGTCAGTCACTTGCTGGCATCCGCCAAAACTGGCGACAAGATTTTAGCGGTCAAGATTCCGCCTGCGGCTGAGAAATTGCGGCGGATGATGAACCTAGCTCAGATTATTCAGTCTCACGCGTTGTCGTTTTTTCACCTCAGCACCCCCGATTTTTTGTTGGGCTGGGATAGCGATCCGGCCCAGCGCAACGTATTTGGGCTGATTGCCGCCAATCCCGATCTGGCGCGGGCGGGTATTCGCCTGCGCCAGTTTGGGCAGACGGTGATTGAGAAGCTAGGGGCTCGCAAGATTCATGCCGCTTGGACAGTGCCGGGCGGGGTGCGATCGCCCCTTTCAGCAGACAGTCGCCAGTGGATTATCGATCGCCTGCCGGAAGCCTTCGGGACAGTGCGGCTGGCTCTCGACCTGTTTAAGGGAATGTTGGACGATCGCCTGCAAGCTGAAATCGGTATTTTCGGGCAGTTCCCCAGCTTGTATATGGGCTTGGTTGGCCCGGATGGGGAATGGGAGCATTACGACGGTCGGCTGCGGTTTGCGGACAGCGAAGGCACGATTGTTGCAGACGGGTTGAGGGAGGATGACTATCGTGACTTCTTGGGAGAAGCCGTCGAGCCTTGGTCGTATCTCAAGTTCCCCTATTTCCGGCCTTGGGGCTATCCGGATGGGATGTATCGGGTGGGGCCGCTGGCTCGGCTGAATATTTGCAGTTGTATCGGTACCGAGGCTGCCGATCTTGAATTGCTAGAGTTGCGAGATCGGGCGGGTGGCATACCAACCTCGTCCTTTCTGTACCACTACGCCAGACTGATTGAGATTCTGGCCTGTTTGGAGAAGCTAGACATTTTGCTGGACGATCCCGATATTCTGTCCGATCGCTGTCGGGCTAGAGGAGGGGTGAATCAATTGGACGCGGTGGGGGTGAGCGAAGCACCACGCGGGACGCTATTTCACCATTACCGCGTGGATGAACACGGCCTAATCGAACGGGTGAATCTGATTATTGCCACCGGGCAAAACAATCTGGCCATGAACAAGACTGTGGCCCAAATTGCCAAGCATTACATTCACGGCGACAGGATTCCCGAAGGAATGTTGAATCGCGTCGAGGCCGGGATTCGCTGTTTCGATCCGTGTCTGTCTTGCTCAACTCATGCCGCCGGACAGATGCCCTTGCACCTGCAGTTGCTAGCTGCAGACGGTCGCGTTCTAGATGAGGTATTCCGATGAAGGTATTAGCGATTGGTTATGGAAACCGGCTGCGGGGGGACGATGGCGTCGGTCCCGCGGTGGTCGAGCGGGTGGACAGACTGTTTGCATCAAAACGGAAAAAACTCTTGCGAACGCTCGCGGTACATCAGCTCACCCCGGAATTAGCTGCCGAGATTGCCCGATCGGATGTGGTCTGGTTTGTGGATGCTTGGGCAAACGGTCGCGGGCTGATGGTCGAGAAAGTTTTGGTCGACTCCTCGGCTCCATCCTCAGACCACGGTTGGAATCCCGGGGTTCTGCTCTATCTGGCTAAATCCCTCTACGGTGCCGATCCAATCGCATACCATCTATTGATCCCGGCAACTCAGTTCGATTACGGCGAAACGTTCTCCGAGATGGCCTGCAGTGGTGTCAAGTGGGCGATCCGGGCGATCGCGGCTTCGGTGGAGGAGGATGTCTACGGCCATGCATGAGGTGGGGCTGATGGAAAATGCGCTGGCGATCGCGTTGGAGTATGCGGCGCGGGAACGGGCCGAGCGGATCGAGACGCTATCTCTGCGGGTGGGGACGCTGTCTGGGGTGGAGCCGGATGCGTTGCGCTTTGCCTTCGACATCGTTACCCAAAACACGATCGCCGAAGGAGCCCAATTGAACATTCAATCTTGCCCGACTCGTTGCTATTGCGAGGTTTGTCAACGAGAGTTCGAGCCGGCGGAGATGGGTTACGACTGTCCTGTCTGTGACACCTGGAGCCAGTCGATTGTGCAGGGTAAAGAGCTGGAACTAGCCTCGTTGGAGGTGTCCTGATGTGTAGCGATTGCGGCTGTAGCGATGTCAAATCTGTAGAGCTGGAGGGGACAACGATCGCGCTGGAATCCCCCGACCGTTCCCCTCGCACCCTCGACATTCACCAGCGTTTGCTGTCGAAGAACGATCGCTTTGCCCAACACAACCGCGATCGCCTGCAATCGTTGGGGTTGCTATCCCTAAACATCATGTCGTCACCTGGTTCCGGGAAGACGGCTTTGATTGAACGGACTGCCGAGATGTTGGCCCGAGAGGGCAAGCGGGTGGGGGCGATTGTAGGAGATTTGGCGACGGAGAACGATGCGCGGCGGTTGAGGGCGGCGGGGGCAGAGGCGGTGCAGATTACGACGGGGACGGCTTGCCATTTGGAGGCGGAGGCGATCGGTCATGCGATGGATCGTTTGCCTCTGGAGACGCTGGATGTGTTGGCGATCGAGAATGTGGGGAACTTAGTTTGTCCGGCGGCTTACGACTTGGGGGAATCGCTGCGGGTGGTGCTGCTATCGGTGACGGAGGGGGAGGATAAGCCGTTGAAGTATCCGACGGCGTTTGAGGCGGCGGATGTGGTGGTGCTAACAAAGGTGGATATTGCGGAGGCGCTGGGGTTCGAACGGGAAGAGGCCCTGGGGAATATTCGGCGGATGGCTCCACAGGCAGAGGTAATTGAAGTTTCGGCGCGATCGGGGGGGGGGATGGATGAGTGGGTTGCCTATTTGCAAAGCAATAAGTCGAGCAGCAAGGATTCAAGCTTGACTGAACTATCACTGACAAGGGACAGGCATTGAAATCAGATAAAGAGAAGATTTTTCGGTGAAATGCGGGTAACACGCACGTGCATTGCTCACTCAATGCAAGAATTTTTAGGTGGCTGGGCGATCGCTTGTTTGGTTCAATCCGACTAATGTCTTGTTTCGGTATGCTATCCGGGCAAAACGCTAGTTTCAGGCCGAAGAAAAACCGGAAGTTTCCGCCTAAACACCCATTTCGAGGATATTATCCGGAAAACCCTTTCTATTAGACACCTGATTTGAGGTGTTATGCGAAATGTTTCCTCCTAATCCAACCATAGAGGCTTATTCGGCGGCATAAGTCCGTCTAATCAATAGTTAGCCATCCAATATCGATGACAGATATCGCATCAACTTCGCCCCGGCCGTTCTGCTTTGTGCTTATGCCGTTCAGCACGGACTTCGACGACATCTATCAAATTGGCATCAAGGAAGCATGTGACGCCGCAGGCGCCTATTGCGAGCGCGTTGATGAACAGATTTTCCACGAATCGATTCTCGAGCGTGTGTACAATCAAATCGCCAAGGCCGATTTGTTGATCGCGGACATGACTGGTCGGAATCCGAATGTATTTTACGAAGTCGGTTACGCACACGCTTTGTCGAAGCGAACGATTCTGCTCACACAAAACGCGGATGACATTCCGTTCGATTTGAAACACTTCCCCCATATCGTGTATGGCAATCGTCTGGTGGCACTTCGTGGCGACTTGAAGACTCGCATCGAATACTTCATCAAAAACCCGGTCGAGAAAATCAGCGGCAGCACGATTGACATCGATCTGTTTTCGGGCAAACAAAACCTGTCAGCTGGCAATGCTGTCGGGCAGTTTCTGGCGAGCGAAGTCCCGAACGTAAAGATCACAGTGCATAATGCGTCCGCCGAGACATTTTCACCCGGTGACTTCAAAATTGGTGCAATAACTGACAGCGATTTTCCAAAATTCCATGGCAAGAGCGTCCGCACGACGCCGATGCCGGATGGCCATTTCCTTCACATGCTGCCCGATTTTGAACCCCTGTTTCCGAACGCGTTTGCCTCCTTTCATTTCATCCTGGAGCATAGCCATAACTCGCAATTCCTCGCGGAGATCGAGATCGATGTGACATTCCGTGTCTTTACGGCGTTAGGGACACGAGACTATCCAATCACTCTACGCAAGGTGAAAAGATATTACTAACAATTTCGTGAACCGGAACGGCGAATCAGGGCGAAATAGAATGGAAAGCTTAACGTCGCCGCCCGGTTACGCTAGGCGTTAGGTTTCTGCTGTCCTCAAGATGAAATTGGGGGCGCTAGCCTGCAATCTCGATAAGACTCTGACGTATTTCTTGATGCCTGCACATAGCATTTTCCTTGGAGTGAATGCATCTGCAAC
>JBFRWD010000099.1:0-7297 GCA_051439425.1 Synechococcus sp.
TCGATCGTCTCCGCAGTCGAGTTAAGGTTGTCCATGAAGAGGCGCGCGCTTGATTGGCAAGCATTAACCGCTATTCGGTGTTTAACAAAGCAATTGCCCGCCTCAACGACGAGGCGGGCAATTGCTTTGAACTGTCTGACTTAGAAGGTTCGACCGTTCCATCCCCACATGTACCCTGCGGAGTCGGCAAATTCGATGTAGATGCGGTTTTTATCCACACCTAATGTCTTGCTTAATTCCTGGCAAAAGGCCGTGCTCATGGCACTGGTCTTTTCAGAGCCCATGGTGCCAACGCTCTTGATTTCGACGTAGCAAGCAGGTTCGGAGGTGCCCCCGAATGTCATTGGGACTGCTGACTCAAACGCAGTCATGACGTAAGACTCGGGTTTGCCCAGGTGGGATGCTAGCCCAGAAGATAATGACTTTAGCAAGCTATCCACATCAATAATGGACGCATCGGCAACAGACGTTTGAACTTTAATCAGCGGCATGTTGGGTGGTTACACACGACCCCTTTGTCCTAGCAGATTGGCGATCTCCCCTACAAGAGTTTTGTACAAATCTAAGCTGGCAAAGCTCTTAAATTCACGCGATTAGCCAACTGCTTCCAGTGCGGCCTCGGCAGATTGTGCAACGCGATCGCCCGTCAAGCTGAACGCTCTAGCTTCGCTGATCCGAACGCTGACCAATTGCCCGCGTAGCTGCTGAATATCGCCATCAAAGAACACAAGCCGGCCGGTACGGGTGCGACCGCTGACCTGATCGGGACGTTTGGGATTAACGGTTTCGACCAAGACTTCTTCCACTCGGCCCAAATATCTCTGGCTACGTGCTGCCGCAGACTGAGCTACGGCTCGATTGATGCGCTGCAGGCGATCGCTCTTGACGTCTTCGCTCAGTTGGCCCTCCCATGCGGCAGCCGGTGTGCCGGGGCGTGGAGAATACGCTGCAGTGTTGACCGCATCGAAGCCAATATCGTGGATGAGCTGTAACGTGTCCAAAAATTGCTCTTCTGTTTCACCAGGAAACGCCACAATCGCATCGGCCGTGATGGACGCATCTGGCATGTACGAACGCACGAGGTCAATGATGCTGCGATAGCGCTCGTGAGTATATCCGCGCCGCATGCGCTTCAGGACTTCGTTGTTTCCGGCCTGAAAGGGGATGTGGAATTGCTCGCACACTTTTGTTAGCTCGGCGCAGGTGGCGACCAGTTCTTCTGTAAAATAGCGGGGATGGCTTGTGGCAAATCGGAGCCGCTCGATACCCTCTACATCGTGCACGTCTCGCAGCAGTGTGGCCAGATTTGTTTTCAGATCGCGGCCATAGGCATCAATGTTTTGTCCTAGAAGGGTGATTTCCTTAAATCCTTCTGCTCCCAGCATCTCGATTTCTTGGCGAATCGCTGCTGGAGTTCGCGACTGTTCCAGTCCGCGTACGGAGGGCACGATGCAATAGGTGCAGCGTTCGTTGCACCCATAAATAACATTGACCCAGGCGGTGATATCGCTATCTCGACGGGGCTTGGTGATGTCCTCGGGAATGTGAGTGGCTTCGGTGGCGGCCACCTGATTGCCAGCATCAACCTGAGCAAGTAAATCGGCGAGACGGTTTGCGTACTGAGGTCCCATCACCAGATCGACTTCCGGTACCCGACGCAGGAGCTTTTCTCCCTCCTGCTGGGCAACACACCCTGCCACAACAATTTTGAGGGCAGGATTTTGGTGCTTGCGTTTGGCCTGTTTGCCTAAATAGGAATACACCTTCTGTTCGGCATTGTCGCGAATGGTGCAGGTGTTATACAACACCAAATCGGCTTTGAACTCGTTGTCAGTTGCTGTGTAGCCCAAAGACTCCAGTACGCCAGCCATGCGTTCAGAATCGGCTTTGTTCATTTGGCAGCCGAAGGTGGTGATGTGGTAGGTCTGGGCGGACATAGCGTACATGTTGAGTCAGACTTCTATAGTAATGTTTTGTGCTGGTTGGGAATAGCCTTGAGTGGGTTCGCCAGAATTGTATCGAGCGAGCGGACCCCGGACCCAAGAGCGAGGGCAAATGCAGTCTGGCAATAGTGTGACGGTCTAGATACGGTTCTAAATTCTGCTAAAGATGCGAACCGCAAGTAAGATTGGCTACTGTTTGGGGGGTGACAGTACTGAAATCCTGGATTTTCCTTAACCCTGCCATCATCTTGGGTATTCTTGTTATATTGAGTTATCTAACAAATTCTATTGGGTGGGTAACAGCAATATGGGTTTGATTGGCCGTGTCCTAGATAAGCTTCGCGATTGGTTCGACAAAATCGCGGAAGCTTTGGGCGGCGACGCACAGCCTCAACCACAACATCAACCCATTCCCGTTCCCGTCCGCGATCGCATGCCTCGCCGCTACTAGTCGGTAAGTGGTTTAGTTTTTGGCAATTGAATGCTGTTGGTGTCACTGCTTCAGAGGCTGTACTCGGCGTAGGTCAAGTAGGCTTGGATACTCGAAATTGGGCGATATTTCTTTGATTGGGTAGTCGGATAGCTGGCTGGTATGGGCTGGTGATTTCACCCTGAACGATTGGTGTCCTCTTTTAGGATTGGGGAAATAGGTAACGCTCCCGAGCGCCCGCTGTGCTTTTGAATCAATAACGGTAAAGATGAGTTCGCGATGAATTGCTGTTGCTGGGGTGTGGGGTGTGCTGCGAGCTCGAAAGCGGACGCCCCCCACCCAAGTATTTGCTGAGAGTTGTGTCAATGGAACGAGGTGGTGGTTACAGGTGACTCTGTAGCGCCCTAAATGTTCATCAGCACTGTCATCTTGCATGTTGAGTTTCACTTGAATGCGATTTAGTGATGCATCCACCGTTCGTGCTGTGCCGCTATTGGTGTCAGGGCCGATGACATTCCAGGGTTCGATCGCCTGCCGTAGCTCTAATGTTGCAACTCTGTCCCGATCGGTCTTGAAGCGAGCCACCCCGTATTGTGGAAACCGAAAGTTGAGGAATGGCTCGAACCAAGCCTGCTGAAATGGCATGCCCGCGTTGTCTAAGTCGGACAACACCCTCTGTAGATCGTCGAATAAGTGGTCGGGTAAGAGGAAGCGATCGTGGAGTTGAGTGCCCCAGCGAATCAGAGGGGCCGTGTATGGCTGTTGCCACAGCATGGCCACTAGCGATCGCACCAACAGCAGTTGTAGTAGGCGCATCTGGACAGTGGGCGGCATGGCAAACCCCCGAAATTCCAGCAGGCCTAGCTGCAGGCGAGGATTGTTTTTGGGGTAGAGCTTGTCGACGCACAAGGCCGTGCGGTGGGTGTTGCCGGAGGCATCTACGAGTAGGTGGGCGAGTAGGCTGTCGACGACCTCGGGTGCAAGCGTTTGCTTGGGCTCCAGGTGTTGGAAGGCAATATCCAGTTCGTACAGAGTTTCTAGACGAGATTCATCCAGACGTGGAGCTTGACTGGTGGGGCCGACAAATAAACCGGTAAATAGGTAAGACAGGCTGGGGTGATTCTGCCAGTAGCTCAGCAGGCTACGCAGTAAATCGGGGCGACGCAATAATGGGCTGTTGTTTACCGTCGAACCACCAATGGTGATATGGGCCCCTCCCCCCGTGCTGGTGGGATACCCCCCTGGCGTGGGTTTTAATGCGCTGAGGCCACAAGTACGGGCAGCGTCATACACGCACTTGGTTTGCGCGACTAAGTCCGGCCAGGTGGTAGCTGGATGGATATTGACTTCGATGACTCCGGGATCGGGCGCGATCTGGAAGCCGGAAATTCCAGCATTGCTAGGGGGGGAATAACCTTCGATGACAATAGGTGTTGAGGTGTCCACCGCTGTCTGCTCGATGGCTCCGATCAAATCCACAAAGCTGCGGGTGGAGTGCAATGGAGGAATAAAGATGCACAAGTGACTGTCTCGAACTTCGATCCCCAGAGCAACGCAGATGGAATTGGGGGTGGATTGAATGGGTGGGCCAATGGTGACGGTGGCGGGGTCGTCGAGGGTTGACTGAGCTTCGATCTCCAGTTCCTCGGCCCAGGTGATGTCCTGAAATGGCAGGCGCAAGCCTATTGGAGAATTGCCTTGCAGCAGGGATAAGACGCCTGTGCCATTCGACGGCTCCCAGCGGCAGGTACTCCAGCGCAATTGTGCATGTCGTTGCACAGATAGCAGGGGAATCACCAATCCTGCCCAGGCACCGGTGCGATCTTGGGCTTCGTGGAGACCGTTGGGGCTAATGCCCAGATGCGCGATGAGGCGTTCTGCGAAGTTTGTGGCGGTGGTGCGTGTTTGGGGGGGGGGGGGTTTGTATCTGTAGCTAGGTTCTCTGTTGCGATCGCCCGAGGTCACTAACCATTGGGGATGCGTCCACAACGGAACGGAATCATCTCGCCAATAACATCCCAATGCCCAACGGGGTTGATGTTCTCCCGGATAGAGTTTTCCGAGACCGTGCTGCAGCAGCGAACCCTTGATGCCTAAGGATTGCTGTAGTTTCTGCAGCAACTGTTCTGCCAAGCGCCGTTTATCGCTCCCTAATGCTTCCGTCCGCCACTGTAGAGAGTCAAAATCGGTGGCGGACACAAATGTGGGTTCGCCACCCATCGTCAGACGGACGCCAGACTTATGTAATCTTTGGTCGACTAGATTGCCCAGCGCTTCGATGCGCTGCCACGCTGGTGTCGAGTACGACCAACTGGGGTCAAGCGGTAAATCGGAGGCGCTCGATGTAGGGCTAAGGGAGATCATGCCGTGTTGGGGGAGAAGGCTTGGGCCGCTAGTGGCTATCCTATGGGCTGATGCTCAATGCGCAAGCCGCTCAATCCGTCTGAGGGGCTCCAAACGACAATAATTACACTGGATGCTCTTGCGAACTTGTAGCCCAAAAGTCCACCTTCAACCCATCTTTAGGAATAGGGGTCGGTGCAATGGTGAAGTCCAAATTTTGATCGGGTAGCAGCCTCCAGTCGTACTCTCTTAGGAGTTTAGCGGCGAAAATTTTCATTTCTAGCCGAGCAAATTCTTTTCCCAGACATTCCCGCAATCCGCCGCCAAAAGGGACGTGGCTAAACGGCTTTGCTTTATCCTCAGACCGCTCTGCTCCAAAACGATCGGGATCGAATGTCTCGGGCTGGTGGTAGATGTCGGGATCTTGATGGGTACGGTTGATTTGGTACAGCACCGTCCAGCCTTGCGGAATTTGATAGCCATCGTATTCGCACGTTTGTAGGACTTTCCGAAAGCCGCCACCCACCGGTGGCACCACTCGCAACACTTCCTTAAGCACCTGTTCCAGATAGGTCATCTGCTTCAACGTATCCAAGGTTAAGTCTTGCGTTGTTAATGTTTGTTGTTCGGCTTTGGCTTTGGCTTCGATCTCGGGGTTTTGGGCAATTGTCAAGCAGAAGGATGCCAGCGACGACGTCAGGGTTTCGTGACCGGCAAACAACAGCAACAGTACCTGGTCTTTGAGTTCAGCAATCGTCAGCCGATCGCCGTTGTCATCGGTAGCATTCAGGAGCAGTTCTAGTGCATCCGTAGCTGTTGCGTTCTGCCCCACCTGTTTACGAGCGCGAATCAGGCGCTCTAGCTCTGCCAACAACAAGTCCCGACTGCGCTTCGCTTTGCCAAATGATGTCCAGGGCAAGTTCACCGGAAAGGTAAATAATCCCGAGCACCAGATCTCGAACAGCTCCCCTAGCTCGGTTTCGGATGCGTTGTCTAACCCGACTAATAATTTGCAGGCGATGTCGAAGGTGTAGCGCCGCAGTTGCGGATACCAAGTCAGGGGGGATGCTTGTACCCATTGTTGGAAGTAGCGATCGCTGATGGTCTCCATCGTGCCGATGTAGCCTGCCAATGCCCTGGGCTGAAAGGCTTGAGCCATCAGGCGACGACGCTGAGCATGTACTCCACCGGTTTGTAATGCGAGTGACAGAGGGCCGAGCAGAGCGCGGACGCTGGCAGGCCAGGTAACGGCAAAGCGATCGCTTTCTTGACTGAATAAGAATCGATTGGCGACTGGCCCCTGCAGAAAGATAGTGGGTTGGCCCAGCAAACGAGTTTTGAACAGTGGGCCGTACTTTTCATGTTGTTTGCGAGCAAAATCTGGGTCGGTGAAAAAGTCGAGAGTTTTTCCAATCACCGGTAGGCCAAAATCACCGGGGGGTAACGGGAGGGTTGGGGACATGTCGATCGAGTTATGCGACGGTGCTCGTGCACGATGGTAACCCTGTTTGAGTGTTTGCTTGGGTGGGGGGCATGCCCATTACTGTGCGGATGATTGATGAGTTAGGCAATCGCCTGCCAACCTGCCACGATCGCGACTGCCAGCACTGCTGCGATTGTGGTTTGAATTCCATTCACGACTTCGTTAGTCATCCAAGCAACATCTTCCTGAATGGTGGCTCCGATCCAACTTTCCGCAGTTGTTGCCAGAATGGCCGCAATCCCGCAGGGTAAAGCCCAAGACCAGGTCATTGCCATTTCTGAAGATTGAGTGGTGAGGATAAAGCCGATGGAGGTGAGAGCGATCGCCGCGAGCCAGCCCGCAGCAGTTCCCTCCAAACTGACGGCCCCTTCGCTTCCTGCCGGTACCGGCTGAAAGGAGACAATCGAGAACGTGCGCTTGCCGTAGGCTTTTCCCACCTCGCTGCTGGTGGTGTCGGCCAGCTTGGCGGCGAAGCTAGCGATATATCCCAAAAGCCATAGGGGATGCGGCCATATGGCATATCCCAGAGCGCAAACCGCCCCTGTCAATGCCGAGCCCCAGACATTCTCCGGTCCTCGTGCCCCCCCCCGTTTTTCGGCAATTCCTTTCGCTTCTTTCTCTTTCATCCCGACTTTGGTTATCGCCGTGCCCAAGACAAAGTAAACCGCGACAATTGCAAATCCTGGCCAACCCAAGCTGCCCCACACAATCAATCCCAGTAGTGCGGCATGAATGACCCCAGTTTTTGTTAATGCTTTTTGCGGAGTCAGTAAGCCCAATGCCGCTACGGTCACTGCAATACTTAGTCCGATCGCCCATTGCTGCATAACTGTTCTCCGCCGTGATTCGCTGGTCGGCCTGAGAACATGCCATGTCTAGCAACACTGTGATGCCTCGCAATACTGTCATGTCTCGCAGCCGGCAGTGCTTGAAGAGTTCTATCTCTGCCGGATGTGCTGGCAGGCCCTCCTAACAGCCTAAAGGGGATTGAGGGGGTGGGGTGGCGCGCGCGCCGAATAGGAGTTGGCGATGTAAAGGGTTTGTGGCGCAAAGTATTAAGGTGGATTAAGGCGGTTGTATTTCTGCCAAGAGCGACAA
>JBFRWD010000100.1:0-4198 GCA_051439425.1 Synechococcus sp.
TCCTTATGCTTTCAGGAACAGTCCTAACAGAGCTTGCAGACTGTCTCGCTGATAGTGGCTTGGCATCACGGCCAACAGGCTGCTTACCAAAGCTTTCGCTGGGGCCAGTAGGTCTGACATTCAAACACTCTTCATAAGGGCGTTCTCTCCTCTACGCTCTCCAACTGCCTGGTGCAAGGTATGAGCATAAACCATCTCGTTGATGCCTTCAAAACCTGTATGTTATGACATTCGCCATTTCAGTTAGGACAGAGATTTCCGATCGCAGTCAGGTCTAGACATAACCGAAATGTCCACAGTGGTATGGCCATTGCTATGCGACCTTTGCTGTCTGGAAATCAGTCATCCGTTAGAGAGGTAACCAGACGAAAGCCGATATGGTTGGTACCGGTATCGGGGGATTGAGCTTCACGGGCACTTGGCCGATAGCGACTGCAGTAATTTTTGGCACAAAGGTACGAGCCCCCTTTGATGGTGTATTTGGGAACAAAGGGCTCGCGAGGATCGTAACTCTCCGATTGAGTTGGACCCTTGGGATCGTGATGATGAGCTTTATCGGCGTGGCCGACCCGGTACCAGTCGGCAGTCCATTCCCAAACATTACCGATGATGTCGTAGAGACCGTAGTCATTAGGAGGGAATGAACCGACAGGGGCAGTGCTGGGGTATCCGTCTTCTAAGGTATTGAAGAACGGGAAGACCCCTTGCCAAGTATTCGCTTTGTCCGCTGCATACTTATCTCCCCAAGCATAGGTACTATCTCGACCACCACGGGCCGCATATTCCCATTGCGCTTCAGTCGGTAGAGACTTACCCGACCAATTGGCGTAAGCAACCACATCCTCATAGGCAACATGCACGACGGGATAGCGATCGCGCCCCTCTAAATTGCTCTCAGGTCCCTCGGGATGCTGCCAGTTGGCGCCAGGTGTCCATTTCCACCATTGCAGATAGCCCAATGGTTCGTGTTCATCGGGCGAGTGAAAGACAAGGGAACCAGGACTGCGCTCTGCATCCGTTAAATCGGGAAAGTCTTCAACGGAAAGGGGGCGTTCGGCTACGGTAACGTAGCCCGTTTCAGCGACAAATTGAGCAAATTGCTCGTTGGTGGTTTCGAAAAGATCGATGCAATAGCTCGACAAAGTAATCGCTTCAGCAGAGCGCTCTTCTGGGCGCTCGCTGTCACTGCCAATACGAAAGGTTCCCCCTTCAATCCATTGCATGTTGGATGGACAGGTTGGTTCAGTCGCGGCAATAGCTACTGGCATCGGTGCTAGCGCGATGATAGCGAGGACGAGCGCCATTGCTAATCTGAGCACATCAATAACCCCTTCACTAAATTGAGTTCTGGCTTTTAACGCCACGAATAAGCGAGCGTTCGTTACGAACAAGGTAGAATCTCCTCCAACAGTGTGCCAACAGAACCGGAGGGGTTTTACCTCCATACATACAGACAGGGTAGGGGCAATAACTTGGGGGCAGACGGGGCGACTCACCATTTGCGGCTCAATCCCTATGCCAGCAAGGACAATCGGCACATCGGTGTCATGCTCCCAAAGGGAAGCGTGGATCGCGGTGATGTAGCTTACACCGAGTATTTTGGCCTCTTCGGTGGATTGCTTGAACCGATATTGGTCCTGAACCATATGGATATCAGAGGTTAGAGTCCATCTTGATGGTCTTGAGAGGGAAAGAAAACGAAATTCCAGCCTGTTCAAACGCAGCTTTTAAGCGTAAGCGATATTCTCGAGCAACGTCCCAATGAAGCATGGGAAGCGTTTTGATCAATAACCGAATCGTAATGTAGTCTTGACCAAATTCATCCACACCTAAAACCAGTGGTGCCTCCAAAATAAGATTCTTCCATCTGGGTTCTTTCTTGAGACTGAGAGCAACCGATTCCATCACAGCGATCGCCTGTTCCAGATCGGTACTGTACTCTACGTTGATGCCTAAGTTGAGTCTGGACCATTGATTCGTCAGATTTTTGACACTCGTAATCCTGTTGTTCGAAATTGATATGAGTTCTCCATCGAGAGTTCGAATTTTAGTCACTCTAAGTGTCAAATATTCAACAATGCCAGTTTGGTTCTCAATCGATACAACATCTCCTAATGCAAACTGATCTTCAGATAGAACTAAAAAACCACTTATCCAATCACGAAATAAACTTTGCAAGCTCAGACCCGCTATGCCTACCACTGTCAATATTGAGACCGTTGCCAGCTGTAATATTTCAATAACAGCGATGACGAGAAATAGTGAATAAACAATTACTCGAATCATGTGTTTACTAGCAAGAGCGATACTTGGAGCTCTTTTTTCATGCCTGGAAATCCCAACTCCTTGAATCGATTTCTGGTCGAGCCACACCTGCAGCAAAAAATCAATAAGATAACTGCCAATCCTGATAGAAAGGATAGCCCCAACCAGCAAGCCAAAAAGCTGTAGTGGCAAGCCAGATAGCCATCGACTAAAGTCGCGACTTTGTGGAAACAAGTTAGAGATAACAGTTATTGTTACCAGGAAAATAGATATTTGTAAAAGACGTAGGAAAAGCCGAATTAATGAATTCGTACGTCCTAGTTCTAAAGGCTGCCATGTTGGGATCGTTGAATGATTGCTGAAGGCCAAAGCTAATGCGCTACTTTGGATGTCAAACCCAGAATGGTTCGTTGATTTCTCTACTTCCTGTTGGCTTTCTTGTTCTTGTTTAACTTGTTTCCAACCCTTTAACAGCCTTCTTTGAAAAAGTGCTACGACAATGCTAATTGAAACAGCTATAAACAGAATAATAGCAGCCTTTCGAACCTGCTGAATTATATTATCCGATTGACGTTCTCGCTTGGCAGATAGTATTCCAGATAGAATAATTTCAGCCCTATCCTGAGCTAAAGAATCAATCGGTTGACCCGCCAGTTGTGCATCTAGTTCGGTCACTTCTAGAACTACTTGCTTGGGCAAGTTAGGTTCGGCCTCAACAAAGATACTCAGCTCATCATCCAATATTTCTATATCAACTTCTAAATTTTCTAAATTGAACTGAGTTGCAATAATTTGACGCAAGTTATTCTCAATCCGGATCACGCGTGCCTCAATCGGTCTCAGTTCTCCCTCTTCGGTCCTCAACTGAATCTCTGTAGCAACCTGAAACCGAGGAATACCATCAATGCTTACACTGGCGTAATCGAGATTCCCCAGTTGATTAACTCTGATGTTGGTTCGGGGAGCTTGCCTGATATTGTCGGGGACAAATAAGCCTTCAAAAATAGTCGGCACCTGAGCAACCGAGGGTGCCGCCCCGCTAGTAACAAAACCAAAGGATAGCAAGACAGCGATCGCTGACACCCAGATGAGTCGAACTAGCTTGTTACGTTTTAGGTGTCTGCCCATCTTCGCTAACTCTGTACCGTTAAAACCACATTGAAGTCGGACTGGGGATATCCCCATTATGTGAGTAACAAGACGTTGTTTATACCTACCCGTGATTGCTGGGCAAATGCTCGTCTTTATCGCCGAGGTGATTTTTACCAAACTGGCCTGTCACGTAACCAACGGGGTTGAGCAATTCGGCGATTGTCGGGTCCTCTGCCTGCAGCCCCAAATCTGTACCCGGCAGGCACACTTTACTCAAGCCAGCACGATAAACACTATGGCCAGTAATGAATGAGGAACGCCCTGCAGTACAACTCTGCTCGCCGTAGTAATCAGTGAAGAGCATGCCCTCTTCGGCATTCCGGTCAATTAGGGGTCTGATAGCCCATCATTCCACGAGTGTAGGCACTGACATTGGATTGACCAATGTCATCCCCCCAGAGGACTAGGATATTTGGAGGGGCATCAGATTGGGAGTCAGATGCTTGTGCAACAACTTGATGGTGTCGGTTGGCTGCTGGATGAAGACTACGCCGGCCTAAACCGTAGGTGGGTTGCGCGAATGGATACAGCTGCAATAGAGCAAAGGCTGTAACCACTAACCCCCCCGCAAGAAAAAGCCTGATGTTTTTTCGACTCAGGATCCGAATGTGGTTCTTTGTCCATTCACTATGGATGCATGGCTCGATTTTGTTGAAAATCTAGGGGATCCCTTAAAGAGTCTGTAAAAAAATAAAGCAAGATAAGTAGGTTGTTTTAATCAAACAGAAAACGTTCGAGAGCCCGTCCATGCTGATTGGCCCGAGCCTCAATGCCAACAATG
>JBFRWD010000101.1:0-5989 GCA_051439425.1 Synechococcus sp.
CGAACATCACTTCTGGCGCTGGGCCGTGTAAGGCTTTCCAGGCTCTCACTCGTCGTTGTACCGTCCGCAGCACCTGTGGAGATTTACCGGGATATGTCTCTTGCAAGTACTCGTACAATGTCGTCGGTTTGAGGCGGGGCTCTCGCTTCAGCATCGGTTCGAGTTCTTCTTCCCACACTCCCGCTAAGGGGTCGGGACAGGTGCGCCAATCCCTGACTCGGCCACGATTCGGACGGTGTCTTCCCGCTTCGATTCGTTGACCGCTTCTCTCCGATATTTCCGCAATAGAAGCTGCATCGGCTTGCTTCAAGCCAATTTCTCGGGCGTTCATATACACTCGGGTTTGATATTGATTAATAACTTTTCCTGACACTCTCCGCACTTCCCTTTCTCGATGGGTTGCTTTGAGTGTCTTTTTCTGACCTGCTCGAGGCTCTACTGATATAGAGAAGCCATCTAGCAGATTCTGGGGGGCTTCAGCCGATTACGTTCTTGCTGTCAGCCGTCTATGTAATTGTCGTCTAATAGTCGAATGTCACTGAAATAAAGGCATAGAAAAAGGCTCCAAGGCTTGATATGAGAGAATCTCAGCCTACAGAGCCCAAACAAGATGTCCCCACTATGCCGAATCGAGCCGAGATCCTCAAGGAGAAATTAGTTAGCAGCGTTGGTCTACCTTTCAAGGACCTGTTGCCAGAATCTGCGATCGAGCAGGTTCTAGTCCAAGAAAAGGTGAAGTATCGCCAATGTATCTATACTCCTGTAGTGACGCTATGGATGTTCTTGTCTCAAGTACTTGAATCAGACAAGAGTCTGCGCAATGCAGTCAATCGAGCGATCGCGTGGTTAGCTGTTGCGGGAGCAGCCACCCCCTCAGGGGATACCGGAGCTTACAGCAAAGCCCGCCAACGCCTACCCGAGAAAGTGGTCAAGCGTTTGTTGAAACACACAGCAAAAGGGATTGAAGCCCGAGTGGAGCCGTCGCAATTGTGGTGTGGTCGTCCCGTCAAAGTGTGTGATGGCACCTCAGTGCTGATGAGTGATACTAGCGACAACCAACAGGCCTATCCTCAACACAGCAACCAAGCAGCAGGGTGTGGATTTCCCATCGCTCAGTTGGTGGTAATGTTCTGCCTGACCACGGGAGCTGTCCTGGATGCTCTATTAGCAACGTTCTCCACCAGTGAGTTAGCGTTGGCCCGTCAGCTCTACCAACAATTACAGCCAGATGATGTAGCCCTAGCTGATTCTGCCTTCGGGACCTATGCAGATTTGGCGCTAGTGCAAGCCGCCGGAGCCGATGGGGTGTTTCGCAAGCAGCACGCTCGCAAGACCGATTTCCGGCGAGGCAAAAAGCTTGGCATCGGCGACCATATCGTCACTTGGTATCGTCCGGCAAAGAGTGCCTCAGCATTGCCTGAGGAGGACTTCGCTCGCTTACCAGAAACCCTACTGGTCAGGGAAGTCCACTTGCTTCTGTATAAAAAGGGCTTCCGGCCCCAACAAATTATCTTGGTCACCACTCTGCTAGACCCCCAGCAATACCCCAAGACTAAGCTGGCTGAGCTGTATCAACTGCGTTGGCAGGCGGCTGAGGTTAACCTCAAGCACCTCAAAACCACTTTGAAGATGGAGATGCTCACCAGTCAAACGCCGGAGATGGTGCGTAAAGAAATTTGGGTTCACATGATGGCCTACAACTTGCTACGCACCCTGATGTGGGAAGTCCGTCCGAGCGCTGCTGAAGGGACAACCCCACAACTGTCACTGCAAGGCACTCGCCAAGCTTTTCACCAGTTCATCCCTCTATTGAGCACCGCTACTCAACAGATTCGTCAGTCGCTTTATCATCAACTGTTAGCGCTAGTCGAGACACAGCTGCTTCCTTTAAGACCGGGTCGGGTTGAACCCAGAGTTCGAAAACGTAGACCGAAGGCTTATCCCTTGATGCAGAAGCCAAGACCCATTCTCAAGCGTCAACTGGCTGCATAGTTCGGCTTGTTTCAGTGCCATTCAACCCATAGTCTTCAACGTAGGTTCTGCTTTGGGGATGGCTGCTTCTGAAAAAACGAGCTGTTATCAGTTGGGTAGTCATAACTTCAGCACTACCGATCCGGTGCATGGTGTCTTCCTGATGACCATTGGCGTGGAGTAAGTCTTTAACAATACAGTAGTTAACAATAATTTCGCAAATTATCGTCCCCTCCAGTTTCCAGGCTTGGAGGGGATTCTATTTTCATATTTACTTGAATGCATAACTAGCAACTTGGGTCATTTATCGCCCGACTGCATAACTCTAGGCAACCTGGGTTATTTAGTCGCTTGACTGGGGGGTGTAGTATTGCGGTCAGAAGCAATAGGACGTCAGGGGAGGAGACTTAAAAGTGCTGTTTTATACATGAACTGCAACTCGAAAGATGCATATTCTAAAGCAAGTGATAACGTGTAGATGGAATTACTGAATCTTTATTGGCGACTCCGAGATTTCGCTTATAGACTTCTGTGGTATTCCAGTGAAAGCACCTATTGGCATAGCTTGTTTGTCTATTAATTGACGGTCAGTTCCCCAGGATCCTGCGACACCGGTAACAACGGATGACTTACTCCAACATGAACTTTTCCCGATCGGGCGTAGACGCATACTCTGACGAGTATATGAAGCAACTGTTGGAGCAGTCGCAGGAGTTTCGCATGTGGGGGAAGGTTTGCTACCAATTTGCTGAGTTGCTGGCAAATTGGCGTCAGCAAGAGGCTTGGCGACATGTAGCCCCTAGTTGGGAAGCCTTCATCCTTGAGCATATTAAGCTACCCCAAGATTATGTCAACGAGCTGTGCGAGCTCGCTAGCCGAAGCGAGGCGAGACGAGAGAGCAACGTAGAGGAGTTAGAACCTTTCTTGCCAACCTCTGTTCAGGAGATGGGGAAGCGGATTCGACGGTACCTAAAAATTCGACCGGATTTTTCGTGTCAGGGTTTTGATACTCAAAATGGTTTAGAAACCTCTGAGTTCGTGGAGTTTACCGTTGAGGAATTCCGTATCTACATTTGGTTTGAGTACGTCATGCCCTTGGACGGTCAACCCCATTACTTTGCCCGCCCCTGGATAGATACTATTGATTTCCAACTCTGTGGGAGTAGCTACGGAGGAGGACTATACTCCTGGCTGAATATCTCTGAGCGCAAAATTCAACTGTGCCAAAAAGCTTCCACGTCCACATTGATCGCCTGGCGGGGATGGGCAGAAGCATTGCAGGAGGAGTTGCGAAGAGAACTCGTTCCCGCTGGAGAAGCGATCGCCCTGTAGCCGTGTTCACCCTTACGGATATCCCTACGTTAATTTTGGGCTGTAACAGGCGCCCCTACTTCCCCCCCCACCTGTTGGGCAAAGTTTCGCGCCCCTTCTGGGGTCGCAAATACTGCAATCTGTACCATCGAGCGACCGTTAACCATGAGTGACTCGTTGAAGGCATCCCTACAGTGCAGGAGGCGCATTTCCTCAATACGATTCTCTGGAACGTAGACGGGATACCAGCGATCGAACGCCTCGCTGTAGGGGGAGCCACAGTTATTGCGTACGCGAGGGGGCGGAGCTGAGGCATTGCGCAAATCTGGAGCAGTGACATCTCGACCCAGGCAGATTGCCTCTAAACCATACGTGGCATATCCCGGCAGTCGTTCAACATAATAGGCTTCCCGTTCTAGATTATGAGTGTAGGTATTGTGATAGCCATCTTTAACCGCATCAAACCGCTCCGTGGCGTAGTTAGGAATGGCCAATCCCACTGCAGCCACATCCCCACCCATTTGGCCGGATGCGCAGTCCTGCACGACATGAAATGCTTCATGGCGCAGTACCTCCAAAGTGAGCTTCGTATCGTAGCTCAAACCCAATTGGGTAATCACCACAAGACCCCGACCGGGCTCGTAAAATCCGCCAAGCGAACCCAGGTCATCATCGGTGAAATAAACATCGATTCCGGTCTCAATTAGCGTCAGGATAATCTCGTTCATCTCCTTGCGTTCCAGAGATGAATACGAGTTCTTCTGAATAGGATTCATCCTTTGGAAAAGGATATTGATATCGGCTTCCGTCACGAGCTGATGAAGTCCAGCTCTCGCAGGGGTCATCAGGGCGATCGTCCCCACCGGCAACAGTAGCGCTCCCCATTTCAACAACCGCCCGAGCATCTACTGTCTCCTTTCAACATGCAATCTGTGGCTAATACTGCACCGAGAATCTATCGCGACGATCGAGCTGCGTAGGGCATTTCAAGTTCTAGACTGCCAAACCGAGACTGGCGCCGTCGGGATTGAAAAGTCTATAAGCCTAGATTCAATGGATTAGTTTTCGCTAACTTACCCAGACTCACCCTGAGATCTCTGCCATCTGTGGAGGAAATGCCATAGCTCGAATGGATTTGCGGACCTGTCAACAGCAAATCCTAGGGAATATTACCTGCTCTCTAACCTGCCAAGCTGTCTGTCCTGCACTTGAGGACAATTCGACTTACCCTTCTTACCGGAACCCGAACCGCATGCCCAAGGCGATAAGTCCCTGATTAAAGTTAAGTTGCAGGTTTGAATGTTGAGATCGCTGTCTCAAGCAAGTCGTAGAACTGGCGATCGAGCAGCAAAATATCGGAATTGTAGCTGGTGCGCACGTACAGCTCGGTTTCGCTGGGGGCAAACTCCAGCATCAAAGGATCGTTCGCCACCCCTTCGAGCGGTGACAGTTCAATCGAAAACGATGGGTTTTCCAACAGAACAGTGGCCGTAGCATCGTCCGCAGGAAGAAATTGCTTGGCCCTGGCATCGCTCAAGGGGGTCAAGAAGGCATCAATGGAGATGAGACGATCGGGGTCATCGGAGATCGTCCATTGCTCAGAACCCGCGTCTGATGATGTGGCGGGGGATAAAGAGCGACTGAGTGCAGGATCGCTGGAGACGATCGCAATCTTGCCGGTAGGGAAAGAGGAAATGGGGCCTAAGCTGCCATCCCGCAGCTCGAACTCAGTTTTAGCAATGGTATCGAGATTAGTGGTTGCAATGCCAACCACCCCATCCCGTTCGCTAGAGATAGCGTAAACAGAGCTGGGGTCCGTCTTCATCTCAGAACCGATAGCCAACGTCTGGGTACTGCCGTCTGCAAGGCCCGCTTTCAGTACCAACGTGGGGGAATCGAGCCCGTAGGTTGCCAACTCCGATTGAGTTTCCGCAACAAACTGACTGGCTTGCAAAAACGACGCCTGCGAGAGGGTATCCGCAAAGGCAGAAGCATCTAAAGGAACATTGGGTCGATTCTCCAGTCGCCAGCTATCGTCCTGGCGAACCAGCGCAATCGTCTCATCCTGAGTTACCACCTCAAAGGTCTGTAGGTCGGCAACTGCCCAATCTGTCAGGGATTTGTCTCGCAGAGCGTACAAACTTGGGGTTAGCTGCGGGGTCAAGCTAAGTTCGAGAATACGAATGGGGCCGCTATCCACCTGAACGTACATACCCGAATTATCAAAGGTGTTGTCCCCAAATAAGATCCTGGATTCCCCCTCCTCGCGTTCTACAATCAGCGTCTGCTGGGGGAGAGCCAACCCAAAAGCATCCAAGTCTACGGTAGCCGAGTCCTCGCCCCCGCCAATCGGGGGGGCTTCTGCCGAGACGAGCCCCTCGATCAGCAACTGAACGGTACCGGTTTCCGCCTGCGTTTCTAAAGGCCGCAGCAGTTGCCAACGACTGTCCCCGATCCGATCCAGCACAATGGTTTCATCAGCTTTCTGGATAGTCAGACTCTTGACCTCTTCGGGGGGAATCTGCAGCAATTGCTCGCTTTGCACGCGTCTCTGTTGCTGAACCCTCTGGGGCCCAAACTCCAAAACGGCGATCCCAAAACTGCAGACTAGTGCAACAGCAACCAAGATTGCAGTATTACGCTTCATCAATCCCCTCTCTTAACGGCGTTTCCACCACATCAGCCCGCCCATGGACAGAGCAATGGC